>NC_017034.1:600000-1200000 GCF_000251105.1 Methanocella conradii HZ254 | reverse complement strand
GAGGACTATAAAAGCGAGGAAAGAGTGCTTGACGAGCCCAGGGTGGCCAGCTGAAAAACCGGAGGGTTTGAGCTGAAGCAGCTGGTATGCCAGAAGTGCTCGAGCCATAAGGTTAAGATCGTCGTGTTCGAGTCCGAGGGCAAGAAGTTTGCCGTGTGCGATGATTGCGGTAACGTTCAGACGATTGGTAAGGACCTTCAGGAGCGGTATGGTAAGTGGATGGCGAATCGTCAGCGGGTTGCCAGGTAAATTTTTTTAATCGTTAGCGGTTGAGTAAGCTATTTTTTTCACTTTAAACGAAAAAGTATATATACAAGCCATTGCTATTGTTTATTGCCTTTGGGTTGTTCCAGGGCGTAGTTGTGTTGTGAGCAGAAGATATCACCAGAATGCGGCAGGGCCGGGGCGCCTAACCCCCCCCCTTAAAAACGCTAAAAGGCTCCGGCCCTTTCTGCATCCTTCTCATAAGCCATGTCTTATGATGTACCACCAAGAGCCTATGTGGATGCGAGGACGGAATTCCTTTTACCTCCCATGCCTGCCTCGCACCCCTGAAGGGGGGCGGAGCGAAGCCCCCTCCCCCATTCAGTCCATCCATTATTCAATAAGATAAAAGCTAAACACAGCATTAAAAGCAAAAAGTTTATGGGAGCAAATCACAAGTCTTATCAGAATTTTTTATGTACCTGACGAAGGAAGAAGAAGCGATCTATAATGGCGAACATGGCCCCACGCTACAAAAGATGATGGAGATACTCGTGGCGCTCGGCGACATTTATGGCGCAGACAGGCTGATACCGGTGAAAAGCGCCCAGATCGCGGGCGTCTCGTACAAGACCATAGGCGACGCTGGCCTCGAATGGATCGAGAGCCTGGAAGGCAAGGCAGCAGTGCCCGCAGTCCTGAACCCAATGGGCATGGACCGCGACGCATGGGCAGACATGGGCATAGACAGGCAATTCGCCGAAAAGCAGGAGCAGATCCTGAAAGCGTATGAAAAGCTGGGCATAAAGGCCGAGTGCACCTGTACCCCATACTACCTTGAGCGCCCGAAGTTTGGAGACCATTTAGCGTGGTCAGAGTCGTCAGCAGTGTGCTACGCAAACTCCGTGCTGGGCGCCCGAACGAACAGGGAAGGCGGGCCATCGGCGCTGGCCGCAGCGCTCGTGGGAAAGACTGCCAACTACGGCCTTCACATCCGGGAAAATCGCTATCCTACAGTAACTGTCAGGGTCAAAGAGCCTATCCACGGTGTAGAATATGGAGCGCTGGGCTACGTGGTAGGCCCCAGGGTGGGCGACGGCATACCGATATTCGACTTGAAAGGCACGCCAACGGAGGACGAGCTTAAGCACCTCGGAGCCGCGCTTGCGGCCTCGGGCTCTGTCGCGCTATTCCACGTGCTCCACGTGACGCCAGAGCAATACATCCTGCCCCCGGACAGGATGGAGGTGGAGCGCCAGGAGCTGGCCAGCGAGGATGATTGGGAGGTGCCGAAGCGGTATTTCCTGCCCAGGAACAAGATTGAAGTCGACATGGGAGGCGTCAGAAAGCTCATGGGTGGACAGGCGGAGCCGGACCTGATAGCGTTAGGCTGCCCTCACGCATCAAAGGAAGAATTGGAGGCTATTCTGACAGCCCTGAATGGGCGACACGTTAAAAAAGAGGTATGGGTGTGCGTTGGCCGCTCACTCGGGGCTAAAAACAAAGCTATAGTGGACGAGCTAAGGCGGCACGGCATCAGGGTCATCTATGATACGTGCATGGTCGTATCCCCGGCGGCCAGCCGCTTCAGGCGGATGATGGTCAACTCTGGAAAGGCGTTGAAGTACGTGCCATCCATGTGCGGAGTGGACGCCGTTTTGGGCACAACAGAGGAATGCATTGAAGAGGCGTGCAGGTGATGCGATGATCTATAAAGGGCGCACAATCTCCAAGGGAAGGGCGATGGGGTTAGCGCTCGTCTCAAAAGACCCTATCTCGTTTTTAGGCGGTGTGGACCCCAAGACTGGGGACGTAATTGAGAGGGGCCATGCCCTGTATGGCAAGAACGTTAAGGGAAAGGTGCTCGTATTTCCAGGCGGCAAGGGCTCGACGGTCGGCTCATATGTCATGTATCAGCTAAAGAAGAACGGCGTAGCCCCGGCGGCGATAGTAAACGTCAGGTCCGAGCCCATCGTCGCGGTCGGAGCGATAATATCGGGCATACCAATGGTAGATAGCCTAAGCGTGAACCCGGTGGAAGCGATAAAGGACGGCATGGCCGTCACGGTGGACGGCACATCGGGAACGGTCGAGGTATAATGCTGGATCAGGCAGACCTGGATACGATAAAAAAGGTATTCAACTTTTACGAAACCGTGGAAACTGGGGATGCCGACCTGCTGTTCGGCGAGCCCCTGGTAGATACAGCCACCCTCTATGGCAGCCTTTACCCTCATTTTTCCAGGCGTAAAAAGGAGGCCGTATTAGAGCAACGTCTCGGGGAAACTGTGCTGGTCATAAGGGCTGCGAAGCCTGAGAATATATGGATAAACGCGGCCCTTTGCATCGCGACCGTCATTACCACCACGTTCACGGGCGCCATGATGTATGGCGTGGACGTCTTTAGCGAGCCGCTTCTGCTCTATAAAGGGCTGCCGTTCGCTCTGGCCATCATGGCAGTCCTCGGCTCCCACGAGCTGGGCCACTATGTGGTGTCCAGGATGAATGGCATCAACGCGACCCTGCCTTACTTTATACCATTCCCCGTTCCGCCCATCGGCACGATGGGTGCCATAATAAGGCAAAAGGGGCCGGTGCCGAACAGGAAGGCGCTGTTCGACGTGGGCATCTCGGGGCCGCTGGTCGGGCTGGCAGTTGCCATCGCTATCACGGTTATAGGCCTGATGCTGCCCGCCCCGGCCATTGAGCCGGAGGACGCCACCTATTTCCAGCTTCAGACGCCTCTGCTGTTCGATTTCCTGGCGGGGATCGTCCGGCCGGGGACGAGCCTCGAAAGCATTAACCCGATAGCGTTCGCGGGGTGGGTTGGAATGCTGGTGACCGTCCTCAACATGATACCCGTCGGCCAGCTTGATGGCGGCCATGTGGCCCGCGCTATGCTGGGGCGGTGGGCGGATAAGCTATCGAGGGCATTGCCCGCGGTCATCATGGCGTTTGGCATGTATACGACCTTTATCATGGGGGCGCAAGGAGGCATGTGGATATTCTGGGGGCTATTCACGGCATTGATAGGCAGCGCTGAGCACCCCCGTCCCCTCGAAGATGAGGAGAGTATAGGCCTTCCAAGGGCTGTTCTTGGGGCTATAGGGTTTGGCCTCACCGCCCTGTGCTTCACGCCCTGCCCCATCAGCGCCTGATATCGCCGCCCTGTATAGCTCCCGCCAGGACGGGCATCATCGACGTACGCGTCAATCAAACTAGATTACATATTATTTTTTGTATATGGCAAAAGATTGATAATGCCATGAATCTACTATCATTAGATGCAAGGACCCCTCGTTGACCCTTATGGAAGAAAGGTATCAAGCCTCAGGATATCGCTCACCCAGAGGTGTAACCTTAAGTGCATCTACTGCCACGCCGAGGGAGAGCGGGGGTTCGGGGATGAGATCACCGTAGACGAGGTCGCCCGTCTCGTGCGCATCGCCTCGAAGTACGGAGTGGACCGCGTCAAGCTTACGGGCGGAGAGCCATTATTGAGAAAAGACCTGGAGGATATATTAATGGCATTGCCGCCGCTGAAGGATGTCTCCCTTACCACCAACGGCACGCTGCTCGCGGGCAGGGCGCAGCGGCTAAAGGAGTCTGGCCTCAACCGGGTCAACATCAGCCTTGACTCGCTCGACGGCGAAAGGTTCGACAGCATAACCCGGCGCAAGGGAAAGCTCGAGAGCGTGCTGGAAGGCATTGAAGCGGCCATCGACGCGAGGCTGACGCCAGTAAAGCTCAACATGGTCTACCTCAAGGGCATAAACGAGGACGAGGTAGAGCGGATGATGGGCTTCATCAGGGGCAGGCCTCTCATACTCCAGGTGATAGAGCTGATGGACTTTAACGGCGCCTTCGAGCGCCACGCGGACGTGTCGACGCTCGAAAGGTCGCTAAAGGCGATGGCGGACAGGTGCGTGTACCGGGAGATGCACCGCAGGGCCAAGTACTTCATCCAGGGAGCCGAGGTCGAGGTCGTCAGGCCCATCGATAACTCCGAGTTCTGCATGAACTGTAACCGTTTAAGGGTCACGTCTGACTTCAAGCTCAAGCCATGCCTGCTCAGGAACGACAACCTCGTGGACGTGAGAGGCCTGAGCGATGAGGAGCTCGAGAACGCCTTAAAGCGTGCAGTAAGCATCAGGGAGCCATTCTTCAAGGCAGCCTAAAGCGGCTCCACCTTTATCTTGCCAGCCTTGCCTATGACCTCAAACGTGGTCACGCCTTTCACGCGCTTGAACTCGATGCTGACCTTCTCGCCGCCGACCATCATGTTCTTTACCGTGACGATGCTAAGCCAGTCGGGCAGGGTTGGCTTAACGTATAGAACGTTCTTAGAGGCGTCCGGGTACAATCCGAGCATGGTCTGGATAAACAGGATAATGCTGCCGGACGCCCAGGCCTGGGGGCTGCAGGTAGAGTGATAGATCATGGGCGCCTCTCTCTCCTTTCTCGGATACCCGCAGAATAGCTCTGGCAGGCGATAATCGAAGTACTTACATGCCTGGATAAGCGAGGTTATTATAGTATTAGCCTCCTCCGAGTAGCCGTACTTCTTAAGGCCCCAGGCGATTATGGAATTATCGTGCGGCCACACCGACCCGTTATGGTAGCTCTGCGGGTCGTAGGCCGCCTCGCTCGAGGCGAGGGTCCGTATACCCCACCCCGAGTACATGTCAGGCTCCATGATCCGCTTTGCTAAAGCCTCCGCCCTGGACGGGGCGAGTATGCCCGACCAGAAGCCGTGGCACGGGTTACTGGTGATGGAGTCAACCCTGCGCTTATCCTTGTCCAGCGCCTCGGCATAAAAGCCCTTCTCGGGAAGCCAGAAGGCCTCGTCGTATTTCTCCTTGAGCCTCACGCTCTCCGAGGCGAGCCTTTTGCCGGACCCGTCATCAGGGTATAGCTCGGCATATCTTCTTTTAGCGTCATAAGCGTAGCCCTGCACTTCGGAGAGCGCAATCGGGGGTGCGGCAAGCCTGCCGTCCGAGAACACGATGGAATTGTGCGAGTCCTTCCAGCCCTGGTTCTGGAGGCCGAGACGCTCTGACATGCGGATATACTCGACGAATCCGTCCCTGTCTATATCTCCATAGTCATCCATCCACCGGGCCGCCGCCTCCGCCCCATACCTGATATCCGAGAGCAGGCCCGTATCCCCCGTCCATCGGTAGTACTCGGATAGAAGTATTAGGTATAGCAGCGTCGCATCGACGGTGCCGTAATAGGGCGTATGCGGTATATGGTGAAGGTTGGCAAGCTCGCCCTCCCGTATCTCATGCAGTATCTTCCCGGGCTGCTCGTCGGTCCACGTATCCACCTTAGTGCCCTGGTAAAGCGTCAAAAAGCGGAGCGTGGACGCCGACAGGGAGGGGTTCAGCATCAGCGTCTGGAAGCAGGTTATCAGGCTGTCCCGGCCGAAAATGGTATCATACCATGGTATGCCGGCGGCGGGCACCAGAAGGCCCTTCTTGGTATTAATGATAAGCGAGCGCAAATCAACTATACACGTATCTATAATGTTATTCATCATCTCATTATCCGTCGATATCTGGGTAAGGCCACGCTGCCACCTATCGTAGGACTCCTCGATCTCCTTCTTAGCCTCGACGTACTCCTGCCTTATCACCGGGACGCCGCCAAGCGTCATGACCACCTCCACGTCTATCTCCTTCGTCTCATAAGGCGCCAGCTCTACGTTGAATAGCGCAGTATCCCAGTATATCTGGGGGGTGGGCTTAAAGTAAAACTCCGTGCGCCTGATGACGTTGTCAAGCCCCTCATATCGTAGTATGATGTTCTTGCCCTCCTCCCCCTCGATGATGGCCCTGAGGCCTTTCCTGTGTACGCTCACCCCCTTCACCTCGAAGATGTCCCTGAAATCCGTGTCGTAGGACAGCGACAGCTTCAGCTTTACCGGAAAGGGGTTGGTGTTCTTCACGAACATCTTCTCATAAAAGTTGGTGCTGATGAACATGGTGCGGAGGATGTGCAGCGTGCCCTCCGGAATGTCCTGCTTTTCGCCCTTTAGCGCAGGGTTGGTCAGGGAAATATTTGCTATGTAGCCCTTCCTGGTAAAGCTGAGGGGTATGAGCTCCTTATCGTCAATCTGCAGCAGGTAAAGGTTCAAGTACCTGGTGTCCGACCTGAACAGGCCGAGGGGGGTGCCTCTCGGCACGTTGCCGCTCGTATCTGTGACCATGAAGGTCGTGCCTTCGTTGATGACTATCGTCCCATCCATAAGCTTAGGATAGAGGCCTGGCAGCGCTCGCATCCACCCTCACACTGCCCCGCGTTACGTGGCCGCTGACCAGCCTGTGATAAAGCCTTTCCATCTTCAGTGCCATTTTTCTGGAATCGAACCGCTCGACTGCGATCTCCCTTCCATTTCTCCCGAGGTACTCGGCTAGCTCCACGTCGCTCAGCAGGAGGTCGATGCACTTCGAGAGCCTCTCCGCAAGCGTATCCGGGTCTCTCTCTATGACCAGGCCATTGATTCCATGAGACGTGCTCTCGGCCAGGCCTCCGCTGTCCGTGACGATGACCGGCCTGCCGCAGGCCATGGCCTCCACCGGGGCGATTCCGAACGCCTCCCCCTGCGGAAGCACCGTTGGATATATGACCACGTCGGCTGCGTTCATGTACAATGGCATCTCGTCTCCCCTAGCGTTTATGAACACGACGTTGTCCTCCACCCCAAGCCTTTCTATGAGGGATGCCGCCTCTGACTTAAAGGACTCTCTCTCATTATCGAAGTCCACCGAGTCCCCGCTGCCGCTCAACAGCAAGCAGACGTCCCGATACTTTTCCTTGAGCATGGCAATGGCCATGATGCTATGCAGCGAGCCCTTCGACTGGCAAGCCCTGGCAGGGTGAAGGACCGCGCGCCTACCCTTCAAGCCGAGCCTTTCCTTGAGAGCTTCCCTATCGCCCACCATGCGGTATCTATCCAGCCTCACCCCATGGTAATGTACCTCTACCCTGTCCGGCGGCACGCCTGCGTCGAAGATGCAGGGGCGCTTAATGTGATAGCTGACCGCCACTATCCTATCCCAGCCGACGTCCCGCAGGAGGCGCCTGCAAAGGTCATCCTCCCAGTAATTATGTATCGTGAGCACGATCGGCAGCCCATACTTCCTGGAGAGGGCACCGAGGCATAGGGCGTGGTCAGGGACGAAGTAATGGAAGTTGTGGGCGTGGACTATGTCCGGCTCTTCGCCCGCTATGAAGCGCTCCATCATCTCGTAGACCCGCATACGCCTCTCCGCTCCCGCCTCGCCCAAACAATAGCGGATGGACATGTAGTCATCAGAAACTATCTTACACCACGGGTAATCGCCCTCATCCCTCTCCGGGTGAGGGGAGGTGAGGAAGGCGACCTTATGCCCCATTCGAGTGAGTTCCTCATAAAGGTATATGAGATGCGACTCAACCCCTCCCACGACGGGCGGGAACGCCCAGTGCATTACGCCTATTTTCACAGCATCACCCTATACCATTTTTCATTGGGCTTTTTTATAGATACCCTGCATAAAAAGCACTTCTGCCCGATTGTAGCCTTGTTTTTTAGCCTCATGCGGGGCCTCTGCATCCCCTCTACAGGCGAGCCTTGCGAGGGCGAGCCGGCCATAAAGCCCCTCCATCCTGAGGGCCATCTTCCTGGAATCGAAACGCTCCTCAGCAACCTCCCTGCCGTTCTCGCCAAGGTAGTGGCAGGCCTCCGGGTGCTCTAGCAGGTACTCTATGCTACGTGCAAGCTCCGCTGTCAGCGACGAGGTGTCGCAGTCCAGCACGAGACCGTTTATGCCATGCCGCGTGCTCTCGGCCAGGCCTCCGCTGTCCGTGACGATGACCGGCCTGCCGCAGGCCATGGCCTCCACCGGGGCGATTCCGAACGCCTCCCCCTGCGGAAGCACCGTTGGATATATGACCACGTCGGCTGCGTTCATGTACAATGGCATCTCCTCCGCAGGAATGCTCACAAAATGGATGCTATCCGAGACCTTCAGGCCTTCCACGAGCTTTTTCACGCAAGCCTTAAACGCCGGCCGCTCGTTCTCAAAGTCCACCGTGTCACCGTTGCCGCTCAGCACCAGGCAGACGTCCCGATACTTTTCCTTGAGCATGGCAATGGCCTCGATGCTGTGCAGCGTGCCCTTCATCTCGCACATCCGTGCCGGGTGGAATATCACCTTACGGCCTGAAAGGCCCAGCCTGGCCTTAAGCGCCTCCCTATCCTCGAGCGCCCTATACCGCTCCAGGTCGATGCCATGATAGTGCACCTCTACCTTTTCCGGAGGCAGCCCCGCGTCGAAGATGCAATACTTTTTCAGGTGATAGCTCACCGCCACGACCATGTCCCAGCCGACGTCCCTCAGGAGGTGCCTGCACAGGTCATCCCCCCAATAATTATGAACCGTTAACACCACGGGGATGCAATATTTCCTGCAAAGGCGCCCCAGCGCCTCCGCATGGTGTGGAAAAAAGTAATGAAGATTATGAGCGTGGACTATCTCCGGGGCCTCCTTTTCTATGAAGCCCTCGATCATGCCTTCGACCTCGTCCCGCCCCGGTGGCTTTTTAAGTAGATGGCCTATGCTCATCAGCTCGTTTGAGATGACCCTGCACCAGCCGACGTCCTCATCCCTTCTCGCAGGGTGGGGGGCCGTCAGGAAGGATACCTCGTGTCCCATGCGGGCCATCTCCCCATAAAGATAGATGAGATGTGACTCCACGCCTCCCACAACGGGCGGAAACGCCCAGTGCACAACGCCTATTCTCATAGCATCACCCCATTTTCAGTAAGTGGCGGGATTTTTTATATGTAGGGTGCTTTAAAAGCAGTTATCTCGTGTTTTTACCGCAATGTACACAGTGCGTGGGTTTCACCACAGAGGGGATATTAACCACAAAGGACACTGAGTAAATTGAACCACAGAGGTTCACAAAGGACACAGAGGCTTTTTATTTACTCAAGGGGGCTTCGCCCCCTGAGAGACCCTCCTTCTACCTATTAAATGAGATTCTTTTTTATTATGAGTCTTCCATATTATACTAAATAATTGTATATATACTAAATAATTGTATATATACTAAATAATTGTATATCAAATGATTGACCTATAAAAGGGGGTCTCTGAGGGGGGCGAAGCCCCCCTTTAGGAAACAAATATCCTCTGTGTCCAGTAGTTACGATGGTTTCTAGGTGGTTGCTGGGTTATGGTTTGGTCTTTTTTATGCGATTTTAAAGGAGGTTTTCGTGATTGTTTGTATAAGCGTTAAAGCATGATTCTGTTCTTTTTTTGTGTGGGTTGATAGCCTGTGCTAAGTTGAAAAAGGGTTAAACGTCCGGTCCTATGGTTTCGGGTTGTTACTAGCCTCTTTCTTTCGCCCTATTCCATGTTTCGTCTTCCAGGATGAGGCTTCCTAACATTCTTTTAAAAGTTTTCATAGTAGTAGTTTTCATGGTCGTGTATACTAGCATTGTTTTTACGAGGAGTTTCCAGAGGTTGGCGAGTATGAGGCTGATTGTTTTGAGGAGGATCTGGTAGGCCATGCTGGTGCTGCTCGTCACTGCGTCCACCATGTTCTTGGCGAGACAACTCTCGATGTTCCACCGGTAGGGGTAGTGGGCTTCTATATTAACGTCTTCGAGGTTGCTAACATAAAGTTTGTACTCGTTACCCGGGTCGTACTGGAAGTGCATCTTCACCACGAGGCTTCCCCCAGTCCTGCTCCTCATCAGATAATCCTTGACCATCACACCATCCAGGAGTGATTCCTTGTAGAGCCTGTCAGTCCTTCAAGAAGTTTTTCCACCATCAATGCGTTACACGATCCCTGCTCGTACGGCTGGATTGCCATGGCGAGAAAACTATTCCTCCCCGTGAGGCCGCACACCCCATACCTGAGACGCCTCTTCCTTCCATTATACACGACGTCGTGATAATCAATACTCAGGTCATGATTCTACGAGCAGGTCTTCAGGGGCTAGCCGGGCGGACAATGAGAGCAGCATGTTACACTTCCCCCTCATCTCCTCCATGGGCACCCGCCCTAGCTTGAGTATCACGTCAGGACTCAACGCCTTATGAGATTTACAAAAATCCTCTATACTTGTACGCTCCAACAAACACCCCACCAGGTATAACAATCTCTTCTACCCATCCCTCCCACTCAAACCAAACAATATAGAGAGCAAAAGGGACAAAGGCTTTAAACTCTTCACACAAAACACCAAGTCCGGGGATACTAGCTTGCAAGACTTACCTAGTCTCATAAAAGAATAGTCCAACGCAAGACAGATATCCCCTCGCTTCCAAAACCATCACAACCCCCTAAAACACAACCACCTAGAAACCATCGTAACTCTCTGTGTCCTCTGTGAACCTCCGTGGTAAATATCCTCTGTGTCCTCTGTGAACCTCCGTGGTAAATATCCTCTGTGTCCTCTGTGAACCTCCGTGGTAAATATCCTCTGTGTCCTCTGTGAACCTCCGTGGTAAATATCCTCTGTGTCCTCTGTGGTCAAATTAGGCGCGGGCCGCCTGCGGGGTGGCGCCCGCCTCCTTTAGCTGGCCGATGACGAAATCAAGGCCAAGCTCGTGCAGCTTCCCGGGCGTAGGGACGCCATTCTCATCCCAGCCACACAGCTCATAGTATTTCGAGAGCATGTCGTTGACTTTAGCCACGTTGCCCTTCGCCATACCCTCCTTCAGCGGCTCGGACTCAAACCTTTTAGGCAGCGAATCATGAGCCCTTCCCATGCCCTCCCTCGCACCGAACGCCCTGGCGAGGTTGACAGCCCGCTCGCCGACCTCACGGAACTCGTGCCAACTATAGCCGAAGCCAGTCGCAGCATTCACCAGAAGCATGAAATCATCCTCCAGGCTCAGCTCATTAGCGGCAAAACGGCAAACGCACAGGCAGTCGAGAAGCGCAGACATCTCGCTTTCACGCTTAACCAGAGACGGCTTATCAGCCGTCGAGAAGGGGTCAGTCCTCTCCTCATAGGAAAGCCACTCATTGCCAAAAACCCACGGCTTAAGGTGGTCGGCGCCCCTCTCACACCTCGCGTAGGAAAGCGCGGTTCCCTGGCCGCTCCTCGGGTCATACGCGGGGATCTCCTGGCCTTTGACCTGCGGGGCGAAATCGATGCTTCCGTGGCCGATCTCCTCTGCCGCCCTGAGGCAGCCGTTCGCCACAAGCCTGCCCAGGATGCCCTCACCCCTTCCGGCCGCGTTGAGTGCGGCCATCCAGGCATCCAGATTGCCAAACCTCAAGTCCAGGCCGTTAGTCATATCCCTTCCTATAAGCCCCCGCTCGTAGCAGTCCATTAAAAATGATATGGTATCCCCAACGGATATGGTGTCAAGGCCGTAGCCATCCATCAAGTAGTCAGCCAGGGCGATGGCCTTCGGGTCGTTGATGCCGCAATTCGACCCGAGCAGAGCCGTGGTCTCATACTCCGGGCCGTCGTCAATCTTGCCCTCGAAGCCCTGCTGCTCAAGGACGTGGTAGTGCGTGCACTTCACGACGCAGTTCCAGCACGGGTGCCAGTTCCTGCCATCATTCCATATCGCCTTCTGCATCGCCTCCCCGCTTATCCTGTCCGCCCCGGGGTTTTGCTGTCCGGAGAAATTCCTGTACGGTAGCGCTCCCACCTCGCTCACCATGGAGAGGATGTTAGCCGTCCCCCGGTACCGCAGGGACTCAGCGGTCAAGGGGTTCTTGTTGAGCCGGGCGTTCTGCTCCTTTACGAGGAGCATCATGGTCTTCGGGTCATGCAACGGGGGCCTCTTGCTCCCGAGCACGCTAATCGCCTTTAGGTTCTTGCTGCCCATGACCGCCCCCACGCCGCCCCTTGCGGCCGCCCTGGCGTCTGCGATGATCGCCGCCAGCAGGTCCTTACGCTCGCCCGCAGGCCCAATGCTCAATACTTTCAGGGGCTTTTTCGTCGGGCCATGCAACCTTTTAATCTCCGCCTCGGTCTCCCAGGTATCCTTGCCCCAGAGGCCTTTTGCGCTCATCATCCTTATATCATCATCCTGTATGTGGATGCGCACGGGCTCCGAGGATACGCCTTCCAGGATGATGCCATCGTAGCCCGCGAACTTCAGCTCGGGGCCCCAGTAGCCGCCCCCGTAGGAATCCGTAAAAGTATGTGTAAGAGGCGACTTCGTGGCCGCCACAAAACGGTTGCCCAGCGGAGCAGGAGTGCCCGTGAGCGCCCCTGTGAAAAGGTATAGCATATTATCCGGCCCGAGCGGGTCAACGCCCTTCTTTATCTCCCTTATGGCATAGTATGCAGCCAGCGCCTTTCCGCCAGGATACCTCCTCGCCACCTCGTCCTCTATCCGCTCCACCTCAACGCTGCCATTCGTCAGGTTCGCCCTTATCAGCTTGCCCCAAAGCCCTTTCACACGACCAACTCCTTCATTGCCCTTGCATCTCTCAAATAGCCATCAGCAATCCTTTTCTCCCTATCCGATAAGTCCTCCAGAGGGGGCCGGACATGGCCCCCGGGAAGCCCCATGGCCGAAAGCATGTACTTAACCGCAGCCGGGAAGGCACCGACCCTCATAGCCTTTATATAATTATTCAGCTTTTTCTGCAAGGAGAACGCCTTCTTCATGTCACTATCAAGCGCGGCCCTGTACATCTCGATGCAGACGTCGGGCGCGAGCATCGCGCTACCGAGCATCATGCCCCTTGCGCCCATGCACACGCCGTAGGCTGCCAGCGGGTCAGAGCCGACCATGACCGAGAAGTCACGAGGCGCCCTCCTGATGAACTCCGCCAGCTTCATCGCGTCCCCTTCGCTATCCTTGATGCCGACTATCCTGACATCCTCCACAAGGGAGTCCAGGATGCCCGGCGTGATGCCATTGCCCGAGAATTGCGGGATATTATACGCAATGACCGGCATGTCCGTCTCCTCCGCTATGGCGAGGAAATGCCTGGCCATGCCCGCGGGCGAAGGGTGGTAAAAGTAGGGCTCCACGGCGACTATGGCGTCCACGCCTAAATCCTTTAAGAATAAGGCCATCTTGACCGTCTCCCGCGTCGATGCGTAGCCCGCGTTGATTATTACCTCGAGCCGGTTGGAAGCCCCTATGATGATCTCCGCAGCCTTCCTCCGTTCCTGTTCGCTCATCATTGCAAACTCTCCTATTGTGCCCATTGCGAGGATGCCGTTAACCCCCGCGCTCTCCAGGTGTATGACGAGGTCTCTCAGGCCGGTCTCGTCCAGTTCCCCATTTTTCTTGAAAGGGGTCGGCATTGCCGGATAGACTCCCGATGGATGGTACAATAAAAGCCCCCGAATTATAGAAATGATGCTGTGTGGCTTTAAGGATTAGGTGGATAAAACGCGGCTCACCTTAACACCACAAGGTACACAAAAAACACCAGGATTTTTATTACTCAAGGGGGCTTCGCCCCCTGAGAGACCCCTGCTATTAGGAGATATTAGATATTATCTTCATTTATTAGATATTTCTCTTTTTATCATTAAACCAAACGATTTGCCTAACAAGGATTGAGGGGTCTCCAAGGGGCGAAGCCCCCTTTAGGAAATAATTTTTTTTGTGTACCTGGTGTCCCTTGTGGTTTAAAACGTAGTGGTGTACCTGGTGTCCCTTGTGGTTTAAAACGTCGCCGCGTTCGCCTAGTGTTTCCTGGCAACGTCGAGCATGCGCCTGTATTCGACCCGAGGGAATGATAGGTCGGGGGGCAGCTCTTTGAAAAACCCGACCTCTGCAATCTCGAGCGAGCTGGGCGTTATTGGCAGCTTTTCGCCCACCTTGCCCACGTAGACCAGCCCATCATCCTCGGCCTCCAGCAATTTTAACGCAGTAACGCTGTATCCGGTCTCCTCCTGGAACTCCCGGACTGCAGCGTCCTCCGCATGCTCACCCTCGTTCACCTTACCGCCTGGCATCTCCCAGGCTCGCCTCGCGTGGCGTACCATTAAAAACTCGTCCCCACGAAAGGCTATAACATAAACATAAAATATACCCATACAAAAAAGAATAAACACAAAAGGAGCTATTTTAAATTGATGCCAGGGCCTTCCTCACAATTCCCTCATACTTCTCCTTCAGGCTGTACTCGTACCTGGAGTCATATGAGTTCTTGTGGGCGTGAAGTATTCCGAGCTTGGAGTGTATGACCCCCAGCATGGCGGTGACCTGCTTCAGCGTGATGCAAAAGCCACGCTCCCTAAGCATCCTGTGAAGCGTGTCGGCGGTCAGGCTCTTCATCTTTACGAACGCCTGAAGCACAACCCTCCTGATGCCGTGTACGTCTGTTGCCAGATACTCGTACAACCTTTTCGTTATCTCATTTACCACGAAATCCATTTACATCCCCATCCCTTAGTATATGATTTAACCCCTTGTATTGTTTTTCTGTAGCTTAAGGTATAACATATTAATATTTAATACTTTCTTAATTGATCATGCTACATTTAATGGTAATTTTAAAAGTGAATTTTAGGCCTCACGGTTGCCGGTCATTTAAAAATATTTTTTGGATGACATTAAAATGTATGGATAATAGTGGGCCGTCGTAGAGGCCAGCGCTGAAATATGGCCGCCAGCATAACGCCTCATCCAAAATTGGGAGATGAGCTAAAATTAAAGCTGATATAAGTATCGGGCGTTATCGAGACATCTTTTGCTTTTAGGCTGCCTTCCTTGATCATCTCGCTTATCGCCTGCTTAACCTCCGCCTCGCCAATGCCGGCCACATCATGCTTCACATCTGCTAATATATGCTTAAATTTCCTTCTCGAAAAGCCTTCAGAGCGCTTCTGTATGGATTTTTTAATTAAAAGTAGCCTGTCGGACGAGCCTTTATTCTTTTCAACCAATGGCACGCCGTTTAAAAACCGTATGTATTTGAGGCCGTATGCTTTAGCCCTCTCCTCGGCTTTGGGCGAGATTCCAGGAGATATAAAAATGGCGACATCGCCCTTTTCCTGGCTAAACTGGCCGGCCTTCTCGAGGTTGTTTAGCCAGTTTATGAACTTCTCGACCTTCTCGGGGCTTGCCGTACTCGTGGTAAACTCCCCGTATGCTCGCCGTACAGGGATTCCTCGCTCTAGCACTTCTGCATACCCGTCAAAATTGTAGCCCTGCACCACCTTATTCCTCGTAAAGCCAGTCCACCCGCCTAATTTATTTAGATACCCCTTAAACTCATCGAACGCCCTCTCCTCGTAAGCCTTCGTAGCGTTCTTGACCTGCTCGAAGTCGAGCCTGTACCGCTTTATGAATTCGTTTAGATAGTCTTTTATGAAATACCCCGGTATGGTCTCGTTGAGGAGGGGCCGTGCCTTTATCCCGTCGATGATGCCCTGAATGTCATTTTTAGGCAACTGGCTTATCCTGGCCTTATTCTCAAAGATTGGGACGATGATGTTCTCATATATCTTATCCGCAAGCTCGAATAGCTCCTCATCGGAGAACTGCTTCATTATGATTTCGTTGTTGTATGCTACCCTGTAGAAGTTTTCACACTTATTCTTGATGTACTCGTACATCTCCCTCTCGCAGGTGAAGACTACGTAGATGGGGCGCTTATCGATTCGGTGGGGGTCGGTGAAGTCCCTCAAGAAGGTGTATGTGAAGCTATCTATGGTGGAGGGGTACTTATCCTTGTTTAGCTTGACGAAGATGTCCACCTCATCGTACAGGATGATGAGAATCTTATTCGTATTCGAAAAGAGGTTGACTATAAACTCGTGCAGGCCTTTGATGATATAAGGTATCTCTTCCTTGCTGCTCTTATCCGAGCCCAGCAGCGAGCGGAAGGCCTTTTCTGCAACCGACCTGTCTTCCGAGCACAGGTTGGCGATAATCTCCGGAGTGATGAAGGATGGGGTATACGATTTCTCGCCCGCCTCCTTTATCATTGACTTTAGATGCGGCTTAAGCTGTATGACTATTTCCTGGTATACGGCGCGGGTGAGGCTTTCCGGGTCAATCGTATGGAAGTCACTCATGTTTATCTTTACTATGGCGGCGTGGTCGCCGTACCTTTCCCGCGCTATCCTCTCTATAGCTGCCACCAATGTGGATTTGCCACCGCCCAGCGAGCCGATAATCGGCCTTAGCTGGGGCGCCTGGTGTGTGAACACATGGTCCAGGTCGGATTTTATGAGGTCTGAGAACCTCCCATTGCCCAGATACCTCGTATAATAGTTGGTTATTATGGCGTTCTCGGATAGCTTCCTGTCTATGTAGATTTTATCAAGATTCTGGGGGACCAGCCCCGATTGTAGGGTGTAGAAGTCCTTGATTAGCGAGTCTATCCCGGACATGCGCATCAAGCCCTTATCTCTATCCAGGTCTTATCCTTCCCCTGGGAGAGGCTTATCATGCCGAGCTTTTCCTGCTTTAGCTGCTGTAAAAGCTCGTCGTACTCGTAGTCCTTGTACTGGTAGCGCTCCATCATTATTCTCTTGAGCTGGTCGTGCCAGACCTTGCCGTCGGATAGGAATTCTCTTGCCCTGAGCTTTTTGTATTCCTCTATGAGCTGTTTTTCAAATGCATCCGCCCTATCCATCGATTTTCTCTCTTCTGCCGGCATTGCTCCGCCCAGTAGCGATAATATCCTGTCGAGCTTTTTGTTCATCTCTTCGACGGTGGCCTTCAATTCCGCCAGCTCGTCCTTTTTCCCTTTACCCTTTTTCGCCCCCGCAACACTAACCATTTCCTTTGGCAGCATGTTATATGCCACTATACCCTTCTCGCTTATCGAATAATGGCTTGTTTTACGGGCGATAGACTTAACAATAAATCCGCTTTTTATCAGCTTCTCAAGGCTGGCCTCTTTTCCCTTGACCTTGCTGGCCGTCAAATAATTGGGTTTTTTATCTCTTACATCAAAGGCCATTTTCAGCACGCAAGCGTCATTATCGTCTAGCTGGACCCCAAGGATTGTCGCTTCCATGATAATCCCTTATATTTATACAGGCCATCTATTTAAATGTTAATTTTTTAATTGCTTATAGAAATTTAATGAAAATATCTTAGAGAGCCAGAAGCGTGGGGTTTTACTTCGCTATGCTATGTGACTTGAATCTCTATATTCGCCGGACCAGTATAAGGCATAATCGCCATATCCTTGCGGTGTAATGTTGATTTCAGTCACGCCAGTTTTTGAATGGCATACTGGGGATTTATCAACCCATTATAGAGCATTTGCTTTTTTATCCCATTCGCTTTTAGGATCGCTTACCTTAACATTATGTTAATAAAGAAAGCCGTTATTAATAATTTCTGTCCATATCACCGAACTAAAAAACTCATGCTGACACTTTTTATGGCTTGGATCGTCATTCCTCCTCGATGAAACCCTTATATACCAATCCAACTTTTGTTTATGAAGATAAAGTAATGTGGATTAGCTATGTCCTTTAATGGCCATGCCAGGCTTATCACGGTTTTGGGGACGCAGTCCCACGCGGGGAAGAGCACGATAGTGGCAGCCTTCTGCAGGATTTTGAAGAACATGGGCTACAGGGTGGCGCCCTTCAAGGCGCAAAACATGAGCCTCAACTCCTGGGTCACCCGTGATGGCGGAGAGATGGGAATAGCGCAGGCGATGCAGGCGTTCGCCGCCAGGGTGGAGCCATCGGCGGACATGAACCCTGTCCTGTTGAAGCCCAAAGGCGATATGACATCGCAGGTAATAGTGCTCGGAAAACCACTGGGCGACCGAAAGGTAGGGGAATACTATGGAAGCGTGGACGATATGATGCGCATCGCCCTTGGCGCACTTGAGAGGCTGGCTAACGCTCATGATGTTATCGTTATAGAGGGAGCAGGAGGGGCTGCGGAGATAAACCTCTACGAGCGCGACATCGCAAACTCCAGGCTAGCCAGGGCCGTAGGCTCCCCAATCGTCATAGTTGGCGATATAGAGCGCGGCGGGGTGTTCGCAAGCCTCTACGGCACCTACATGCTATTGCCAGAAGAGGATAAGAAGCTCGTCAAGGGCTTTATCATTAATAAGTTCCGGGGCGATGCCTCGCTATTAAAAGGCGGCATCGAGGAGCTCGAGAGGCTGACAGGGGTGCCAGTCCTTGGCGTGATACCCTATAAAAGGTTTTCATTGCCTTCCGAGGACTCGGTCTCTATAGATGATAAGGCTGATGGCGCTGGGTGTGGTGTAGACGTTGCCGTGATAAGGCTGCCTTTTATTTCGAATTTTACGGACTTCGAGCCGCTGGAGAGGCTCGCAAGGGTAAGGTATGTGGCTCTCGACGAGGAGCTTGGAGCGCCCGATATCTTGATTTTGCCGGGCACCAAGAACACGGTGAGCGATTTGAAAGCACTCCGGGGCTCGCCTCATTTTGAAAGGATCAAACGGCTGGCTGCGATGGGGACGCCGATAATCGGCATATGTGGCGGATACCAGATGCTGGGCCAAAAAGTGATAGACTCGGGCATAGAAGGGGGCAAAGCTGAGACGATAGAAGGCCTGGGGCTGCTACCAGTCACCACGACGTTCGGCCAGTATGAAAAGCTCACCCGGCAGGTATCGAAAAGGGTTACGGCGGGCGGGCCCATCCTGGGGCCGCTCAAAGGGACAACGGTAAGAGGATATGAGATACATATGGGAATGAGCGTATCCGGCAGCCCCGCCTTCGAGGATGACGGCTGCGTCAGCGATTCGGGCACCGTCATCGGCACGTACCTGCACGGCCTCTTCGAAAACGGGCAATTTACCCGGGCTCTCCTGCGCTTTGCCTGCGAAAAAAAGGGCATTCCCTATAAGCAAACTGCCACGACAAAAGACCCCTACGATGAGCTGGCAAGCCATGTACAGGCCAGCCTGGACATGCACAGGCTTCTTTCCATAATATTAGAAAACTAATATGCCCGTTTGCTAAATAAAATAAATACGTTAATATACAAATCTCCCAGATATCGCGCGTCGGCACGGGGGATGCGACAAATAAGCGCTAAAGGTGATTTACTGAAAATCAGAGAAGAGTTCGAGCGACACTTCAAGGAGCGCACCGAGGAGATAAACTGCTCGCTGCTGGCCATGCTGGCCGGAGAGCACGTATTATTCCTGGGCCCGCCTGGCACGGCAAAGTCGCTCCTATCGAAGAGCATATGCGAGGCCATCGAGGGACGGTTCTTCTATTACCTGCTGACTCGATTCACGACGCCCGAGGAGATCTTCGGCCCGCTATCTCTAAAAGCTCTCCAGCAGGACGATTTCTGCAGGAAGACGGACGGCTACCTTCCAACGGCACACGTCGCCTTCCTGGACGAGATATTCAAGTCGAACAGCTCTATACTTAATAGCCTTTTAACCCTCCTGAACGAGCGTAAGTTCCATAACGGGAGCAGGGTCATCGACGTGCCGCTCCTCACCGCTTTCGGCGCCTCTAACGAGCTTCCAGAGGAAAACGAGAGCCTCGAGGCGCTATACGATCGGTTCCTGTTCAGGTGCCAGGTGAGATACGTGGAGGACGAGGCTAACTTCCTTGAGCTGATATTCAGCCCGGACCAGTTCAAAGCACGGGCCAGGCTGTCCCTGCAGAAGGTCCGGGAAGTCCAGGAGATGGCGAGGCGGGTTGAAGTTGAGGAAGACGCTAAGAAGATCATCCTCGAAGCGAGGAGAGAGTTTCGGGCAAAGGGCATCCACCTCTCAGACCGGAGATGGAAAAAGATCATCAACGTCCTCAGGGTCGCCGCCGCTGCCATGGGTAAGGAGAGCGTGGACAGGTCCATGGCGCTGCTGCTCCAGCACATGGCGTGGGACCGGCCAGAGCAGAAGGGCCAAATAAGAGACGTCCTCATGGACTTGATAATATCGGGTGGAGTGAGCCTCGAGAAGCTGAAAAATGAGGCCGACGACCTACTATCGCTCGTGCAGCGGTCCGTCGACTTTAAGTTTCCATTGCGTATCCGATGCTACGATTGTAACGAGGTGCTGGATAACTCGAAAAAGCTATACATCCATAAGACGCTGTATCCCGAGCACTCGTACTATGACCCTTACAGGATAAGCCTACACCTGCGCTATTTCGGCTACGCTGACCTCATTAAAGTGCTGCAGGACGAGTATGGCTGGAACTTCGTGGAAAACACGCCCCATCGCATCCGCTCCTACATCATGGAGCTGGCCGGCATGTTCGAGCGCCATGCCCAGGCACGCGTGAAGGTTGAAGAAGAGTCCGGAGATCTGAAGGGATTGCTGGACGCTAACATGTGGGTGTCGAGGAATGATAAGCTGGCCATCATGAATCGTTGCAATAATAAAGTAAGCTTGCTCAAGGATATAGAGCGTACCCTGCGTATAATCGAGTCCATGATCGAGCGGGATGGGCAGGTCAGCCTGATGGACAGGGTTGCTGCTTTCCAGGCGGGGGCCCAATGACGGCCCTGGATGGCATACTGAAGGAACCGCTGGACAGCGAAGAGATCATGGAGACCATCATACTGCCAAGGAATATCCCGCGTGGCGCCCGCGAGGAGATCGCCAGCATACTTTATAGGGAGATAGTGCTTGGCGAGGATTATGAGATAAGGGATGCCCGGCGCTTTATCGAGAGGCTGGGCGTCTTTTACCTTCTTTTTATATCCTTGAAGGCCTCGGGGGAGTGGGCGAAGCTGAAGTCCCTGGCCGGCGGCAGCCACGTCTCCCGCATCATCTTGCTAAAGATAATTTTAAACAGGGTGCTCGACCTGCTCGATAGCCCGGGCCTGATCGACCACATATGGAAAGGTGGATTGTCCGAGAGCATGCTGCCCTACTTCGAACAGTTCAAGGCCATGCTGGAAAAAACCATGGAACTATGGTATAGGAGGGTAAAAAGCGAAAGGCCCATATCATTAGAGGCGCCTTCATCGGTAGGCTTGAATGACGTGGGGCTTGTCGAGCAGGTTGAGCGCTATCAGGAAGACGACGGCTCGAGGCAGTTCATGGGCCTGCTGGCGAGGAATGCCCTGCTCGCCATATCAGAGAGCGTGAATGAGGTGGAGGGACACCTGGCCTCGCTTGAGACGCTCTCGCTATTGTTCCCGGGCAGGGGCTGGGACCACGCAATGCTGGAGCTGCATAGGGCATGCTATGCAAGCCTGGATAAGTATTCTAAGCTCGTCGAGCTTAACGAGGACTTAAGGAAGATGCTCGATGGCATTGGAAGGTCAGAGGCGGAGCCAGGCGTGAGGCGAGCGTCACCGGCAGGACATGGCCGGTCAGAGCTGTATTCAATTACGACGTCGAATGACCTGCAGCACATGCTGCCCGTCGAGAGCGTTAAGCTTCAGGATGAGACGCTAAAGGCCCTGTTTTTCGCCAGGTGGATTGAGGGTAAGCTGCTCACGTATCAATTAATTGGTAAGGGCCTTGCTGACGGCCCCCGGAAAAAGCGGGGGCCAATGGTGGCATTAGTGGATACTTCTGGCTCTATGCATGGCGCACCCGAGGCTATCGCCAAATCCGTAGTGCTGGCCCTCGTAAGGCGAATGCTTAAGGAGGGCAGGGACGTAAAGGTTTTCTTATTCTCATCCGTAGACCAGTACACCTGTATAGAGCTGACTGGCTCCAGAAGGATGGCATCCGAGTTTTTGGACTTCTTGAGCAATACGTTTGAGGGTGGGACGGATTTCAACACGGCGCTCAGGGAAGGCCTCGATGCGCTGAAGGAGCACGAGTATGAGAATGCGGACCTATTGTTCATCACGGATGGGCTTTCCGCAGTGTCTGACGAGCTCTTGCTCGCCAGGCTAGAGGACATGAAGAGGCGTAATGGCACCCGGCTTTATACCATCATCGTGGGCAATGACGATGCGGGAGGATTGAGCGACTTTTCCGACCACGTATTTATTTTGGCCCGCGCAGGTGCAGGAGGGTTTAATGGCCCCGAAATCGCCATAAAGCTCATATCGGCTAAGCATAAATAAGCCTTCGAGGCACCAATATGGCTACTCGCGGAAGGGCTGGCGAAGTCTTTAGCATGCTTAGGCCTCTTAAAAGGAAAAGCGAGCTTGGCGAGGCGCTTGCCATCGAGCTAGGCCGCCTTAGCGTGTTCGACCTTCAAAGGATTAGCGCCTTCGTGGAGGCCGAGGCCAATAAGGTCCCTTCGCCTTATCGGGAAAAAGTACGCCCCTATTTTACCGAGCAGCTATTCGGCAGCTATTTTAGGCTCATGCGCATGCATGGCGATGGCACGCTAAAGGCGATGGACGGGCGCATCAAGGATGAGAAAGCATTCGAGGAATATTGCCTGATGGCCATGGAGGAGAGCGAGAACCGGGATAGGGGCCAATATGGCTGGTATTATTACCTCGTATCCTGCTTCACCATGTTCGTGCTTGAGGAGCCAGGGCATCCTGTTGGGATGCCCTTCCCGGGCGGCTTCATCGTGGAGCGAAGGGGCGATAATTACTATTGCCCGATAAGGGAAAAGGAGAAAGACGTTCCGTTTGCCCTGTGCAACTTTTGTCCCGCCATGCAAAGCGAAATATAGTGAATGCTCCCACGGCTCTGCGGGCCTTCTTGACCCATGACCCATTATAGTAAAACAACTTATTTTGATTTAATGCAAGTTAATTTTATATATGAGTATATGTATCAAGCACTTATCAGAGGCCAGTATTATCATGAGTTTACTTGATGAAGCAAAAAAAAAGGCATCATAACGGAAGATATGAAAACCGTAGCAAAAGATGAGGGCGTAACCCCGGATTTTATCAGGCGTGGCGTTGCCGGGGGGCATATAGTCATCCCAATAAGCCCCTATCGTAAAGCGCGTGCCGTTGGGATAGGCAAGGGCTTAAGGACAAAGGTTAACGCCTCCATCGGGACGTCATCGGACATCGTAGACGTCGATGGCGAGGTAGAGAAGGCCAGGGCCGCGGAAGACTCTGGCGCTGACACGCTCATGGAGCTTTCGACCGGAGGCGATTTTCTTGACATCCGTAAGCGAGTATGCGAGGCCACTTCCTTACCAGTAGGCAGCGTCCCACTTTACCAGGCATTCATCGAGGCTGCAAGAAAGTACGGTGCAGTGGTGCACATGAAAGAGGATGACCTGTTTCGCATCACCGAAGAGCAGGCGAGGCTCGGCACGAGTTTCATGGCCATCCACACGGGCATAAACCGGATAACGGTGGAACGCCTAAAAAAACAGGGCAGGCATGGCGGGCTATGCAGCCGGGGCGGCGCTTTTATGACTGCCTGGATGATACATAACGACAAGGAAAATCCGCTGTACAGCGAGTTCGATTACTTGCTGGAGATTTTAAAAAGGCATGAAGTCACGCTGTCCCTGGGCAATGGCATGAGGGCCGGCGCAGTACACGATTCTACGGATAGGGCCCAGATACAGGAGCTGATCATTAATTCTGAGCTCGCCGATCAGGCGTTTAACTTTGGAGTCCAGACCATAGTAGAAGGGCCGGGCCATATTCCCCTGGACGAGATAGAGGCAAACGTCGTTTTGATGAAGCGGCTATCAAACGAAAAGCCGTTCTACATGCTTGGCCCGCTGGTCACGGATATAGCGCCTGGCTATGATAACATTGTTGCAGCCATAGGCGCATCGTTATCATCGGCCTATGGCGCAGACTTTATTTGTTATGTCACGCCCGCAGAGCACCTGGCCCTCCCTAACGCAGAGGACGTCAGGATTGGCGTCATGTCCGCGAGATTGGCGGCCCATGTAGGCGACATGATAAAATACGGGAAAAGGGAGCGTGACCTGGAGATGGGGCATGCCAGGAAAAACCTCGATTGGCAAAAGATGTACAGCTTGGCGCTAAACCCTGGCCTCGCCAGAGAAGTGAGGGCCAGTCGCATGCCAGAGGATAAGGAAGCCTGCACCATGTGCGGCGATTATTGCGCACTGAAAATTGTCCGCAAGACGTTTGGCTTTTGATATGCTCATAAAGGTATTTATCCCATGAAACGCGTACTCAACGTTGATGAGATTAGGCCGTGGATAAGCTTATTAGCAAGACAGCCGATTGTTTAGCTTGGGATATCATGCCATTCAGGATCGAGGTCGCACTAAAGCCAGGGTACAGGGACGCCGCCGGGGAAAGCGTCAAAGCTTCCATCAAGAGCCACCTGGGCTTAAGCGCAGATAGCGTGCAGACCATAAAGGTCTATACCGTCAATGCTGAGCTTACGGACGATGAGAAGAAGGCCGTGGCGTCCGGGCCGTTTTCTGACTCAATAGTACAGGAGTACTCGCTGGACAGGCCGCTGGCAAAGGGTTTCGACTGGATGGTAGAGGTAGGGTTCAGGCCAGGAGTCACGGATAACGAGGGCAAGACGGGAAAAGAGGCCATCGAGGATAGGCTGGGCAGGAAGCTGAAGCCCGACGAGTCGGTCCACACCTCCATGCAATACCTCATAAAAGGAAAGCTGTCAAGGCCCCAGATCGAGAGGATAAGCAAGGAGCTTCTCGGCAACGAGCTCATCGAGCGCTTCAGCATAATAGAGGGCAGCGGGTGGGATGGCAGGATTGAGCCTTACGTCCCGCTTGTCAGGGATGCCCATAAGCCGCAGGTTAGAGAGATTAATTTAGACGTGAGCGACAGGGAGCTCGTGGAGATAAGCCGGAAGGGCACGCTGGCGCTATCGCTCGAAGAGATGAGGCGCATCAGGGACTACTTTAAGGAGGCCAGGGTTCTTGAGGAGCGGAGGAAGGTCGGGCTGGGCGATAAGCCGACGGACGTGGAGCTGGAGTCGCTGGCCCAGACGTGGAGCGAGCACTGCAAGCACAAGATATTCAACGCCCACATTGACTATTATGAGGATGGCAGGAAGGAGTCCATCGATAGCCTTTTCAAGACGTACATACAGGGCTCTACTCAGGAGATAGCGAAAAAAGTAGACTGGCTCGTCTCTGTCTTTAAGGATAACGCGGGCATCATACGGTTTACTGAGGATTACAACGTTGCATTCAAGGTGGAGACGCACAACAGCCCATCTGCGCTTGACCCGTATGGCGGCGCAATTACGGGCATAGTGGGCGTGGACAGGGACCCCGCCGGCACGGGCATGGGCTCGAAGATAATAGCGCACACCAATGTTCTGTGCTTTGCGTCTCCATATTATAAGGGCAGGCTGCCGCCCCGCATATTCCACCCCAGGCGAATAATGGAAGGAGTGGTGAGGGGCATAAAGGACGGCGGAAACAAGAATGGCATCCCTACCATAAATGGAGCCATTTTGTTTGATGACAGGTATGGCGGCAAGCCTCTGGTATACTGTGGCTCCATCGGCCTCATGCCCGCCATGATAAACGGCAGGCCTTCACATGAGAAGAAGGCCGATGACGGCGATCTAATAGTCATGGTGGGCGGCCGCATCGGGAAGGATGGGATACACGGTGCGACTTTTTCGTCGGAGGAGCTGCACGAAGGCTCGCCGGCCACGGCAGTCCAGATAGGGGACCCCATCACGCAAAAGAAGATGCTCGATATGCTCCTCGAGGCCCGTGATATGGGATTGTATAAGTGTATCACCGATAACGGGGCCGGAGGCCTCTCATCCTCGGTCGGCGAGATGGCCGAGTCGGCGGGAGGATGCGAGCTACACCTGGAGAAGGCGCCGCTCAAGTATCACGGACTTGACCCGTGGGAAATCCTTCTATCAGAGGCGCAGGAGCGGATGACGCTGGCCGTGCCGCCGGATAAGCTCGACGACTTCATGTCGCTCTGCAGGCGCCGTGGGGTCGAGGCAACCGTCTTAGGAAAGTTCACCAATAGCGGCAGGTTCCATGTTTTATACGATGGCAGGACAGTGGCATACCTTGACATGGATTTCCTGCACCACGGCCTCCCGAGGATGAGCCTGACGGCGAAGTGGAGCGCCCCGAAGCACGATGAGCCGAAGCTACCCGAAGAGGGGCTGACAGGCTACTTGATGAGCCTGCTATCAGACTTGAACATCGCAAGCAAGGAGTGGGTGATACGGCAATACGACCACGAAGTCCAGGGAGGGTCGGTGGTCAAGCCACTGGTAGGCAAGGACAACGACGGCCCAAGCGATGCGGGGGTGATAAGGCCCATCCTGGATAGGATGGAGGGGCTGGCAGTCGCCAACGGCATCAACCCCTTCTACGGTGACATTGACACGTATCACATGACGGCCAACTCCATCGATGAGGCCATCAGGAACCTCATAGCGGTCGGCGCCAGCCTTGACCGCATCGCGCTGCTCGACAACTTCTGCTGGTGTGACCCCGTATACGACCCCGAGAAGACGCCGGACGGCCACTATAAGCTTGCCCAGCTTGTAAGGGCGAACAAGGCACTCTACGACTATACCATAGCCTATGGCACGCCATGCATATCGGGCAAGGATTCCATGAAGAACGATTACAAGCTGAAGGGCGAGGATGGGAAGGAGTATAAGATTTCAATACCGCCAACCATTTTGTTTTCAGCCATAGGCGTCATACCCGACGTGAGGAAGTGCGTTACCATGGACGCGAAGGCGCCAGGGGATATCGTGTTCGTCGTGGGCAAGACTAAGGATGAGCTGGGGGGCTCCAGGTTTTACGCCTTGCTGGGCGCCATTGGCAACAGCGTGCCAAAAGTGGATGCCATTACAAATAAAAAGACTTACCAGGCGTTGTCGAAGGCCATTGACGCGGGCCTCGTGGCATCCTGCCACGACTGCTCAGACGGGGGCCTGGCCGTGGCCCTGGCGGAGACGGCTTTCGCTGGCGGGCTGGGCATGGACATTGATCTATTAAGGGTACCTGCGGAAAGGCTCAACAAGGACGCCCAGGTTCTCTTCTCGGAGTCTGCGGGCCGGTTCGTGGTCACCGTGGCCCCCGAGAATGAGAAGGCGTTCAGGCAGGCCATGGATGGCGTCGAATGCGAGTCCATAGGCACAGTAAGGCCTGACGATAGGTTTCTAGTAAGAGGCCTAAAGGGAAGTCGCGTAATTGACACTATTATTGGGGCGCTGAAAGAGTCCTGGCAATACCCGCTGAGGTGGTAAGGATGGGAGTAAGGTCGCTTGTGCTTACCGGGTATGGCATAAACTGCGAGATGGAGACGGCTTATGCCAGTGAGCTTGCTGGCGCCGAGGCCACCATAGCACACATAAACGACGTCATCGATGGCAAGTACGATTTAGAGGACTACCATATCCTTAACTTTCCAGGAGGATTCTCATACGGCGATGACCTGGGTAGCGGCAAGGCGTTCGCCAACAAGCTCCTCTACGCAAGGACGCCGAGTGGCCCCATGATAGAGCAAATACTGAGATTTATCGAGGACGGCAAGCTGATAATCGGCATCTGTAATGGATTCCAGATACTCGTGAAGATGGGGCTTCTGCCAGGCTTCGACGGGAACTATAAGGAGCAGACTTGCACGGTATTCTATAACGATAAGGGCTTCAGGGACGCCTGGGTGTACTTGAAGCTTAACCCGGCCTCGAAGTGCGTATTCACAAGGGGCATAGAGAGGATGTATCTACCTATAAGACATGGCGAGGGCAAGTTCATCCCTGGCGACAAATCAGTGCTGGACAGGCTCTGGAGAAATGGCCACGTCGTCATGCAGTATGCGGACGAGGGCTACCGGCCTACGATGGAGTTCCCCATGAATCCTAACGGGTCGGTCGACGCCATAGCCGGCATCTGCGACGAGACGGGCCGCGTGTTTGGATTAATGCCACACCCCGAAGCATTCAACCACATCACCAACCATCCCCACTATGCCAGGCTGTGCCAGGAGCATCGGCGTAAAGGCGAGCCTCTGCCCGAGGAGGGCGATGGGATCCGCATATGGAGGAACGCCGTCGAGTACGCCCGGGAAAAACTGGTATAGGCATCAGGCGGCGGGCAGCAATATGACGAGCCTGTTAAATGCCATACTCCTCACCCAAAAGCTTCTGGATGTTGTGGACGTTATCGATGATGCGGGCTTTTTGATGACAGCCAGCATTAACAGGAGCATAACTTTAAGGTTAAAGCTCATCAATTATCATTGATAAACGCCCACGTGTAATAATTTATTACACTGGTTAAAGTGCTTAACAGGAGGCTCATGGATGGTTGATGACATCGTCGTGGTAAGTACCCCTTATGTATCGGGCTATAAGATATCGAGAACGTTAGGCTTTACCTGGGGCCTGGTCGTGAGAAGCCGCGGCCTTGGCGGCAACATAGTGGCAAGCCTCAGGACTATTTTCGGTGGAGAGATCCACGAGTACTCGGACTTGCTCAACCAGTCGAGGCAGCAGGCGCTGGAGCGCATGAAGGAACACGCAAGGGCAATGGGCGCTAATGCGGTAATAAGCGTGGGCTTTGACTCATCAGAGCTAGGGCAGTCCATGACCGAAGTGCTGGCCTACGGCACGGCAGTGGTCATCGAAAAGGAGAGCGCCGCCCCAAGCCCGGTAAGGCTCTCCTGACGTGGCTGTCGTTTATTAGTACAGCATTAAACGATATTCAGGGCAGACATGGCACTCGACGACAACTTTTTATGGTTATAATGTGATGGAATTATGTGCATAAATATGTAAATAAGTATGTCAGGGCATCTGATATCGCCTCGTATTACCTTTGCCCACGGCTCGTATATTTTAAGCGCAAAAGCGTCTCACCAGTGTCCGATGCTGAGGTGAGGGCAAGCATATTTAAGTCCATATCATATGCCCTGCCTTTAGTGATGCCATCAAATATGCCCGAATCCTGCCTCGACGAGGCTATCCGCCGCTCAGGCTCCGATGCCCTGGCCATTTATGGGGAGCCTTTTGGGCGGGCCATAGAGGCCGCATGCCGGGAAGCGATGGACAGGATGCCCGACATCTTGCGTGGCCTCGCACGCGAGAGGCAACTGCTCGGCGACTATGCGCTCATACGGCTATTATCCCCTGCTTCTGCCGCTTTATCAATATATTCTGATAGATTGCGCCTTTCCGGGACCATCGATAAGGTTGTTAATATTGAGGGCAGATTGATGCCAGTGATTATTTCTGCCTCTACGCCACCCGAGTCGGGCATCTACTCCTCGGACCGAGTGCGGCTCGCTGCCTATGCAATGCTCATTTCCGAGAGGTATGGCGTCGATTGCGGCCAGGGCGCGGTCGAATACGTCACCGGCTGGTGCCTAAGGCGGGCTGAAGTCCGATACGAAGACAAAAGGAGAGCGCTGTATGCCAGGAACCGCGTGCTTGAAATGGACGAGGGCAGGATGCCGGAAGCGATTAAAGGAAAATGGTGCGCGCGATGCGGCCATCACGAATCATGTAGCGTAAAGGCGTCCCTGCTCGATAGCATCTTTAAAAAGGCGTAAAGGCTTAGCTATCTTCTATTGCCATTACCATTGCCGGATGGCCCTTTATTATTGGCCTTCTGCGATATGGTCGCCACCATTCCCTGCGCGTTGCTCAAATCGCTCATCAGCGGAATAATGGAGTCCTCGTAAGCCTTTTTATCATTTGCCGCCCCTAGGCCAGCCGCACGCCCGTCCAGCTTCCTGGACCGGCCATCCAGCTTCTCTATGCTGGCGTTCATCTCTTCGGCCACTGCCACGAGCTGGTCGCCACGCATCACGCCATCCCTTAATAAAAGCGCGCTCAGCAGCTCCTTTCTATTCTTAACCTCCGACTTAAGCTCGTCGCACCTCTTTTGGATGAGTGATGCCTGAAGCGCCGGGTCATTTCTTGCCGCCTCGAACTCATATTCAAATATGCCATCTTTTATGTCCTGCTCGTGCGCCCCCAGAGTGCTATCGATTATGAAGTATAGGGGAAGGCTGCCGCTGCTTGCGTTGCCGTTGTCCGATGCCTGCATGGCGGACCCAGGGACCGCTATCGCTGCCCCCGACAATACAACAACCATGGAAAGCAAGGCCATTATCCTGACTGCCCGCATATCCATACCTCATAACCCATTAAACTTCAAGAGATATAAAGCCTCGGAAGAATAGATATATTGAGAGCTCTAATAATAGCTTGATCAATATGGAAATGGGTTGGGTTTTACTGCTAGTGGGGGCGTTGTTCCTCCTCATAGAAGTCGTATTGCCGGGATTCTTTGCAGTGGTGCCGGGCACCATCCTGGTGATCATTGGCGGGCTAATGATACTAATACCTGACCTGCTGTCCTATCCTTGGAGCCCTTTCTTGTTCGCAATAATAACGATAGTTGTGAGCATTGCAACCATAGCATTTTACAGGCGGCTGGCACCAGGGCAGAAGCCGCTTACGACCAGCATGGATTCGCTGGCAGGCAAGGTCGGGGAGGTAGTCAATGACATCGTGCCGGACACGATAGACGGCAAGGTGAAAATAGACTCCCAGGTGTGGAGCGCCACCTCTGACGAGTCTATCAGGAAAGGCGAGAAGGTCGCAGTGGTACGCGTATCGGGCGTGCACCTGTTTGTAAAGAGGGTATCGTGATGTTGTTACAAGTAGGTATTGGGTTTGAAGTATTGTTCGTCTTAATAACACTATTCGTGATAGGGGCAGTCATCCTTATCCTGGTCTCGGGTATACGCATCATACAGCCATACCAGCAGGGCTTGTGGATATTGCTGGGCCAGTACAGGGGGCGGCTGAACCCTGGCTTTAACTGGGTTTTCCCGCTGGTCAGCAACGTGATAAAGATGGACCTGCGCACCCAGGTGCTCGACATACCGAAGCAGGAAGTGATAACTAAGGATAACTCGCCCACAAACGTGGATGCCATCGTGTACATTAAGGTGGTTGACCCTGAGAAGGCATACTTCGAGGTTACCAACTACAGGATTGCTACTATAGCCCTCGCCCAGACGACGCTGAGGAGCGTCATAGGCGACATGGAGCTAGATGAGATTTTATATAATAGGGACCTTATTAATGGTAAGCTGAGGGACATTCTGGATAAGGCGACGGACGCCTGGGGCGTCCGCGTGGAGGCCGTGGAGATCCGTGAGGTAGACCCCGTGGGGCCTGTTAAGGCAGCCATGGAGGAGCAGACTTCTGCCGAGCGGCGCAGGAGGGCTGCTATTTTACTGGCTGACGGTAATAAGCGCTCCGCCATACTGGAGGCCGAGGGCGCCAAGCAGGCGATGATCCTGAAGGCGGAGGGCACGAGGCAGTCCAGGATACTTGAGGCGGAAGGCGCCAGGGTTTCAAGCATACTCCAGGCACAGGGCCAGGCTCAAGCGCTGCGGCTGATCTCGCTGGGAGCCGTCCCCCTGGACAAGAAGGCCTTGACCGTATTATCGCTCGACACGCTCGCGAAGATGTCCAGCGGGCAGGCCACGAAGATAATATTCCCCTTCGAGATCTCGAAGCTAATCGAGCAGTCGGCTAAGTATCTGGGGGCATCCGAGGAGAAAGTCCCCGAGGTGGGCGCGGCTACCGATGTGGAGCGCATCGTGGGCAAGCCCGAGGACGTCCTGGGCAAGATACCCAACCCGGATGAGCTCCGGGCAGAGGTCGCTGACATAGAAAAGCAGCTCAAGAAGGACCTGGAGGATACGGCGAAGACCACGAAGGACCTCAAGAAGATGCCAGGGGAAGACAAGCCATCCGACGTGCTGGAGAATGCTAAAAAGTAGGAGGAGTAAGGGGAAAATGGCTGGTGCAATGAGGCCACTTCCCCTATGACCTTTAGTTTATGAGCACGCCATATGCGTCCTTTTGCTTTTTGTTCTGAGCATCCACCGCCTTGCTGATATAAGGCTCGGGGGCGTTCGTGTCGACGAGCAGCTTCCGCTCAAAGCTATACCACTCGCTCCGGTCAACAGGGGTCACATCATATCCATGGCTGGATAGGTATTCGCGTATCCCGTGCAAGAACATGGACTTTAAAGCATCGATATCCATGAACTCGTTATCAACCATTAGCTCTACTATGTTTATCATATGCCTCATCCTTGAAGTCCGCGTAAAAGTACTAGAACCCAACTTATGTTTATAGCGGATTTACCCTTGAATGTCCGTGTTATTAACGCTTGAAGAGCATATGATACTACATATGTGGCGTACGTAAAGTTTATGGCGCTAAAACCCATTCAATTACTATAAAAACAGCGTAGGAGCATGGGTTTTATGGATAGGCTGTATTATCGTTTTCCCCAGAAAGTCGACCTCGAGCGGCATTATGGATTTAACCGTGATTTGAAGTACCTAACAAGGGTGATGGCGAGCATGTATGGAAAGTCTGGCCACATGGAGTTCGACACCGTCGGACCGAACGTTAAGAGGAATCCGGGCACAGTGAAGGCAAGGAGGGACGTGACCGTCCACATAGTGGAGAATAAGCTGGATTTCAAGCCGCTTAGCCAGATAACCCTTCCCGCTATCCTGCCGGAAGTCCCAGAAAAGGGAACGGTCGATTACAGGGTCACGGTCGGCTACACGTATATGGATAAGAATTATGATAAGATGTCGCTTGTAGACGACGTCTTCCTGGTGAGGGCGACGCTGGACGGCGACCTCACGCTGAAGATAGCCGGCATCCACGGGCAGGGAAGGACGCTGCCCGAGGAAGTCGCGGATACCATTGAGACGGTCATGGAGCATTTCAAGGAGTAAGCCGTGAGGCAGGCTTTGCCTTCTATCATGGAAGAAAAAGTGGATGTAGACGGCCTCAAAAATGCGATAGCTCACGTATTCAAGGGCAGGGGTAAGTCTCGCCTCAGCCGTACAGAGTTCACCTTTGCCCTGGCTTATGAGCTGAAATGGTTAACGCCTGATGAGAGCAGAGAAGCCATTGATATTGCATTAAGGGAGGGACTACTAAAAGAAGAAGGTGGAAAGCTCGTGCCGACGTTCAACGTCAAGGAGGCCCAGGTTCCGCGGGACTTCAGGTTGAAATTGACATGTAGAAGCCTGTTCGACAGGACCATCGACCTGCTTATATCGGCAGGAATGAGCCGTGAGGCCGCCCTTGAAATGGCCGCCAAAAAGCGAGAACAATACGGGGGGCTGGTGACGCCAGAAGTCGCAGCGCTGGCCATCGCAAAGGAGAAAAAACTTAGCGTAGAGGCTTATATCGATGAGGCATACGCCCAGCTAATCAATAATAAATAACCCTATTTTTTCATGGCCTCGCCATGCATCTTAAAGTGCGCCAGCAAAGCCTCTACCTGTATGCGCTCGTTCGCCCCTTCAGTGAGCCGGAAGTCGGCCTCGCCAATCCTGTCCACCAGGTCGACCAGCACGCCTTCATCCAGCCCAAGCGCGAACATGGCGGAATAGATCTGGTCGACGACATCGTTTCCGGAAAGTCCATACTTAATCAAGAGGTCGTCAAGCTTATTCCTCGCGTCCATGAACTGCCCGTTGAGGGCGAGCTTCAGCATGTCCTCTATCTCTTTAGGCCTGGCAATGCTCATGGTCTCAAAAACTACGTCAGCAGTGACGTGTTTCGTCACCGTCGAGGCGGATTGCAGCGCGTTGATAGCCCTCCGCATGTCCCCCCTCGCCACGTATATGAGGGCCTCCAGACCGTCAGGGCTGACCTTTATGTGTTCGCCCTTCTCGATGCGCCTGACCATCGTCTCGACGTCCTTCGGGCCGAGCAGGCCAAACCTGTAGATAGCGCACCTCGACTGGATCGGCTCGATGATTTTAGAGGAATAGTTGCATGAGATGATGAACCGGCACGTTGCTGTATAGCGCTCCATGGTACGCCTCAATGCCGACTGGGCGTCCGCTGTGAGGGCGTCCGCCTCATCCAGGAAAATGACCTTAAACCTGGCCTCCCCTAGAGGGGAGGTCCTCGCAAAATTCTTTATATTGTTACGGACGACTTCTATGCCCCGCTCATCCGAGGCGTTCAGCTCTATAAAATTATTCTGCCATGCATCGCCGAACATGTCCTTCGCCAGGGCGACGGCGCACGCGGTCTTCCCCACGCCCGGCGGCCCCGAAAAGAGCAGGTGCGGCAGGTTCCCGGATTTTACGTATGACTTGAGCCGCCTGACGATTTGCTCCTGCCCGATGACGTCGTCTAAAGTCTTCGGCCTGTACTTCTCAGTCCACACATCGTCCATTACCATCTCAATACTTCCACCATTATATGGTCATCCTATGTTTTAAAGTTTCCATCGGCGCGATTTCAGGCCTCCCTTCAACCCTTCTCAATATTTTGCCAAGCTATTTAACGATACGTACTATGTTTTTATCCGGGGATGAGAATGGATGGAGTAAGATGGATACCGGTATCGCTTGCTTTGCTTTTTATTATGATGGCGCCTGCGCAGGCTCAATTTTTTGACGGGCAGATATGGGACAGGCCACCCGGGCAGTTTATGCCGGACATGGGCGAATTCCCATTTCCAGGGATGGGCGGCATGATGCCCCAGAGAGAGTGGAGCGTCAGGGTACGGCTGCCGACACACGGAGCGGGCATGAGCGTGATGGACGCCCTGGAAAACGCGCGAGAGCTTTCAATCTTCACGGCCGCCGTGAAAGCCGCCGGATACGGCGAGAAGCTCAGAGGCCGCGGGGACTACCTGGTCTTCGCCCCGACGGACGGCGCTATCAAGAGAGACTTTTCCATCAGCGACGCGCAAGCCCTGCTCTCCGATAAGGATTTGACGCGGGGCCTTTTAGAGAACAGCATCGTTTATAAGCCAGCCGGGCAAGACCGTAGGGGTAATGAAAGCGACCTCGTGGCGCTCAGCGGCAAGGAGATCGTTATGCTCAGAAGCAAGAGCGGGGTCACGGCCAACGGCGCAGACGTGCTAAAAATACTCGGGGCCAGAAATGGCATGGTCATAGTGACCGACGGGGCCGTGGGAACTTAACATAGTGACCGATGGAATCGTAGGCATGAAATAATGCCCATTATATCACAAATGGGTCTTCCAGCCCATTGCCATATATAAGGACATGGTTATCCATGATCCGTTTATACATGGGGTCGTTAGCGCCTTTCATAGCGCTCCATATGGACATCGTGGCCACGAATATGGATACAGGCCTGCCCAGCTTTTCCTCGAGAGCCTTCCTGACCTCTGAGAACTTCCGGGTGTTTGAGAACTTGTCGATGGCCGACGGCGCCACCGCTATGAACTCGATATCGCTTTGCTCGTCAAAGCTTCCGTCCGCATACTCCCCATATAACGCAAACGATACGATGTTAGGGTCTGCCGAAAGGAAGGCTTCGACCGGGTTCGCCGACTGTACGAGCGCTATGCCATAGGCCTTCTTTAAGGAGGCGACGACGGGGTGCTCTTTGTTTAGCTGGTAAATATGTGCGAGCCCTTTTTCTTCTTTTATCACATATCCCATGTCCTCGAAATATTTCATCGCGTGGCTTACGCTCGCCGGGCTGACCCCAAGCTTTCTGGCTATCCCCTTGACGTGGTAAGAGGTATTCGGGTTAGACAGGAATAGGCCCAGTATTTTCATGTCTACGTACTTTTCGAACAGCGCTATCATGGAAATCGTTCAATAATGTAAACTATCGTTCATTACATAAAACTATTGGCTCGCATTATCATTTTATTCTAATAAAAGCGCCCAGTCGTGTAGTTCACCACGTCATATAAAATAGAGGATTTTGTAGCAAAAGAGAACAGGAATACGAACGATTTTAAGAAGGGATTTAATTTGAAAGATTTACACATCATATCATTGTTTCTAAAATATTCTACAAATATCAAACATACTATGGCCGGTGTAATTCTGGAAAATTTCCGCCAAGATGAAACAAGCTAACACCACCCCTCTCACCACAAAGAACACAAGCTAACACTAAGTACACAATTTTTTTAAATAATAAAGAGATTGTGTACCTAGTGTCTTTTATGTACCTCGTGGTGAAAAATGCCCGGCAGAATAGTAGCGTTTTTCAACAATTACTTTGAAGATACGTAAAAAGCAAAAATAAAAATAATGTAAAATAGCGTGATCATAACTTACTGCTTATTCTCAGCCTTAGCAGTTGCATCCTTGGCCTTGTCAGTTGCCGGCGCCTTTGACTTCTTATTCGCCTTTGCCATGAATGTCACCTCTAATCTCACCATATCTTAAAGTTCAAATATTTAAACGACTCTAAAGTGTTAAGGCTTAAGCGACATACTTTACAGATGTCGAAGGCGTCTTACCTATGGGCCTGACAAGTAAAGAGTGGAGCGTGCTTCTATACTTTATCGAGCGGGAAGGCTACGCGCCCGTCGGCAGCCCACAGCAAAAGCCGTTCATATCATACCCGGCCAAAATCGAGAGAGACCTGGGAGGAGACGTCAGCAGGGGATGGGCGGCAAAAATTTGCGAGGGCTTCGAAAAAAAAGGCATATTAGGAAGGATTATGGTCCGGCCTCCCAGGCAGAGCCATACGACGGCACACTATTACCTTAAAAGGGATCTGCCTGCATTTCGCCAGGTCGTTCGACACGTAATGGCGTGCGTAAGGCCCGCTGACATGCACGCACTTTTCGGGTACAGGTATTTCAGCGGCATGGCCTGCGAATCAATTATAAGGGAGGCCCTGTATGAAAAGGGCGTGGAGATGCGAAGGACGATAAGGCTGCCATTCTGGGATACGCCCGATGCGCGTCTTCTTTTCGAGCGATACGCGAAAGCATCGGGCATCGAAGAGGACTTTGACGGCTATATGTCGGGCTTAATCAATAAAAAGGACCATGAATGCCAGGAGTTCGACGAGATATCGCTGCGCTTGCCCGTATTTCCGGACAGCATGCCTAAGGAGGAGCGCGAGAAAGCCTTCGAGTCGCTCAACAAGGAGGAGCTAGAAAAATACCCGTTTATAAGGTTTGATTCTAGCGGAGTGAAAGACCATTACCAGCGCTATGAGAGGCAAAAGCTCATCCTGCCGATAATGGCGCTCATCCAGGTATCGCCATGCGCTATGGCGGAGTTCATTAATGGCGACTGGAAGCCTTTAGACCGTACCCCCAGGTTCGACCCGGAAGGCACGGGCACGATGGAGTACCTGCTTTTCAGGCTGCTCTTCAAAGCGCTCAACGACCTCGCCGCCACCAGGTCTATAGACGGCGAAGGGATAGCCAGGATGGCCTGGCTACGTAAAAGCAACAACGTGGTGAGCGATGACGGCGGGGACGCCCTGCTAACCATCGTCTTGAACGATGGCAGGAGGCTGTACTTTGATGGCGGCTTTGACACGGACCACGATATGGGAAGCCGTCCCGAGGAGGATATGGACTACTGGGTGAGGACCTGGACCGGGTTTGACGAGGACCTGTGCCGCGGCCTGCTATTCAAAGCAGAGGACGTCAAGGACGCATCCGCCCTCATCCGCCGGCTTAAGGACCCATGCGACCGGGTCGCTTCGCATATAGCCAGGAAATTTTCATTCGAGGCGCAGAGGATAATAAGCTACGTAGATGCCGATGGCACCCCTTCGCCTTCGCTCGTGCGCCGCCTCGTAGACGAGATTAACGAGGTGGTCATGGGCGAATGCGTTTACGATGAGATTACCTTTAAGGATGTGGCGCTGTCCGCCAGCACGCTGACCTTGCTGCGTAACAAGCTTTCGGGTGGAGGGGCCACGTTCGAGGATTACGTGCTAAACCATGCGCTTCTGTCCGACGCTTTTGCAGGGTGCCTGACGCATACAATAATATAGGGGCACCGATACATTAGCAAGGCTGAAGGTGGTTTCGTGGATATCTCTATAATCGCTTTATACGTCCTGGCCATTGTCGGCCCCCTCATGGTGTTTCTCACACATTACGTGGTGAGGGGGAGGAACAGAGATATGACCAGGCTGTGGTTCATCACGTTTTTCTCATATATGATTTATTATTGGCTCGCGAAAAGCTACGGGTTTTTTAACGACCCTGAGGGCGTCGTAGACATATTCTCACTGTTATGGCCCATAGCGGCGATATCGTCATTCTGGATATCAGAGCGGCTGTCGTATAAGGGCACTGGCATGCCGTTCTTCAAATGGATGACGTACTTCCTGGTCGCCGTCGTATTCGCCTTCCTGCTCGATGGCGCTGGCGGCGTCATGCACTGGTATACGTATAATCCGGAAAAGCTTGGCGCCTCGACTTTCATCAACCCCATTGGAGGGTTGGCCATGCCAGCGCTCATGCCTTTCTTGCTTGGCATCCTGATGATGGGCGTATTTTTCCTCGCGTTTAGCGTCTACAGAGAATTGAGGAAGAGGCGGATAGGCGAGACGTCTGCCACATTGCTGCTCGCTGCGCTCTCCATAGCGATGGGTGGCGCCCTCTGGGTGGCCAGCGACCTGGTACTGGGCTTTGTGAAAAGCGTATTATGAAAGGATAAATGGCTTAGAGCCCATTCTTTTTTAGCTTTAGCTTTCCGACCTTCTCTATTGCCGCCACGTCTACGCCGCCGGTCGCCTCGATGAGGCCGTTTTCCTCGGCTATCTCGAGTAGGCCTGCGCCTTCTGGCGTGCGGACGATGAGCGCGCTTGAGCCGTGGGCGCTGCCGACGCTTCCCACTGATACGTCTGCAAGCCTGGAGGTAAAGTCGTTGCACTTAAAGCATCCGGGCCTGACGAAATCTGTCAGGCTTGACAGCGGTAAAGCCCTCACCTCGCCGCTCCTGAGAGTGACGGTCAGCTTGCCCTCGCCCGCGTTCATCTTTGCTATGCGCCAGGATGGCACGCTAAGCCGCCTGGCGACCTCGGGGATGAGCGAGCTGTCGAACGATTCGAAGCAGAACAGGCCTATTAGGAACCTTACCTTGTGGGCGAGCCTTTCCGCGTACTCGTTTGATGACTTTCTCAGGAGGCCGATGGCCTGTACTGTGCATGGCGTGCCTACCAGCGCCACGCTTCTAATGCTTTCATCCTTAATGATGCCTCTCATGGCTTCCAGGATGCCATTTGTAGTATACTTGCTTCCGGCGGCCCTTTCCAGCCCTTCGGCATCTTCGATAATACATGGATAAGCATTAAGATCCCAGCGGTCTACGCCCATGACCACGGCGCGGTCTACCAGCTCTTCCTGTAGTGCAGCCTTTAGCAGTGCGGTGACTGCCCCGCCATTCTGGTATCTGCTATTGCCAGCCTTAGCTCTCACGCTTTTCATCTGTATGTATGGCCCCAGCACGTCTGGCGGCAGCTTTTCCATATTTAAAGGAATCCTCGGGCAAGCCTCCAGGCATGCCTTGCAATCGATGCATGGCGTTATCTGATATGGCCTTTCGAGCTTCTGGTCATATGCTAGCGTGTTTGCAGGGCACACCGTGATGCAGCCCCGGCACCCAGCGCATAAGTCTTTCTTCCATACGGCTTGCTCGAGCTCCTGGAATGGGAGGAGGGCAGGCGCTATGATGGCATTATTCAGCATGTACGCACCTTTAAATACTATTAATGTAGGTAAGCAACTTCCTAGTTTTTCGTCATGGTATATAATGTTATCGTATTACTGCTGTGTCCTATGAAAGACCGCTCAAATATGGATGGTTTTGTAGCGTGTCTTCTACTTCTAAGGCTTCTCTTTAGAGGTGGATGGTTTTGTAGCGTGTCTTCTACTTCTAAGGCTTCTATTTAGAGGTGGATGGTTTTGTAGCGTGTCTTCTACTTCTAAGGCTTCTCTTTAGAGGTGGATGGTTTTGTAGCGTGTCTTCTACTTCTAAGGCTGAAGGGGGCTTCGCTACGCTACGCCCCCCTCGCGGACCCCCTAGTTCGATTGCCCTTCGGGCAATCTAATAAGAATGGAACCATCGGGTTAGAGACTTAAACCCTATTAAGTCTCATGATTCTATTACTGGCCGGGGGATTTTGAAAATATGTTTACTCGGTTATATTATAGAATCCCAGCCCAAACGATGGCTTTGGCCCTGCGCCGATAAGCTCCCCGATTTTTAGGAGCCTTTTTGCCTCTTCGTCCATGCTTGCTATTTTGTATAAGGCCGTGCCCGTGTATGCGTGTATCTCGCCTTTTCCAGCCCGCTGTGAGGCCCTTTTAAGCTTGTGGAAGTGCATGGCGGAGGATTTTGTGTGGGCTGTGCACTGGAATTCCGGGATTTTCGTGCCGTCGCCATACTCGTTAACGTAGAGGATTAGACGCTGGCGGACCATGTCGATGAGCTTGTCGAGCGTAGGGGGGAACGCCCCCGTCTTCATCACCATGGGCGTCTCGAACCCTATCGAGACATAGTCGTCTGGCATGTCGTGGCCGTTTGCGTAGTCCATTATGTCGATGACTTTCATGGCTTCGACGTTGATCGTATTACCATCATAGACTCGCTGACCCGATAAAGCGCACCTTATCTCAGCTATATTGAACCGGTTGACCCCATACCTCCGCTCCGAGCCTATGCCATTCTGGCCGAGCATGCTAAGCCCCAGGATGGCGTGCGGCAAGTACCGTATGAACTTGCCGAAAAGAAGGATGCTGACGTCGAGGTAGGCGTCTTTTTCGACTGTGAAGCTTTTGCCAAAGAACGGGGGGACCAATACGATTGGCTTAGGCGGGGCGCCATAGCCCACCTTCGAGTCTTTTTTCATGTGAGTATAAAAGAAGATACAATCCCCACTGATCTCACAAGTGTAGCAATCCTTTTCCAGGTTTGGGCAGCAGGCCCTTCTAAGGTGTACCCCTGTGCCGCCCCTGAACGTGTTGCCCATCCAATAGGGGAAGGTAACGGGGCCGGGGAAGGTTAGGCGGGCGGAAAGCTTAGAAAGGGGGAGCATGGTAATCCTCAAATATTAACTATGAAAATATTTGTCAAAAGATACAAAATAAAGTAAAATTCAATATAATTAGAAGACAACGATAACACCTACGTTATGTTTAAATATTCAATTTTTCTATCATATTGTGATTCAGGTAATAATATCTGCTTTTTAACCGATATTTCAATTTTGATACCTTTCTCTTTCTTCTCGAAAATTTTAGGTAATTGAATTAAACCATCCTTGGGATTAATATTTGGATAACCTTGAGATTTATAAATGACATAAATTTCATGAAGATATGGATTGATTTTTCCTTTTACATAGCCGTCATCGCTTTCTGAATCTTGAATAGCGAAAATTAGATAATTCTCTTTAAGATCCGATACCTTCAATGAATCTTGTGTGCTTAACATATCTATAGATATAGATAATGGATCAAAATTATATAATAAGTTCTTTTCACGCATCATTAAAAGTACATCATTTATACTATTATCTTTCGACCATTTTCTAATCTCACCGAAATCGGATTCTTTTTTAACCCAGAATAGTTTAATTGAAGGAATCCAAGAACGTGTTGAGATAATGCCACTTTCGTGTAATTTTTCTCTTGTCCGATCAAATTCATAAACATAAGAATATAGAAGATGAAAAAGAGCGTCGGTAAGGTCTTCTTTTTTAAGGTTCGGTCTAATAGTCTCCTTTCTTATCATTTCTTCAATGAGATTTCCACCATTATTTTCTTCTAATATGCTATTATATACTTCATAGTTATATGCTACTGGATCTCTTAAATAATTTTCAATTTCATCTTGAAATTCTTTTCCGATTATAAAAAGAATTCCTTTTGATTCTTTTTTTCTTGCACATCTTCCTGCTCTCTGTATTAATTGATCCGGATTGCAATAATCAGTAATTAATAGCTCAGCATTAAGGTCACAACCAACTTCTATAGCATGAGTGGTAATCAAAATATACGGTTTGTTAACTTCATCCAATTCTTTAATCGCTTCATAAATTTGTGATTTAATATATGAAAATAATCGTCCATGGTAGAAAAATACAGGTACACCATTATATAAATTGTTATTAGAAAATTTTATTAATCGTTCATATATATTATAGGCATTTCTCACAGTATTTCTCACAATTATAATTTTTTTACCTATATTTTTATTTATTATCTCAATTATTTTTTCATCTCGATTTTCATCATCTATAATTTTATAAGTCTTATTACCTTTAGAGTCTTCGCCATTTACGACGGCCATTCCTAGCTTCGTTTCTGACATATTTAAAAATTCTTGTGGTAGAGTGGCAGACATTACAACGACTTTAATGTTATTACTTATTAATGTGGAGAGTAGATTGATAAAATTTGTATATGATACAGAATCATACAAATGTGCTTCATCGAAACATATTACGAGCCTTCCAGTAGTAAGTTCATTCATGTATAACCTATATGGATAAATCAAATTCCATTTTTGCTCACCATATGCAAAAAAACGATATAAAAATTTATCTAAAGTTGTAAGTATTACGTCTCCTCCAAAATAGTGCTTTTTAGTTTTTCGTATAACATAAGATACATTTTCATTAAGATGATTAATCTCTATAGTAGTATAAGGACCAATTTGATATATCAATTCAAAATTTTTCAAACTGTGGATATAATTTTCTAATTTATTTTGCAATTTATCTATGCTAATTTTTTCTTCGGTTTCATTCTTATCAATTAATACTTTAATTTTAATTTCTTTTAACTTTTGAATTCTATACCAATATTTGACTTGATTCAATATTCTATTAATAGACTTCTCGTTAAATTTTGTATATTGAAGAGCATATTCCTCATCACCAATATCAATACTAATAGTCTTACTTATCTCATTTTTTAAGATTAGTTTTTTGATATAATCTTTCAATCTTAATATCTGATCATTTACTAAACTTCTTGTTGGATAAATCAATACTAATTTTTTATCTTTTATTAAAGATGGTATTAAAATAGCTTCGGTTTTACCAGAGCCGGTACCAGAAAGAAGCGTTATCCCTGAGATTAAATTATTATCTAATAGTTCCCAACATCTACGCTGATGTTCACGAGGTATAAATTTATCATTAAATATTTTATATGCTTCTTCAATTTCCATATAGTGTTACCTCCCTAACATCTTTTTTCGCATCTAAAAAAATACTATTAAGAGTTCTCCCAGCATTTATTTTTTCGCTTTTTATTATTTCCTTTATCTTAGCCGTTTTCATCGAATAAAAATTGTAACATAATTTTGTACTTCCAATAAAAACGCCTTCTGGAACGATAAAAAAATTATTTTCGTCTTCTTGAGTTACTTCCAAGTCAGATTTTAAATCCTTTTCCAAATCAATTCCTTGAAAAACGTATGATAATATAGCGCTATCGATCCAATCCGCAGTCTTTAAAGCATACCAATCATGAATAAAATTATTTATTTGTTCATATATATTTTTTTCTGATTCGTAGATAAAATCGACTACTTTATAAAGATTAAAAGTGTTAAATCCAGAATGATGTAATCGAATAAGATTAAGAATATAATATTTTTCATAATTTTTTCTACGATTGATGACATTAAACTCGATTTCATTAAAATCTTTATCAACAAGATACGAAGGAAACTCGGCGCCATGATTAGGAAAAAGATTGCCGCCATTTAGAATAGCGTCTGCCTTTAAAGTCCTGCTTTTCCAGAGATCGTGAATAGAAGCAGCTTTCTTTAAAATAGTCATATTCCCAGTAAAATTATTCGAAAACGCCTCAATAATTTTAACCAGATTCGTATTATGTGAATCTATATCAATAAAAATTATTTCATCTGGCTTTCGAATAGTCTTCGCAATTCCATTTAACATATTAAATCCACCCTAAGATATCTACAAATTTTGCTGGAATATTTATATTAATATCTTCTACTGTAGAAGTTAAATATTCCCCCTCTGCTTCTGTACCATTTAAAAAGAACACATTTTTTACAAATGATTGAGAATCTCGTCTAAAATAGTATATGCTTTCTAAACCATTACCTTTTAAAATTTTTAAAGATTCTAGGGAAGCTGGAACTAAGGTAGATGATATAAACACTCCTTTTTGTAATTTTAACTCAGCAGTTTTAAAAATTTTAGAAATGAATGCAAATCCTTCTTTACCTATCTTAAAACCATAATTTATTAAAATATCGAATTTATCTAAAGTGGGTGCATTTTTCGAAATAAGTAAGCCATAATATTTCTCAGTAACATTATAACTCCAATCCAATGGTTGTCTTCGTTCTTCCTTTTTAAAGGTGCTCCATTTTGGAACATCATGCCCAAGTAAGACCGCTTTGTATACTCCGCGTTTATAATATTTGTTTAAATTAGATTTTTTATATTCATTAATAAATGTTTCTATACCGATTGATTCCAAACAACCATTATTAATTTTTTGTTGAATTAAACTTATCACTTCATTTTCTGTTGGATCAAAAATATCTAAACCATCTGCTATTGAATGACCTTTTCCAACATGCTGGTACCCCATCCTAAAACTCGTAAAAGATTTTGAATTTGATGAGTATGCACCAAGACTAAGAACTCCACTATATTTCGTTTCTAAAATATAATACTCATCAATATTTGGTGTAGTAGTTTTGAACCTTCGAGGAACTGGAAGTTCTTCTTTCTGGGCTAATTTTAGTAACCGATAAAGATAACCAGAAAGAGTTGTTGGAGGAATAAAATTATAAGTATCTATTTTTTTATGAGACATAGGAACTTTTCTAAAGGTTAATACTGACGTTGGGGTTATCTCTATTAGTTTTAAAAACATAAAACCTCGATGAGCTTGTTATTATTTTTTATTATTTATAGTACTAGCTGATGTCTCACTCGATTTTAACAAAATTGAACTAGTGGGTTCACCGCTTGCTAAACATCTTAATAGGGATTCCGCATTGTCCCCCTTATAACGTTCAAATTTCCCATCTTTTGTTTGTGTTAAATTAGCTTTTTCAATGAACTCATTAATCGCTTTTTTAGCATCTGTAATCATTGGACTTATAATAGGTCTCTTGCCCAATGGCTCCGTATATATATCTACAACTAAAAGTGGCTCATCCCTTCCTTTACCATCCCAACTATAATGGAAAATATCAGCACCTTTTGGATGACCTGCTCCTATCCTTTTTAGAGATTCCAAGAAACTATATGCCACCATTTGTGGTTCTGATAACTTCCTATCACCTTTCTCAGTTTCTAATAACAGAGAATGCCAATAAATTGGAAATAGAGCACTTGCTTCCACATATTCTTTTTCATAAGGCATTGGCGTCGAAAGCCTTTCTAGATCCTTCTCATTTATACCTTTATTTTTAAGTAAATTTTTAATTTTTTCTTTATCATATTGACCGATTTGCCCTTCCAATATATATGATGGTGAGCATAATCTTTGTTTAATATCTGGAGAGATCTCTTGGATTGCCACACCGCCAGCCTGGAAAACTCTGCTCGCAATTGAGCCTTCATCAGCCCCAGATGTTGTCATCAATCCACCAAAAAGCTTACATAGGTCACATTTTCCACAGGTAGCTGGGATTCCACAAGATTTAATTTGTTCGTCTCCTAAATCATTTAACTTCCACATCAAAGCTCTGCGCGCTACTCCTCTTACTTTTGTTGGACTCATATATAATTTTTCTATTTCTCCATCTAATGTGGGTACTGTGACGAGTTCTATCCTGTTCACATTTAAATCTTTTACATTACCAAAATGCAGCTCTTGTGTTGCTTCTACGATAGCATAAATATCCATATTTATTCTCATTTTACTCACCTCTTTGGATAAGCTCTGGGCGTCTTGCAACTAGTGCATATTTAATTCGTCCTATAAGATCAGAATATTCTTTCTCAAGCTTTTTAGGATTATTACCATATTTTTGAGAAAGAATCTTTTGAATATAAATATAGACTTTTAATAAATCATCAAATCGTAAAAATAATCTTTCACCTTCTCCATACTTGAAATTGGCAATTTTCTCTATAATTTGTTTTCTTTCTTGCTGTTCTTTTTCAAAGTTACCATATCCTTCTTCTTCATGTATTTTAATAAGAAGATCTTTTAAAAGTTTATATTGTGCCTTATTAGTAAAATCCATTTCAAGAGTGGCATAATCTTTTTCCTTATTGATTTGCCTAAGGCGTAATAAAACCTCTTCAGGTTTTTCTAGATAGAATGCTACCTTTCGCGTTTCTGTTTTTATATCTTCTCTATCGCTATTAGGTATAAATGTATCCACCAGTAGCGCTGTCCCAAAAATAATATCTGGCCTGTCTTCCATTTTAATCACCTCGTACTTTAATAATTGATAAATACCATTATCAAGTACTAAACGTCCTTGTCTACCTTTATTTTGAAGTAAAACTCCAATATGTTTAAATAAAGAAAAATAATTACCTCTTAAGATAGCATAATGAGCTTTTTTATATTCCTGTTCATCATCTGGATGCCAAAATTTTCCATGTCCCAAAATGCTTTCAAATATTTTTATAACAATGCACTTATTTATATCGAGAAATTGATTTGTAGATAAATTTTTTATATTAAATTCTTCATCAACTAAGACTTGTAGAGGTAATGTTGAAGCTGATATATAAGTTAGTGCACTTTTTCCATATGAATTTTCTTTTTGTAACATATTAGTAATAGATATATAATCACCAGTTGAAATACCTAAAAGTCTATTAAAAATGTAATCAAAAGGCTCTTCTTTCTTCATAGTTTTTAATACTACTAAATCCTTTTGTTGCTGACCAGTCCCTTGAGATGTTCTTACAACTGAAACATATATTGAAAAAACACAAATAGGACAAATTTTTGGAGATGTTGTAGTATACCCTTTTTGTGGTCTTTGGGATGAGAAATCGGCAAATCCAGTAACTACGGAGTAGTTATTACCTACTCTACCACAGAACATACAATAATCTTTTGCATCATCACCGAATCCGACTTTTGCTTCTTCTACTTCCAATGATAATTTATTATCAAGAATAACTTTTTTAATTTCTAGTGGTGGAGGTATTATCAAAGGAAATTCTTGGAGGTTGTAGATATTTTTTATTAATGTCCACCTATATAACAATTTAGTATCATCATACCTATTCTTGATAAATTCAGAGAATATACTTGATAAATCTATTTTATAAAATGAATGAATTATTATACTACTTTTTTGAAATTCTATTACTGCATAATATTTTTCTTCTAGATAATATAAAAATTCATCTACCAATGTTTGTAGTGTTGTATTTATTAAAGGGTCTAGTGATGATGGGTATGAAAATTTTGTTTTTATCGTCGATGGTTTCTCAAATTTACCATTAACAGTATTAAGCGAGAGCCACCTAGAAAATAATGGTTCATTTAATTTTCTAAGAAATTGTTTGGCTTTATAGATTTCATTTTTATTTAATCCAGATAAAATTTTAGGATTGTTTTCTTTCCTCGCCATTTGCACTATTAATTTGAAATCTACTTCATTAGTGGGATAAAAAACTCTATTTGTTTGGATAAACTCTCCCATTTCTTGTTTAGCCTCACCCACCATGAAAATTACACCTATATCATTATATGCTAAATAATTAATAGATTATTCTATATACTATTACTATTTAATCTTTTCGTTTTCATCTTCACATGTTAATATAATATATGCACAATTACATACAATATATACAACATAATACCTAGAAAAATTAAGTTTTTATGGAGCAAGACCTGCATGCTATAGTCATGCTTTGGATAAGGACAAGATGCCCATTGATGAATATAATTTCAAATCAACCAAAAAAGCTAAGATATAAGGTCTCATGATCTTATAAAAGCGTTCTACAGGCTTTGGCATTCTACTTTTCGGCGAACAACCTCGAGACATTATTCCTCATGCAGGCCTTCTCGGAACAATACGCTATCCAGGCGGTGGAGAAGAAATTCGTGATTTCAACTACTCTCTAATAATGATTCCTGACCTATTAGAGAAATGGCTCATGGACAAATTACCAACCTTTTTAGACAGGAGCAGGATGCTAAGAGAAAGAAAGCTTGATAATTATCCATTTGTCACTATCCGCGAGGCTATTATAAATGCGCTTATCCATCGAGATTACGATATCGCTGGCGCAAAATGTCAAGTAGTCATAACCGAACACACGATAACGATCAAAAGTCCAGGCGCGCCCGTCCTTCCAATTACAATCAAGCAGATGCAGGAATTCAAGGCACCCACTTTAAGTCGAAATTCAACGCTCCACTACGTATTTCGGCAAATGGGACTTGCAGAAGAAAGGGGTTTAGGCTTAATAAGTTTAAAATCCACCGCTGAGAAATATCATCTTCCTTTACCTAAATATACCTTTGAAGACCCATATCTTGTATTGACTATTTATACTAGCCAGGAAAGTGCCATTGAAATGCTAGCTCCAAAAATCCGTGAGTCTCTCAAAAAAGATGAAAGAACAGGATGGCTGTTACTTGCTTCGAGGGCTAAAGTTAATAAGTCTGAATATGCCAAACTCACAGGATACGACTATCATAAAGCAGAACGACACCTCAAAAAATTTGTAGAATTAGGGCTATTGCGACGTACTGGGAAAGGCCCCTCAACTGAATATATTATAATTTAGCAATAAGCCCCAGTGTTCGTGATTTAATGGTATAATTATTATGTATTTGTGTGTTTTTGTTCATTATGGTGTAATGGCAAGGCCGAACACTTGTGGGGCGGGGATTACCTGTCAGAATTCGGAGTGCTCTTTTTACCTTGTTGAAGAAGGGAAGCATATTGTTAAGATGGGGTTTAACAGTGCTGGGCATCAGGTGTATATGTGCCGGTATTGTAGCGGGAATTTTGTGGAGACCATTAATACTCCTTTGTATTACAAGCATTTGGATGAGAAGGAGATAGAGCTTATTGGGAAATTGGCATGTGAGAAGGTGGGGATACGGGCTATTGAGCGTATCACCGGCCATCATCGTGACACGGTGGGCAGGATAGTTAAGGATCTTGCTGGTCATGCCGGGTTCGTGGAGGATTTGCAAGCCACGGGGTTGAAGGCCAGCGAGGAGCGCGAGATGGACGAGGCGTGGACGTTCTTTAAAAAAAGGAGAGGAACCTAGAACCGGGAGAAGATGGCGGCGACCTGTGGGTGTACACCTGCCTGCGTAGAGGATCGTATTTTCTTGTCAGTTTCAGCGTTGGCAGATGGACGAAAGAGACGTGCAGGGAAATGATAGCCAGAGTAAAAGATTGTCTTGAGGGTGGAAAGACCACTTTTTATTCGGACGGCAATGACGACTACCTCTACGTTCTTCTCGAGTACTTCGAGGACATTGATTACGGGCAGATAGTCAAGAAAAGGGAGAACGGCAGGGTCGTGGGCAAGGAAAAAAGGGCGTTGATAGGAAACCCATTTATGAATGGTATCGAGACGTTTAACGTCGAGAACTTCAACAGCATACTCCGAAACTTCCTTTCAAGGCTCGTCAGGAAAGGAAAAGGATTTACAAAAAAAGCGCCGAGACTACACGACGCCATAGCACTCTTCCAGTTCATCTGGAACTTCATACACAAGTTGAAATGCAAAAAGACGCCCGCAATGATAGAAGGACTGGCAGTTAAACTATGGACCTGGAAAAAGCTACTAACATACCATTATGCTACAGATTAAAGGACACTAGGCAATAAGCGGTAATTATCTCCTCATTTTGAGGAGATTATTGAGGAGATTACCTATAAAAGCCAGATGTACCTTTAACAATCTCCTCATTTTGAGGAGATTATTAGGAAAATACGGGCGCGTAAAAGCGCACGGATTGCATCCTGTGGCTTTCCCTGCTCATCGTAAACCTCTCCAAGCCTTGCGAAGACCTCCGCGTTCTTCGGGTCCAGCCTCTGCGCGTTTCGAAGCGATTTCACCGCCCCTTCATAGTCGTCTTTTTTGCCAATGCCTCCCCCAAAAGCACATACCCCTCAGGATTCGTCCTGTCGATATTAATGGCATCCCTATACCTTTTTATAGCGCCATCAAGGTCATCCTCGTCCTCAAGCCTGGAGCCGACCTCAAGCTTTATATCATAATCATGCGGGCTCGCCTTTTCCGCTTCCATATACTCCACCATCGCCTCCTCTTTTCTGCCCGCTTCATATAGTAGGTCCCCTAGCGATAGGTGTAGTTCACCATTACCAGGATTTCGTGCAATAGCCTCTTTATGCAGTGAAATGCCTTCTTCCGCCCGGCCGCTTTCTAAAAAAATATTGCTAATCAGCATATACAGGTCGGCATCATCCGGCTTGAGCCTAATCGCATCCTTTAGCAATGCGATGGATTTCTCTACGTCCCTCATCCTATAATAGGATTCGGCAAGTATGGCCAATGGATAATATTCTTCAGGCTCGAGGCGGTGGGCTTCTTCAAGCTCGGGGATCGACTCCTCGTACATGCCCATCTCATTATATGCCAACCCCAGCCTGAGCCTGGAATAGTAATTCCACGGGTTCGCCCTTACCTCTTCTTCGAGCTCTTTTAGATTAAACCGAGGCTCGCCCCTTTTGAAAGACAAATCATTTTCGACGTATCAACCTTTATTTTTCCAGTTTCATCTTCCTTTCAACCATCTCGACCACGCCTTTAGCGAGCCTCATCGCCTCTTCCGCCTCTTCAGGGTCATCAAAATATCTAGATGGTACTTCCCCGGGCAAGCCATTCGGGTATCGCGTAATTAAATAATACCTATCCAGCTTTTTCGCCTTAACGGCCTCCTTAAAGTCTGGGTCTATTTCAAATGCCATCTCAGCTAATTTACCAATAGATTGTATTCGATACACCTCAACGGATTCTGCCTTCAGGTAAAGAAACGCCTTGAGGGCTTTTTCCGTCGCCTGCTGAAAGAAAAAAAAGCGCGAGATAAAACCGCCCTCTTTTCCTCAGCTCATCCGCATCCTCGAATTCATCCTTTGCCTGGATGAGCCACCTTAAAGCCTCCTCTTTAGCCTGCCTTTTCATAAACAACCTTCCCTCTCACCACGTTTTGTAGAAACGTGCTTTTGGGTAACATCTCATCAAACTCTTTATCATTATATACGATGATATCCGACTCAACAGTCCTATCGATGGAATCATAGACTATTTTCATCCATTCTTTTCCCGTCCTTGTGGATGGCATTATGACGAATAAGTCAAGATCGCTGTATACGTCAACTTTGTCCTGAGCGAAAGAGCCAAACACGATAATCTTAAGCGCGCCAAGCCTTTTAAGCTGGTCCACCAGATATTCCAAAGACTTCTGTAGCTCGGCCTTTCTTTCTTCCTTTGTAAAATCTCGCTCAAGCTCGACATCAGAACCCTCTTTTAATAGAGAATATCTATTAATGTTATTTCATCTTTCTCGTGCAATAGTGATATGAATCCTATACTTCTTATTGCCCGCCATTCACTATTGAGTAAAGCATATATTCCCTTAATCCATAAGTCTATCCAATGACCACCAACCTTACACTAATTTCGACTGTCTATAAAATAGAGCCGGTCATAGTGTGCGCCACCAGGTTTTCGCCCTCGAGAATCATTTTATTGACAGAGGAGGGCGCGCCTGAGGAAAAGACGCGCTCTGAAAAGCTGATTGAGGATACTTTTGGCTCGGTGCTGAAAGTCGAGAAGAGGTTTACGAGCCTATATGATACGGTGCAGGTAGCCAGGGACGTCGCGGCGATCATTGAGGAGGAGAACGCTAAGGGCCAGAGGGTTATGGTGAACGTGTCGGGCGGAAGGAAGCCTCAGGCATTCGGCGCACTGTTTGGAGCCTATGCCAGGAAGGAGATGGTCGATAAGGTGGTGTATGTCACCGAGGAAGACCAGTTTGTGGTCGAGTTTCCATTGCTGGGCTTCGGCATCTCCGATACCAAGCGCCTGGTGCTTGAGCAGCTTGAGAAGGGCGAGACCTCGGTTAGTAATATCGCTAAAAACCTCGGGATTTCGAAGGGAATGGCGTATGGGCACCTCCGTGAGCTAAAGTCGCTGGGATACGTTGTGGAAGATAACGGCTTCAAGATTACAGGGGCGGGAAGGATAGCCATCATATGATGTGCCTGGTGATTTATGATATTACGGATGATAAGCGTAGGAATAAGCTGGCAGCAATGCTGAAGGTGTTTGGCCTGGCCCGAATCCAGTATAGCGCCTTTCGAGGTGAATTAAATTCCAATGATAGGATGGTGCTGGCCAAAAAGGCCAGCCAGTTCGTTGAGGACGAGAAGGATAGCATCTTCATAATCCCCCTATGCGATAGATGCCTGGGCACGGCTACCGTGCTCAGCAAGGGAGGCGCATGCCTGGTAAAAGAGTCGAAAGTGCAAATCGTTTGATGTTATGGTTTATTATCTTAGCGATATCGAGCGCAAGATGCTCGAAAAGAGGATACGGCCGCTAACCAGGACCGTTGGAGTGAGCGAGGAGCTAAGGGGCTGGAGCTGGGACCGCTCTCCGCTTAAGCCATACCACGACGTTAGACTGCCGATGTACTCTATATGCGGGAAATACTGCCCCAACTCGAGGGATGTATACCTCAGGCATGTGCTTAAAAAGCCGGGCGAGGTAACTTATCCCGTGTCATTAGGATCGATAGTCCACTCCACCGTGAACGGTGCGTATAAGCACGTGCGGCTGAGGAATTTTAGCGCTGATTTTGAAAAATGGTATGAGTCGCAGGGGTTTAAGCCGCCCACAAATCCGGACTTAGTCAAGAAGTATTCGAGGATTGTGTGGGAGCATGTGTTAGCTAATGCTGAATCGAGGTTTAGGGAGGCCGCGAGCAGCCAGCCATACTCCGAAGAGGAGGACATGATAATGACTGCCGCGCCTTTCATGATCGAGCATAAGATAAGCGGGAACCTTTTGGGCTGTAGTGGCATCCTCAGCGTGGACTGCTTTGACTACCTCCATAACATCATATTCGACGTTAAGACCGCTACCAGGAAGGGGGAGAATAGCTTTTACAGGCTTTACGCTACTGGATATGCACTTGTCTTCGAGAGCGTATACGAGGTGCCCGTGGACATCGGCTGTACTGTATACCTGAACTTTAAGGATGACCGCTTGCTCATTGAAAGAGATATATTTCACATTAACGATGACCTGAGGAGCTGGTGGATAGAGGAGAGGGATAAGAAGTCTGAGATGGTATATGAGGAGAAAGACCCTGGGGTAGTACAGTGCGAAAGAAAATGCATGTATGCCAATATATGCAAGGAATAGGTTGTTTATGTCTAGTGTTGAGAGTAGACTTTTATGGAGCGCCTTGTCATCGATGGGTGGGGCCGCTATATAGGCGTAGACCACGAGCAAATCGTGGTAAGGGAGAGAAAGGATGGCAGCTATAAGGAAGTACACCGATGCTTGCCGTCAAGCTTAAGGCAGGTCGTGCTATCGGGCAGGGGCAGCATTAGCATCGACGCCATTGAGCTTTTAGCTGATAATGGCGTCGATATCGTCTTAATTGACTGGAGAGGCCAGGTGACCGCTTACGTCTCCCCACCACAGATGAGGACGGTAAATACTAGACGAGAGCAATACAGGGCATATGATTCACCGGCAGGCGCAGTGCTCGCGAAAGAGTTCATCTATGCTAAAATGAAGAACATGTCAGCCACGCTGGGGACCTTGGCCAAGACGAGAAAGGATACTTCGCCCGAATCTGCCGAGTCGTTGAGGCAGGCGAGGGACGAGATAAACATGAGGATAGCCAGCCTCGAAACATTGGACATAAAAAAGAAGAAGTGCGATGACATAAGGGATACGATAATGGGCCTTGAGGGCAGCGCATCAGCCGCATACTGGAGCTCCATAGTAACCATAATCCCGGAAGAGTTCGAGTTTAAAGAGCGCAGTGGCAGATACGCGACCGATCCATTAAATGCCATGCTCAACTACGGCTACGGCATACTAGAAGGCGAATGCAGGAGGGCCATACACTACGCAGGCCTCGACCCATATGGAGGCTTTTTACACGTTGACCGTCCCGGTAAAGCCAGCCTGGTATACGACCTGATGGAAGAGTTCCGGCAGCAAGTCGTGGATAAATCCGTCTTAAAGATATTCTCGCTTGGCCAGGTAAAGCCAGCCGACTTCACGCTCGAGAACGGCGTATGCAAGATGGCGGATAGCGCCCGGAAGCTCTTGCTAAATGAGCTTTTAGGCAAGCTAGAGGACCAGATTCGATATAACGATAAGAGCATGAAATGGACCGACCTCATCCTCGGCCAGGCAAGAGGCATCGCCCAGTACCTGCGAGGCGAGTCGAAGTCATATACAGGGTTCTGGCTCAGGTGGTAAAATGGCTGACGATGACATGCTCCAGGTGAGCGACATAACCCAATATTTCTATTGCCCTCGGAAAGTCTACTTTATGAAGACCATGGGAATCAAAGTCAAGCCTCGCCCAAAAATGGACCTTGGCAAAGAGGAGCATGAAAGAGAACATAGGCGGGTTAAAGAACGTAAGACGATTTACGGCTTTAGCGAGGATGAGGTTAAAGAAGTGATACATGACCTGGCCATAGAGAATAAAACAATTGGATTATATGGCATGGTTGATACCGTGCTCATCATGAAGAATGGAGAGGTTTTGCCAGTTGACGTGAAATACTCAAAAAGCGTGTCGGTTAAAATTAACTGGAGGAAGCAATTGATCGCATATTCGCTTTTGCTTGAGGCCTATTTTGGTACTACGGTTAGGCGTGGAATCATCTATTTGCCCGCTCAGCATAAGCAGATCCAGGTTGAGATAACATGTGAGGGTAAAGAGATGGTTAAGCAGGATATCCGGAAGATAAAAGACTTAATAAAGAGCGAGAAGATGCCTAACGTGAATAAAGGCTTGCAATGTAATTATTGTGAGATGGCTAAGTTTTGTAGTTGAGGCGCGGCGCGTGAAGGTCTTAATAAATGGATATACGATTTTTTAACCTTCACAAATGAGTGAATTGAAGGGGGTTATACAAAGGTTTATTGGTCAGGAAAGCTATGTTTTTTTGGCGGTTTCAAAATGTGTCCTCGCAAAATGAGGATTGAAAGATGACGCCTAGTATCGTGTTCGCAGCGTTCCTCACCGTTTCAAAATGTGTCCTCGCAAAATGAGGATTGAAAGTGAGCTTCGTACTATACCTGGACAGGGATTCCTCCCTGGTTTCAAAATGTGTCCTCGCAAAATGAGGATTGAAAGGTCATATTCTCTGTCATTTGCATATTTTCACCAACCGTTTCAAAATGTGTCCTCGCAAAATGAGGATTGAAAGGACGGGGGAGACCATGGATGGAGAACCTGTCATGCGGGTTTCAAAATGTGTCCTCGCAAAATGAGGATTGAAAGTCCTGGGTACGCCCCTGGGCGTCCCAGATGACCCCGTTTCAAAATGTGTCCTCGCAAAATGAGGATTGAAAGACGATATGCCCATCTTGTATCTCGTCGACCAGATGGTTTCAAAATGTGTCCTCGCAAAATGAGGATTGAAAGAATGCCCATGAAATACGTTCTTTCGCCGCTTCGAGGGTTTCAAAATGTGTCCTCGCAAAATGAGGATTGAAAGAATTCCCATGAAATACGTTCTTTCGCCGCTTCGAGGGTTTCAAAATGTGTCCTCGCAAAATGAGGATTGAAAGCCGTCCACGTCGAAGGTGATGTACCCGTTGTGGGGCGTTTCAAAATGTGTCCTCGCAAAATGAGGATTGAAAGTCCTAACCGTGTTGTAGTCGTCCGCCGTGTAGGGGTGTTTCAAAATGTGTCCTCGCAAAATGAGGATTGAAAGTGTCATCGTAGCCGATTATCATGAGGGCGTGGCCCCCGTTTCAAAATGTGTCCTCGCAAAATGAGGATTGAAAGTCTTCTCCTGCTTCTGGGCCAGGTCGTTCAACTCCCTGTTTCAAAATGTGTCCTCGCAAAATGAGGATTGAAAGTAACATGAGCAACACAGCCTATGAGCCGTTGAAGGGCGTTTCAAAATGTGTCCTCGCAAAATGAGGATTGAAAGTGGAGACCATTGTCAGTCATATCCTCGCCTCCTCGTTGGTTTCAAAATGTGTCCTCGCAAAATGAGGATTGAAAGAGCTCCGTGTGGGCTGATTCGACGCCCGTTTCGAGGGTTTCAAAATGTGTCCTCGCAAAATGAGGATTGAAAGCTTGCAGCCGCCACCCCAGTGGCGGTGTGTACAGCTACGTTTCAAAATGTGTCCTCGCAAAATGAGGATTGAAAGGCTACCATCCATGTACACGTCATAGTAGTTCGTGCCGTTTCAAAATGTGTCCTCGCAAAATGAGGATTGAAAGTTATCAACAAGCAGTTTTTTTATGCGCTCACAGAGGGTTTCAAAATGTGTCCTCGCAAAATGAGGATTGAAAGCGAATTCGCCGCCCGGCGTCGAGTTCGTACCAGTGGTTTCAAAATGTGTCCTCGCAAAATGAGGATTGAAAGACTGGCCGGACAACCCATTAGACCACGAGCCGACAAGTTTCAAAATGTGTCCTCGCAAAATGAGGATTGAAAGGCGAACCTGGCGTTCCAGGGAAGCGTCGACGGCACGGTTTCAAAATGTGTCCTCGCAAAATGAGGATTGAAAGGCGTATATGTGGGAGTATAAGTGGGCGTTGAACCCGTTTCAAAATGTGTCCTCGCAAAATGAGGATTGAAAGGCGTATATGTGGGAGTATAAGTGGGCGTTGAACCCGTTTCAAAATGTGTCCTCGCAAAATGAGGATTGAAAGGTTAGCACGTCAAACCCGGGCACCCCCGTGAACCAGTTTCAAAATGTGTCCTCGCAAAATGAGGATTGAAAGGTTAGCACGTCAAGCCCGGGCACCCCCGTGAACCAGTTTCAAAATGTGTCCTCGCAAAATGAGGATTGAAAGTCCTCGTCTTGTGGTGAGGGCACCCCGTCTTCCTCGTTTCAAAATGTGTCCTCGCAAAATGAGGATTGAAAGAGTTGTCGGCGTTGCCCGGGTGGGGCGGCATGCACAGCGTTTCAAAATGTGTCCTCGCAAAATGAGGATTGAAAGATGTATGGCTGGGCTGGTACTCCGCGCCTCCCAATGTTTCAAAATGTGTCCTCGCAAAATGAGGATTGAAAGATTGTTCCGGTGGATTACCAGTAATGGTGTGAGGCCCGTTTCAAAATGTGTCCTCGCAAAATGAGGATTGAAAGATTGTTCCGGTGGATTACTAGTAATGGTGTGAGGCCCGTTTCAAAATGTGTCCTCGCAAAATGAGGATTGAAAGTGCCACGTGAGCTCCGAGGCCTCGTTTATATAAGCAGTTTCAAAATGTGTCCTCGCAAAATGAGGATTGAAAGTTTATTTTTTCTATCATTGTTTCCGCGCAGTATTTTGGTTTCAAAATGTGTCCTCGCAAAATGAGGATTGAAAGAGGGTTACGCGCCCCGCCACGCCATCATACAGGTGAGGTTTCAAAATGTGTCCTCGCAAAATGAGGATTGAAAGACGTTGTGGGGGATACTAGGATACTACCACGAACTAGTTTCAAAATGTGTCCTCGCAAAATGAGGATTGAAAGGTACTAACCTTTTTTATGTATTGGGCATACTTTTGTGTTTCAAAATGTGTCCTCGCAAAATGAGGATTGAAAGTTTTCGCCATATTATGACCATATCCTATTCTTCTATGTTTCAAAATGTGTCCTCGCAAAATGAGGATTGAAAGATATAAATTACTACGCCATTGAAAGCATCCCCAATACGTTTCAAAATGTGTCCTCGCAAAATGAGGATTGAAAGTTTTGATAATATATAAATGGTGGATGGTCACCGTGTTGTTTCAAAATGTGTCCTCGCAAAATGAGGATTGAAAGCTCCTTTTCGCCTCACGTAAAGGCGGTTTTAATTGTGTTTCAAAATGTGTCCTCGCAAAATGAGGATTGAAAGTAATGTCAGCGGGGTCTTGGCTAAAATATACTTTGACGTTTCAAAATGTGTCCTCGCAAAATGAGGATTGAAAGACAACATGCTTAACAATAGTGTAACCATACTTCTTAGTTTCAAAATGTGTCCTCGCAAAATGAGGATTGAAAGTACACGAGCACCCTAAGGCGAGAGCCTTGGAACAGCGTTTCAAAATGTGTCCTCGCAAAATGAGGATTGAAAGCCGGTCTGACGGGCATGTATAGCCTATCCTGACGGTGTTTCAAAATGTGTCCTCGCAAAATGAGGATTGAAAGGTGAGGGTTGCGTATCCACCTGGCACGAGGACCATCCGTTTCAAAATGTGTCCTCGCAAAATGAGGATTGAAAGTCGTGACCACAACCCCGAAGCCGAACAAGATAACAAAGTTTCAAAATGTGTCCTCGCAAAATGAGGATTGAAAGACCACCCACGTCTCGCCTACAACACTACTACCACAGTTTCAAAATGTGTCCTCGCAAAATGAGGATTGAAAGACGGGCGTCCCAGTAGCCGACGCGCTCGCCAGTCTGGTTTCAAAATGTGTCCTCGCAAAATGAGGATTGAAAGATTCGGATCGTGCCTTCGCCGCTAGACGTCATTACCAGTTTCAAAATGTGTCCTCGCAAAATGAGGATTGAAAGACCCATTAGGCGTCATAACGTATAGGCTCCCCACTGGTTTCAAAATGTGTCCTCGCAAAATGAGGATTGAAAGCCCGGTAGACGCGGTACCCGTCAACCCTCCAGGGCAGTTTCAAAATGTGTCCTCGCAAAATGAGGATTGAAAGTTTAGTGCGCGGCTCATCTCGATTTGGACGCGTATGTTTCAAAATGTGTCCTCGCAAAATGAGGATTGAAAGTTGTTAGCAAATGTTAAATAATTGCTAACAATAGGGGTTTCAAAATGTGTCCTCGCAAAATGAGGATTGAAAGGATTTAAACAGTACATGGAACAGAGGATGGGCGCCACGTTTCAAAATGTGTCCTCGCAAAATGAGGATTGAAAGAAAGTTGCCATATTTATATTCCCTCCTTGTTTGGGTGTTTCAAAATGTGTCCTCGCAAAATGAGGATTGAAAGAATCGTGAATAAAACCGGATATATGAATCTGCAAAGTTTCAAAATGTGTCCTCGCAAAATGAGGATTGAAAGACGATATCGGTAAAATACTTGAGGGCATAACCGGTTTCAAAATGTGTCCTCGCAAAATGAGGATTGAAAGTTTAACACCATCATTAGACTCCATTCTATCTGGCTGTTGTTTCAAAATGTGTCCTCGCAAAATGAGGATTGAAAGTGCCTTTGGTGGTGGATTTGGATGCCGTTGATTAGGTGTTTCAAAATGTGTCCTCGCAAAATGAGGATTGAAAGTTATAGGTTTTTACTAACTCGTCAAAAGTTAGGATGGTTTCAAAATGTGTCCTCGCAAAATGAGGATTGAAAGTTCAACATTTCAACACTTGTGGCGGCGTTGTCCAAAGTTTCAAAATGTGTCCTCGCAAAATGAGGATTGAAAGACGTAAGGCGATTTTTAGAGAAGTTAGAAAGTCCTTGTTTCAAAATGTGTCCTCGCAAAATGAGGATTGAAAGTCTTTGCTACCCGTCAATCTGGCTGGCGTGTTCGGGTTTCAAAATGTGTCCTCGCAAAATGAGGATTGAAAGTATTTATCCCTCACTATAAATATAAACAGGATGGTGGTTTCAAAATGTGTCCTCGCAAAATGAGGATTGAAAGACGCAGCCCCATTGGGGAGGATGGTCGAATATTGTAGTTTCAAAATGTGTCCTCGCAAAATGAGGATTGAAAGGTTCTTGGGTTTCTTGTTCTATTTTTTTATTATTTGTTTCAAAATGTGTCCTCGCAAAATGAGGATTGAAAGCGCATCAACATGCGCCTGATGATGCCCCTGATACTGTTGTTTCAAAATGTGTCCTCGCAAAATGAGGATTGAAAGTGGGTTTTTGTTTGTTAGAACCAAATTTATTGGCTATGTTTCAAAATGTGTCCTCGCAAAATGAGGATTGAAAGTTATAAGTAGCATGGCGGCCCTGTCCGGGCATATCGGTTTCAAAATGTGTCCTCGCAAAATGAGGATTGAAAGTTATAAGTAGCATGGCGGCCCTGTCCGGGCCTATCGGTTTCAAAATGTGTCCTCGCAAAATGAGGATTGAAAGGACCAATGTATTGTTGACCATATCATGTTCTTGCCTTCGTTTCAAAATGTGTCCTCGCAAAATGAGGATTGAAAGCAAAAAAAACTTGAGGAAATAAGAGTCTATTTGAATGTTTCAAAATGTGTCCTCGCAAAATGAGGATTGAAAGCTGGCCAGGGAATTTTCCATGGAGTTTTTTTATAACGTTTCAAAATGTGTCCTCGCAAAATGAGGATTGAAAGTTCTCACCCTTCCCACTACCCCCCGTATCATCCTTCCGTTTCAAAATGTGTCCTCGCAAAATGAGGATTGAAAGACACGTCTTGGAATTTGTGGTCGGGTATAAGAATGAGTTTCAAAATGTGTCCTCGCAAAATGAGGATTGAAAGCATATCCTTATCACTCATAATAATCCCAAATTGAGTTTCAAAATGTGTCCTCGCAAAATGAGGATTGAAAGCTGACCGGTTCTACGTGTTCTGCGAGGAGGTAGTAGTTTCAAAATGTGTCCTCGCAAAATGAGGATTGAAAGACCTCTGGGAGGATGTTCTTGCTCACGTTTTCCAGCCGGTTTCAAAATGTGTCCTCGCAAAATGAGGATTGAAAGCAGCTCAACCCACTTGGGGTCTACGAGCGGGTGAGAGTTTCAAAATGTGTCCTCGCAAAATGAGGATTGAAAGAGGGTATACCTGCCCTCCACTACCAGCTCGGCCTGCCAGTTTCAAAATGTGTCCTCGCAAAATGAGGATTGAAAGGCGGGGACACCACATTGGGCTTGCTGGTCTGGGAAGTTTCAAAATGTGTCCTCGCAAAATGAGGATTGAAAGCTGTAACCGATTAGTTTTAGGTTTCTGAGAGCCGGTTTCAAAATGTGTCCTCGCAAAATGAGGATTGAAAATATTCAACTTATCATCATATCTTAAAAGGATTAATGAATTTGAATACATTCTTGGCATACTAGTCAATTACATCTAAGACCCCAAAAAGTGAAATAGTCTCTTTTGTGGAACTTATATGATTCCATCGTGGTTTATGTGGCGACTAAAATTATCTCTTCATCCTCTATCCAATAAATGTAAATGATAGAATCGTATGAGCTGAAACTTCCATAACATTCTAAAAACAAAACTTAAAGAAATCCTTTCAAATCAACAACCTACAATACTAAAAAAATCTAAAAACAATAACTTCAAATTTTTGTTGACATTCCCAATGTTTCTTTGAGCATTTCCATATATCTAACTAGCTCTTGAACGCCATTTTCGGTTATCTCTATTGCTGTCCTGGGCCTGTCTGCTAATATTTTCCCTCTTTTTATATAATTGTATTCTTCAAGAGATTTTAGGTGCGAATCTAAGTTTCCAGGGGTTATTTCCAAGACATTTTGAAGGTCTTTGAATAAGACGCGTCTTCTGGTGAGTAGGTATAGCATGATGGCTAGTCGGATGGGGTTGCCTAGTAACCGGTTTTCCATCAGTTTCTTCAATTCCATGATAACCCCTACATGTGGACTTTAAATGCGCTATAAAGATACCATAATATTGTTAAGGTGTAGCCTAATGCAATACTGCTACATGCAACTTCCATTGCATTAGTTGCCCCCAATACTAAGGGAATATTAACGAGTGGAATTATAAAAGCAGGTATCATCTCTTTTTGCACTGTATATTTTGCCATTGCCAGAAACATTCCGAACACTGATATCACTATGAAGCTAATTAGACCTAATGCTATGTTTACCTCTGGATTAACTGATAGATGTATCATGGGAATGATTACCCATCCTATGATAGCACCTATTATCCATGGTAGTCCTGTTAGCATGAATACTTTCGTTTTTGAGAGCACTACATTCTTATCCATAACCCTAGATAATTGAGCAACTTTTTCCCAGCACTTTGCCATTAAAAATACTGCTATTATCACTGCCGCTGCCCAGTAGACCATGTTAAATTCCCATGAGACCTGAAGAACCGCTGTTACATTAGAGTAGAATAGCATGATCACCATCCACAATGCAAATGGAAAGGCTGCAAATATTTTCTCTACACTAATTAACTTTTTCTCCAGGTCACTTAATACTTCTTTAAGTTCGTTCACATCGCTCATAATATCACCGTTACCATAATATCACAAAAGACATTAATAATCCCGTAGCATTCTCTGAAATTCAGAAAAAGTCCCGTGATTGGTTAAAATGAAATGAGGGATAAACTATTGGATTTCAAGAATACCATCTAAAACGCTACTTCACGATAATATTACATAGAAAAATTCTTTTCATCCCCAGATTCATAGCAAGTCTTCTAATATTAGAAGACTTGCTAGAAAATGAGTTTCCCATTTTATACTATTTTTTATGGCACCTGAAGAAAAAAGAAACCCCCGACAAGTACCAAAAAACATATATGAAAGAGGAGCAAGAACCCCTCGAATCTAGGAAAACTAATCCTCCACTCTTTTAGTAGGTAGAAAAATATTGGAAGATACGAGGCGAGAGAATCCCCCTATATGCTGTTCCATCGGTATATGACAAATGTGCATCCAAAGGGGAGTTTTTCAGGAAAAAACCTTATATATTTCATGGAACAAAGTATAAGGGGTTCAGAATGCTTCTTTTTATGAAATACGGGAGGAGATTGTCCATTATATTCCATGTGGGTATGTACCAATGGAGTTCATGTCATTTTTCTCTCTAGTATGGGAAGCCAAACGCGTCCAAGTTTCAGGAGGTGTCCCCGGAAAATGAGGATTGAAAGTACGAGGATAATACTATTTCCCGGTAATTTTTCTATAGTAAAAAGTAAACATCGTCCCTTAGCAAGGAATGGCACCGGACATGAGAGACAAGCGATTCGTGGCCGAACACCGCTGCGGGCCTCTAAAAAAGGAGCAACACCATCAGCTAATAAGATGGGCCTGCGACTGCGCAAAGCATGTGCTATGCCTTTATGGAGATAGCATAGACGGGAGATTGACTGATGCGCTAAGCGTGGCAGAAGAATGGAGACAGGGAAACGCCTCAACTGGAGATGCAAGGAAAGCTGCATTGAAAGCGCATGAGGCAGCGAGGGAAGCGTCAAGCCCTACCGCAGCCGCTGTGGCTCGAAGCGTGGCGCATGCGGCCGCGACCGCACACATGGCCGACCACTCGATTGGGGCGGCACTTTATGCCCTTAAAGCCGCAAAAAGCGCAGGCAAGCCAGCCGAAGAGGAAATGAGGTGGCAAGACAGCCAGCTGCCTCCAGAAATCAAGGAGCTCGTCCTAACTGCAAGAAATGCGGAAAAATTCAGAGGCGCATTTCAAAGGATATTATAAAAAGACCATTAATCATTTATCTCGTCAAGGTCCTTCTCGGATAGCCGGATTTGGAGCATTAAAGGCCACGCTTCCTGGCCTGCCGCTCTCAATCTCTTCCATCACCTCTTCCACTTTCTGGCGTACGAGATAGGCTTCTTCCTCTTCGAGCATATGGTCATATGCTACCAGTGCCTGCCTGATAGCCTCTGTACGGTTCCCGGCATACTCTCTCTTAATCAGCTTCTCGATGATGGCCTCATATGGCGCTCCCAATTTCACAAATAAACCCCTAAAACTTTACGCTCCGCCCCCTATGAAGGCGTTGACATTTATCAAGTTAATGATGGAGAGCCGTATTTACTATTTAAGCTGGCGCCACCAGAAGGTGGATATTAATTATTTGTTGATATCCTCTTATTTCGACATTCCAGCGCTTTTACCGCCACTATAATCGCCATATATCCAGCAATGACACATACAGCTCTAGAAATCAAAGAGATTATGTGTTGTACGAGGCTATAAGATAAGGGAGTGCCAGGCATTACTATTGCCTGCTCTCCTTTTAGTCCATTGTATGCCAGTAGTATGAACATGACTGCAGTAGCTACGATAAACGCCGCTGCCCATCTTTTATCAAGCTTAATGAAATAGTCCATTAAAGGCAGTATAGAGACGACTATCATAGGATAATACAGGAGCGTATACCCACAATTTACGATGTCGAGTGTGGGGCCATGGTACTCCTGAGATGCCACCCATAAAGTCCATAAGACGATTATCATAAGCGGAATGGCATACGAGATATACCGATTCTTTAGCTTTTGAAGAAGGTATGCGTAGAAGGCCGTCGTGCAGCCGATGATAAGAGAGGCTAGCAAGAAGAATAATGGTATATTGTCTATTAATAATGATAGGTAGCCCATTAAGGGCTATACTTTATTATGGCTTTTATACTTTACCATAATCTCTTGAAGCCTCGCGCTTGCCAGGTTAATATATTCAGGGTTGGTCTCGTATCCCACGAAGTGCCGGCCGCACTGTACTGCTGCAAGCGCCGTAGTCCCGCTGCCCATGAACGGGTCAAGCACGACGTCACCCTCGAAAGTGTACAGCTTAATGCATCTCAAGGGCAGCTCCGCGGGGAAAGGTGCGGGGTGGCCCACCCTTCTCGCCGATTCGCCTCCAAACGTCCACACGCTTTTCGTAAACTCCAAAAATTCTTCTCTCGTGATAGTAGACCTCTTCTTACTGCCACTCCTGGCAAACGCTTTCTTTGAAAACACCAGGATATACTCATGCACGTCCCTCAAAGTAGGGTTTTTTGCCGACCGCCAGCTACCCCAGGCCGTCGAGGGACTCGCACCCGCCGCCTTATTCCAGATTATCTCACCCCTCATTAAAAACCCGATATCGAGCATGTCCTTAATTATAAAAGAATGAAGGGGCAGGTAGGGCTTCCTGCCAAGGTTAGCCACATTAACGCAAGCCCTGCCTCCGGGCACCAAAACCCTGTAAACCTCCCTCCAAACCCTAGACAAAAAGCCGAGGTATTCCTCTAAGGTTAAATCATCATCATACTCCTTTCCAGCGTTATAGGGAGGCGAGGTGACCATGAGGTGCACGCTATCATCCGGCAGTTCCTTCATCTCCTCGCTTGACCTGCAAAAAATCTTGTCGATAACGCCTGGCGGCATCTCACCTTCTATATGCTCAACATCCTTATCGAGCTTGAAATCCTCATAAAGGCGGCTCTCATAAAACCTGGTGGAGTCATGGCTTATTCGCCCGGGAGAGCCAAACCGGCTGGTAGACGTACCATTCCTTTTAGGCATCGCGCTAATTTTTATTATTACCTCCTGATTCATCTTTCGCTCAGGGGAAGACGAGAAAAGTAGCTATTCCATGTCTTCATCCATGTCTAGCTCATCGTCGATGACTATTGACGCCTGGGGTGGTGCATCGACTACGCCCTGCCGCTGCTTCTTAGAATAGCAAAAATGGGAGGCAAATTCTTCCATGCCGCTAATCAATATCAGCTCATTGTTATGAATCGCCAGCGAAATATACTTCATCAGTCCTGTATTTTACGTCTTTGGGGCATTAAGAAAGCCTTTCCGCGTAAGCCAGTCGACCTGCGGGCCGGTATACCTCCAGGTAACGTCGCCTTTCTCGTCCTGGAAAGGCCATGGGACCACGATGACCACGTCGCCTTCACGAATCCATGCCCTCTTCTTCATCTTGCCCCGGATCCTGCACATCCTGGTCACGTTATCCAGGCAACGGACGCTTAGATGATTCCCGCCCAACAGCTTCGTCACCGTGCCCAGTATTTCTCCATCCGCTTTCCGTGGAGTCCTCACCCTGATGGCCTCGCCACCCGCGTTTACCGGCTTCTTTCCTTTTTGATTCGGCTTATACAGTATCACACCTCCGCATAAAATAAAAAATTTAAAATGAGTGCGCTAAAATTTAAAAATTTTAGAACCTGGGCTTCCTATGCTTGGGGAGGCAATCCCGGCAATACACGGGCCTGCCTTCGGTGGGCTTGAACGGCACTTCACACTCTACTTTACAATCTGCACAAATGGCCTTGTGCATCTCTCTTGGGCCGAAGCTCCTTCGGCCGCTAAATCCGCTATAACTCATGTCGATTTCTCATTCAGAGCGATGTTCTCTGCACACCCTAGAAGACGCACATAGTATAAATAGGTATGTATTTTTTTGTTGTGTTAATGATGATGCTATTATAAGCTTCTTTTTATCGTTTACTCGTGAGGCGGTTTTTAAGGCTCGCGTGTATTAGTGGTTTGTGCGGCTGGCACCTGGCATGGAAACACGAAAACCGGTAAACGATAGCTTACGATCGTATCGTCATTCAACGCGGCCGGGCGACCAATAGATTAATGTCCAATCCTTACAATTATAATAATATGGGCATATATGATAAAAGAGATAGTATACTACTTTACCGCCCCTGGCGAAAGGAATACCAACGCAACCTTGAAGATGGTGAGGGAGTGGGCGCAAAAGTACGGGATAAAGCGGGCCTTTATACCGTCTAAGAGCGGCCAGACGGCACAAAAAGCGTACAACCTGTTCAAGAATTCGGAGATAAAAATGACTGTGGTCGGAACCGACCCTAACGTCTTTTCGAGCGAGATACTGGCACAATTAAAGGGCAATGGCATACGAGTCTGCTTTTATAAGGATATACCCTACACATACCCACATGACATGAAAACCGCCTATCGCCGGATGGGCGAGGGCTTTAAGGTAGCAGTAGAGCTGGGGATGATCGCCGCATACCTGGACGAAGGGGATGACAGCGATGCCATCTGCCTCGGAGGCACTAAAAAAGGCGTGGACACGGCTCTCGTCATAAAGCCGGCAAAGTCCGAGGCCTTCGACCAGCTCGAAGTCAGGGAGATAATCGCAAAGCCCAGGACGATAAAAGCATAAAAATGGCTAAATCTTGCTGACCTCTTTAGAGTCGACCAGACGCACGCCCGCTTCCTTTAGCACCTTCTGGGCTTGCGAGATGTTATCGACGCGCAGGATGAGCAACGCCAGCTTCGTGCTGGTCACGAAGGCGTAGGCATAGTCGATGTTCACGTTATTCCTCCCGAGGACGTCCGCTATCTCGTGAAGCCCGCCGGGCACGTCCTTCATCTCAACCCCGATGACGTCGGTCTCGGAGACTGCGAAGCCCTGGCCCTGCAGCGTCTTATAGGCCTTATCCGGGTCATCGACGACCATCCTTATCACGCCAAAGTCGCCCGCCTCGGCGATGGTAAAAGCCCGGATGTTAACCTTAGCCTTCGAAAGGGCCTCGGCAACCTTAGAAAGCCTTCCCGGCTTGTTCTCGGCGAACAATGATATCTGCTTAATCGTATTACTCATAAAAAATACCTCGAAGCATAGTCCCTTAAATCTTTCTTTTATCGATCACTTTCTGCGACTTGCCCTGCGACCTGGGCAGCGTCCCCGTCTCTACCAGCTCCACTTTTGTAGAGAGGTTCAAAACCTTATGGAGCTCATACTCTATCTTCTTCTCGAGCTTCATCAGGTCCGCCAGCTTATCGCTGAACGCGGCCTTCGTGACCTCCACCCGCACGGTCAGCTCGTCCAGCTCCCCGCTGCGGTCCGCGATTATCTGGAAGTGCTCACCGACCTCGGGTATGGTCATCAGCACCGACTCTATCTGGCTGGGGAACACGTTAATCCCTCTAATGATGAGCATGTCGTCAGCCCTGCCAAGTATGCGCATTATCCTCGGATGGGTGCGGCCGCACTCGCACTCCTCATTATTCAGGATGGTTATATCGCCCACGCGGTACCTTATAAGGGGAAGCGCCTCCTTGGACAGCGTCGTGACGGCGAGTTCGCCTCTCTGGCCCTCCTTCACCGGGTCCCCGTTCTTATCAACCACCTCGAGCAAGAAGTGGTCTGCCCAGACGTGGATGCCGTTCTGCTCCTTACACTCGGTGAACAGAGGCCCGGATAGCTCTGAGGTGCCATAGATATCATAGGCCTTGATGCCCATCGTATCCTCGATGCGCTTCCTGGTCTCAAGCGACCACGGCTCCGCGCCAAGTATGGCGACCTTCAGGTCAGTCTCATCCTTTATGCTGATCCCCATTTTCTTAGCGACCTCATTCATGTGCAGCAGGTAGGATGGGGTGCAGGCGATTGCCGTCGCGTGCAGGTCCTGCATGAGCTCGATCTGCCGCTCGGTGTTGCCCACTCCCATGGGAATGACGCTCGCCCCTATCTCTTCGGCTCCATAGTGCAAGCCCAGGCCACCTGTAAACAGCCCATAGCCATAGCTGACCTGTATGACATCGCCCCTTCCCAGCCCGCAGGCGGTCAGCGCCCTTGCGAGCGAGGTGGTCCAGCAGTCAATGTCGCCCCTAGTGTAGCCAACCACGGTGGGCTTGCCGGTCGTCCCTGAGGACACGTGGAACCTCACGACCTGGTTCAGGGGAACGCAAAACATGTTAGTCGGATAGTTATCCCTCAAGTCCTTCTTAAACGTGAAAGGAAGCTTCGTGACGTCGTCAAGCGTCTTTATATCCTCGGGCTTGACGCCCGCTTCCTTGAACCTCTTGCGGTAGAACTGCGATGACCTGTAGACCGTATCCACGAGCTGCCTGAGCTTCCTGGCCTGAATCTCCCGAAGCTCGTCAAGAGGCGCCCGCTCTATGCGCGAATTCCAGTAATCAAGCATGGGCATTCTTTTACCTCCCTATCATATGCACGCTGGGCGATATTTATGCGCTGTAACGCCATTGTACGTACTTCAATGGACTTTTATAATAGTTATATGCTTGTCCTCAGGTCTATTACCTTCTTGCTCTTGCCCTCCACGCGGGGCAGGCTCCCCTTCTCTACGAGCACGACGTTCGTGCGGAGGTTCAGCGTATCCTTCAGGCGCTTCGCAACCGTATTGGTGATCTTCTTAAGGTCGCCCAGCTCTCCTGAGAAGGCCCGGTCGCTCATCTCCACCTTGACGGTTATCTCGTCCAGATGGTTAACCCTTTCCAGCACCACCTGGAAATACTCCCCAACCTCGGGCATTTCCATGAGCACGTGCTCTATCTGGCTCGGGAATACATTAATGCCCCTGATTATGAGCATGTCATCCGCCCTCCCGAAAAACTTCGTAATCTTACGGGCGGTCCGGCCGCAGGCACACTCGCCATCCATAAACGTCGTGATGTCGCCAGTCCTGTAGCGCAACAGGGGCAGCGCCTCCTTGCAAAGCGTGGTCAATACTAGCTCCCCCTTCTCGCCCGGGGCGCACGGCTCGCCATTCCTATCAAGCACCTCCACTATAAACGCGTCCTCCCAGATGTGCAGCCCATCCTGCTCCGTGCACTCGAATGCGACGCCCGGCCCCATCATCTCAGATAGCCCATAAGAATCATAAGCCTTAATGCCGAACGACTTCTCTAGCTCTTTCCTCGTGTTCGCCGACCAGGGCTCGGCTCCGAACACGCCTATGCGCAGTGGCAGCGAGCCAGGCTCGATGCCCATCTTCTTCGCCGTCTCAGCGATGTATAGGGCATACGAAGGCGTGGCGTGCATCACCGTCACCCCGAAGTCCCTGATCATCTCTATCTGCTTCTGGGTGCTGCCGGTGCCGCTAGGCACTACAGTACACCCCAGCCTTTCCGCGCCGGCATGTATCCCTAAGCCCCCGGTGAATAGCCCATAGTTGGCGGCGTTCTGGAAAACGTCTCCAGGGCGTACGCCCACCATGTAGAAGCACCTGGCCATCAGGTTTGCCCACGTCTCCAGGTCTTTCCTCGTATAGCCAACCACGGTCGATTTTCCGCTCGTCCCCGAAGACGCGTGTATCCTTGCCACCTTTTTCATTGGCACGGCGAATAGCCCGAACGGGTAGTTGTCTCGCAGGTCAGACTTATTTGTGAATGGCAGCTTCCTGACGTCGTCCAGCGTCTTGATGTCTGAAGGCTGTATGCCCATTTCCTTGAACTTTGCCCTGTAGAATTGTACGTTTTTATAAACCGCATTTATCGTTTTTTTCAGCCTTTGTAACTGCAGCTCTTCAAGCTGTGCGCGCTTCATCGTCTCTATCTTTGGCTGCCAGTATTCCATGGAGCTTCCCCTTATAAGATGTATGCTACCATATAACATGGTATGGGCATATAAAGATATTGATAATAGCTGTTGCTTAGCTGAGCCGTAGCAATTTTTTTATGATGCTTATCTCTGCGCTTTTTAGGACAACGGGGCCATGGGGCGGGGAGTCCCCTTGAAAGGGTGGGATGAATCCACGCCTTGCTCTTCGACATGAAAATAATAATACTTTTGGCAAGCATACTGTGAATGTATAAATAGTCGAGAATAGTATTTATGTCTTGAAGTTCCACCGTATTGCAGCCAAAATTTTGTTCTACACAGGAACCGTGTTCCGTGTTTGAAGACAAGGCTTCCATGGGCTCAGCCCGATGCTGAGATGACAGGCTGAAAGTACGCTCGCCCCTGGAGAAGGGATGGAGCGCACAAGGTGGATGCTCCTGATTTCAATCAGGAGAGAAGGTCACTATTTGATTGCAATTAGAATACTCGGGGCTAAGGCCGCAATCACATCGTGGCGTAAGCCTCGAGCTATGATGAAACTTGAGCCTGGATAGCTCTATATCCCTACGGTCTTTAATGATATCGGGCTGGAGGCCATCCGAATACTGTTGTTTCGCGACTGATGAGAAGTAGAGGTGAAAAAAAGGCTTCCAGCCCATAAAACGCCCCCATCCTGACAGGGGATGCCCACGCCGCTTAGGATATGCGCACTCGAGCCTGAAGATGTTGCCGCAGGGGAGATGAAAATAGATGGGCTTTTTCGCAGTTAATAAGGCTGTCCTGGGGTAGTGCCAGGCCATCAAAGCATAGTCGTCCTTCAACACAAATGACATGTTGCCGAAAAAGCAGGCTGCGTCGATTATCCATATCATTTTACCGTAAAATTTTTCCCTGGCACGCATCTCCTCAGGAGCTATGGGCGAGTGCTGTAGCTCTATCACCGTATTCCTGTTGCCCACTATGTCCGCCCTGTGGGCTGTTTTTCCCCGCCTTATCACGACCTCGCAGCTCTCCGGCCTTACTATGCTTTTCCAGGCCAGGTGCCAGGCGGTCTCCTCGAACCATGGGTCGCAGCCTTCCCCGTGCTTGTGGGCCCAATGTCTCGCCTTGCATGTGCCGCACCTGGCAACTACGGCCCTCCTGCAAACAGGGCAGAACGCAATCCCTCTTGGCGTTGCCTGAACCTTTTCACCACGCGCATTTATGGCGTACAACATAATGGCAAACGATATACGTCTCCTCTATAGTATCAAAAAAATGTAAATGCGTAATGAAAGTATATGGGGTGAATAAAAAACTGGTAAAAATGTGTAGAATATAAAAAAGTTAAAACAGCCATCGATAACTATATGCCACCATGAAAATAGAGTTTTTATATGTAGGAGGGCAGGAAGCGAACCGGCGATAAAGCCATGAGCAGCGACGATAAAATTAAGGGCATGATGTACGCCAGCATAGGGCGGTACAGCGAGGCAGTAACAATTTTTAATGAGGTATTGGATACGAGCCCGGATGATGTAGGCGTATTGATGTGCAGGGCCGGCGCGCTGAGCCGCATGGGATCGTTTGCTAAAGCCCTGGAAAGCATAGAAAAAGCACTTGAGCTTGACCCGTTGAGGGCGGACGCATGGTTCTTGAAGGGATTGCTTTTCTATCAGCGCGGCAACCTGATAAAGGCCCTGGGATACCTGGAGCAGGCTCTCGACATCGACCCCAGGCACGCTGAGGCGTGGTGCATTTCAGGAAACTGTTATTATTATATTGGAGACTTCCAGAAGGCCATGGACTGCTATGAGGCCACCATAAATATAGAGCGTGAGTACCCCAAGGCGTGGTATAATAAGGGCGTCGTGCTCTCCGATATTCGCCTTTATAATGAGGCCTTGCAATGCTATGACGAGGCGCTCCGCATCAACCCTGGCGTGGCCGTAGTCTGGACGAATAAAGGATATTGCATGGCCATGCTGAATAAGTATGAAGAGGCCCTCGATTGCCTGGACAGGGCGCTCGATATCAACCCCGAGGATGTGACTGCGCTTAACAATAAGGCGGCGACGCTTCGGAGGCTGGGAAGGGATGAGGAAGCGGCCGAATACGATGAAAAGGTTAGGGAGCTGATGATAGCGAGAGGCCCCCATACTGTTATGTAAAAATTATTCTTTAAAAGGGTGGACTATTATCTTTTTTAGCTGTGTCACATATTCATGGGCGAGCCGGAGCGGCTCCGGCAGCCTTCCCTTTTTAATGGAGACAAGGACGATGCCTGCGGCGGTCTCCAGGGATATCCTGTGGCCCGGGGATACGTATATTGGCCTTTTCAAGCCTTTCGGGTAGAGCATTTTGGCAACCCTTTCGCCGTCCTGGTATACGTATTCGCCCTTTATTTCGCCGCATAAAAAGCTTTTGCCGACGCCTATCGCTGGCACGTCTAGCTTGACTCCTATGTGGGTGGCGATGCCGCACCTCCTCGGATGGTTGGCGCCGAAGCCGTCGACCATGAGAACATCAAACCCGACCTTGGCCTCTTGAACTGCCTCCATTAAGGCCCCGGCCTCGCGGTAGGCCAGCAATCCCGGAACGTATGGGAACGCGAGCCTTTGAACGCTAAAAGTCCGATATACGGGCTTTAGCCCCTCATAATCCAGCACCACGAGGCCGCCAATGACGAGCTCATCGTCCAGGTAAGAGCAATCCGCCCCGCCAATCCGCTTAACCTGGCCAAATGAGTCTATAAGGATAGCCTTTTTTGCGAGCTCCTGCTGCTCCCGATAAAGGCTGCCGGCGTCCATATCATTCAATGGCCTCGGCCCTTATAGTGGTAAACACGGGCCCGCGGAAGTCCACGCGGCGCTTCTTGCCCTGGATGTAGCGCAACCCCACAGGGTCTATGACAATATTCACATCCCCTGGCGCCCTTGACATCTTCACAGCAGTCTCATAGATGCCTTCCTCGGCATTGCGGGCCGCCGCATTCGCTATGGCGTCGATGTACCTTATGCCTACCCGGACGCCCTTCTCCTGAACCTCCCTGAACTTCGGGTTATTCAGGGGTATGCCCAGCACGTCTCCCCTGTAGACGTAAACCTCGTTCAGGTATGCGGCGCCGCATAGCTTTTTATTCTCCTCCTTCTCGACGATGCTAACCCTGAGCTTCCTGCCGTTCAGGCTGCCGCTCCAGGCCTCAAAGGCGCATGGGCTGGGGGCGTTCCCGTTACGCTCTGCCGTCGCAATTATGGCCATCGCCAGGTCATGGCCCTCCTTCGTCAATGGCACGCGCTCCATAGAAATCATGTGCGCCAGCTCCTCGTCGGACATTTCCCAATCCTCCTTGAACTGTGGGTACACGAGGTCACGCATGTCCTGTGCCTGGTAGAGTATCATGGCCAGCCTCTCGACGCCAAGCCCCAGGTTCATCACGGGATAAGGTATATCGTACTGGGCTAGCGCTGTTGCGGCATATATCCCAAAAGTGGCTATCTCCACCCAGCCATCCTTATACTTGGTATTGCTGCCCTTAAGGGCAGGATGGTACCCATAAACCTCTATCTGGGTGTCGGGCGTGTAGTACTTGCTCCGCTTCTCGTCCGGCTTGAACTTGAACTGCGAGAAGCCGAACTGCTTCAGGAGGCCTGCCGCAACGGCCTTTCCATGCTCCACGTTAACGTCCGGGTCCATGATGACGCAGGACGCCGAGTGATACGCCCTAAGCCTGTCAGCGTTCTCCTCCTGCTCTCTCCTGAACACAAGGTCAACCGAGAAGAGCTTTAGCGGCGTCCTCCTCCTGTTCACTAATGCCCCCAGAGTGATGAACCAGCCAGACGTCATGTGGCTCCTCAGCGTCTTGTGCGAGGACTCCGGCTCCAGTTTTTTAAATTCAGGGAACACGTGGTCTATTACGACCGCCACCTTTGAGTCCTGCACATTCAGCCCAGCCGCCAGGTCGGCCACCAGGTCGTCGCCCTCTATCTCGCCCTTCTTATACTTGTGTAAAATAGCCCGGATGGTCTCCTTATCCTCGGCCGACAATGGCTTCTTGATGATCCCCTCTATCTGTGCGAACCGCTCGTCCGAGATGCCCACGTTTGGCCTTGGCAGGCCGCCCAAATAGTATACGCGATCCAATACGGCCAAAGCCTCATAGTTGAACTGCCTGAAAATATCCACGTCATCAATGATTATAGGGTTGACCATCTCCTCGAAGCCCATGTTCAGGTAGGCCTCTCTAAGCCGATTCATCGTCTCGTAAACCGGGTGCGGCTTGCCCCGCTCCATCTTGATAGAGTAATCCTTGCCCTCGTCCACAGGAGTCAGGTATTTTGCGCACTGGCTCCACGCCTTGTCGAAGTCTTCTCTCGTCTCGAGCTTGACCTGTTCCGGGTTGAACTTCATTGAAACGGCCTCTATAATGGTGTGATTGTGTTTTAAGATGTATATGGCATTATATAGTTTATCATCTTTTTGAAGCCTCTAAGGTTAAGAAGGCTTAGAAGCTTATCTGAAAAGATTTATTTCTTAGTAGCATAACTTTCCTTGCTGGTATTATGGTGGAGATTCTAGCTGATGTTGGCGGCAGCCCTGGCAAGGATTGCAGGGGCTTCTGCAAGTATTGCTATTTCAAGCTCGTCAAGAACGTTCCTGCTTTTGGCTGTAAGCACTGCCTCCCCTTCCAGAAGGGCTGCGACTACTGTACGAGGGGCATCAAGGAGCAGTACCCCGGCTTCAAGCCGCTCCCAATGGTCACGTCAGACGTGATGAGCGCCCTGATGTTTAACAGGGATGTGGACAAGATCACTATAAGCGGGGGAGGCGACGTAAGCTGCTATCCCGAGCTCAAGGAACTCGTGGCGTACCTTGGGCAGTATGGCATACCGCTCCACCTTGGATATACCAGCGGCAAGGGCTTCGACAGCGCGGACGACGCCGACTACTACATAGAGAACGGCGTAACCGAAGTCACCTTCACGGTTTTCTCCGCCGACCCAAAAAAGCGCAAGGAATACATGAACGACAAGCACCCCGAAGAATCCCTGGAAGCCCTAAAAAGGTTCTGCAAATCATGTGACGTTTACGCTGCCTCCGTCCTCATACCCGGCGTAAACGATGGCGAAGACCTCATAAAGACGTGCGACCTCCTCGAAGAATGGGGCGCAAAAGGAGTAATCCTGATGCGCTTTGCAAACTCGGAAGAGCAGGGCCTCATCCTGAACAACGCGCCGCTCATTAAAGGCGTTACGCCACACACCGTACAGGAGTTCGAAAATATTGTGAAAGACATAGCGGCGCGCTACAAGTTCAGGGTCACGGGCACCCCGCTGGGCGACCCAAAGCTAGGCTCGCCGTTTGCGATACGCCACCACCCCAAAAAGCTGCTAAAATTGCCTAAAGTCACAAAAGAGGCGACGCTGATCTCGGGCACCATAGCCGCCCCTCTAATCCAGGAGATTTTCACGAAGCTCGGCAGCACCGTCAACGTAGTACCCGTAAAAAAAGACATCGCATGCCTCATCACAATCAAAGACTTCAATGACATAGACCTTAAAAATGTCAAGGAAACCGTCATCATACCCGGCAGGGCGCTCGTACACGACAAGGAGCTAGAGCAAATGCTCACGAAAGACGGCGTAGACAGGCTCATACGAAGAGGGCCGGACAGGCTCTCGGCAGACGGCGAGATGACCATCTCGATGACAAAAGAGCAAATAATAGACTATGAAATGCACGCCTTCACGGAGCTCATCGAATTGATAAACGCCATAGGCCTGCCGCCGAAAAAGGGCAAGAAGGGAAAAGCTAACGCATGATTGGCTTATGCTCCATGCACTGGCAGGAGCTCGAAAGCTCGTCAAACAGTGCGTCCATGCATCCCTTCATGTCGTGAGCGATATCGGCGACCGAGAGGACTCCTACCAACTCCTTACGCTCGTTGAGAACGGGGCACCGGCGGATCTTGTTTTGGCCCAGCGTCATCAAGGCATCGTGTACGTCGGAGTCCGCGTCACAGGTTATCAGCTTTCTGCTGGTTATATTCCCTATGCGCTCCCTGCCCGGGTCCTTGTTCTCCGCGATGACGCTTGTCACTATCTTCCGGTCCGTTACGATCCCCTTGACCTCGTTGTGGTCGAGCACGACCACCGACCCGACGTTCGCTTCCCTCATCTTTTTCGCGGCCTCAACCACCGGCGTATCCGCCGATACGGCCACGACGTTCTTGTTCATGATATCCTTCACCTTCAAGACGTCTCCTCCACCATCATGGTGAATAACTCTAGACCTCCACGAATAAGACATTATTTCGAATTAAGAGCGTCTCTCTCGAAAAGTAGATATTATGGGCGGATACACTAAAATCAGTACAAGGTATAGTATAAAATTGAAGAGGTCGCATGAGGCATTTTATTGTATTGCTATTGTCGTCATATATGTTTAAGTATCCGACGATGGTGATTGGGCCTGGTACAGGCGCTGCAAGGGGCGGCCTGTTATTCGAGTTACCCGATAAGCTGGCTGATGGCTATCCGAAGCCCTGTTACTACATGCCCCTTGAAGAGCAACAAGGGCAATATAAGGTGTATGACAAAGTTTATGGGAAGGCCGGGGATGTACAATAAGTCTATTAAGACTCTACATATTTAAAGGAAAAGTGGCATCATGGCAGATTTCGCGGAAGAGATATTCAGCTTACTGGGTAACCCTAATGATAGCTTACGATTATCCGAGCTTGTGGAGTCCTTTGAGCTTAAGGATATGGGCGATTTTCAGGAGATCATCGTCAAGCTTAAGAGGGGCTTGCCTTCGTCTGACGCTAAATGGGTTAGGGATACGCTGTCTGAGTACGATATGTTCTATAAGTTCACCATCATTTCTTAAACATAAGCAACTGTAAAAGATTTTTATTAAACATCACGTCTCATTCAGGACTCTTGTTATAGCTAAAGAGATCTCATACAAAGAGGCGGGCTTCTTGAGAAAGGCCCTGGCACCGGCTCTAAGCGCATCATCTTTAATTTCATCGTCTGCGCTCAAGACGATGAACTTCGCGTCAGGGTCAAGCTCCAGCATCCTCCTCATCGCCTCCAGGCCCGTCATGTTCGGCATGCGATGGTCGATGAGAAGGACGTCGGGGCGGGCACGCCTCCCGAACTCCCTAAGCGCTTCGGAGCCGTCATAGGCGACAAAGGCGACTTTCAGGCAATTCATGAAACAAAATTTTGTATAGACGTCTACGATGTCCCGTTCATCTTCTATGATTGCCACGGTCCTTTGCCTTTCATATTCCGGCCTTTCGATAGCGTCATTACCAGGAAAATGCGATGGCTTATTCATGTCTACTGGCTCGCCGAACGTAGCCAGCTTATAGCTATCCATCTCTGTGGGCACCTTCTTTGTACATTTGCCACTAAATATTCAAATTACTTGTATATAATGTTTTTTTTAACTACGACTTGCTCCCTAGTTTTAGACGGGTTTACTTTAAATCATATAAATGCATATCAGGATGTTTGATGGTGGCCGGCCAATGGCGGGTAAATGAACAGATGTAATGTAAATGCATAGACGCCTATGGTTAACTATTTATAGAAGTGCAAACATTATTTAAAACCGGCTTCCAGGGAGGCACGTTTAATGGACACGGTCGAGCAGGGCGAAAAGGAAAACATGACGGAGCCGAAGGCTGAAGACACCGCTAAACCCGGAGATGATGAGCTGGCCCTCGCCAGGAAGCAGGCCGAAGAGTATAAAACTCTTGCAATGTACCTTAAGGCCGACCTGGAAAATTATAAGAAGCGCGCCGCACGGGAGCGCGAGGAGTTCGCCAGGTCCGCGAACGAGTCGCTAATCATGGACCTGCTGGACGTATACGAGAACCTGGAGAGGGCGCTTATAACTGCAAGAAACTCGGATGACTCGATGGCAAAAGGCCTGGAGATGATTTACTCCAGCATGAAGGCCGCACTCGAAAAGCACGGGCTAAAGCCCATAAAGACCGTCGGGGAGAAGTTCGACCCATACTTGCATGAGGCGGTAATGCAGGCCGTGGACAACGACCATGAAGAAGACACAATCCTGGAAGAGATACAGCGCGGGTACACGTTGAACATGAAAGTCATTCGTTGCGCAAAGGTGAAAGTCTCAAAGAGAGGTGAATGATTATGACGAAGATCATCGGCATAGACCTTGGTACGAGCAACTCAGAGGCGGCCGTCCTGGAAGGCGGCAAGCCGGTAATAATACCGAGCGCGGAGGGCGCCCGGATGTTCCCATCAGTGGTGGCGTTCACCAAGAGCGGGGAGCGTCTCGTCGGAGAGGCGGCGAGGCGCCAGGCGGTGACCAACCCCGAGCGGACTATCATGGCTATCAAGCGAAAGATGGGCACCGACTACAAGGTGGACATCGACGGCAAGAAGTACACGCCCCAGGAAATATCGGCCATGATTCTATCTAAAATCAAGCAGGACGCAGAGGCTTTCCTGGGCGAGAAGATAACTAAGGCCGTCATCACGGTTCCCGCCTATTTTAACGATAACCAGAGGCAGGCCACCAAGGATGCCGGCACCATCGCCGGCCTCGAGGTCTTAAGGGTCATCAACGAGCCCACGGCGGCCGCGCTTGCCTACGGGCTGGACAAGAAGGGCAGCCAGAAGATACTCGTCTTCGACCTGGGCGGCGGCACGCTCGATGTCACCATAATGGAGATGGGCGATGGAGTCTTTGAGGTCCTGTCCACCTCGGGCGACACCCAGCTTGGCGGCACCGACATGGATAACCGAATTATAGATTACATCGCTAACACCTTCCAGAAGGAGCATGGCATCGACCTGCGCAAGGATAAGATGGCGATGCAGAGGCTCAGGGACGCCGCCGAGAAGGCAAAGATAGAGCTGTCAAGCACCCTGCAGACCAACATCAACCTTCCTTTTATTACCGCAGACCAGAATGGCCCGAAGCACCTGGACATGACGCTTACCAGGGCCAAGCTTGAGGAGCTTGTGAGGGACGTGGTTGACAGGTGCTACGCCCCGATGAGGCAGGCCATCTCGGACGCAAAGCTCACCGCGTCGCAGATAGACCACATCATCCTCGTGGGCGGCCCGACGAGGATGCCCATAATACAGGAGATGGTCAGGAAGTTCTTCGGCAAGGACCCGGAGCGCGGCATCGACCCGATGGAGTGCGTCGCCATGGGCGCGGCCATCCAGGGCGGAGTGCTCGCGGGCGAGGTCAAGGATTTATTGCTACTGGACGTTACGCCTTTATCGCTGGGCATCGAGACCCTGGGCGGCGTCTTTACCAAGCTGATAGAGCGCAACACCACCATTCCTACGAGGAGGAGCCAGGTGTTCTCCACGGCTGCGGATAACCAGACGTCCGTGGAGATACACGTGCTCCAGGGCGAAAGGCCGATGGCCGCGGATAACACCACCCTTGGCCGGTTCCATCTAATAGGCATTCCACCCGCGCCGAGGGGCATCCCCCAGATTGAGGTGACGTTCGACATAGATGCCAATGGCATATTGAACGTCAAGGCGAAGGACCTCGGGACGGGCAAGGAGCAGGCGATAACGATAACCGCCTCCACCAAGCTGTCGAAGGAGCAGATCGACCGCATGATGAAGGAGGCCGAGAGGTTTGCGGCCGAGGACGCCAGGAAGAAGGAAAAGGCGGAGGTGCTGAATAACGCCGATGCCATATTGTATGCGGCGCAAAAGACCATAAGCGAGGCGGGGGACAAGATCACGGCTGACCAGAAGGACCGTATAAACAAGGGCATCGAGAGCCTGAAGGAGGCCCAGAAGTCAGAGGATATCGCAAGGATCAAGGCGGAGACCGAGAACCTGACCAAGGCCGTCAATGAGGTCGCCACGATCATGTACCAGCAGGCCGCCCAGGCCTATCAGCAGCAACAGCAGGCCCAGCAGCAGAAGGAGAAGGCGCAGGCGGACGGCGGCAAGGGGTCTAATGTGGTCGACGCAGAGTTCGAGGTCAAGGACGACAAGAAGAATTAAGCATCTTCTCCTCCTTTTTATTTTTAAAAATGGTGAGTTTCGTGGCCGAAAAGAGAGACTACTATGAGGTGCTCGGCGTCGATAGGAGCGCCTCCATCGACGACATAAAGAAGGCTTACCGTAAGCTTGCGATGAAGTACCACCCTGACATGAACAAGGAGCCAGGGGCGGAGGAGAAGTTCAAGGAGATATCCGAGGCTTACGCGGTGCTTTCGGACGAGCAGAAGCGCTCCCAGTATGACAGGTTTGGCCACGCGGGCATGCAGGGCTACACTGATGCGGACTTTTATAATAGTGCGACTTTTAGCGATATTTTCCGCGAGATGGGCTTCGGGAATTACGATAGCATATTCGAGATGTTTTTTGGGGGAAGGGGCCGCAGGGAATCGGGCCGGGGCGCGGACCTGCGCTATGACATCGAGATAGACTTTAAGGAGGCCGCCTTCGGGGCTGAGAAGGAGATAGTCTTCCCGAGGATGGATACGTGCGAGACGTGCCATGGCTCGGGCGCTAAGCCAGGGACAAGGGTCAATACGTGTTCAGCCTGTGGGGGCACGGGACAGGTCAGGCAGGTTACCCAGAGCCTGTTCGGCCAGATGGTGCGGGTGAGCACATGTGGCAAGTGCCATGGCAGGGGCAGGACGTTTGACACCCCATGCCCGGAGTGCCGTGGCACGGGCAAGTCCCGCCACGTCCGAAAGCTCATGGTGAAGATACCGGCGGGCGTCGAGGAGGGGCTTCAGCTTCGAATAAGCGGCGAGGGCGAGGCCGGCTCTAACGGCATGCCGCCAGGCGACCTCTACGTGGTGGTCCACGTAAAGTCCCATCCCTACTTCCAGCGCTATGGCGATGACATCCTGTGCGTGTTGCCTATCACGGTCGCTCAGGCCGTGCTTGGCGATGAGGTCGAGGTTGAGACTCTCAACGGCAGGGCAAAGCTGAAGATACCCCCTGGCACTCAAACCGATACCACTTTTCGGCTTAAGGGGGAGGGCTTCCCGAGCCTGCGCTCAAGGGGTAGGGGCGACATGCACGTAAAAGTGGTCGTAAAGATACCCACTAAGCTCACTGATAAGCAAAGAAAGCTCTACCAGGAGCTTGCCGCTGAGGAAAAGGCGGGCAAGAATAAAGACAAAAACATCTTTGAGCGGATAGGAGACGCCTTTAAGTCTTGACCGGCTTCACCACGGTGTTTCTCGTCACCAGGAGGTTATAGGCGTCGTACTCCTCATTATACCTTGCAAGAACGCCGTGCATTTCGACGACCTGCCCGTATTTTGCCCTTAATAATGGCTCGTTCGCAGGGCTTACGTGATAATGGGGCAGGATGGCGTAGACGGGCTTGACTGCTGTGCCGTCGCAGACCTTAAAGACGTGGTCCTTTTTATCGCCAAGGTCGCCTGACATTACCGCAGCAACCACGCTGACGCGCTTCTTTAGACGTGCGCCAATCCTGGAGAGGCGGGCAAACCCGGCCTTCTCGGGGACCCGGTAGTTCTCCCTTGACAGGCCATCCTTGCGGAGCACGGCGTATGAGTACTTGATGTCCGTGTTCATGTACCTGAAAGGCTCTTCCTCCGCCAGCTTTTGCATGAGCCTCGGCGGCTTTATATCCTCCTTTTCCTCGAATGTCCAGCACGATACGGGGTGGCATCGGGCGCCCCATATGAAGGAGCATGGGCTGTAGACGCCGAGGCCTTTGCCCATTAGAGCTACCACAAGCTCCCGCATCTCCATCGAGTTCGCCTTATCTGCCGGCTCGACTATGGCTATGCTTCCATCCTTCGCCATCCTGTCGGCCATCATTTTTACAATTTCGGCCTTTCTTTCCTGGCTGGCTTTCAGCTCGTTTAGCACGTTAGAGAATACGATAAGATCTATATTATCGGGAAGCTCTTCGGCTTTCAGCTGCAATAAATCCATCTTAATTGGCCTCTCCACCCTGACGCCGCTCCCCTCGGCGTATGGGGGCACCAGCCACGAGAACGCCTCGACGTTCTCGTCGTATTTCTCCAGGGAATAGGCCAGAGCCTCGCCACACCTCGCCCTATGATAAAAGTCTGCCAATGCAAGCGTTACCGTTCCTGGGCCTGACCCCGCGTCCAGCACCTTCATCCGGTCTTTAAGCAAGCCGTCGAGCGCCAGCCCATAAAAAATATGCTCCCATTCAACGAAGTAGACGGGAAACTGGTAGGCGAGGTAGCCTAAGACGCTATATCCTTTTTCATATGATATCTTTCGCTTTGGCCCTTCTTTCCAGTATTCCGCCTTCTGGGATGCCACGGCCCTCCTCATCCTGTCCAATACCTGCGGGTCATCCCATTTCTTGCCCGTCTTCTTTTCGATATACCTCTCTATAAGCCCTTGTAGCTTTTCTGGCACGTCGGGTGATGATAGGTATCTTTCCTGTGCCTTCCGTGCACTTTCCGTTATCGCTATAGGTTTTGGTGGAGCCATTCTCACAGCCTTGCAATCCCCATTAGCCGGCTCCAGCTTCACTCCAAGGTCAAACGCCAGAGGCGCCACGATGTCATAAATACTGTCCACAGTGGCCCCTCCACTAACGTAATCAGCTATTTCGGAAAGCATGAACTCCTGCTTCATCCTAGAGACGTACTTGACTGCGGAAATGACCTCCCTTTTTGACATCGAATGGTAAGACACCGTGCGGGAATAAAAGATTTTTGTGCTCACTCGCTGAGCATGCGGGATATCCCGGGATTTCGCCTCGCCATCTCCTGCTTGAGGGCCTCCGCATCCTCAAACCTGCCCTCAAGGGCCATCAACCGCTCGATCCTCGAAAATGAGAACAAAGCACCCTCCAGGTAATCACACATAAAAGAAATATTGAGGGCAGACTTAAAGTGCTCCAGCGCAAGCTTATATTCCCGCCTCGCCTCCAGGGCGAGGCCGATATTCGCAAGGTGGTTGGCAACGCCCTTATTATCATGCGTATCCTTATCGAGCTTTAAGGCCTTTTTAAGGTAGCCGATGGCACGGTCATATTCCATCATGTTTAAGTATATTATCCCCAGGTTGCCGTATGCTACAGACATGAGCGACTTAGCTGTATTGCCAGTCATGTAGCGGCCAATGTATTCGACGCCCTCGAACTCACGGATGGCGGCTTTAAGGTCGCCCTGCAGCATTGCGCATGTGCCGATGTTATTGCAGGCGCTCATGGCGTCCAGCTCGTCCTCAAGCCCATCCCTGGACAGCCTGAAGCATTCCATCGCCTCCTCAAGCCTATCCGTCTCATAATACACTATGCCCAGGTAAAACTGGGCGGTGGCGCGCATTCTCTTATCCCCTGCAACAGACGAACACCTCGATAGGGCGGCGATGGCCTTATCGAAGTCTTTCCTGCTAAGATGAATACAACTTTCAAGGATAAGGGCATACGCCCTTTTTTCCTCGTCATGGGCGTAGCTCAGCGCCCTCTCGTTATACTTGGCGGCAAGGTCCAGCCTCCCTAAAAGCATATAGTTCATAGCGATAATTGCGCAATGATCGTAGAGCAGCTCATCGTTTTTGGGGCTGGGCTCGAACCTTGACATGAGCTTCAACAGCTTTTGGGATGGAAATACATTGAAGAGTAGTATGCTAAGTGCCGCCAGGAGGTCGGCCTTTTCGGGCTCCTTGCCCGAGTATAGCTGCAGCCCTGAAAGTGCCAGAAGGAGCGGCTTTATCTCAATGAGCTTCTGCTCGGCGCCCATCGCCTTAAAATAGCCTGGGTGCCCGGCCACCTTGTTCATGATATTGACTATGGCCCTGCAGTTATCCCGCGTTATGACGCTATCCATGTACTTGTCAAGGAGCGCCTGAATCTGATGGGACAGGGTATCGTAGCCGTGCCTTCTATACGCAAAGCTCAGCTCGCCCAGGCGCCTGCTGGGAAGCTCCTTAAGCTCTATGAGGTAGTCCTTAATGGCCGGGTTGTCGAGGGCTATGTCCTCCTTTTTAAGCCCATGTAAAGATATTACGGCCTCCAGGGCGGCCCTGAACCACCTGGCAAAGCGCTTGAAGCGGATGTAGAACTCATCGAATGGCTCCCCTGCGAATGTATTATTTGTGGATAGCCTTTCAAATACGTCTCGTGATAGGGACTCTATTTGGCGCCATCCGGCGGGCTTCATGGATAAATCGGCCTCCATCACCGCCTTAATGATGGCGTCTACGATTTCCGGAGGATACCTGTCCTTTAGCGCCCTCATGGAGGAATTTATCAGCTCGAGGGACCGCTCACTGTCCGGGCTGGACGAAAGCTTATCGGCCATGGCATCATCGATCGTGGCCCCGAGCCGACCTCCAAGCTCCTTGATAGTCGCCCAACCAAGCATAGCCAAACCACAAAAATATCTTCGCATTTGGGCGTTTATAAGTTGGGAGAAAAACAGCTATCATTTGTAATCATCGGGCACGGTTATCGCGGCATCTGGAATTATTAATACTTTTCAAAAAGCGGACCAAGCCACCACAAACATACCGGCAAACAGCAAGTAACAATAACACCAATATACAACGCACCATGCCCAGCTTTTCGCCATATAATGGATTGAAGTTCTAGAAAGATGCCTTTCTTATATATTAATTATTTAATCTGACATGTGGGAACATGTTATTGAGGGGTATATGTGGTGTGAGGGTATAGGATGATCATGCTGGCTTTGGCATCTTGCCATCATAGCCGTTACAGTCATCGCCCGGAGTGCGCCCCGGTCGCTCTGGCATCACCCGCTGTAATGCCCGGTGCTGGACCATTGAAATCACCCCGCACTTGCACCTTCCCTCAAAAAGGGAAGGCTTAATTGATTTTTTGGCCGATCTTGTGGGCGCATTCCACCTCCCCTCATCTTATATATTGTGCTTTTTATCACATCAAGGGGCTGGCATCGCGTTCATAGCAGGACCGGCCCGCACAAAGCCCTAAAGGTTTTTGGGTTGGGGATTCCAGGCGCCCACGAGCTTCTCAGGCTTAGGACGTGACCCGTATAAAATGAGGATTCTCGGCCCTTCCACACCACCATGACAGCGTGTCTAGCAGGTTCAAGCGAGAACCAGGAGACGAGCAACAATAAGGCAAATTCAGGCGCTCCGCCAGCTAGTCCATGACAAAAACCCCAGAACAACCACCATAAACTAATTTCGCAACAGCCTCTGGAATAAAGATAAGCGGTGCACGGCAGCCTGACCGTGCACGCTTTGCGTGTCTATTTTAGAGGATGCGGATTTTCAGGGCTTTTTTGTCGTTATCGGCATCCTGGTCGCGATGGGCATGCCTCCGCCGCCCGGCCTGTACGTTGTGGTGATGGGCTTCTTTGTCGTGATCACTCCGCCGCCCCCGCCGGCTGTCGGCTTAAAGGTCGTGATAGGCTTGTACGTGCTGACGGGTTTTTTGGTCGGTACGATGGCCGATGATATGGGCTTTTTGGTCGCGATGGCCGATAAGACCGGCTTCTTGGTTGGCGATGGCGTAAGGCTGGCCGCATGAGTCACTGTAGGCGATACGGTCGGCATCTTGGTAGGCGATACAGTAGGCGATACAGTCGGCATCTTAGTAGGCGATACAGCAGGCGATACAGTCGGCATCTTAGTAGGCGTCACCGACGGCGGTAAAGGAGTCACCGTAACCACTGGCATAGGCACGGGCACAGGCACCGGATAAAACACGGGCCACACCGCCGGAAACGCGATAGGCGCTATAATCGGGTATACGACTGGCGGCGTAACCACGATTGTCGGGCCCGCGACGACGTTATAATTAATGCTCGTGTAGTAATTATTCTGGATATTCATGATAAACGTGTTAACCAGATTGTAGACCTGCGGGAAGCCTACCGTGTAAACTCTCATGGCCGAAGAATCGACGACCACCGACATCGGCTGGCTCAGGTTAAACACGTTTGCCTGGCCATCCGGCATGATGACCTGAAGGCTCTGCACCTGGAAAGTCGCCTGCGCGCCCTGGGCGCCCTGCTGCGCGAGCTGCGCGAGCACCATAAGCGAATTAACCGAAGGCCTGAGTATTGTATACAGGTCGCTCATGCTGGCCTGCTGTGTCGATTGAATGGACGACTGAAGCTTGCTGACGTCGACCTGCACGTTGTTGTTGCCCGTGTCCATGATGCCCGGCATCGCCTGGCTTAGCGTGTAAACGGTGGCCGCCTGCGACTGCTGATCCACGATGGCAAAGCCATTAACCTGGAAGTATATCTGGCTTCCTTGCTGCGATGCGATGCTGACCGATAAAGCTATGGTGTTCGTCCCTGGCCCCAGGCTTATGCCCCCGAGTATGGCGTATCCCCCCTCAGTCCCCTGGCCTGCCGGCGGGTATTGTTGGCCGATGACGCTGTTTATGGCCATTAGTAGCCCCACGCTTACCATAGTGATAACGAATAGCATAGCCAGGGGCTTTTTAATCCTGGATAAATCCAATTAATCCACCCGGGTGCATGTTTTGCCTGCGAGGTTTATATTATTATTCAATTTATTTTTATAATAAACAGGATGTGTTATGTAACTAATTTGGCCAGAGTTAAGACCGTTTTTAAGCGCATATTCGCCCATGGCAATGGCAATCTGCGGATAAGCTTATATACTGCCCTTGAGGTATTAATGGTACATGGCCAAGCTCAACTTCGATGCCATCCTGGGCGTTTTGCTCATCTTCATCCCGATTAGCATAGTCATGGAATTGCTCCATGCGAATAGTATACTGTTGTTCGTTTCGGCCGCCCTGGCCATCATCCCTCTGGCCGGGTTCATGGGGAAGGCCACCGAGGAGCTCTCCAAGCAGGTCGGGGCCGGCATCGGCGGGCTGCTGAACGCAACTTTTGGAAATGCCACCGAGCTGATAATAGCAATCTTCGCCCTTCAGGCAGGCCTTTTCGAGGTCGTGAAGGCCTCGCTCACGGGCGGCATCATAGGAAACATGCTCCTCATAACCGGCTGCAGCATGTTCTTTGGCGGCCTCAACAGGGAGAAGCAGACGTTCAACTCCAGAGTGCAGGGCGTCAACTCCACGATGCTTGCCCTGGCGGCGGTGGGCCTCATCATGCCCGCCCTCGTCTCCCATATCTTTGACTTCAACACGGTGGAGACGCTAAGCCTGGGCATATCAGCCATCCTGCTCATCACATATGTCTGCAGCCTCGTCTTCTCGCTACGAACCCACAGGCACCTCTACGACTGCGAGGGGGAGGAGTGCAAACCGCAATGGCCGAAAAGCAAGGCTATCCTGGTATTGCTGGCCACGACTATAATAATAGCCCTGGAAAGCGAGCTCCTCGTCGGGGCGGTGGAGCCGGTGAGCCAATCCCTGGGCCTTACAGAGCTTTTCATAGGCGTCATCGTGGTCGCGATAATAGGCAACGCGGCGGAGCACAGCACGGCCATAATTATGGCGATGAAGAATAACATGGACCTTAGCCTCGGCATAGCGATGGGGTCGAGCACCCAGATAGCCCTTTTAATCGCCCCCGTGCTTGTTTTTATAAGCTGGCTGTGGGGCAACCCGATGAGCCTGGTCTTCAACGAGTTCGAGGTGGTCGCCGTCATAGCCGCCGTAATAATAGCCAACATGATATCGGCTGACGGGGAGTCGAACTGGCTCGAAGGGGCTCAGCTTATCGCGCTGTATGCCATGATGGCGGCCGTGTTCTTCCTCATCAGGTAGGCCTAGCCGGGGATGAGCCCCTCCCCTGTAAATATTTTTTGTGCCTCCTCAAAGGTGAGGTCGGCGGGCGGTATGATGAGATCCGACTCCTTCAGGGTCTTAACGTCCATGGGCACCCCATTTTTCCGGACCAGCGCGATAAGCTCCCCATATTTCTCCTTAAAGCCCTCCCGGTCCCCCTTCGCGATGAGCTTCACTATCTCGTTATCAAGCCTGTTGATGTCATCGTAATACAAAGACGGCACTATGTACTGGTTCTCGTTCATGATACGTATAATCATCGCCCAACCTCCTGCTTCAGAGTCTCCAGCTCCCTCTTCACCGCGGCCTCATTCTTAATCTTGGTTAATTCTTTTTCTACGAGGTCCTTATTCCCGAGCACGTCTTCGATGGTGCCCTGCTCCACCATGGTGTCGAGCGCCTCGCTGCGGGCCTGCATCTCCTCGGTCTTATCCCTCGCCCTCTGGACGGCATAGCCCACGTCGGCCATCTCCTCTCCGATGCCCGTCGTCGCCTCGGTTATCTTCACCTTCGCCTCGGCAGCAGTATACTGCGCCTTAATCGTCTCCTTCTCGGCGCGGAAAAGCTCGATCTTCGCGTCAAGCTTTCGTGCGGTATCGGCCAGCTTATCCTCCTGCCTCTTCAAGTCCTCTATCTGCGCCGTCAGGCTGTCAACCTGCGCCATCATGTCCATCTTCCTCTGCAGCGCTATCGAGGCCAGGTCGTCCCTCCCAGCAGCTACCGCCTCGCGGGCCTGCTCGTTGAGCCTCTGTATGCCCGCCTCCAGCTTGCTCTTCTGAAGCTCCAGCCTCTTCCTGGCCGTTATGACGCTGGCTATGCCCTTCTTGACGTCGGCCTGCAATTCAAGCTGCCTCTTATATGAATAGTCGAGCGTCTCCCTCGGATCCTCGAACGTGTCGAGGAGCCTGCTCAGCTTCGCCTTGATGGTGGCTGTGAGCCTGCCTAACAGTCCTGCCATAAAAGATCACTATGTTTATCATACGACTTTCATCTATAAACTTGTTTTCGGGCCTTACCTTTTGAATCGTTTTAGGCTTTTAAGGCATTCTTTAGCGTGAAAGGCGAGCCTTCGCTTATAGGGCTGGCTAAAGTAAGGCTGCCGGGCGATGCGAAGCAGCGAGTTGGCCATATACAAAGGATTGCGCTTGGTCAGGCGGATGAACGTGCCTAGCTGGTCTCTAAAATTGCCCGCGTATGTCCAGTATAGGTGACCTATGAAAGGGTCTGCGCTATACGGGTCTCCGCTATAGTACATGGCGTAGTGGAATAGCTCGCCGGCCATCGTGCCAAGGTCATATGCCGGGTCCTTGTAGGCCGCCCGCTCCATGTCTATGACGTATAGCCGGCCGCTATTATACAAAAAATTTGAGGGGTTAACGTCGCCGTGTACCAGCGACCTCTTTTCATCACCAAAGAAACCGTAGAAGCACGCCTTCTCAATGAGGTGCTTCATCGCATGAAGCTCGCCGGGCGTCATGGCCCCCTCACGGCTCGCCTGGCAGGCGTGCCTGGCCACCTCGCCTTCAATGCTCGAAGGGTCGACCCTCCACGGCTTCTTAGAGCTTTTATGCAATAATGCGAGAAAGCCAGCGAGCATGGTCAGCTTTTCGTATAGCGCCCCATCTTTCCAGCGTGACATCGCCTCCTTCATGTAATGGCCAAGCACCGTTCCATGCGCGTATTGCTCCACAAAAAAGCCCCCATCCCTGCTTTTATAGAGAGGCCTGGCGACGTGAACCCAGGAATGATGGTTTATCAGCCTATCGGCCTGCTTCAGGCGCTCATACTCTTTTTCCATATACCTGGACGCTTTTTCATGGCCATCATCCAGGAACGATTTCAATATGAACTTCTTATGGCTCCTGCCATCGTACACGAGGTATACTTCGTGGGATCCTCCCAGCCTGGTCACGTAAAGCTCGGGATGGCTGGCGATGCCGGTGGCCTTCCACAGCTCGCGTTCCTTTAAGAACTTATAAAGCCTGGAGCGCTTGCTTATGTCGCCCTTTATCCTGGTCATCGCTTTTCAAGTTCCCCCAATACTTCGTTTAGCTGGCCGATGTATTCGATTGTAAAGTCCGGGGCGACTATGTCCCTATCCTTTTTCCCATGCTTAGTCATGATGAGCACGCCCACCATGCCCGCGTCCTTCGCACCCTTTATGTCCCTCATGGTATCGTTGCCCACGTAGACCGATTCCTCGGGCCTTGCCCCGAGCCTCCTCAGGCATTCGCTGAAGAGCCGCACGTCGGGCTTCCTGAACCCGAACTCGGCTGACACGACGATTGCGTCGAAAAAATCGTGGATGCCCAGCATCCTCAGCTCGGGGTATGCGTGGTCTACCTGGGAATCGGATACTATGCCAAGCCTGTACCTGGGCTTCAGGCCCGCCAGCGTCTCATAGACGCCCCTGTAGAGCCTTATCCTCTCCACGGTAAGGGCCCTGTGGAGCTTGGCTATGTCCGGCACGATGCTCGATTTATCGATATCCGGGCCCGAGTAGGCGTACTGGTTCTCCCTCAGTATGTCATACCACAGCCGACGATAGTCGGCCTCAGGGTAGGGCTCCTTGCTCTGCTTTTTCTGGAGCGCCTTCTTCTCGAAAAAGAACCACTTAAGCTCGTCAGCGGAGAGGTAGACCCCATGGTATTTCAGGTATGATGCGAGCCGGCGATAGACATCCTTATCCTCCTCGTCGGTCCTGACGTCTATCAGGGTTGTATAGATGTCCGAGATGACGGCCTTTATCTTCATGATATCAAGGGAACGCCGGAACGTAGACTGCCTCGTCGCGGCGGACGAGCCTGCCTGTCTCCATGTAGGATATGTCCTCGGCTATGTTGGTGATGTGATCGCCAATCCTCTCAAGCGCTCTTGCGGCAACGGTCATGTACATGACATTCGTTATAAGCTTCGGCTCGCCTAGCACGGACGATATCGAGCTGATGAAGACCTCCTCGTAGAGGCGGTCTATTTCCCCGTCCTCCCTAAAGATGCCCTCTATGTCAATTGACGACTTTTCTATGTATGCCGCTATGCAGGAGTCGAGCATATGGAGAGCCCTGCCGGCCATTTTCTCGATATCAAGGGATGTAGCGGTCAGGGGCTTGTTGGCAACGGCCAGCGTCACCCCCGCGATTGCCACGCAATAGTCCCCTATCCTCTCCACATCAGTGATAAGCTTAAACGTGGCCGCTATCATCCTGAGCCTTCCGCCCTCAACGCCCTCTCCGAGCATCTCCAGGCAGGCGTTATCCACCCTTGCCTCCAGCTCATTGACCTGCCTCTCCCTTTTTAGCACCTCGTTTGCCAGGTCCACGTCCCTGTCGTCGAGCGACCTCACCGATTCCTCAAGGGACCTCCTCACCAGCCTCATGGCCTCAAGGACATCGGCCCTTAAGGACTCTATCCTCTCATCCTGCGCAGCCATATGCATCCATTACAATATAAAATACTTTATTATTAATATAATATCATAATGCTCTTATCTTTTTATAAATAAAAAGTATATGGCTCCAGCTACGATGATGACGAAGAGCAGTGAAAAAGCTACCAAAATTGAAAGAAAGCCATTTCGGATGCCTTCGCCATTTGAGGCCGATGACATGGCTGGAGACGGGCTATCGTTCGGTGCTATCACCCCTGAAGGCGATGGAGACGGCACTCCTCCCGGACCAAGCACCTTGATGGGCACGCGAATTTGCGAAACGAACGTGCCATTTCCCGCCTCCCCATAGCTCCCGTCTCCGCATACCCACACGCTCCCATCATCCTTTAAAAACAAGGAATTACTGTAATGGGAGCTTATCGCGACCACACCGTTAAAACCAGGAAGCTCCATGGGCGTAGACGCCCCATAATAATAAGGGCCATTGGAGATTAAGTCGCTGGCTAGCTGGCCGCTCGCATCATTCCCCCATATCCACACGGTGCCATCGTCTTTTAAGGCCATTGAGCCTCCTCCGCCGCAGGCTTGAACAGCTGTGATGTTAGAAAAACCCTTAGCTTCCACCCGATAAGGATTAAACTGCTCCGTGCTAGCAGGCGTATCCCAGCCCCACACACTGCCATCATCCCTAAGAAAGAGCACGTGGCTCGACGCCTCATCCATGTCTATAGCTATTACTCCCTTAAGGCCGGGAATCTGGAAAGGCGTAGGACTACCGATATCCATGCATCCAGGCTCAGCGGCCGCGCCCGAAAAAGTAGTGCCCCATGTCCACACCGTGCCATCCTCCCCGATAGCAAAAGAGCCACCCCATATAGATGCAATATTAGATAACCCCTTTACCTGGACTGGTAATGAGCGGTCTACCCTGGTTCCATCGCCCAGCTGTCCTCCCCAATTACATCCCCACGCCCACACCGTGCCATCACTCTTAAGGGCCAGGCCATTCAAGCCGGCAGATATAGCCGTAACGTTCTGCAGGCCCTCCACCTGGACTATGCTAATATTACCCCTTCTCGTGCCAGGACCATACCCCCACGTCCACACGGTGCCATCATTTTTAAGGGCCAGGCCAAAATCGCCGCCGGCAGCTATGGCGGTCACATCGCTAATCGGCACCTGAACCGGTACTGGCTCAATCCAATAATACTCCTCCACCGTGTGACCAGGCAACAAAGCCGGCTCCCCACAATACATTTTACCCCACGTCCACACCGTACCATCATCCCTCAAAGCCAATAAAGAACAATCCCCAACCGCCACAGATACAAACCGATGCGAACCACACGAGCCCGAGGCGTTAGCGCTGCCCGGCGAGCCTGCCTGCGATACGGCGGCAGTCTGCACAGCGATGAATAAGAGCTCTAGCGCTACACACAAGCTTATGGCTACAAAGCCGCAATTCTTGCTCATTCTCGTTCTCCTCATATTTCTTCACGGTTGAATATCATGCTATCAACCAGCATTATGATGATAACGTAAAGCACCAACAGCGTTATGTATGGCCAGCTGTAGTTTATCCACTCTCCCAGAGGGAGAGCGGTGTCTTGCAGGCCGCTTCCTTTGACGTTGATGAGGGGGTTCCAGAATATCTGGACTGGGTCAAAGCGCCTTAAAGCCCCAAAGAATGGATCAGATGGAGCTATGAATCCATATGAGTACCACTCGTAACAAAAATATGCGAGCGATGCAACCAACGCCGCACCTTTACTAAATAGAATACTAAAAAGCGCTACCACGCCTAGCGTAAAGCAACAGTAAGCGAACAATAAAAAGATGAACAGGCTCATCCGTATGATCACCTCCATCATTGACCCGATGTTACCATAAACAACGATTAGCGACGATACGAAGGAGACAAAAGTTATCGTCATCAGCAAAAGGAGGAGCGCGGCTATGCCAGTAAGCTTGCCAAGGATAAGGTCTCTACGGTAGAGAGGCTTGGCGAGCATGACCCCCAACGACCCCTTCGAGCGCTCATCCGCAATGGATACGACGCCCAGGCACAAGGTCAGTAAAACGAAGAACCCGCCCATAAACGGGTTAACAAATCCGACATCACTCAGGATGGCCCTTGCATAGTCAATTGGCATGTCATAGCCCCTAATTGTGCCGATAACTCCAAGATCGTTCACTAAAGTATAAACAACCATGAGCCCCATGAATAAAACGATAATCGGATTTCTCGCCACCATGGAGAACTCATTCCTGGCAACTACAAGCAGCGCATTCATGCGACGTCCCTCCTGAGAAAAGCGATGTAGGCCAACACGATGGCGGTAAAGCAATATAAGAATAACATGAAGAACTGGGACCACCAGTTGGCTAAAACGCCTTGAATGCTATTCTGGCTAAGCATAAAATAAAGCATATTATGAACAGAAAAGCCGCCAATGAAATATCCGATTTCATCGCCGACAAGTAATCCGATATTTCCTGCGAATGAAACATTATCTATCAATACAAAAAGTATCACCCATATGAACAGGCTGATGAACAACGCTAGACTCTGGTTCTTGAAGAGTAGGCACATCAACAAAGTGATAGAATAAGTGAGCATAATGCAAAGCAGCGACAACACAAGGACTAATGGCAAATAGCTGATAAAAGTCGGAATGTAGATACTTAGCAACGGGCCAAGAGCATCCCTAACCACTATGCTATATATCGACATGGCCACAAAGTAAAAAGCTGAGGTAAACCCGAATAGGCATAACACAAAGCCCAATCCCCCTAGAAGCTTACCATTGATGATCGTATCCCGATATAGTGGTTTAACCAGTAAAGTGTTTAACGCCTTTCCATCCACCTCGGAGGCAACGGCGACGAACCCGAGCACAATGCCCACGATGGAGCCGGAATAGCACAACGTGTAGGCAAAATCCACGAAAATGCCGCTGGCAACGTTATCAAAGCGAGAAAGTATCGAAGGCCAGCCATCAAAAGGATAAACCATGTTAAAGAGAATAAAGTAAGAGGTGATAGCATACCACGCAAGAACTATCAGCATCAGCCTGCTGCTAGCCAGGTCAGTAAATTCCTTTCTTGCTACCATTATTGCATTATTCATCATATATACACCTTTTCATGCCTTCGTATACCTTTCAGCATGTGAAATTAAAGGAAAAATTAAAATTTTTACTCACACATTATAAGACTGCTCAACGAATTGAGGCCCGCTTGAAGATATCGCCATAGATTTATAACTCGTCCCATAGCAATGGCTTACATATATGCAATGCCAGCCAGGAGCATTAGACACTGTACGGCTACCCGTATAATACCCAGATTGGGGGTATCTTTGGGTAGATTGACCATAAGTCATAGCATAATTGATGTACGTATCCTGTTCATTTTGCATGTTTTGGTCGTAGGTGGCAAGTGTTGGATAATAAGTGCCTCCAAGTTGATTTTCCCAGGAGTTATCCCACATGAGCGTTGAGCATCCAGGAACTGTTGGCTCAGAAGTCTGGGTAATATAAGAAGCCCATTGAGCATAGTTCGGATTTTTTAATTGTGAGCTGTCGCTGCCCGGCCAGGTGTTTGCGAATGCTGTGCCGCTTGCGATGACCGCAAGCATTAAGCCGGATAGGGCCAATACTAGTGTTTTGTTCGGTTTCATTGTATCACTCTCCATAGTGTGCACATGAAATCGCCGCCTTCGGGGACTCGGCACGGAAACAAAGGTTTAGATGACCGTTCACCATGCACGAGCCTCTGAAGGCATTAAATCTCATACGTCCGTTTTTCAAATGATTAAAAAGCAATTAAATTATTTATATTTAACCAGGACCACCAACAACGTACCAACAACGTACCAACGGCCCATAAAAAATGCTCGCCTATACGCCTAAAACCCAAAATCCTCCCTCATGGGCGTCAGGTAGCCTGATTTGGGCGCGTCGCCACTTAAGCCTCCAGGGAGAATAGTCCCACGCTCCCGCCATGTTTTTCATGAGTTTCTACTTTTCCGCAAAGCAGAGTATACGAGGCCGCCCGAGGATAACAGGCAGATCATCGTGATAATCGTCGAAAGATCGAAGCCACTGCTCCGCGACGGGCCCGGCGATAGCGTATCATTAGCCTGCGCCATGGACACCACACCTTGAGAACCCAGTACCCTTACCGGCACGCGCTTATCATTCTCATCGTTCTGCGAGTCAAGTACCCAGTCAGACCTCGTCCCATCACCGATCTGCCCACAATTATTAGCTCCGCACGTCCAGACGCTCCCGTCCTTCTTGAGAAATACCGTGTTAAAGCTTCCGGAAGCGATGGCTATGACGTCGCTCATCCCAGGTACCTGGGTGGGAACAGCCTTGGCATCAAAAGATTTGCCATCGCCATGTTTGCCGAAATTATTATACCCCCATACCCACACGGTCCCATCGTTCTTTAAAGCAACGCTGGCGGACGATACTGATTTGACATTTATGAGACCCCGAGCTTGTACGGGGGTCGTGATAAAAGGCGCATTTATTTCGATCATCGTGCCATCACCAAGGGTGCCATAGCCACTATGCCCCCAACTCCACACGGTGCCATCCTCTTTGACGAACACCGTATGACTGATGCTCGTATCGATATCCCTCACGTTTTTTAGGCCCTGGATCTGGAATGGTATGCCCTCGCGACCCATGAACATGGCCATGCTGCTCTCATTGCCCTCGTCCACGCCGAATAACCCGGGCCGCCATGACCACACGGTGCCATCCTCTTTTATAGCGAGAGCCGCTCCTTTTATGGCTACGACATCTGTCAACCCTTTCACCATTACTGGAGTATATCGGTTTTCCCGCGTACCGTCGCCGAGCTGGCCAATATTGTTCATTCCCCATGCCCACACGGTCCCGTCGTTCTTTAGCGCGATCGTGTAGCCGTTGCCGGCGGAGATGGACTCTACGTTATTCAGGCCGACGACTTGTACTGGCGTCAGCGGCTCGCTCGCTCGGGTTCCGTCGCCCAGCTCGCCCCAATAGTTATAGCCCCATGCCCACACGGTTCCATCACTCTTCAGCGCGACGCTATGATCTGTGCCCGATGATATCGCTGTCACGTTTTCTATGGGTACTTGTACCGGCGTCGTCTGATCATACCATTCACAGCTACCGTTCTCGTAGCCCCAATAGATCCTTCCCCAGGTCCACACGGTGCCGTTTTCACTGAGCGCCATGACGTTGCTTGAGCTGCAGGATACTGCGACGAACCTGTCGGATGATGCTTCGGCCATTGGGAGAGCCGCCCCAATGGCGAGGAAGGCCAGCAATAGAAATGTTTGACATAGTAGAGATGCCGGCCCAGTTTTATTACTCATGCGATAATCTCCTCTAGTTCTACTTTTTCATGCGATGATCGTTTTAAGCCTAGATTCGAATTACTATCGGATAGCCTGTACATCGCGATCATCCCTCTTTTCTCGCGAACAAGACGCAATCGATCAGCACCAGGATAATGGCCTCCGCCAATAGCAATACAATATATGGTAGCGCGTTGCCAAGCCACCGGTCAAACGGTAATGTCAGCGTAAACAGGTCATTGCCACGCACACAGCTTGCTTTCACAAACAGGTCCACAGGAATGATGACGATGAGATCGCGGAATGACTGCGGAATCAGGTTTGTCTGGGTCAGCCAGCTGAACGATATATACGCCAGCGAGACTACTAGTGCCTCTTCTTTGCTAAGCATAATCCCCAGAAGCATCACCAGTCCGAGCGTAACGCTACAGCTCAGAGACGAGACGAATGTAAACGCTCCCAGCCTCCATACCAGCTCGCTGACGGATTCCGGGCCTCCGTATACCAGGATGACTAGAGAGGAAATTAAAGCAATAGCCAGTGCCAGTGCGATGAGCAGGAATGTGCCGATTCCCAGGAATTTTCCTATTATGATGTCCCTCCGGTATAACGGTTTGGCAAATAAAACCCTGAACGAGTTACTCGACTGCTCATCGGCAACGGAAACGATGCCGACACACATAGAAAAGAACGCGAAGAAGACCGAGAGCATCCAGTAGAAGTTTCCGATGCCCATATAGAAGAATATGAAGTCATGTTCCTCGAAATGAATCGATGGTAAACTGGCAGAGCACCCCATAGCGTAGACGGTGGCGAATACCAGTATCAAGACGCCGAAAACCACCGCGATCGGGTTTCTAACTATGCGGTTAAACTCGTTTTTAGCCACCAAGAAAATAGCTTTCACGAGACATCTCTCCTCAAGAACGCGATGTACGATAATATTAGCCCGATGGTACAGTATAAAAATAGCTTGAACACTTCGAGCCCGCTCTCGGCAAGAACACTTTGAAGATCCATATTTTCCAGGATAAAATATAGCATCGTGCTGGGGGACATGCCACTGACGAGTAAAAGTATCGACTGGCTATTGCCAAAGAAGTACGAGATCGAGCCCGCAAAAATATCGCTTGATATCAAGCGGAAGAGCACTATCCATGCTAAAAATCCCACGAATAGTGCCAGGCTCTGTTCCCTGAACAGGAGACAGGCGAGCATGGATATGGAGAAGAAGAACAGCATGCACAGCATGTAAAGGAGAAACGATAAAGACAAACCGCCAACGAACGCCATCACCGCGTTCCGCGAGCCATTGGTGACCAAAGATATCCCGGACACGTACAGGATCGTGACGAGCAGGTAGATACATACCATGAATCCGCCTGCGCCGAGGAGCTTGCCGTTAATAATCGTATCGCGATATAACGGCTTCGATAGTAAAGTGTTCAAAGCTTTACCGCTCGTTTCCACGGATATCGACGAGAAACCAAGCACCACGGCCACTAGAGTGCCATAATAGCAGAGCGTATAAACATAGTCCACGAAATAGTTCTGAACAGGATCGGAGATGCCTAGACTATTCACCGATTGAGCCGTACCGTAAAACGACAGGAAAAATATGGCCATATACCACACCATGATAAATATGATAAGCCTGCTATTAAGAAGATAAGAAAACTCCTTCCGCGCAACAAATAACGTATTAGACATCTGGCTGCCAATCCGTTTTAAGTTGACTCTCACTTCGAACAACTCGCCGTTCTTTCTTTGCCGTCTATTAAAAATGTAAATAATGTTTTTACATTATACCGTATAGTAGTGCGTCACCGATACCCTGACGTCCGATCCACCCCTGTTTAGACCATAGAAGTGATCCACGTTTACGCTGTGCGACCCTGACGTAGTTTCAGCAGTTAACCGGTCATCAAGCTCGGTTCCGTCCGGACACCACGCATAACGGTAATCCAGCCTCGTTGCTCTTTCGAGGCGGTACCTGTCTCCGCCATCGTCTCGAATTGCGTCGAGTGTCGGGTAGTATGAGCTAGATGGAAATTCATTGTCGAACGTGTTCTGCCAGGTGATTTCTGATCCGCCAGCGATATGAGGAGTCCCTTCCGAATTGTCATACCACGTCGCCTTACTGCTGCTAGTCAGCTGAGACCAGTCTACCTGATTCCACGTCCATGCGAATGCTGTGCCGCTTGCGATAACCGCAAGCATTAAGCCGGATAGGGCCAATACTTTCAATGGATTCTTCATGTTCACACATCCCTTGTGTGTGCACGTGAAACCGCCGCCCGTGAGGACTATTGCATGGTGGACATGCTCAGATCATTCATCATGTAATAGCCCCAAGGGCTTTAATCTCATATGCACGTTTTTCAAATGATTAAAAAGCAATTAAATTATTTATATTTAACGAGGACTACCAACAACGTACCAACAACGTACCAACGGCCCATAAAAAATGCTCGCCTATACGCCTAAAACCCCAAATCTCTCCACACAAGCCTAGTTGCCACTTCTAATAGAGAAAACCCCTGCGCAGGCCAGTTGACGGAAACCGATGCGAACCAGACGAGCCTGCTGGCGCGGCAGCGACTACAGGTACCATGACCATAGAGAACACTAACAATAATAAAACAGACACGTACTTCATCACAGACATTACACCGACTCCCCCTCTCTATTAAATAATATTACATCTATAAGCGCAACTACTGCCACGTACAAGATGAGTAAGACAATATAAGGCCAGCTAAAGTCAAGCCACGCTCCCAGAGGAACAGAGGAACTTAATAAGCCCTTTCCATCCATACCCAAGAATGACTTCCAGTAAAGGTAGAACGGATCGAAGGATAGTAAACCCCCAAAAAATGGGTCGGATAAGGCTATGGTACCATAAGAGTACCAATCGTAACAAACATATATAAGAGATATAATCAATGCCGCCCCTTTACTAAGCAATGTGCTGAAGAGCGCTGCCAGGCACAGCATAAAACAACAATATATAAACAAGAGCAATATAAAAAACCCCACCCTTACTACGAGCTCCACAATCGACCCTGGATTACCCAACGCAACAACAAGCAACGACGTGAACAGTACCAGTGTAGCTGTGATTAATAAAAACAGGAATAACGCTATGCCCACGAACTTACCAAGAAGAACGTCCCTACGATATAAAGGCTTAGTAAGCATAACGCCCAAAACCCCCCTCGAACGCTCATCGGAAACCGAAATAATCCCCAAACACAAAGTCAACAAAACAAAAAACCCCGCTGTTATCGAATTAACATTCCATAAATACTCGATAGCGTCTCCGGTTATATAGCTGTTCAACCCACTGGCCCCCATAGCGTTCACTATCGCCAACACGGTCATAACGCCCATGAATAAAAAGACGAGAGGATTCTTAGCTACCATACCGAACTCATTCTTCGCCACTGCCGACAATGCGCTCATGAGATATCCCTCCTGAGAAAAGCAATATAAGATAACACAAGTGCAACAAAGCAATATAAAAATAACGTAAAGAATTGACTCCCCCGATAAGCTAAAGCCCCATAAAGATCACGCTCACTAAGAATAGAGCCCACCATATTGTAAGGTGAAAGGCTAGCGATAAAGTCCTGAGCGGCTCGGCCAGCGAAGAATCCCACATTACCCGCTAACAAAACGTTATCCATCAAGACGAAGAGGATTACCCAGATAAATAAGCTTAAAAACAACGCCAAACTCTGATTCTTAAAGACCTGGCACATCAACAAAGTAATAGAATACGTGAGCAAAATACAAAGCAGCGACAACACAAGAGCCAACGGCAAATAGCTCACAAACGTAGAGAGATAGACACTCAAAGAGCCGGGAGCGTGAGCGTTAAGGATAAAAACACTATATAACGAGAGGGCCATTATAAAGAGGAACGCAGTAAAACCGAACAAACACAATATAAAGCCGATAACGCCTAACAGCTTACCATTAATAACCGTATCGCGATACAAAGGCTTCATAAGCAGAATGTTAAGCGCATGCCCATCCACCTCCGAGGCAACAGAAACAAAACCGAGCACAATGCCCAAGATAGAGCCATTCTTACATAACATGATGGCAAAATCACTAAAAAAGAGTTCCGCAGGATTATCATAATAAGAAATAAGCGAAGGCATGCCATCAAAAGGATAGACATGCGTATAAACGACGATTAAAAACTGGATAAAATACCATATAAGGATAATCAACATCAGCGTGCTACTGGTCAGATCAGAAAATTCTTTTCTCGCCACCCTGACTAAATTACCCATCACATCCCACCCTGTCATATTCACTGCTAAAAAATTAAAAGTTTTTATAGGCCATCTAGTGCTATCGCACATTATAGGATTGCTCGACGAATTGAGGCCCGGTTGTAGGTATCGCCGTATCCCCAATAGTGGCCCCATAGTAATGGCTCACGTACATGCAATGCCAGCCCGAACTCGAAGCTGCTGCACGGCTGCCAGTGAAATACTCCGACGCTGACGTTGGATACCTTTGACCATAAGTTAGAGCAGCGTTTATCGCCGTGTCCTGTTCGTTTTGCATGTTTTGGTCGTAGGTGACGAGCGTTGGATAATAAGTGCCTCCATACAAATTTTTAAAGGAGTTATCCCATGTGAGCGTTGAGCCTCCAGGAACTGTTGGCTCAGAAGTCTGGGTGATATATGACTCCCATGAGCCATAAGCAGAATTGACCAGCTTAGAGCTGTCGCTGCCCGGCCAGGTGTTTGCGAATGCTGTGCCGCTTGCGATGACCGCAAGCATTAAGCCGGATAGGGCCAATACTAGTGTTTTGTTCGGTTTCATTGTATCACTCCCCGTAGTGTGCACGTGAAATCGCCGCCTTCGGGGACTCGGCACGGAAACAAAGGTTTAGATTACCGTTCACCATGCACGAGCCTCTGAAGGCATTAAATCTCATACGCCCGTTTTTTAAATGATTAAAATGCAATTAAATTATTTATATTTAACCAGGACCACCAACAACGTACCAACGGCCCATGAAAAAAAGCTCGCCTATAAGCCTAAAACCCAAAATCTCTCCACACAAGCCTAACGCTTCTAATGGAGAAATCCCCTGCGCAGGCCAGTTAACGGATTGTGAGAGAAGCCTTAAATAAAGTTGGCCTCAAGCTTAAACGAGGACTCGACGAGGAGAAAATAATAAAAGATGACACAGGCAACAGGAATAAACATATACGCGAGTGAAATGATACGCGTATTTGGGCCTAAAGTGTACTATGCGCTCCATGATAGTAAATTACGGGGAGACGTCCTCATATTTTTTAAAAATAACCCGTTTTACATAACCATAAATATTATCTCTAAAAGCATGCACATCGATTATTCGAATATACGGGGCGTGGTCTGTGGCGATGGGGGCAATTATAGTAAAGATAGAGGGCTTGCCCGCCTCGGACTATTAGCCAGTAAAAAGATAGGAAGAGAAACAGCCTACATTATTAGCCAAAAAGGGCTCAAGGCGGCAGAACTACTAGAAAAAGAGCGAGAATCAACTTGCCCTACCAGAAAGAATGGATAAAATTTTAATGCTTACAGGTCGCCAAGCTCGCACCATTTCCCCTTGCCCTCCCATATTCTTACCTTGAAGGGCAGGGTGATCTCGCCCAGCAGCTTATTGTAGATGGCCTCGCACAGGTTCTCGACGCTCGGGTAGTCCACCACCTCGTTCAGGCAGCGGTGGTCGTACTCGCTCAGCGCCTTCTTCAGGATGGACTTCATCTCGTAAAAGTCCATCACCATGCCGGTTTCTCCTTTCTCCCCTTCCACGACTAGCTCTACCCTGTAGGTGTGCCCGTGCACCTTCCCGCACGTCTCATGTCCTGGCAGGTAGTGCGCGGCATCCATGTACTCGACTACGCCTAGCCTCATAATGCTCCCCACATCTTATGCGTCTGTGGTATTATCCTTACGGTCTCGACCTTGTCCATTGCGGCTTCCTGCAGCTCAAAGAGCTGTTTCGGCGTGGCCGCCTCAACTCCGTTTACAGGCGTCACGGGCTGAAGTATAAGCTCGGTTATGCAATCCTTTATCTGGTCCACGGCGTGAAGCACCTCATCCCTCTTAACGTCTCTAGAGACAATAATCTTACAGAAACAATCACGGAAACTCGTGTGCCTCAGTATGCTGAACGAGCGTGCAGTATCGTTGAAGTACTTCTCATAATGTCCCTTGAAATCGCACTGGCCTTGCAGCTTGAAGTCCCCGGATACGTATTTTACCACGTCCTTGACCTCCCTGGCTCCCTCCGGAAGCGTCATGTTCGTCTCCAGGTAGAGCGGGAACTTCGAAGGCTTGAGCTCCTTTATGAATTTCGCGTATAATAGCGGCTCCCCTCCGGTGAGCGAGACGGAATGGATGCGCTCGTATGACTTGATGATGCCTAAGAGCTGCTCCTCGGATACGGGATTATCGAAGTCCACGAACTCCCCTGTCCCCGGCCTCAGCTCCACCTTACACTTTCTTTCGGCATCCCAATCTCTGGGCGTATCGCAGTATTTACATTCCAGGTTACACCTCGGGAACCGGACGAATATTTGCCGGTATCCCACGTATGGGCCTTCCCCCTGCGCGCTCACGAAGACCTCGCGTATCGGCGCCCTCACCTGAACACCTCCAGAGGCCTGGATTTCCTCATATCTTCCTCAATGTCTTCAACCTCGGCTGCGTAACGCTCTCCTATTTGTCTCATCAATCCATCCGGGTCTTTCAGCCCCATCTTATTCAGGCTCATATAATCCTCGCATTCCACGTTGATGCCGAAATGAATCTTGCTGCTCGCCGCGCCGGTGGAGGCGATGGATATGGACAGCTTCTGGCCTTTAAAAAATAAGTCGTCACCCGAACGGCTGACGATAAAGCCCATGTCTTTAAGGGCCTCTCCGGCTATACATGCGAGCAGGCGCTGCCTCGTATAGGCAAGCCTGAGCGACGGCATGTCAAAATGCTCGACTATAAAATGAATCATGTCCGGCGACTCTATCCTCTCGCCATGAATGCGGTCTTCCAGGTCTATCATGTGGCTTATGGGTATATTACAGCGGCCCCTGAAGCATACGATGCTGTCATCCTGCACCCCAAACTTCGTATAGGCCCAGAGCGAGCCTATCTGGCTCCCATCGTAGTCGATGCGCTCCTCTGCGACGATGCACTTCATCGTATCACCAGCGATGGGTCCGGCACTCCGGCCATCCTGAACGCGCGCGCCCTCCGCACGCAGCTCTCGCATTTTCCGCAGGGCCTCTCACCTGAAAAGTAGCAACTCCAGCTAAGGTCGAGCGGCGCCCCTATTCTAGCGCCCTTCCTGACGATGCCCACCTTATCAAGGCCTGCTACCGGGGCGACGACCTTCGCGTGGTTCTCGGTAGAATAAAATAGGCTCTTATTGACGGCTTCCACGAACTCCGGCGTATTATCGGGAAACGTGGCGCCCTCCTCCGCGTTAAAGCCGCAGACTATGAGACCTATGCCCAGGGAGTCTGCGAAGCAGGCGGCGATATTAATGAATGCGCCATTACGGTTAGGCACCCAGACGGCGTGGGCGGTCTCCCTTGCCCTCTCGTCAAGCTCCGCCTCGGTCAGCGTCGGAACCTTCTCGCCCCTGTACACGAGCGAAGTACTGGTAACGTCCTCTAGCCACGGAAGCTCCACGACCTCGTGCCTGACCCCAAACCGCTCGCAGATCTTCCGTGCGCACTCTATCTCCTTTTCGGCCGCCCTCTGGCCGTAGTCGAAGGTTAGCGCCAGGTCGACGCCCCACTCGTCCAGCGCAACCTTAAAGGCGACGGCGGAATCAAGCCCGCTTGATAAAAGCGCTATCGAGCCCATCACTTCTCCCTCCGAATCCTGCCATGGCGCTCATCGATCTCATCAAGAGAGTCGAGCATCTTGCGAATGGCCGTCCTTATGGCGTCCGACTGGCTCACGAACTTCTTGTCCTTGCCAACGTGTACCATTAAATCGTCTAATAGCTCCTGCGGGATATCGACGCTGATCTTTGGCATGATAATACCACTGTACTACTCCAATAATACCGGGATAATATAAATAGGTATCCTTGAATCGCGCCTCGATAAAAACCATTACTATTGAATCGCTATAATAAAAATATTTTGGCTTACCAGCCTAAATAATCGATATTTTTTATAGAGCAGGAAAAAGGATTTATACGATTATCGCTTGCACAAAAGCATATGCTTAAAAACGCCAATCAAAAGCATACAACCCTAATATTAAAGGCCATGACGTTTATTTTCATCCTGTGGGCCGCCAACGTTTCCTACGGGTTCTTGCATGAAGCCGCCCACGCCATAACGGTAAAAATGCTCGGAGGACAGGTCTATGAAATTTATGTAAACCCGCTCGGAACCGACGCATACACCGTACATTCCAGCGTGTCCGGCGTGGCTGATACGCTATCCCTCGAGGTGGCGGGCATGGCGATGACGACGCTCCTGGCGTTCATCACGCTGCTATCTGACTACAGGCCAATCCCCATATTCATGGCGATTCGCACGGCGATATACGCGCTCAACTACTCCCCGGGCACCGACATCCATGCGATCCAGCAGGCGATTGGCGCAGGCGCCATACTGGTAACGGCGCTCCTGGTAGCCCTAAACCTGGCATGCGCCGCCATCGCGATGACGGCCATGATAAAAAGCGCCAAAACGCCCACAGTCAAAGCGTTTTCTTCATCTTTAGGGCGTGTACTCCATCAGAATAGTAGTTAGGCACGATGCGAGACCGCTCGAACCCCATCTTTTCATATAAGGTGACGGCCTTATCGTTGTCCACCTTCACCTCGAGGAAGCAGTTCGTACACCCCGCCTGGCGTAAGCGCTCCATGAGCGTTTTTAACAGTATGGTGGCTATACCCCTGCGCCTGAACCTATAGTCCACGTCGAGCGTGTATATCCGGCCGTACTTCCCGAACCTGTTCCTGTTGGTCAGGCCGATGATGAATCCCGCGAAGGCGTCGTCGTATTCCGCCACGAATGAATACGCAGTCTTCGCGTTTATGAGGTATTGGAGCTGGTGCGCGGAGAACGCCTCGACGTCGAAGCACATCTGCTCGAGGGCGTACATGCTCTCCACATCGCCTTCAGTTGCAGGCCTTACGTGAATGCCACATGTGGCCTGGTTTAAATGCCCACGCATCATGTCCCTTCAAGGATAATCATACACCATCTCCGATAGAAAATAGTTTGTGGTTATTTCAAGGCTCTAAGCCTAAGAAGGCTTTTCTTCGCTAGAGGCCTTTAAACTTACCGAGAAGCTTTTGGTAGAACAGCTTCTCGTCGCCATCTGACGCCCTGGTAAGCCTCTCCACGATAAGCTCTGGCGTGCTCCTGGCGAGATAGTTATAGCGGGGAGACCTGTCCACTATCAGGTTCAGGTTAGCGTCCAATCCCTTCGCCTCGATCCCATCCACCCGAATCCCGCACTTCGTATTCTCAAGGATCTGCTCAGCCAGGTGGCTCACGAACACGGCAATGCTATTCTCGTTTTCGTGGAGCGTCTCAAGTATGCCAGCTATTATCTTCGCCGACGCCCCGGGCTCCGTGATGGACTCGAGCTCATCCACCAGCACGACCTTACGGCTCTTACCAATGACGCTCGAGAAGCTCTTGATAGTCGCCTCAAAGGCACCAGCAGTAAGAGTGCCCTTAGACTTGCTGAAATACATGAGCTCGTCCACCAGGCCCACCTCGGCGGACTCGGCAGGCACAGGGAAACCCATATGGCTCAGGATGACGACCTGCGCCAGCAGGTCAAGCATCGTGGTCTTGCCGCCCGAGTTCACGCCGCTCAAAATGACCACCCTCTCCCCTTTAGTATCCTTAGTCTTAATCCCTACAGCATAGCTCACTGGCTCCACTTTCTTAGCGCGGCCCCTCAAAAAGATGTTATATGCCGAAGAGATGCTGATGCCGGCCTTATCGCTAATGGCGGGCATATTCAACCCGTAATCGGCGGCAAACGAGCCGATGGCGAAGTACGTGTCAAACTCCAGGACCTCCCTGACCATTTCCATGCAGGCCGTCTTAAGCTTTGAGAGGCGCTTCGCGCATCCCCTCTTAAGGTCGAGGCTCCGCTTTGAAAGCTGCCTGTTTATGGCGCTCTTAAAAGAATCCACGGCGCGGTAGTTAAGCTCGATCGGGTAGACGATATCGTCGCTAAACATCATGTCCACGTACTGCATCTCGAAGGGCTTAAGGGCAAGCTGCGCCTTGATGGACTCCTTTGCCTCATTAATTACGGCGGAGTAGGCCCTTGCGACCTCCTTTTCAAGCATGCTCTTAAGGCCCGCCTCGCCCTTCTCACCGAACATGCCCAAAAGCTGGGAGCCTTTAAGCGTAACGGTGTTATTCTCCATACGCTCATGGAGGTCTGCGTTTGCCTTCTTGAGGGCTGCCTTGAAGGCCTCGCCGTGCCTATCTAGCACGCCCTTTAGCCTGTCCACCTCGGGGTCTACCCCCATCTCAAGCTCCCCTTCGGGCGTGATGCGTGCCATCTCTTGCGATAGCTCGCTTATCTTTGCATCGTCTAGCTGGCTACAGATGACGTGCCCTGACCTTTCCCGTATTATCTTTATAGCCCTTAGCGAGGCCTCTATAGGCTCCTTGTTTGCCGCGAAGAAGGCTATGACTGCCTCGGGCGCCAGCCACCACGTCTCGGCGGCGCCTCCTTCCATGAACTCGAAGCCCATGTCGTCGGGAAAGTCTGTCGCTGCGAACCTGCTGCCTAACACGAGCGGCTGTGAGTAGCCCTTCGCTATGTCAACGAGCTCGCCCATGCTCTCTATAAAGTATACGTCGAGGTAACGGTCTACGCCATCGCGGACTAGCTTTTCATAGTCCTCCTTGCTATCAGTGAAAATGGCCCTATCCCTTGACTTAACGGCTTTTGAGGGCTCCTTCAGGTGCCTTACCTTCTTCAGGGCAGCGTTCAGCTCCGCGTCGTCTTTGAGCGTATTGGCCAGCGTCACATAATCCTCTATCTCTGCCTGGATGGCCTTGATCCTGTCGGCGCGCTTCGAGGGGTAGGGTATAAAGGTGCTTATCTTTGCCCGTGAATAAGGGGTGTGAGCGTACGAGCGAATCAGGCCGATGATCTTCTCATAAACGCTATAGGCCTCTTGAGTCCGGAGAAATTCTTCGATAGAAACCCCTTCCTCCCCGGCGATGACCTCGTGGATGAGCGATATGGCGTACTTTTCGCTTATTCCTGGCACGCTCGAAAGGCTGGCCACGTCGTGCTTGCGCAAAACCTCGAGGGCCGACTCCTCCGAGCCGAAATGCTCGATGAGCTTGCCCGATATCTTTTCGCCTATGCCGGGGAGTTCTAGCAGGCTGTCCACGTCCAACAAATGCGTCATGAAAGTATTAATACTTGAGTTAGCGAGGTGAAAGTAATATGCGAGCGCCTGCGTCGCTCACCCATCGCTGGGCTGTACGACCCTGCCAAGTATTTCCTTTGCCGCGGACTTGTCGAGCGGCTTGTTCTTGTTGCCGCACTTTGGGGAGTAGATGCACGCCGGGCAACCCTCGGCACACTCGCAATCCCTCACGAGCTCGAGCGTCGCTTTAGCGAGGTCAGGGAACGCCTCATAGCATTTTTCTGCGATGCCAATGCCGCCCTCATAAGCGTCATAGATGAAAATGGTCGGCAGGTTCGTATCGGGATGGTTAGGCGTCGACAGGCCACCCATGTCCCAGCGGTCACATAAGGCAAACAGCGGCGCCATCGCTATCATGGCATGCTCCACGGCATGGATGCCGCCGTTGAAATCCCTATTCTCCGCAAGCATGCCCTGATGCAAGTCATCAGGTAATGTAAACCACAACGCCACGGACTCAAAAGTCTGCGGTGGGAGGTCAAGGGGGAAATATCCCAGAAGCTTCTCGTAGCGCTTCATGGCATACTCATAGTATTGCTCGGTAACGGTGACATCGCCTACGTGCACGTCTATGCCATTAACGGTTTTCCTCATCCTTTCCCTTCTAATGGCGACGTCAGATAGCTTAAGGGCTTCAGTATAGTAGTCTACGTCTTTCTGGACGGCCCTGGCGATGCCCAGCTTTAAGTCGAGGTCTTCAATGAGGTAGGTTTCCCCCTGATGCAGTAAGACCGCACCATTATGGGCCTCAGAACAAGCCCTGGACGCCTCCATGGTCTCCAGCAATTCTGAGCCGCACATCACCCTTACAGTGTGGCTGGAAATGTTCTTGAGGTCTACTATCTCGGATGGGCTTTTCGTGCCGCCATAAACGAAGCCCCTGGGAGTGCGTCGGAGGATGCTGGCTGAAGACAATGCCTCCAGCGCCTCGGAAAAGTCTCCAAAGTACGCGGAGTCGTCTGAGGTGAGGGGCAGCTCGGCGGAGGCGCACATAAGGTGGCCCATCAGAATATACGGATTACGGAGGTCTACTATTGCCTCCTCATTTTTGGAGTGGAAAAAGCGGTCTGGGTGCTTCATATAATATTGATCAAGGGGGTTGTCGAATGCGACAAGCGTGACCAGTGACTCGCTCATCCCCCTCCCCGCTCTGCCCGCTTGCTGCCATGTGGATATCCTAGTGCCGGGGTAGCCTGAAATTATGACAGAGTCAAGGGAGCCTATGTCTATCCCCACCTCGAGGGCGTTAGTGGATGTCACCCCCATCAGCCTTCTATTTTTTAAGTCGTCTTCGATGCGCCTCCTGTCCTCCGGAAGGTAGCCGGCCCTATAGGACGCTATCACGTCCCTGAAGCGGCCATTATCGTACTCCCTGGCCCATTTTCCGATGAGCTCAGCCATCCTGCGCGATGGCGTGAAGCATATCGTCTGCAAGCCGTGGTCGAGCTGGCTAACCAATAAGCGCATGGTCTCCTGATGAGTGGACCCCCTTGATTCGCCCTCAATCGGGGGGTTCCAGAACATGAAATATTTCTTGCCCCTGCCCGAGCCGTCTTTTGAGACCACCTCGAACTGCTTGCCAGTCAGCTTGAACGATAGCTCCTCGGGGTTCGCCACCGTGGCCGACGACAAGATGAATTGAGGATCCGACCCATATCTTTTCAGTATCCTCCTAAGCCGCCGGATGAGCATCGCCACGCCTGAGCCATATATCCCCCTATAAGTGTGTGCCTCATCGATGACCACAAACCTCAACCCGGAAAAGAGCCTCCTCCACCTGTCATGCCATGGCAGATAGCGGTGTATGGCATATGGGTTGCTCACGATGATGCGGGCTGTGTCGCGTATCCCCGGGCGAGCCGACTGCGGCGTATCCCCATCGTATATGGAGGGCATGGCTTTAGTGCCCAGCTCCAAATCCATCGATTTAAGGGTTTTAAGCTGATCGTTGGAGAGGGCCTTCATTGGGTAAAGGTAGAGCGCAGTAGCCTTCTTATCGTTCAATAATGCCTCGAAGACGGGGACGTTAAAGGCGAGCGTCTTGCCCGAAGCGGTGGGCGTAGTTATTATGACGTTCTTGCCATCCAGTGCCAGGTCAATGGCCCTCGCCTGATGCGAGTATAGCCTTATCTTATGGGAGTCCAGGTAGCCTCTCAGCCTGGGGTGCAAAGCGTGGCTCACGTCGTCAAAGGAGGGCTCCCGCTCGTCTATCTCCTCCACATGGGCAATCTGTCCATAAGGGGCAGATGCCTTAAGGTCCCTTATGTACTCCTCAACCGCTCCCATTGCAATCCTCGCAGAGCTTTGAGTAGAGCCTGGCAAGCGTGGCCAGGTCGTTCCTGTTGTGCTCGACGATAGGGATGAGCGGCCCCGGGTTTTTGGTGTGCAGGTACTCCTCGTAGAACTCTGGCACGAGTGCGCCGGGCACGTCATCCTTTCTCTCCTGCCCGAATAAATACTTCTCGACCGTGGTGAGCCGGGCGTCGGGGAGCTTATGCCTGAAGGCACGGCGGGCGAGCGGGAGCAGGTCAAAGTGGACGTTCTGCAGGCCGCCACCCAGGCCATAGTACACCCGTCGCTGGTTTATGTAAGGCACGTCGAAGGAGCGCCCATTATATGATACTAAAGGGCTGCTTTCAACCAGTGAGCAAAACTCCTCTATTGCTGCCGCCTCCTCCTCCACTCCCCTGGCCAGGTATTGCCTCGTGATTATCTTCTCGCCTTTGGTAAAAGCCGCGCCAAATAGTATGATAGGCCTCGAAAAAAGCCCCATGGTCTCGATGTCCAGCGCCACCAGCTGCTCGACGTTCGTGAATGCTGTGATGTGCAGGTTCAACGGGTGCGACCTGGGCAGCCAGTGCCACACCTCCTCCTGTATTCGACAGGCATCTCCGGAGTCGATGATGCCCAGGAGACGCCTGGCCTGTGCCCTCCAGCGTTTATGTGCGAGAAGGTCCTCAATAGTGTGGTATCCAGCCTTCTTAAGCTTTGCCTCGGTGCCAGGGCCGATGCCCCTCAGCAAGCGCAAATTCGACAGGAGCGCTTTCCGGGCGCTCTCCCTATCAATTTTACCCAAAGGAAAATCGGATGAGCTTTCGATTAGATAGCACTCGCCGGCATCATTGCTGACGGGCGTTCCGCCTATCGCGTCTTCCAGCCTTACGCCCTCGTATTCCTTGAGGTATTTCACCAATACCCGCTGGCCCTCATAGTAGGCGTCGCCATAAAGCCAGGATGGCATGAAGTCGTGGTCCGGAGGGGCGGCACCTTCAGGTATGACCACGTATTCCTCATGGCCCTTTTCGGCGTCCTTCAGCCTGCTGGCGATGGAGTCGAGCTTGCCCGTACGATTACCTCATGATAAGTTAGCGGCAACGGGGCATAAAGCCTTTTTGTGAGCGGCCCGAAATTATTATTCCTGGTAAAGCATATTGCCTTAGATAGGTGTTAATGTGGAGCATTATATACCGCGGCCAGTCCTGGCCCATATCGAGGACAGCCAGGATGCCTACGCCAAAAAACTCATCGACTTTTTGAAAATACCAAGCATAAGCACGCTCCCGGCATACTCAGGAGACGTCAGGCGAGCCGCCGAATGGCTGCTCAAAGAGGCGGAGCGCCTCGGCTTTAAAGGCGCACTATATGAGACGCCCGGCCATCCTGTGATGTATGCCGGGCTTTGCCCATACAAGGACGCCCCGACGCTCTTAGTTTATGGCCACTACGACGTCCAGCCCCCCGATCCGGTAGACCAGTGGTGTACTCCCCCATTTACGCCTGTGATACGTGACGGTAACATATTCGCCAGGGGCGCAACCGATGACAAAGGGCAACTACTAACGTTTTTCAACGCCATCGAGTCCATCCTCGCAATGGAGGGAAAGCCGCCCCTGAACATTAAGATAGTCATGGAGGGCGAGGAGGAGATAGGCAGCCCCAACTTCATGTCATTTGCGTCAGGCCACAGGGAGCTTTTAAACGCTGACGTGGCCGCCCTTTCCGACGGCTCAAAGTACAGGGATGACATGCCGATGATATGCTATGGCCTTAGGGGGTTATTATATATGCAAATAGACGTCTACGGCCCCAGCCATGACGTGCACTCCGGGCTGTATGGCGGGGCGGTGGCTAACCCGGCCATGGCGCTTTCATGGATATTAGGCGGGCTGAAGGATGCCCGCGGTAAGGTGCTCATCCCCGGCTTTTATGACAGTGTTCATGACATAGAGCCCTGGGAGAGGGAGGAGATGGCGGGCTTGCCTTTCGATGAGGAGGCAGAGAAAGCCCGGCTGGGGGTAGATGCGCTTGTGCCTGAGGAAGGGTATACGGTGCTTGAGAGCACCAGGGCGCGTCCTACTTTGGATATCAACGGCATATGGGGAGGCTTCCAGGGCGAAGGCTCCAAGACCATCATACCGGCGCAGGCGGGGGCCAAGGTGAGCATGAGGCTGGTCCCGGACCAGGACCCGGGTGAAATTGCCAGGCTATTCGAGAGGTATGTCATGTCCCTGGCGCCCTGTGGGGTTAAGGTAAAAGTATCTACCATCTCTAGCACCGGCGCTCTAATCGTGCCCAGGGATAGCGTTGCGATAAAGGCCGCGGAGCGTGCTATCGAGGAGGGCTTCGGCCGGAGGCCGGTGTTCATGAGAGACGGGGGGAGCATCGGCGCGGTCATAGCCCTGAAAGCGGTCGGCATCGATGATATACTCATGCTGGGCTGGGGCGACCCAGGAGACCAGCTACACTCGCCTAATGAGCACTTTAGCCTTGAGAACTTCCGCAGGGGCACGATTGCCGCAGCATCGCTCATCTACGGGCTGGCAGGCATAAAATAGAAAGCATTAAGCCTCCTCTACTCGAATCATAGGAAAGGAGGCTAAAATGAACCTGCAAATCTTCGAGGAAATGAGTAAAGAAGAGGCAAAAGAATACCTTCAATTCCTTCTCTGGCACTATCGCGTGGTGGACGCCTTCTGGTTCATCTACGTTGGAGAGCGTTATGGCCAGCCCGTGGCCGAGAAGATAAATGAACAAGTGTGGGGCCGCGTGGCCTCTATGGCAGCGAAGGATATCGTCAAAAGGTTTAATATAAAAGAAAAGGGGCTGAAGGGCTTCGTCAGGGCGCTCAGGTACTTCCCATGGGCCATCATCGTGGGCTATGATATAGCAGAAAAGGAGGACGAGGTCATCATATCGACGCCATCGTGCCCGACCCAGGAAGCCCGCCTACGGCGGGGCCTCGAGGAATACGTCTGCCGAGAGATGCACAGGGCTGAGTTCACAAGCTTCGCCCGGGCCATAGATGAGCGTATTTGCGTCGAATGCCTTTTCGCTCCCCCCGACCCTCACCCATCTGACATGTTTTGTAAGTGGCGGTTCTACATGAGACCTTAGATATTCGAGTCTTGCTCTTCCCACAGGTCAAGCAGCTCGTTGAGAAAATCGTCTATGTTTGGGCTTTCTGAGTCCTCCAGCGCTTCCCTGAATCGCAGATACGTATTCCTGTTCTCAACGGGTATATAATAAGGCATGTTATCACTCTTTCACTCATTTTTTAGATTTGCATTATAAATGCTGGATAGCCTTATAGTTTTGGCTTTGGAAGCTGCCACCTATATTGTATGGCCAGCAGCCTCAGCAGCAGCGTAACCATGAAACTGGCGGCAGTTACAGTCGCCATAGCAAAAGATAGCCTGTACATGGCGAAAAATATGATCGCCCCTATGATGGTTGCAGTGGCATAGAAGTCCTCCTTAAGGACGAGCGGCGTTTCACCAGCCAGGACGTCCCGGATCATGCCCCCGCCAACCCCCGTCAGCGCGGCTAGCATGACGATGCCAAAGGCATTCAATCCAGATGCAGCACCGGCGCTCGCGCCCATAACCGTGAAAGCGGCGAGGCCGATGGCGTCCAGGAAAAGAAAAGCCCTGCTGTTTGGATCTGTCAGGCCGAAGACATGCTTCCGTGAAAGGCGGTGAGAGAGCATGGTAATGGCGCAGCCAATAAGGGCGTATACGGCCGGGCCGTCATCTATGAACGCCGCAGGCGTCCTGTGGAGGAGCGCATCCCTTATCAATCCTCCGCCGAGCGCCGTGGAAAAGCCCAGCACGAGCAAGCCCAGCACGTCAAACTCGTGCCTTATCGCCTTAAAGGCCCCTGACATTGCAAAGGCGATCGTGCCCATCGCCACGAATGACTCGAATAATAGCCCTTCAAGCATGCGTGGCTTTGATAATTCTGGCAGGGCATAAATGTATCGTATAATCAATAGAAATGAAAAATGTGGGGGCGATGTAACCGCCCCATTTCCATTCGGGCTTTTATTCTAGTATGAGCCTGGCACGGTCATCTGGCCGCTATAGCCCATCCCTGCTCCGCCATATCCGCCGCCTTTGCCCATCCCTTTACCGAGGCCCATGTTGGCGTTAGCCCCCACGTTGGCGGCTTGCGGGATGCCTTTGCCCATTGGCACGTTAGCCTGAGGCATTCCCTTGCCCAGGTTCGACGCCTGCGGGATGCTCTTGCCCATGCCCATGTTGGCATTAGCCCCCACGTTAGCGGCCTGGGGCATGCCTTTTCCACCGTACATCTGAGCGAATGCCGGGGTGGCGATGCCGACCAGGCATAGGACGACCATGGCGGCCATCAACAAAGTTGCCATCTTTCTCAATCCGACCATCATTTTTCACCCGCATAATAAAATCGTATAGTTTTTAATATAAACTTGGCAAAGATGGCGCATTAAATGAGCAAAGAGGACCGTAATTATAATTCTTTATGGAATGCTGTGCTCTCATTTAATACGGGCCTGGAGGGCGTGATGCTTTTAAAGTGATATGGCATTATCCGTATTGATGGAGGATTACCGGATTCGTACTTGCCACCTGGAGCTTATCGCAGGCTCTGTCATGCTGATGAAGGCTGACCTGCAGGGCCGAGAAAGCCTGGCGGCTGCGCTGGGCGCCGAAGTCGGGGACGGGTGGCCTCCTGGCGTGTGGGCTGAGGCGAGGGAAGAGTTTCTGTCTCGTCTCGAAGGGCATCCCGGGCTTTTCGGGTGGCTGGGCTGGTACTGGGTGCTCGTGGAGGACAAAAGAACCCTAATCGGCATAGGCGGCTTCACCGGCGCCCCATTTAATGGCGAGGCCATGATCGGCTATTCGGTCATCGGGCCTTACCGGCGTAGGGGCTATGGCTCCGAGGCCGTGAGAGCCTTGATTGATTGGGCTTTCGCCCACCATGGAGTGAGGCGTATCGTGGCCGAGACGCACGCCCATAATAAGGCTTCCATCAGGCTGCTGGAAAAGTGCGGGTTCGAGTACGCGGGAAAGGGCTTTGAAACTGGAACGGAACGTTATGTGTTGAAGAGAGAAAAAATAGGATGACTATATAGGGTAGTACCACTATCCTTATAATAAATCGGTTTCTTATTACATAAAGGATAGGGGACCCTGGATGCAGCCAGAACAGATATTAAAGCCGGAGTGGAAGAGGTGCGTCAACGGTAAGGTAACGGCCATCTATATGACGCCCGACGCATCGTTCGTCGCGGCAGGCTCCGGAGACCATGATGTTTATTTAATGAACTATGGCGGGAAGCTGCTGTGGGCGAACACTACAGGAGATGACGTGCAGTATGTGAAAGCGTCAGATGACGGGCGCTTTGTGGCATCCTACTCAAAAGATAACGTCGTCTCATTTTTTGACAAGTACGGCAACGAGGCCTGGTCCTGCCGGATAAGCAGGCGGATCAACTCAATGGACATGGCGCCAGACGGCACGCTTGTCGTGGTGGGGTCCGAGGATGGCCAGGTTAGGGCCTTTAGCGAGAAGGGCACGCTCGCATGGAAGAAGGATTGCCAGAAGCCCGTGAACAGCGTATCCATATCGGGCAGCGGAAGCCTTGTTATGGTCGGCTCCAACGATGGAAAGGCATACATGCTAACCCGCAATGGCGAGCTAAGGTGGGAGTTCCAGGCGCAGTCTCCGGTGCTCTACGTGTACACCTCGCATGATGGCGAGAACAGCTTCGCTCTCGAGTTCATGAATAACGCCTTCCACCAGATAAGCGATAGGGGCGGGGAGCTCTCGTGTAACACGTACTCGCAGCGCATCATGGACATCTCTATAACTGAGGACGGCAGATACGTGGCCATAGGCTTTGCGAATGGTTTCGTGTATTATACGGAGAAGAACGGCCACCTTCTCTGGCGGCAGAGCGTGTCCGGGCCGATAACCAGCATAAAGGCCTCGGGCGATGGCAGCCTCGTGTTCGTGACCACGGGCGATAAGGCCGTTTACGTGCTTAACAAGAAGGGCGCCGTACTTCTTAGCTATCGCTTCGATGGCCCGACGGAGTGCGTCACCTCCAATTTCGAAGGCGACTATATCGCCGTCGGCGCTCTCGATACGGTATACATGTTCGCATTGAGCAAGTATCTAGAATACGTGATCCGCGAGCAGGTGAAAATAGCAAAAATGATGAAGGCGGACGAGGACAGGCGTTACCGGCCGGATGCGGGCCAGAGCTATGCGCCATATCCAGGTGCACCGGAGGGGGGCGTCAACAAGTGCCGCATATGTGGCACTCCCATACTGTCCGGCAGGACGCTATGTAACTATTGTGAGATGATGCAGCGCCGCAGAGGCGACATGGGCATGATGCGATGAAATGCTTGTACTTTGAAAATAGATAGTTTTATATTATATCTTCTTTTACTAGAAACTAAAGGGGGGCTTCGCTTTGCTTTTAGCTAGAGCGCTCCGCGCGGCGCGCCCCTCGTGGACCCCCCAAGTTTGTTTGCCCTTCGGGCAAACTAATAAGAAGAGGAACCATTGGCTTAGCGATTCTAAACCCTAAAAACATCACCCACCTGAAAACCCTTTTCTCGTAGCTAACACATGGTCGAGGGCCATATATCCTTAATAATAAATCAAAACATTAGTTATTAAATTCAATGTATAATTCACAATGCAAATAATGTCTTTTTAACTGGCTTACAATACGTATTCATTGTGTTATTTTTAATAGTCTGGCAGTAAAATCGCTCCTTTATGGCAAGGTTGAGCGGCAGAGAGGATCGTGCCGACAGCATGGAGTCATTTTCAAGGATACGTAAAAAGATAGAGGAGTGCCTTCAAATGGTGGAGGGGCTTTTGGATGAGCGTGAGAGACGGATAGAGATGTTGACCTCCGTCATCCAGGGCTCGCCCATACCCCAGTTCGTCATCGATAAGGAGCATCGCGTCGTCTACTGGAATAAGGCCCTTGAGCACTATTCTAAGATTAAGGCGGCAGACATAGTGGGCACGACCCGGCACTGGAAGGCGTTCTATAAGGAGGAGCGGCCGTGTATGGCCGACCTTCTCGTCGAAGGGGCGGTCGACGAGATGCCAAGATGGTATGGCAATAAATACAGTAAGTCGAAGCTTCTTGAGGAGGCGTTTGAGGCCACCGATTTCTTCCCCGGGCTTGGCGATGGGGGTAAATGGCTCTATTTTACGGCCACGGCCATTAAGGATAGCAGGGGTAACGTCATTGGCGCGGTCGAAACGCTGGAAGACGTCACGGAGAGAAAGAAGGCTGAGGAAGAGCTGCAAAACGCAAAAAGGCAGGCCGAAACGTACCTCGACCTTATGGGCCACGATATAAATAATATGAACCAGTCGTGCATGGGCTATCTTGAGATGGCGCTCGCCATAGCAGGGGGCGAAGAGCGAAGGCTATTGCAGAGCGCGCTGGATTCACTTAATAGTAGCTCGAGGCTGATAACGAACGTCAGGAAGCTTCAGATAGTGGAGCGCGGCGGGATGAAGGTCGTGGCCATGGATGTCGATAAGGTCCTGAAAAGCGTTATTACCCGGTTTTCTAGCGTGCCCGGCAGGGAGGTGACGATCGGATACGCGGCCTGCCCGTGCATGGTCAAGGCTAATGAACTATTGTACGACGTGTTCGAGAATATCGTCGGTAACTCGATAAAGCACTCGTCGGGCCGGCTTTCCATAGGCGTCAGGCTTGAGAGGGTTTCCGAGGCGGGTAAAGCTTATTGTAGGGTGAGCATTGAGGATGATGGGCCGGGCATCCCGGATGAGGTTAAAAAGGAGCTGTTTTTGGGGCTAAAGCGGGGGAGGACTACGGGCCATGGGATAGGCCTTTATCTGGTGTATACGCTTGTCAGCGGGTATGGGGGTAGGGTTGCTGTCGAGGATCGCGTTCCTGGTGACCATACGAAGGGTGCCCGTTTTGTGGTCTTGCTTCCGGCGATAGGGCCTTTTTAAGAGCTTAGCATGGCTTGCCGCCCACCCCTTTTACCAGCCATATGATGCATTTTTCTGTGTATTATCGTACGTCCATTCTCATGAAAGCCACATAGGATACGGCAAAGGCGACGACCATCTCAACGATGAGGACGAATATCTTCACCCATACCGAGGCGAGGGAATCCAGCAGCGAGACCTGCCTGGCAGACGTAGTCGCTACAAGGCTGAACGACTGTACGGGAGTTTTAGATAATATGGCGTTGCCTATGCCGCCCACCCCCATTCCCATTAAGCCGCCGAAATCGTTGACGGGCGACACGGTGGTTATTGCATCGGAGATCTGGAATTCCATCGCCACAAGCCTGGTAGTATAGTTCATGTACTCGCTATTACTTACGATATAGGAGACGTTAGCGGAGCCGGTCGAGTTATTCAGGAGGCTGCCGTAGTCTATGGGCGGCGCAGGCCCTACGATTGCCTGGGCGATGAAGCCCGACACGACGAGCGCCAGTATCGAGAATACGATGAGCAGGACGACGAGGCCTACGGTGCATATGACCGACATCGACGTGCTTTTTGTGATAGCGGACATCATCATGGCGATGGCGAAGAAGACCGTACAATATAGCAGCGCAGCCACGAAGAACGCAGCTATCCTCAGCATGTCATCAAGCCCTGGCACCACGCCCCTGAACATCACGATGGCGATCGCAAGCAGGAAAGCCGCGGCCAGCGCCACTGCGAGGGTGGCGATGGCACCGATCGCCTTGCCATTAATGATTGCATCCCTATAGATGGGGCTTGAGACTAAAAACTTGAGCGTGCCCTCATCTCTCTCTTTGGATATCTGGTCGAAGCCCATCGCAGCGCCCAGTATCATGCCTAAAAACGTAAAGAAGATGACCATGCTATTGAATACCTCTAGCACGGAGGGCATTGGAGGATTGGTCAGCAAGCTGAGCTGGTCCTTCAACGCCTGTATACTCTCGGGCGAGTCCCCGCGAGCCTCGGCGTCCTGTATCTCCTTCTGTAGGGATTCCACCGCTTCCTTCATGAATGGCTGATCCATCACGAGGCCCGGATTCTTATACTGGTCCAGCCTTTTGTTGTAGGCGTCCATGCCCGAGTAGACCCCGTAGAAAGAGAGCAGCATCAATATGGCGAATATTGCCAGGAAACGCTTGCTGGCCAAATGATCCCTGAACTCCTTTTCTGCGACTATCAACTCGGGCCTCATTCAAGCGCCCCCATAAACGGTCTCCAGGAAAACGTCCTCGAGCGACTCCTCCTCCAGCCTCAGCTCTCTCACCCGCAGGCCGCTCCTGACGACCTCGTCGAAGATGAAGTCCCTGAGGTCTGAGCTAGCCCTAATCGTGGCGCCGCCGTCCTGGTACGCCGCCTCGATGATGTCAGGGCTATCCAGCCTGGGCATCTTCCCATCGACCTTGACTATGATGCTGAATCTTGGAGTTTTTCGCATCTGTCTCTTAACGTCGTCTAGCGTGCCCTGCGCCATTATTTTGCCCTTCGAGATGATACATATCGTGTTACAGACGTGCTGGACCTCGTCCAGGATATGGGATGAGAAGAAGATGGTCTTACCCTTTGCCGCCTGCCCCTTAATGACTCTGCGGAACTGGATGACGCCTTCCGGGTCGAGGCCATTCGTAGGCTCGTCCAAAAATATTACTTCAGGGTCGTTGAGCAGTGCTCTGGCCAGGCCGAGCCTCTGCTTCATTCCCCTGGAATAGGCGCCCACCTTTTTTTCTACGTTAGCCAGGCCCACCTCTCCCAGCAATTCGGCAATCCTGGCGTTAGCCTCAGCCTCTTTCATGCCATAGAACTTTGAGAAATACCTCAGGTTCTGGGCCGCTGTCATGTGCGAGTAAAGCCCGAACCCATCCGGCAAGTACCCGATAACCTGCTTGACTGCGAGGGGATTTTTCGTCACCTCCATGCCTTTCACGAAGCACCTGCCGCTCGTCGGCTCGATGAGGCCAGTCATCATGCCAATCGTCGTCGTCTTGCCCGCCCCATTTGGCCCCACGAACCCGCAGACCTCGCCCTTTTCGATCGTAACGTTAATAGAGTCGACGGCTTTTACGCCACCATACACCTTAGTCAAGCTTTCAGTCTTTATCATCTATATCGCCGCTAATGCCATTCCACTACATATGCTTGTATAAGAATGTATTGATAATTCTAGTATATATTAGATTCCTCGTTTAATTTTGGCTTAAGATTAAACGTCCAGTCAGCGAGCTTAGTATCCAGGGGATTGGCCAAAACATGATCCTTAATATAATGTAGACATAGTAATCCCAAACTTGGAGAAGAACTTATTTTCTTTCGAGAGTCTAGTCTCATCATTTATAACGATGGCAGGAACCTCCGCAAACCCATACCGCTCCCACAAGCGTGGCCCATCCCGCGTACCGACGTCCGCCCACATAAACGTACCGCTAGGATATTCTTGCTCCATTTGCCTAACTAAAGGATCAGTAACAACACAATCATGACAACCCTGCATATGAAAATATATAACGTTCACATTACTAGCGTATGCTGGTAATGATAAACCAATAAAAAAAGAAATAAAAACTATCAAATATAAAACTGGTCTCATTCTTATTGCATCTTTTGATAATTTTCGGTTATACACTCATATGAAATAAAACTAAGCGATTATACACTTAATGGTCTTTTCATGGTATAGGCCATATTATCCATCCATCTGGTCATCGCATATTATCACCTAAATGAGCGTTTTTTCTTCACATTTTAGGTCCAACCGCCTTTTTTGTAGAATGTATGATAGTAGTGGTTTACCAGTCAGGACCAATGATATGATATCGATGGATACTATTATGATGGCACTTATTAGTGCTAAAATGAGCGAGTTAATAGTATCTCCTGTCGTAATATATCGTGCAATAAAAATTCCTATAGTCGCACAAACTGCCTCGGTAAACAATAGGATTGCTATTGTTGTCCATTTCCACCTACCATCATCGTCTTTAATAAATGATGGTGATCTATCTTCTATTATAGACATTATTCACACTCCAACGATTTATCCAATGATGAGTATTGTAGGGTATCTCCACAATTATTATTTCCGAACTTATCGTTTTGTTACTGGCTATTGCTTTATACACTTTAGCATGATTTCCTTTTTCCACGTATTTTCTTGCCAAGAATTCATTTCGGATATATTTTACTTCTTGGTTATTAAAAACCTCTTTTAATATTCGCTTCAGAACCAGATAATTGCTGCACTGTTACGTTGAGATCTTTCCGTATTCTACATTATCTGCTAATGACAAGTTTTTCTGATCACATGGCTCTAATGGTTTGCATGCCATCGTCGGTACATCGGTTATCGCTAGTAGTATCACAAGGCTGACCGGTATGCATAGGATTTTTTTCATCGCTTTTCCTCCTCAAGGGCTTATTCTTCACGTTTTGGCGTGTTCGGTTTTCTTTTTATGGAGGCAAGCCCACAACTGGATTCATAGAAACGTTTTAAGTAGTTTGAATGTCTACCTGGTCTTGCCACTTTTTTGGCCGTGGATGGCAGCGCTCTCCCAGGGGCCGCTGCTGTCCACGATGCGTCTAGTAGAGACGCTTCTAAAACAAGCAATCGCTATATGAGTATTTATAATTTCCTTCGTTTAATATAAAGTTAAGCGCGTCATCTAATTTTTTAATTATATTAAACTCATCGTTTAATTAGAAAGCCTCGGATTCCTAGCAATACTATGTAATCTCCCTCGCCCCTTGCTTGTAGTATTCGAATAGTCCCCCCATTTTAGCGCCGATTTTTCACGGCTCATGAGGCTGGTCTGGGCGTCGAGTAGGATTCTACCACTCGGTTGATCGCCATGCCCATAACGGTCTTCACGTTTTGTTGTCAAGGTAAAAAGGTAGCAGTTCATCAATGCCGAGTTCTCTGAGCACCAAGAGAGAGAGGAGCTCGCCCATCGTATAATTGTTTTGGGCGGGTTGTTCTTCGTTTTTACAGGGGTCATCGAATCGCCCAATTTTTTGCCCGAGTATTTCTCAGGTATTAACTATGATGCCTCGTCTTTTTAGTGGCGGGATCGTAGTAGGGGGGCGATCCCATAGATATGCTCAATACCGTTAATACTTTTAACCATGGTAAAACACTTCACATGCTTATAGGCGAGCTATTATTAATAAGCAGACAAAAACAAGAATACCAGGCCCCTATAACAAACGACGAAAAAATCAAACCTTGTGCCTAAAAATCATGGGAAGATATGTTGAAGACTTCAAGTATGGAGGGAATGGTGGATTGGTTAAGGAGGTTAACTCGTTTTTTTCAATGAGCGTCCTTATATTTATTAAAATACGCTTTTAATGACCTCTCTAATGGAGAATAATAATTTTTTGCCTCCTCAGTATTTATCCCGCTGTTTATATAACACTCAGAAGTGACAATAACGTAATTCTTGGTCTCATCGAAGTATATGGGGGAACACCATGAATAAATTTTTTCTTTATCTACGATCTCCATTATCATTTGTTTTTGCGTAATATCGTAAAAATAAAGCTGAAGTGATGGGTTATATTTCTTTTCAGTTTCCACGCCAGGATAATATCCAATCTCTCTATTAGGGTTGACAAAATTCACAACAGCTACCGGTTTCCATAGACCATGAGGTACGCTTATTTCTTCTGAATTTTGAGTTGCAATTTTACCATACCCATCAGCAGGGGTAACCTCTCCTACGAAATCTTGGGTTATCGTATAATTCCATCCTTCAGGAACGGCTTCTCCTATATTTAATATTTCATCTCCCAATTTTTCTTTCATTTTCTTTTCATTGACACATCCGCTAATTAATAATATTCCAATTATTGTAAATATTGTAATTAATAAAAATTTTGGATTCATAATGCTCATACCTCTAATGCCAATAGCTTCTCGATATACCTCATTATATTTGCTTCCTCAGAAGGAGCTATATATGCACCTTCGGTATTGTACCGCTCTTTGGCGCTTTCCTGCCTTATATCATCCAAAAGGAGGCCATATTTAGTATATGTCACATCTATGATAGCCTCTTTAGCAAGTTCATCTCCTTGCACATATTTTTGGAATAACAGAGGCCATACTGCTTTACCCTGTTTCTTGCAATAGGCTAGGAATTCATCATATTGCTCAGATTGAGTAAACATCCATGGATTGCTCTGAATGACAAGATCAGGGTCATCCCATGTCGCTTTCCATGCTAAATATTTAGCTTCGAATTCCCGTTTAACTTCCTCGGGGATGCTATTTATCGAATCCGCCAGTTTTGCTTTTTCTTCTGCAGATAATTCAACTTTATCTATTACGGTCAAACCACTCTTTACAGATTCATCGAAAGTCATACCTCCAGTTGTTTTGCTAGAAGCAGCTGACGCATATCCTCCAGTCCATCGATAGTAGGCGACCACATCTCCATAAGAACTACCTCTTAGTGCATATCTTGGATGGAAAGTTCTCATAAGCCCGCCAGGTTTGCTTTCCCAATCGTAGCCGTGTGAATGGTCGTTCCCCGGTTTTGTAACTGACGCATGCGTATAGCTGCCGCTTAGCGCCCATAAATCAACCACACTATTACTTTCAGTCGCCCCAGATCGCGTATAATTCATTGCACCAGAATATCTTGCAGGAGTATTCCCATAGAATTTATCAAACGCAGTTAGTGGGTTCGGATCGTACCATGGATTCCCGGGGCTAGGAGGCCAAAAGTACCTACCTAAATCTATGCGTCCTCCGGACCAGCTTATACAGTTATAAGCATCGGATGCTTGTGCCGACTTGATGGCATCGTCAGCCTTGAGATTCTCGAAATAGCTCATAATGTTGCTATTATCACATTTCATGTACACATCTGCTTTACCTGTTGGATTATATGAACTGTAACTCGAAACAAGGACGTAATTGATACTTGGTGAAAAGTCCTTTTTTACTCTTGATGCAAGACCCCAATTAAAATCCCCAGACCCAGCATAGTCATCATTGAATCCTGTTATTTTGCCTGGATATGGACTACTACTGTCTTCTAACCATATACGACTATCACCTGTAAGTTTGGCTGTAAAGTAATTCAATTCTCCTGTCTTGGAGACCCCGCCACAATATACTCTAGTTCCAGCGAGTGCAACATTTGAGGCATACAGAGAACCATCTTTATACAAATCCGAAGTTCCGGGGGAACTGGAACTAAATGATCGTAGCAGTAGTATATACGAACCAGTACTTGGGATGGTAACATCTATTCTTGATTGAAATCCGTTATAGTCATCGTTCGACCATGAACCACCATTGACAGGATCATTTGCATTAAACAAGTACATGACCGGGTCAGATGCGTATGGATCACTTTTATTGGTTTCGAAAACCACATGCTGACCACTATTGAAGTTGAAATACGCGTAGTAAGTATATGTAAAGCTAGTATCCAATTGATATGCATAATCGCCGGCTGGATTGGATATTGTTGCCAATGCCATTGTCTCAGTCGTTTGATTTCCGATCTTCGACTGTCTGTAACTTTCTGGCAAAGAGCTCGTCTCTAGAGTTTTTATGTAATTTCGATAATTCGTATCGGGGAGAATCGCTTTATCCTTTTGTTTGGCCAATCGAATGAATTCAATTGCCGGTACTTCTTGGCTTCTAAAGGAGAATACATGGGTTCCTTTAGATAGTTGTATTGGGTCAAAAATGTTCTTGTTCTGTAATTCTGCAAACTGCCAATCGTTCTCTGATATCTTTAGGTCTCCTATGGGATTTGGATCATCATCGAGGTATGCTTGAATCTTTTTTCCGTTGGTGCCCATGACCCATGCAGTCACATAATATTTTCCTTCCTCTGAAACATCAACTTCAAATTTTGTGTTGACATATTTTCCATCGATCGTTGTTTTTACGGTCTTCAAGACGCCCTCGCCACCCAAGTCATCATCTACGAATTTTTTTACTGAGTTGATTGCTTCATTTCCATTGGAATTCAAATTAGATATTGAAATTTTCTGCGAATCCGCGTTGTCTTTTGTTATGCCCGGGCTAACTGGAACTGGTGTAGATGCCATTGTCGGTACCACGGTCACTGCCAATAAGAGTATAAAGGCGACCGTTATGCATAGGATTTTATTCAGTTTGATTTTTATCGCTTTTCCTCCTCAAGGGCTTATTCTTCACGTTTTGGCGTGTTGGTTTTCTTTTTATGGAGGCAAGCCGTTGTAACGCTGGATTCATAGAAACGTTTTAAATGTTTGAATGTCTACCTGGTCTTGCCACTTTTTTGGCCGTGGATGGCAGCGTTCTTCCAGGGGCCGCTGCCACCCACGAGGCATCCCACAGGATGCTCGTATAGCAAGCTATAGCTTTACATGTATTTATTAGATTCCTCGTTTAATTTTGGCCTAAAATTAAGCTCCCAGTCAATTATAGCCTAAAATTAAATGCCCGGCCAATTTTGGCCTAAAATTAAACGCTCGGTCAGCATGGTATAAAAGAATTGACTAGTCGACTGGGTTTTTGACTTCTTTTGATCGTCTCCTGTAGTATTCGAACAGTTCTCCGCCCCACTTTAGCGCTGATTCCTCGCGGCTAACAAGACTAGTCTGGGCGTCGAACCCACTATCATTGAATAGTGAGAGCGCGAGGAAAGAATCGGTGACCGCCAGGGCCAGCCTCGCCTCCCCGACGACGTAAAGCCGGGCATTCTCACATGATAAAAACAGTCGTAGCGCATCCGCGTACTCATCTACAACGATTTCATAGATGTCCCTTGTTAAAATTATGGATACGGGAGCGTTCCGCAGGGCAATCGAAACAACTATCTCGGGAAAGTGCGAATCGAAAATGGGCGAGATGCCCATGAGGGAGCTGGACATTGATAATTTTTCGACTATTTCCCTGTAGGTGGCGTTAATATCCCGCATATTGTCTTGTATGATCCTGCAATCTCCCAGCATACTCATGCTATCTAGCAGGTTTTCAGGGAATACTGACATGTCGTGGCTATTAAAAAATTGGCCGTGCTCCTCTAATAATCGTGATAAACGCTCCCACCGGGAGAGCATTCTAGCCGCGGTCTTACCTGTAAAAGTTAACTGGTATACGCCATCCACCTTGTATAACAGACTCCTTTTTTCCATTTCCTTGAGGCGCGGAAGCAAGTCAGCAGACGTTACGCCGAAAACGCTTTTTAGCCCGGACAAATCCATTGGCTCTTCTAATAATTGGTATAATATGTTATTTCTCACGCCTGAAGTCGCTATGTACGTCAGCAACCTATTGGAGTTCATATCCTAATACCCCGGCCACCCGCCCCTTAATGATATTTAAAACTAGCATATTTATACTTTCTCTAACAATCTGACAACCATACCAAATACTTTCAAAAAAAGCGATTTATCACTATTCGATTATTTAATAAAGAAGGCAGAACGCCTATCTATTACTCCCATTTATAAGAGGTTGATATGGGTTTCATTATTACTTGTTTTTTATGTACTCGTCTATGGCCTTCGCCGCTTCCTTCGCCTGCCCCATGGCGCTTATCACGGTGGCCGCACCTGAGACGATGTCCCCGCCGGCGAACACGCCCTCCCTGGAGGTCTTAAAGGTGTACGGCTCGACCTCAAGGACGCCGTGCTTGCCTGTCCTGAGGCCCGGAGTGGCCTTAGCGATTAGAGGGTTTGGCGAAGTGCCAATGGCTATTATCACCGTATCGACGTCCATGGTGGTCTCGGAGCCTGGCTTGCACACCGGTGCCCTCCGCCCCGTCTCATCCGGCTCGCCAAGCTCCATGCAGATGCACTCTATCGCCTTAACGTTCCGCTGCTCATCCCCGATAATCCTGGTCGGATTCATGAGGAGCCTAAACTCGATGCCCTCCTCTTTGGCGTGCTCCACTTCCTCACGCCGGGCGGGCATCTCCTCCTCGCCTCTGCGGTAAATGAGATAAACGTGCTCTGCGCCCAGCCTTTTCGCCGTCCTGGCCGCGTCCATGGCCACGTTACCGCCCCCAACGACGGCCACATTCCTGCCACGCTTGATAGGCGTATCATACTCAGGAAACCTGAAGGCACGCATCAAGTTAACACGAGTCAAAAACTCGTTGGCAGAATATACGCCATTCAAGTTCTCGCCGGGTATGTGCATAAAAGAGGGCAGGCCGGCGCCGCTCCCAACGAACACCGCCTCATAGCCCGCATCAAAAAGCTCGTCTATGGTAATGGTCTTGCCAACGACATGGTTAAGCCTAATCTCCACGCCAAGGCTCTTCACGTACTCGACCTCTTTCTCCACTATTGCCTTGGGCAGCCTGAACTCGGGAATCCCATACACCAGCACCCCGCCCGGCTTATGCAGCGCCTCAAAAATGGTCACGGCGTAGCCCATCCTGGCAAGGTCTGCGGCGGCTGTCAGCCCGGCAGGCCCCGAGCCCACGACGGCAACCTTCCTTCCGTTAGGCGTAACCTCAGGCCTAACGCCGTCCTTCTCATGGTCGGCTGCAAAACGCTCCAATCGCCCAATCGCCAGCGGCTTCCACTTCATCCCCAGTATACACTTCTTCTCACACTGGGACTCCTGTGGACACACCCGGCCACAGATGGCTGGCAAATTATTCTTCTCCTTAATAATCCTGATGGCCTCCTCGAAATTGCCCTCGGCTATCTTCTTCACAAAGGCGGGTATGTCGATGCCCACGGAGCAGCCCTCTATGCACATGGGCGCATCGCAATGAAGGCAACGCTTGGCCTCGCTAATGGCCTCTTCCTCGCTATAGCCAAGCGCCACCTCGTCAAAATTCTTTACCCTTTCCGCGGGCGGCTGCTCCCTCATAGGGATACGCCTCCGCCTATCTATAAATTCTTTTGGCAGCTTTGGCAAGCCCCCACCCCCTGCATATAAAGCTCATCAGCCAATCTCTCCTCAGCACTATACATCCTCAGCCTCGCAAGGAGCTCATCAAAGTCCACCTCGTGGCCATCAAACTCAGGGCCATCAACGCAGGCAAACCTTGTCTTCCCGCCAACCGTAACCCTGCACGACCCGCACATTCCCGTGCCATCCACCATGATGGGGTTCAGGCTCACGATAGTCTTAATGCCATAAGGCCTCGTGGCCTCAGAGGTCACCTTCATCATTATGGCCGAGCCTATGATTATCACGCGGTCAATCCTCATCCCGGAGCTTATCAAATCCAGAAGCTGGTGGACCGCAAACCCTTTTCGCCCATATGAGCCGTCATCCGTCACGACGTAAAGCTCATCGCTTACCTCCCTCATGCGGTCCTCCCAGAAAAGCAGGGAAGCGCTCCTCGCCCCTATTATAGAGATGACCTTATTGCCGCGGGCCTTAAGCTCACGGGCTATCGGGTAAATCGGGGCTATACCGAGCCCGCCTCCGATACATACTACCAAACTATTCTCAACCATCTCGGCAGGATTGCCCAGAGGCCCCGCCACGTCCAGGATATGGTCGCCCTCCCTAAGCCTAGAAAGCTTCTTCGTAGTCTTCCCCACCGAAAGCACGACCATAGTTATCGTACCCTTTCCACGGTCAAAATCAGCTATCGTAAGTGGTATACGCTCGCCCCTCTCGTCCAGCCTCACGACCACAAACTGCCCGGCCAAGGCCTTTCGGGCGACCTCGGGCGCCTCAACCTCAAACAAAGTAGTATTAAAAGCGATCTCCTTCTTCCCGACAATCCTATACAATGACGTATCCTTCCTTCGCCCTGATAAAAATTGGTATTAGCATATAAAATTGTCCCTTAAAATACTTTCTATGCTACGGATTAAACCGTAGTTAAGATAATTATTATATACTAATCGTTAAACATATAAGAGACCGATTATGGAGATCATCAGGGCTGAGGCTCTTACGAAAATATACGATGGCATAAAGGCCGTAGATGGGCTTGAGCTTTCGGTTGAGAAAGGCGAGGTCTTCGGGTTCATAGGGCCCAATGGCGCCGGGAAGACCACCTCGATAGGGATGATGGTGGGGCTAATAGAGCCGACGAGCGGAAAGTGCTTCGTGAAGGGCGTGGACGTGACGAGAAACCCAATGGAGGCGAAGCGCATCACCGGATATCTCCCCGACGGGGTGGGGTTCTACTCCAACCTCACGGCACGCCAGAATTTAAGATACTTCGCTAAGTTCTATGACTTAAAGGACGCGGACAGGCGCATAGACGAGCTATTAAGATACGTCGGCCTCGAAAAGGTCGAAAAGCCCGTGGGCACATACTCGCGGGGCATGAAGCAGCGCCTCGGCCTCGCACAGGCGCTCCTCAACGACCCGGAGGTAATTTTCTTAGACGAGCCAACCAGCGGCCTCGACCCCCAGGGAGTCATCCAGTTCAGGAAGGCGATAAAGGAGCTATCAGGCCAGGGCAAGACCGTCTTCTTCTCATCGCACATCCTCGACGAGGTGCGGCACGTCTGCAATACGATTGGAATAATATCCGGCGGCAAGCTGGTGGTAAAGGGTACGCCGGAAGAGGTCAGGAAAAAGATGAGCAAGGAGGGGACGGTGAGGATAGTGGTCAAAGTAATCGGCGATATGCCCCGGCTTACCGATCCAAGGATAATCGAGGCCTCATACCAGGATGGCACCGCGGTGCTCACCGCAGAATCCGATATAAGGGACAGCATATCCGAGGAGCTATACCGCAAGGAGTACCGGATAAAGGAGATGAGGCTAGAGGAGAAGTCGTTAGAGGATATATTCCTTGAGACGGTGTATGGAGGGGCGTAAATGAGGCAAGAGCTAATAGTGGCTGGCAAAGAGTTCAGGGATCATTTGACGAGCAAGCGTTTCCTGGCCATATTCGGAGTCCTGTTGCTCCTCGCAGGGGTGGGCATGGCGATGGGCATGGACCAGTATAATAAGTCTCTTGAGGAGTATAAGAAGAGCCAGGCCGAGTACCAGCAGCAGCCGTGGTTCAAGGAGCAGGTGGCCAGCCTCCAGAAGCAGATCGCCGATGCCGAGGCATCCGGCGCCGCCGAAGAGGAGATACAGGCTCTAAGGCAGCAGCTTGATATGCTGATAAACCCTCCGATGCCCTCGGTGCTGACCGTTTTCGCCGGCCTCAACTCGAGCATGGGCATTGGCGGAGGATACTTTTCCCTCATACTAATGCTGCTATCCATAGCGATAGGGTTTGACCTGATAACGCGGGAGAGGGAGGAGGGCACGCTAAAATCATTGCTATCCCACCCCGTGTATCGTGACGCGGTCATCAATGGCAAGCTCATCGGCGCCCTCTCAATACTGGTGGTAGTCATGGGCAGCGTGTTCATGATCACCCTTGCAATCATGCTTTTCTATGGCGTCGTGCCCACTGGGAATGACCTTATAAGGATTGCCGCGTACTTCGTGATGGCTCTGCTTTATAGCAGCGTATTTTTCGCCATCGCAACGCTTTTCTCTACGCTGGCGAAGAACTCGGCGATGTCCATCCTGCTCGTGCTCGGCGTGGTCATCGCGATGATCATCATCCCCACGTTTGCGCCAAAGATAGCGGATGCCGTCATGGGGCCGCCTCCCGAGATCAGGCCCATTACTCTGCCAGAGCCGACCCTTATGCAGCCATCAGAAAATAGTACGCCTGAGCCCATACCCATCGCAATACCCTGGGACCCGGCGATTGAGCAGTACTATAGGAATAAGCAGATGATAATCGACTCGATAGACACCATATCGCCCATGTACAGCTTCGACTATAAGATATCTCCGGCCATACTGTATAAGCAGGGTGGATATCCCGGGCCAATATATGCATTGAAAGGGTTCACGCCTTATGTTCATGAGCCCACAATATGGGATTCTCTGGCGTATGTGTGGACGAGCATTCTGGCGCTAATCGTCGAGCTGGTTGCGCCGCTGGCCGCATCATACGTCATGTTCATGAGGGCTGATATAAGATGAAGAGGGCGACGTGCACGCTGCTGGCAACCTTTATGCTCCTTGGCATTGCTATGCAGCCTGCCATCGGAGACGATGGCTACGAGCCGTGGACTTACTATGAGGTAGGGAATGAGGTCAAGCCGCTTGGTGATTATTTCCTGAGGTTCGGGATAGCCAACGGGAGCAAGTATGTTAATGTTTCGCTCAGCGGGCCTTCCGTGCCTTCAGAGTTTAATGAGCCGAAGCAGGTATGGGCCGGCCACTACGCAGAGTATCCTGGCATGCTTCGAGTATACGTTGACCGTGTGGAGGGAGATAAAGCCTACGTTCTCGTTTCAAGGTTCTCCAGGCAGGATAGCACGGCAGCGTCCGGGACGAAGGTGTCCTGTGATGTGCCGGGACAGACAGCCCTTGGGGGCGACGTGGTATCATTTCCCATACTCATCCAGAACAATAACCCATCAGACCATACTTATTCGCTCTCTTCGTTCAGCGATATAGGCTGGAAGACGTGGTTCGAGTATGGCGACAAAGGCGTTTACAAGATAAGCGTCCCCGCCAGACAGTCAAGGACGGTAAACCTGATGGTCCAGACCTGGGGAAACACGCCCGTCGGGGAAAAGAAAGTAGTGGCATATGTGGATGATATAAGGCTAGAGGTGTTCGTAGACATCACCAGCGCCAACCAGTCGGCGGACGTCTCCTTCAAGGTCGGCTCAAAGATAGCCTCCATAGGCGATAAGATAACCTATGACCTGCGCATTAGGAATGTCCAGGCTAAAGAGAACATCTACAGCCTGTCCGTGGCTGGCCTGCCAGACAACTGGTACGCGCGCTTTAAGGAGAGCGCAACTAGCGTGGAGGAGCTGGCAGAGGTCGTAATACCCGCATCCTCAGATAAAGACCTCGTGCTGGAGGTCGTGCCCCCATATAGCGTAAGCGCGGGCAGCTATAATTTTACTGCCGTGGTGACCACGCCGGAAGGCGTGAGCATCAAGAAGTACCTTACTCTTACGCTGAAGAGCGGCGTAGGCATGAGCGTGACAAGCTCCAGGCTAGCCTACGAGACGAAGGCCGGGCAGGCCTTTGACATAGTAGTTTACGTATCGAACGCCGGGCAGGGAACAGCCCTCACAAACGTTTACATTGAAGCTACAGCCCCGCAGGGCTGGCTCATAAAAGCGTCGCCAAACAGGACCAACAGCATTAAGGCGGGCGAGACTCAGACTTTTACCCTGACGGTGCAGCCGCCGGGCAACATAGTGGCCAGCGACTACGAGGTCAACGTAAAGGTGAAATCCGACCAGGCTGAAAAAGAGAAGGATTACAGGGTAACGGTCAAAGCCGACTCGTACGTGCCCTACCTTGGCGCCGGCATCTTAATAATCGTCATCGTGGGCCTCGCAATCATGTACAAGAGATATGGCCGGCGATAAATAAGTATATTAGGGTGCAGGTATCCAAAGGTTACTGTTCGGAGGCATCACTTTTGGATAGCGCGACAGCGCAGCAGACACAGGTAGTGGTGAAGCCGCCCTCCAACTTCGCAGTGGCGCTGAGGCAAGACGGGCGGGTCGACAAGTTGGCCGATAGAACCCTCGAAGAATACCTCGGGTTCACCAGGGATGCGAGCGTGGCATGGATCGACTATACCACAAAGGACCTGGAAAAAGATCTGGAGAGGATAGCCCAGGCGATGGGGTTTACGCAGACGCCTATCCAGAAGATGCTCTCAGGCTTCTACTCGGCGTACGAGGACACGGACACAGAGCTTGGCATCGTGTTGCCTGTGGTAAAGCTCGAAAAGTTCGACATGACGGTACAGCGCCTCGTCATTTTAATCCGTGGCAACTTCATCCTGACGGTCCATAACGAGAGCGTCGCGGCCCTCGTAAGGTTCTCCCGCTACGCCCAGACCTTCATAAAGAAGCTGAACGCCTACGAGACCAAGGATAAGGTGACGCTGATCCTGGAGCGCATAATTGACGAAAACAATGACAGGAACTTCGAGTATTTACGGGAGATAGAGAAGCACGGCGACGAGATAAGCAAGCAGCTCATCGACGAGAACGTGAGCAAGAAGGAGCTCGCGCAGAGCATCTATAACATGAAGCACGTCCTTATAGGCTACTTGAACGTGATGTGGGCCATCAAGGACGTCGTGGACTCGCTACAGTATGGTGACGCTGACCTCATCACTGATGACGAGAAGCTTCTGGACAGGATAGGCGTGCTGTCCATCAACATAGACAGGCACATAGAGTTATCCGAGCAGATGTCAAACGTGCTCGCCTCAGGCCTTGAGGTCATGCAGAGCATCTATAACAATAAGCTTCAGACCATAAATAACCGCTTCTCTCTCGTGACCGCTTACCTCACCGTGCTGGGCACCGCCGCGCTGGTGCCGAACACCATCGCGACCATAGCGGGGAGCGGGGTGTTCATGGACCCGAACGCCCAGCCCGTCTGGTACTGGCCCCTATTGATATTATCGACCATCGTGGCCACTGTCGCATCGTTCCTGTGGGTTGTGAAGGTCTGGTCTAAAAAGGGCGACGACTACTAGTATATCGTTCCTAACACCAGGTTTTTACCACAAAATACACGAGGTTAACACTAAGTACACATTTTTTTTAAATATAAAGAGATTGTGTGCCTGGTGTTTTTTGTGTTCTTTGTGGTGAAAAGCCTACATCCGTCTGAACGGGTCGTCTCCGATGATGCGGGCCGGGAAGTGCCTGCCATCGTACAACGTCACATCGATCTTCGTCGCATCATGAACGACATGGCTATTCGTCAGTATGAAGCCATCGGGCGTGAAGATGAAGCCCGAGCCTCCGCCCTGTATCTCTCGGGGCCTCTCCAGTAAGCCTGTCGTCGTGGCAGCCGTTTGCTAACGTAAACGTTCACCACCGACGGGCTTACCTTTTCGACGACGCTGACCACTGCTTTCGAGTACGCGTCGAGGAGCTCGTCGTCGCTCCCCTGTGATTGCTCCAAAGGATCGCCAGCTATTTCAGGACTGGATATAGGTCGTATGCTCGCATCCATAGTAACTATGCGTAAATGTTTACGCTATAAATACTTACCGATTCTACTAAGATTTAACTTTTTAAAAATAATGTCCCCCTTTCCTGATGATAAAGTATTTATGCCAGCGTTATTCACATATTAGCGAGATGATGCTAATATGGTAATAGATTGGGGCATGACCATCAGGAAGATAATCGTTTACGGCGCATTGTTTATGCTCTTCATGATAGCCATCGGCTTTTTGGTGCTCATGGGCGTAAACGCATACCTGATAGCCTTGATGGCAGGCGGCTTCCTGTTCATCCAGTACTTCTTCTCGGATAAGCTCGTGCTATGGTCGACCGGGGCGCGCATCCTGGAAGAGAACGAGGCTCCGAGGCTTCACAGCATCGTAGAGAACCTGGCGGCGGAGATGGACATCCCGAAGCCAAAGGTCGCCGTGGTGCAGAATGACATACCGAACGCCTTCGCCACGGGCAGGGATAAGAGACACGCGGTGGTGGCAGTCACCACGGGCATCCTTAACAGGCTTAACGAGCGCGAGATGAGAGGGGTGCTGGCGCACGAGCTTTCACACATAAAAAACCGTGACATGTTCGTCGTCACCTTCGCCAGCTTCATCGTGTCTATCGTGAGCTATGTCGTATACTTCGTCTTCGCCATGCTCTTCTCCAGGGATGAGCGTAACTATGGGGCGAGCATGCTAGCCTGGCTCGTGTCCATGCTCTTCTCGAATACAATCGGCGTCATAATCATTAACACGGTCTCCAGGTACAGGGAGTATGGGGCAGACAGGGGGTCCGCCCTTACTACGAGGGACCCGGATGCGCTCATTAGCGCCTTAAGGAAGATATCGGGCGGGGATTATAATAGAGAGGATGCGATGGGCCTGGAATCGGCAAAGGCGCTGTGCATTTCGCCTATCGCCGGGTCGGTTATGGAGCTTTTATCCACTCACCCATCAATCGAGAAGCGCATCGCCTACCTCGAAAGGATCAAGTCCGAGCTATAGGAAGTAGTATGGCGAGTTGATGATGCCTGCGCCGGGGCTACTGCTCACCATCGCTGATGTATAGCCCAGGCCAAGGCCGAGAGGATAGCCAAAGCCAGCCATCTGAAACTTATTGCTCTCGGTGGTGAACTCGAACTTAATGCTCTCCATGTACTTAACGCTCGACTTATTGTTAACAATGGTCGGAAACATGACGCCGAGCGAGCCGACGCCGACCCCTGGGAAGCCGATGAACGTCTGCTCGAGGTCCGCCTGGTAGAGAAGGTCCTTGGAGAACGACGTCGTGGAAGCGTCATGGTCTGCCTGCGTCAGGCCGAAGGACACGCCCAGGTCGATGCCGCCCAGGTCCGGGCCGAAATAGCCCGTATTGCCATTCAATATAGGCGAGCTTTCAAAAGCCCGGAACCCATAAGTGGTGGCAAAGCTCGGGAGCGTATAGCCTGTATTGCTATACGTATACCCCTGCCCGGGAATGGCTGCAGCCCCGACATCCGGGGGCACGATACTCATTGGAAAGCCGTATAAGTTGATGCCCCCGACGCCGGAATCCGCCGACGAGGCCTTGCAACCATGAGCCATAAACAATACCATAGCTGCGAGTGCCAGGAGGAATAAGTTGTACCTCACCATACAACGCCCGCCCAACTATATGCTCTTTATGTCCAGGCGACATAAAGATATTATCCGCCAAATAAACGATATTGCCGAAAGGAATTAGCTAAAATGAGGATTTTATCGTATTGACGAACTGGAAAGGCATCGCCCTCCAGTTCGTATACGCTTACATGCCTAAGCTCTTTCGTTAGCAGCTATACTATTTCCCATATGTTGAGGGCATAGTGCCCATCATTGACGGGTATGCGCTGCCCAGGCCGTATCCGCCGTATCCGCCAAGGCCTCCTAAACCGCCATATCCGCCGTATCCGCCAAGGCCTCCTAAACCGCCGTATCCGCCGTATCCGCCGTATCCGCCAAGGCCTCCTAAGCCGCCAAGGCCATAGCTGCCTATGCCCTTGCCAAGCCCGACGTTAGTGCCAAGCCCTTTTCCAATCCCGCCTGATACTGCCGGAACGTTCGCCGGCGCTGGCACGCCCCCTCCCGCGACTGCCGGGGTGCACGCGGGCACTGCTGGGCTGCCTAGCGGGACGGTGGTCACCTGTGGAATCACTGACGTGACTGGCACGCTGGTGACAACTGGCACGGTAACAGGCACCGTTGCTGGAGCGATTGCCGGCCTGACGAACGGTACGGGTATCGTCTCTGGCACAATGACCGCCCTCGGGACCACTACTGGCGCCACATCTCCGACGGGCACGGTTACTGGAACCGTTACCGCGCTCGTAGCCGGCACGGTCACGGGCACTTCTGTGGTGACCGGTATGTTGCAAAATATTTGAGCGATACAATCCTGGGGCGGCCCATATGCCACAGGCGCGCCACAGGGGCCGCAAAGCTGTGCGAAAGCGGGTGCTGCAACTAATAGGGTAGCCACTACGCACAAGATGGCTACGGTTATTCTTCTTGCCATTTTCATAACTACACCTCCGAACTGCACACTTATGTCTAGTTGGACAAAATAAATATATTATTATATAAAAATACGAAATGTAATCGATTTGAAGCTCTTTATCGCATTCTGAGTATTTAATATGGCTAATAGTTAAAAATAGAGTGTATCCAGGGCAATGCCTTATAAAATAGTAAAATCTAGCCTTTCAGTGGCTTAAATGATAATGATTATCATAGAAATTAATGGCATATAATAGATAAGCGCTAAATATATATATGAAAACAGTAAATTTTTAAAGGGTGGCATATTGCTTGGGCCTCGAAATAGGAAAGATGAAGATAATCGTAAGCTAGTTGAGCGAGAAGTGAAAAAGCTGATAGATGCGGGCTTAGTATGCGTATATGATGGGGACCGTCTAAGGCTTACTGAATACGGCCTTCAGGTAGCCGAAAAAATGCGGATGGAGGAGAAGTCTCGCCTGAGGAGTTTCAAGAGAAGGTAAGGTTATATATCACGGTGTGGCGTTATATCGCACCCGGTGCACACGAGACACCCGGTCAACGCAAGGTCAGCCCTTAAGCCATGTTTATCGAGTATCCTACGCTCTGCTTCAGCAAGCCTTAAAAGCCTTTCGCCTCTCACATTTTCCGTACACGCTTCCCCGGCCCGTAGAGGGTGAGGATTCACTTTTCTAAGTATCGGAATGATGCCTTTATCGGCGAGCTCTTCGACTGCGAGGATGACGTCCTCATCGGACTCGCCCAGGCCGACCAGTATATTGGTGAAGACGTGGTTGCGGCCAAATAAGGATACGGCGTGCTCCAGTGCCTTCTTAATATACTCCAGGGACAATCCCGGGCAGACTTTTTCGAATATATTCGGGTCTACAGTCTCAACGTTATATTTTACCTCGCGCGCCCCGGCCTCCCTCAAGACCTCGGAGGAATTATCAGTAGGATAGATGGACACGCCGATAGGCACGTTATACTTCACCATCTCTTTCACGAGCCTGGCCACGCGGCATAGCTCCTCTTCGGGGGATTTCCATACGCCTGACGTGATAGAGATCGCCTTAAATCCGGGTCGCTTCGAGCCATTTTCGACCAGCTCCATGACCTCTTCGAAGCCCTTAACGCGGCCTTGAAGCTTGGGCACCGGGCAATACTTACAATCGAACACGCAGCGCTCACTTATGGTCACGTAGACCTGCTCAGGGCAATGAGCGATGGCGTCTTCGATCCTGCCGCTTGCAAACTCTTTCCCATCCTTTAAGATGACAACTTCTTCCCCATGAGAGCAAGCCTTGAACCTGGAAGACTTACGGACGCCCAGCCTGACACGGTGCCCACCTGAATTAAAGAAAAAAGATTCGAGGCCCGCTCCTGGCCCGGCGGTTGACCTGCTTAAGTGCGATAAAATGGGGCCATCTACCTCGACGCCACCCTCCTCAATGAGCTCGGCCTTCTTTTTAGCGTCCATGGGCATCACAGGACCACCGATTCCATGGGGCTCGCGAAATAGGGCAACGCCGCCAGCGCCCCAATGACCCCACGGCCATCTATGAGTATCTCTGCTCCAGCTTCCAGGGCTGTCCTCTCCGCCATCTCCCTGGATATCTGCTTCTGCTTGACCAGCCGCCCATATTCCCTGAGCGGCTCCGCGTCGAACCTCGCAAGCGCCACCATCCCGGTTTCCGGTGAAAGGGTATATTTCCTCAGCAGCCTCTCGAAATCCCTGATGAGCTTAGCCTCGTCAATGCAGGCGAACTCGACCACTGTCGAGACACAGTTCTGCGTCTTGAAAGGTACGGGATATAGCTGTACGATAGAGTGTGAAATGTATCGTGCGTTCTTATCATCCAGGTCATGGGCTATGTTGTGCACGAGCGACCAGGTAGCCCCCTCTTCCTTCGTATCCGTGTCGTCAACGCCTATGAGAACCCTTTTTCTCTTCGGTAGCACGATAGTCCCTTTGCTGCGTCTGCTGCCCCCTATCTCGGTAAAATCATAATCGATGACGTCTTCGGCCAGGGCACGGCTTATCGTCGCCCCGACTCCGCCCCCTCCAAGGCCCGCATACGTTATAGATATCGTATCGCTATCCACCTCCACGGCCTCGATGCCAGCAGCGGCTATGGAAGGCGTTAAAATCAATTCCTCTCTGCCCACCCGCGTCAGGTACCTCATCGTATTCCCTACGTTCCTGACGCTCACGATGAGAGGGCTCGTTCGCTTATAATGGTACTCCGCCCAGCAGGCGCCGCCGAAACAATTGGTCTGCTCGACGATCTCCACGTATCCTTCGCCATCGTGGATGGCCACGATATTCTTGTAAGGCACGACCCATTTTTTACTCGCGTAAGTGTCGTCTCTCATCTTCTCCGTGCTTCCCGGCAAATATTTGCTCGCAGTAAGTTAAATCTTTTCGGTAATTCACGTTAGCGGCGAGGGAAGGGTCTTCCAGGATGAGAACGTATTCGTCCTGCGCCCTATCAATGTGCGCGCCGTGTACCACGTTGAGCCCTGCCGGTATGGTCAAGACGCCCGTGTTCGTTTGTAAGTATTGCCTGCTCGATGCGCCATGCGCCTCCACCCTGACCGATAACGCCTCCTTTCCGCACCTATGGTATTCAGAGATGACCCTTTCGATTATAGCAGGAGTGATAAGAGGGAGGTCTGCAGAGACGACGAGAAGCGGCTCCCGATGCCCGAGCGCTCGCACCGCGAAGGCCATGTCCTCGATGTAGCCAGAGCCAGGCGTCATTACTATGGAGACCCTTTTATCCGGCCACTTTTTTATATAGTCTGAAGTCTGGGGAACGCTAGGGGATACGGCTACGTATATCTTCCCGATAGAGCTACTTTTAGATAATGCCTCCAGGACATACGAGATGAGGGGCTTCCCGCATAACAGTAGCATTGGCTTCTCAATGCCGCCCATGCGCTCGCCCTTGCCCCCGGCCATCACAAGAACGTCCATAGTAGCGCTCCCAGGGCCAGCATGGACGCTATCCTTCCAATCTCGTTTGCCGCCCCCATGACGTCTCCGTTCACGCCGCCGAAGTTTTTAGTGGCAGCGTCCACGATGAGCAGGCCGAGCGCAACCGATAAGGCTACTGCCAAAAAGCCTGCGAGCGGCAACATCAAAGCCTTCCGCCACATGAATGGCTGAAAAGCGAGAAGCCCCATCGCGCCTACACATATCACGATGGCGATGGCAAGCCCGGCCAGGTAGTGCTCCTTTCTCGTCCTTTCTATCAGCATCGAGCCCATGCCCTGGTGTAGGCTCGCCCCGAACGCGGCCACCGTAGCTATGCACACCTTGGCACATGTTTCAGCGATTAGCAGGCCTATCGGCAGATAAAGCCCTCCAAAGCCCGCAAATAGCGAAATCGTGGCATATAAAAATAAAAGGTCCATCCCTATGAACAGGATGCCGCCAGCGCCAGCATGGGCGTCCTTCATCGCAGCGATCTTCTTTTCGGCCGTGCCGGATGCGACTATCCCGTCCCCAAAATCCGAGAGGCCATCGATATGGTTTATTCCCGTCAACAGGTAAATGCAGGCTAAGACGAGGACGGGGACCAGCGCATGCGGTAAAAGCCATAGCAATATTATGCCCACGACTCCGAGAATGGCGCCTATCAGCGCCCCAACGATTATAAAAAGATAAATATTCCCCATGAATGCTTCGAAGCCCTTCTCATCTGAATTGACCGGGACTGTCGTTAAAAACCCGAAGCCCGACCTGATGCCCGTCAATAATTGCTGTACGTCCATATTTTACCTCAAACCAATGGTAATGGCATAAGCCATAAGGCTATCGTTATTATGGCTAAGAGCAAAGCTGAAAGCCACTGGTTGAGCCGTATAGCCTTAGGTATGTCATCTACACTGCATGGCTTTAAGCCTTCCCCCAGGACATAGTATCCGAGCTTTTCCAGCCTTACGCAAAGAGAGCCCGCAAACGCGGCCATGGGATAGCCAGAGTTGATGCTGGGCGCTTTCCCGCCATCCTGCAGCGCTGTCTTAACGGCATTTATGGGATGGCCGGATACAAACGCTGTCATGAGCACGGCGAGGCGTGCCGGTATGAAGTTGGCCATATCATCAAGACGGGCAGATGCCCAGCCAGCCTCACGGTGCTTTTCGTCTTTATATCCTACCATGGAGTCGAGCGTGTTGATGGCCCTATAGGCGAGCGCCCCTGGCAGGCCAAAGATGGCAAAATAAAAGAGCGGCGATAGTATCCCATCCACGAAGCTCTCTCCGAGCGATTCTATGACGCACGACGCCATATGGCCCTCGTCGAGCCCGCTCACGTCCCTTCCCACAAGGGCAGGAAGCCTTGCGCGGACCGCGTCGAGCCTGCCGGCCTTCAGGTCATTAAAAATATCCCAGGAGACCTGCCATAGGAACGATAGGCTAAACGTGGACTTTAGTAAAAAGGCTGTGGCCAGCAAGGAAATAAGCGGTGATAGCTGGTATAGTGCCATCATTATGCCATAGCCAATGGCCGCGGTGATCGTAACGGTGAACAGCGCCATCAGGATGCCGTATAGGCGCCTGAAACGCCGGGGCGCATGCCCATCGAGGAAGCCTATCAGCCTCCCCATCCAGACGACCGGATGGAACGCTGGCCTCGGCTCCCCGAAGACGAGGTCAAGGGCAACCGCGAGAAGAAGCGCTTCGAGCATGAACCCGATCAATGCCTTACACCCGCCACCCTGCATAGTGCATCGATGAGGCGCATGTTTTCCTCATGATTCCTCACCGCCACCCTGATGTACTGGCCGCCTATCATTGGAAAAGAGCTACAATTCCTCACGATGATGCGCTCGCGCATCATCTTCTCTGCAAACTCGCCCGATGTCATGCCTGTGCCGCCTACATCAACCAGGAAGTAGTTCACGCTAGAGGGCAACGCCCTCAACCCTCCAATCTCGCCGATGCGGCTCGCCAGCCACTCGCGCTCCCTTTTTATGAAATCCCTCGATGCCTCCAGGCACGAGCCTGCGTTATCCATCAAATAGATGCCCGCCTCCACCGCAATGCTATCCAGATTCCAGGTTAGCCTTGCCATGTTAAGGGTGCGTGCAGCATCCCTTCCGGCGACGCCGAAGCCGAGCCTGAGCCCCGGGATGGCAAAGCACTTGGTCAGCGACCGCATGACGAGCAAATTATCATAAGATTCAACGAGCTGCACAACGCTTTGCGCTGGGTCCGCAAGGTCGATGAACGCCTCGTCGACCACAACCATGATACCATTATCCCGACAGTAGCGCACGACGCGCTCGACCTCGTTTCGAGGCAGCAACAGCCCGTCAGGATTATTAGGATTGCACAAGAAAGCCGCTTTACAGCCCTCAAGCCGCCCATACTTCCCACTGGCAATATCGCTAAAGCGCACATGCCTGATTCCTGCGCCAAACAGCCTGCACTGCTGCTCATACTCTCCAAATGTCGGCGAAGGGATGGCCACGATGTCGCCATTTTCGATGACGGCCTCGGCAAAAAGCCTTATGATCTCCGTGGAGCCATTGCCCGGCACGATGTCATCCGCATCTACCCCCACAAACCTGGCGGCGCTCTCCCTGAAACGTACGTAACTGTTGTCCGGATATGCAAATATCGTATCACACGCCCTGCGGATGGCGCCCTCCACATCGAGCGGCACGTAAGGGTTCAGGCTCACGCTGAAGTCTATCAGAGACCCCTTCTCGATGCCCAGCCTATCCGCTATCTCCCCGGCCTTGCCTCCATGCTCGCATGGCGATAATTCAAGCAACTCTTTCCTGACCCTCAACGACACGGACCACCAGTAGAATAATCAATTTTACTTTAACAATATTAAACATTATGGAATAAACCGTTACAACAACCTAAAATAAAATCAGCATACGAAGTTATAGCCTTCGTATGTCCTCTTAAACATCATGTTATTCTTTTAGAGAAAACGGGTTACTGCCTGGGCTTCCTGTGCTTGGGTAAGCAATCCTTGCAATATACCGGCCTCCCCTCTGCGGGGACGAACGGTACCTCACATTCCTTGCCACAATCAGAACAAGTCGCCTTGTGCATTTCTCTGGGGCCGAAATTTTTGCGGCCCATACTTCCACTGTCTTTCATTTTAATTACTCATGCAGATTAGCTCTGCAAGATATTTTTAGGCCCATACCACTATAAATAGGTTTTTAGATACCCTTGGCCTCGTCTTTTCTCAAGACGTGTAGGTGGACTTTTTCGTCCAGGAGCTCAATAGCGTTGAAAGCATCAAACGCAGCCTTTTTTAGGTTTTTATCATTTGAGAGAAGCACTAGCCTGAAACGATTAAAGCCCCGTGCATCTCTTTCATCCCTTCCAGCCTTTATAAGTAAGGGTAATTGCCTGATAGTGTCGGCACCCGCTTCCAGGACGTAGACGAGCAGCCTGTTGCCGACGTTGATCTTCCTCATCAGCGTGGCGCCGCCCACCCGGACGCCCCGCTCCACCATGATATGCCTGAAAACCTCTTCATCACAGCCGCAGCCCAGCGAATCCCTGATAAACTCTTTAACACGAGCCTCGCAATCCACGCAATCATCCACCTTTAAGCTTTTTTCTTATCTCCCGCCACTCGCAGGCCAGCATACCATAAGCGACGACGTCGACGTAGTGATCGTTAACCCGCTCATACTGCCTCAAAACGCCTTCGGGCTTAAACCCAAGCCGCTCCGGTATAGCCCTGCTCCTATGGTTATCCACCGCACAATAGATCTCCACCTTATTAAAGAGGAGCTTATTAAAAGCGACGTCAATCATGGCCATACAGGCCCTGGTCGCCAGCCCTTTACCCCTATATGGGGTAGCCAGCCAGTATCCAATCATCGCCCTACGGTTGTTGACGTCCATGTTAACATATCCTATAACCCCGGCCAGCCTTGAGCCCTGCCATATGCCAGCGTGAAGCCCCGTGCAATTTCTATACTGCTCCAGCGCATTCCGTATAAAAGCGGCGCTATCCTCCGTCGTCCTCGTCCTGTCAACCCACGGGAGCCACTTTCTCAGGCCTTCCCTGTCCGCATCGATAAGGGCAAATAGGGCGGGCGCGTCTCTCTCATCCAGAAGACGTACGTGGAGGCCGTCGCCCACGTCTAAGTGGAAGGTTCCGTGCTCCATCATATATGTCCATTAAAAAGATGCTTCAAAGTATAAAAAGGGAGTTATTCCTTCGGCACGTGTACCAGAATGACGGGGCAGGGCGACTCCGTGAGAACCCCATTGGCCACGCTGCCCAATAATAGCTGCTTCAAAGCCTTCCGCCCCCTGTGGCCCATGATTATGACGTCATAAGCGCCCGAGCTGCACTCGTCTAATATCGTGGCAGCCACGTTCTCGGACTCGACCACTTTGACCTTTGGCTCAACGCCAAAAGCCATAAGGATGTCCCTGCACTTTGCGAACATCCTGCTTTCGCGCTCCTTCAGCGGCAACGCGAACAGCTTGTTCTCGGTCACAATGTCGGTCACGACCTCCTGGGGAGGCTTACGTACGTGGAATAGCGTGACTCTCGCCTTATCGCATGCTGCCATCATCCCCGCAACGCGGATAGCCGCGTAGCTCTGCTCCTGGTCATCCACTGGAATCAGGATATTCTTATACACATATCATAGTATCCTTAAAATAGTATATAGATTAATGCTTTAAGCGAGAGGAAAGAGTATGGTAAGCGTTTTAAACCTTTCATCCGGGCTGGGGATGGTCCTGGTCGCCGTTGCGGCCGTTGCCTATTGGCACATTAAAAAACGGCCGAAGGCGGTCTATTATGCTTATGGCGCCCTGTTCTGGGCGATCGCTATAGCCATTAAGCTTGTCATGGACCTTACGGTATCGGGGCCGCTCTACTCATGGCTTTATGCCTTTATGCCGGCTGAAGGCGCGGTGGCCGCTGCCGGCCTATACCTCGGCCTGAGGACGGGAATAGTCGAGAATGGCATAGCATACCTTGGCGTAAAGTATTCGAAGCTAAAAGAGATGGGCTTTAAAGACGCAGTGGCCGTGGGCATCGGCTTTGGCGGCATTGAGGCGATCGTGCTCGGCTTATTAAGCCTTCTCACAGTTGTCACGCTTTTGATGTCCCCCGCACTGGTATCGCTCCTTCCGCAGTCAAGCATTGAGCAGTTCGAGCCTTTATTCATGCCATTGCCAGTAGTCGAGCGCCTGTTCATGCTCTTCGGCCACGCCTTCGCCACGGCGCTCGCCATATACGCTGTCAAGCTCGCCGACCTGAAATGGCTGGGCATCGCAGTGTTGTATAAAACGCTTATCGATGGCTCGTTGCCGCTTTTTAGCCACTATCTGGGGTACATGGGGGCCTATATGTACTTCCCTGTTGAAGCGTATGTCGTCGCCATGGGCTCGATAGGGCTGATAGGCCTCTACTGGCTTGGAAAGAAATACGGGGGCGCGTCGGACGCACATAAAGCAGGAGATAAGGATACTGGGCATTGACGACTCCCCGCTTATCAGCGAGGACATACTCGTCGTTGGAGCCGTCATGCGCGGCGGGGAGTGGCTTGAGGGCGTCCTGCGCACCTATATCAAGAAAGACGGCCTGGATGCGACCGGTAAGCTGGTGGACATGGTAAGGAGCAGCAAGCACTTCGGCCAGATACGCGTGGCCATGCTTAATGGAGTAACCATGGGCGGCTTCAACGCGGTTGACATGGAGGCATTGTATGAGAGCACCGGCATACCCGTCATTAGCGTCATGCGTAAGCCGCCGGACATGGCCAGCATAAAGAGCGCCCTTAAAAACTTGAGCGAGCCCGAGCATCGCTTTGAAGTCATATCCAGGGCGGGTAATGCCATCGAAGTGCCCGCTAAAAGGGGTAAGCCCATCTATATGCAATATAAAGGCCTTGACGCCGATAGCGCCTTGAATATCGTGCGCTCAAGCACCACCCATAGCCGCGTACCCGAGCCCTTGCGCGTGGCGCACCTCATAGCAACGGGCATAGTCCTCGGCGAATCCAGCCCCCGCCCTTAAAAGTATCTTCTTAGACTCAGAAACTTAAAAGGTCGGCCAGTGTACAGGCTTCCTTGCCGTTTTCGTTTAAAAACGAGGAGAAGCAGCCAGAGTTGCCCGACTCAGGATGGTACACGATGACGAGCTGAGGGTCTAGCCTGTATACCATATCCCTGAGGCCGTTAAAGTCAATGTGGTCACTGATGCAAATCCGCGGGAGGCCATAATAGTGCTGGCCCGTCAAGACGTATTTTTTCATGCCATACGGCAGCCTATCAAGGCTCCACGGGGAAGTAATACATATGCTGCCGCCATACTCGCCCAGCCTGCCAATCGTGCCGGCCTCGTCGCCCAAGAGGTGCCTGGTCAGCATCAGGGCGCTCCTGTCCATCTCGATGGGCCGCTCGTCACCCATCTTTCTTATAAGAGAAACCGCGCGCTGGGCCTTTCCAAAAGAGTAGGCGCCAAAGCCGACCCTGGCCTCGCCCAGCGCAGCGCCGAACGAGTCATAGTCGTCCTCGAAGACGCACCCCTCATCATATGGATCGCCATAGGTCGCCTCCATGATCAAAAGATCGCACCTGGGCAGGTCCTTATAGTCTTTTATGTCACCAGTCACCAGCGTCCTGACGCCTAAATCGTTCTCCCAGTAAAAAGCCGTAGAGCCAATCGAATGGTAAGTGTGATAGGTCTTTACCTTAACCCCGTCCAGGTCTATTGTGTCCCCCACGCTAAACCGTATCCCTTCGAAGCGCTGATCGTGCCTGAGCTCCAGGGCGAGCGCGGTCTTGTCAGAAGCGAGCGCTTTTTTGGATAGCATGGCCGATTTACCGTAGTGGTCGGTGTGGGCGTGCGTTATCAAAAAATACTGGTCATCGCTTCTGGAGAGCCTCGTCGTGTCGATGCCGAAGGTGACATCCTTTCCGCACGACTTAAAAGTAAGCGAGAAATGTGGCTTACACCTGCCTCCCGGCGTCTTTCTCCTCGAGGCAATGTAGCCCATTTCATCGAGTCTCCTGGTCGCGTCCATCGGGTGAGCGATATTCTCGTAATAGTATTTACCCTTTGTGGGAAGCTTAGGGGTGCCTAACTAAAAAAGAGAGCGGCCCTTTGCTAAGCTGGCTTTCAATGACAGGCTTAATGGCATCAAGGGTAGCCTCACTACCCATAAGCTTTACTTCGCCATTAACCATCACGATAGGCACACGTAACCCATTCTTCTTGATACGCTCCACCACATCGGGGTAGCCATTCATCTCGCTCGAAAACACGTTGATAAGCGACACCTGGATGCGCTCACCATACGTATCCAGCAACGCCTTAACGGTGCCATCATCACCCCGATGGGCCTGCCCTCCACACATACAAAAATTAGAGCACTCGTCACAGCTAGCCTCGGGATAGTATCCGAATAGTTTTACGTCCACCTTTCGTGCCATAAATCAAATGGTAAAGGCGCATCACACGTAAAAACTTTCCCCCAGGATAAAAATGCTATCAAAGAACAAATATAAAAAACAATAAGGCAATTATAATATATATTTGTCGTTATTTTTCGATAAAATTCCGAGATATTTGCATTTTTTTCGATTAACGCAATATTTAAGTCTAAAAAGAATTCTCGTACATATTATGGCGAAAATTTCTCCTTCGGAGGAGCTTGTGGTCAACATCAGGGAGCTATGCGGAGAAGCCATCGCCAACGACTACGTCAACATCATGAACCAGGTGAGCCAGCCCAGGTTCAGCGCTATCAAGAACACCTTTAAGGACTCAACCTCCGTCTTTATAATGGCCTGTGCCAACAGCAATATTCTTTATAAAGACCTGAGGGAGGCGGGCCTTAAGCTGGGGATAGCGAGCGTGGAGACGTTCTCGAGGCGAATATATGAGATGCGCCGTGCAGGGCTCATCTACACGGAGTCTATGCATAATAAAGGCCCTGGTAGGCCAAAGCTCAGGTTGAGGTTTAACCCGAACGCGTTCAAGGAAATGTTCAACATGGAACCGGGCACAGTGCTAACGGGCCATGCTGAGGAACACAAAGCCGTAATATAAATATAAAAGCGATGCGCCCCCCATCGTCATATATTTCCGGCATGCGGTCGGTTGGCCGCCAATAAAAATCGATTATAAAGCCATAGCTTATGCTATAAAAAAATCTTTATCTGCCTCTTAAAAAATTTGTTCTTCGGCTCCGCCGACAAAAAATATATCTTATCGCTCGCATTTCTGTGTGCAATCAAATCGAGGAGAGAGCATGGATAAGTATGACAAGGTCTTCGAGCTCGCGAAGAACCGCGGGTTCATATGGCCTTCATTCGAGATCTACGGCGGCGCATCGGGGTTTTATGACTATGGCCCCATGGGAGCCACTTTAAAGCGGAAGATCGAGGATGCCTGGAGACGCCTGTACTGCGTGGGCGAAGGCTTCTACGAGATAGAGTCTCCCACCATAGGCGTGGAGGCCGTTTTCGAGGCCTCGGGCCACGTAGGCGGGTTCGCCGACCCGATGACCACATGCCAGAATTGCAAGGAGTCCTTCAGGGCAGACCACGTGATTAAAGGCGAGATGGAGATACCTGACGGGCTAAAAAAAGAGCAGCTAACCGAGATCATTAAGAAGTATGGCATAAAGTGCCCCGAGTGTGGCGGGCCTCTGGGCGAAGTGTACGATTTTAACCTCATGTTCCAGACCTGGATTGGGCCGGGCCAGAAGAAGAAGGGGTATATGCGCCCTGAGACGGCCCAGGGCATGTTCGTGGACTTTCCCAGGCTGTTGCGCTTTTACCGTGAGAAGCTTCCCTTTGGGGTGACCCAGATTGGCAAGTCTTACCGTAATGAGATATCCCCCAGGCAGGGCGTGATAAGGCTGAGGGAGTTCACCCAGGCCGAGGCCGAGGTCTTCGTCAACCCGAAGGACAAGAGCTCCCACCCGAACTTTGAAGCAGTCAGGGACATGGTGCTTCCATTGTACGATGAGCAGTCGCAGCTTAGCGGCGGGCAGCCCATTCCTATGGCAATTGGCGAGGCGGTTGGCAAGGGGATAATAGCGAACGAGTACCTGGCCTATTACGTGGCGCTTACCCACGTCTTCCTGACCATGGTGGGGATAGACCCCGCGAGGCTCAGGTTCAGGCAGCACATGAAGACCGAGAGGGCGCACTACGCCACCGATTGCTGGGACGCCGAGGTGCTGCTCGAGCGGTTTGGCTGGGTGGAGGTCGTTGGCATAGCCGACCGCACGGACTACGACCTCACGGCTCACCAGAGACGCAGCGAGGTCGACATGTCGGTGTTCGTTCCTTTTGAGAAGCCCATGAAGGTCTCGAGGACGATAGTGACCCCTAACATGGCGGTGATCGGTCCGAGGTATAAGGGTAAGGCGGGCAAGATTATGGCCGCCTTGAAAGCCATGCCCCAGTCCGAGCTGAGCAAGCCCGAGGTGAGGCTTAACATCGATGGCGAGGAAATTATCATCGAGAGCAGCCTGTTCGAGCATAAGACGGTGTACGAGGACGTCAACGGTGAGAACGTGCTAGCGCATGTGGTGGAGCCTTCCTATGGCATTGATCGCATCTTATACTCAATACTGGAGCACGCCTACCATGAGGAGGTCGTCAGGGGCGAGGAGCGCATCGTGCTGAAACTGGCCAGGTCGGTCGCCCCTATCACGGCCGCAGTCCTCCCGCTGCTCAGCAAGGAGCCGCTGACCGGCAAGGCGAGGAAGATAGCCCTAGGCCTGAAGGATAAGGGGTTCATGGTCGAGTATGACGAGTCGGGCACCATCGGTAGGCGCTACAGGCGGAACGATGAGGTGGGCACCCCGTTCTCCATCACGGTCGATCATGAGACTATGGAGGACGATACTGTGACCATCAGGGATAGGGATACCATGAGCCAGGTGAGGGTGCCCGTTAAGGACCTGGCCCGCGTGCTCGGGGAATTACTGGCGAGCGATAGGCCGCTCACGGATTTTGGCGAGAGGGTCGCATAGCCAGGATGCCGCCTGATTGGAGCATTTTAGCAAAGGAGGCGTCCAGGAAGTCCATCCACCTGGCTGGCGCCGTGGTGCCTCTCGCATACTATTTTTTCATTCCCCGTGAGCTTTTACTCTTGATTTTAGGCGTCGCTTTGGCCGTTGCCGCCGCCCTGGAGTATATCCGCCTATCAGGTAACCCTATATTTCCGCGCATACTGTTGAGGGGCCACGAGGAGAAAGGCGTGATTGGCGGGTATTTCTTTGCCCTTCTTTCCACCTTCCTGGCCGTGCTGCTCTTTGATAAGGCCATCGCAGTTGTCGCCATACTGTTCCTGGACGTGGGTGACGCCTTTACTGGCCTTGCGGGGGCGGTTATGTCCATGCTTCTGGGCAGGAGTAAGGCTGATACGCGTGACTATGATGCAAAGGTGCGCCCCCTCTTTGGCGAGCTATGTTATGCGGCGAGCCATCCCAAGTCGCCAGCCCTCATGGCGGTTATGTTCATGGTATGCGGGCTTATCGGCCTGGCCTTTTATCCGTCGCTCTCTCCCCTGATGATAATAATTGGCGCTTTGGGTGCTGTCATAGCTGACGCCTTCCCCTGGAGGCTCTTCGGCTTCGTCATCGACGACAACCTGTCCATACCCCTCCTATCCGGCGCCCTCATGTGCATCCTCAATTAAAGGGATTAATATTTTCAATGCATGCTGGCAACTTATATAACGCCCCAACGATACATAGCAAAGAGCATGCCCGAATTCGTCAGCCATCCCCTGCTAAAGCCGGACACGGTGTCGAGCCGCGCCTACCAGCTCACGCTCGCACGCAATGCACTGGAAAAGTCGTCACTCATAGTGCTCCCTACCGGGCTGGGCAAGACCATCATAGCCCTGCTGGTCATGCTGGAAAGGCTGGAAAAGGGCAAGGCCTTAATGCTATCCCCGACAAAGCCACTCGTGGAGCAGCACGCAGCCTTCCTCAAGAGGACGCTTACGATCCCGGAACAGGTCGCCGTGTTCACGGGCAGCGTCGCGCCATCAAAAAGGGTAGACATCTGGAAAGGCTCACGCATCATCGTCTCAACCCCCCAGGTCATAGAGAACGACCTGCTAACAAAACGGTTCGACCTGAAAGACGTCTCTCTAATAGTCTTCGACGAGGCACACCGAGCAACGGGCGACTACGCATACGTGTACATAGCTAAAAAGTACGTGGAGCAGTCAGCGAATCCCCTCGTACTGGGAATCACCGCATCGCCGGGCAGCACACCGGAGAAGATAAACGAGGTCAAGCAGAACCTCTTCATCGAGCGCGTCGAAATAAAGACGGAGAAGGACCCCGACGTGGCGCCATACATCTACGAGAAGGACGTAGAGTGGGTCAGGGTAAACGTTCCGGATAAGGCCGCAGAGATAAAGATATTGCTGGATTCTCTCATGGACGACAGGATGGACAGGCTCAAGGCCTTGGGCGTGGTCAGAGAATCCCGCCTCACCAAAAAGGAGTTGCTCATGCTCCAGGAGAAGCTGCAGGCCGACATATCCAGGGGCGGCTCCCCCGAGAGCTACAGGGCAGTCTCCATCCTCGCCGAAATAATGAAAATCGAGCACGCCGTCGACCTGATACAGACCCAGGGCGTCGTGCCGCTCAAGAAGTATTTCGAGCGCCTCAAGGACGAGGCCGGGAGCAAGGGGGGCAGCAAGGCCACAAAGCGCCTCATGCAGGACGCCCGACTGGCCGGCGCGATGCGCATAGCGGACACGGCTGACGAGGTCAACCCCAAGACCGAGAAGGTCAAGGAGATAGTCCTGGAGCAGATAAGGGAGAACCCCTCCTCAAGGATTATAGTTTTCACGAATTTCAGGGACACGGCGGACTTCGTCTCGAAGGAGCTGGCTAAAGTGGAGGGCATTAGGCCGGTCAGGTTCGTGGGGCAGGCGTCTAAGCTAAACGATAAGGGTTTGACTCAGAAGAGACAGGTGGAGATCTTGAATGCTTTCAGATCGGGCGAGTTTAATACTCTCATCGCGACATCGGTGGCGGAGGAGGGGCTGGACATCCCATCGACGGACCTGGTCATCTTTTACGAGCCCGTGCCATCCGAGATAAGGACTATCCAGCGCCGGGGACGGACCGGGAGGAACGCCGTGGGCAGGGTGGTCGTCTTAATCTCAAAGGGGACGAGGGACGAGGGCACTTACCGCGTGAGCCAGGCTAAGGAGAAGAGGATGTACCGGACCATGCGGGACATGAAGGATGGCCAGCGCATGGAGGAGCTGTTGCAAAATGCCCAGGTGGCGGCTCCGGCCGAGCAGCGTAGCCTGGAAGAGTTTGAAAAGCCGCCGGAAAGGGTTGAGGTTTACGTGGACGCCAGGGAGATGCGCTCTGCTGTCGTGAAAAACCTGGAGGGCATGAGCGTCTCGCTTAACGTCAAAACGCTAGAGGTAGGCGATTACGTCCTCTCTGACAGGGTGTGCGTGGAGCGCAAGACGGCGGACGATTTTTTGGACACGCTCTTCGGGGCGGGGCGGAGCCTGTTCGAGCAGGTGATAGCCATGAAGCACTCTTACATGCGGCCCATACTGGTCATTGAGGGAGAAGGGCTGTACACGAAGAGGCGCGTCTCGCCCGCCGTCATCCACGGCGTCCTGGCCTCGATTGCGGTCGACTACGGGGTGCCCATCATCTTCACGGCCGACGAGGCCGAGACCGCCTCATTCCTGTACTCAGTGGCGAGGCGCGAGCAAATAGAGCGCAAGCGCAGCGTGAACCCCCACGCCCAGAAGGCCTCCCATACACTGGCGGAAAGGCAGGAGTACCTGGTATCGGCCATATCCGAGGTGGGGCCTGTAATCGCAAAAAACCTTTTGAGGCACTTCGGCTCGGTGAAGGCCATCGTCAACGCCACCGAGGAAGAGCTAAAGCAGGTCGACAAGGTGGGCGAAAAGACCGCTAAAAAGATACGGGAAGTGATGGACGCCGAGTACAGGCCGAGGGATTAGCTTACCTTCGACATTATGTAGTGTTTATAGTGGCCGCTCACCCTGAAGCCCTTACGCCGGTACAGCCTGATGGCATCATAATTATTGGAGGTTACGGCCAGAATTATCTGGCCATATCCGGCGGCGTACGCGTCCCCTATGAGCCGATCGAGCATGGCGCCTCCCACCCCTTTCCTCCTGTGGCCACGTTCGACGCCTATGTCCAGTATTAGTATGCTGCCATCCGACACCATCGTGGATATGAGGAATCCGATGACGCGGCCCACGACGGCCACGTATGAAAGGCTTCTCATGAATTTGCCGTGCTCGTCCCTCATGACGCTCTCCACGAGCGCCACAGCATCCTCGGTCCTGCTGAGCGCCGGGTAGACGGGGCGGTCTGCGGGGGCCTGGCATTCGCTAATGATTCGACAGACATCACCGGCGTGGCGGTCATCCCATGGCAATATCTCGAAGCCGCTTACAGAGGGCTTTACGGGCATCGGGGCAAGGCACATGCTCATGCGCTCTACCATCTTGAAGCCCATCGCCTCCGCCCCTCTGATGAAACTCCAGGGGGCAGGCCAGTTAAAGTTGCTTCTGATCGTATGCGCGCCGAAATCAAAAAGGTCCTTGACGACGGACTCTAAAAAGTATGGCTCCGTATCGCCCCAGATGACGTGCCCGAAGGCGAGCTCGACATCTCCGTCGAGCATCCTGTAGCATATTGCCCCTATGGTGTGGCATCGGGCCGACAGGGAGTAAACGCCTATATCGCCTCGTATCGCCATATCGAGGAGATACGAGATGTATGCGCTGTCCTCTGGAGGCGCGCACCTGGCCGCGTCTGCGAACACGTCTCGTATGTCTTCAGCGGCCCCCCGTGCCACCTCCAGGCCGGAATGCCGCCCATCCTTGTCCCAACTCATGTACGACGCCAGTTAATACGCAATCTGCCGTGTTTAATCATTAATATGATGGTCGGGCAAATGGTTCTTCCATTTGAGGCTGAAGGGGGGATTACTTTGCTTTTTACTTGAGCGCTCCGCGCGGCGCACCCCTTTATCTAGAAGTAGAAGATGAGCTGCCAAACCATCCACTATAAAATAGAACCCCCTCAATCATAGTAAAAGAAGATTCAAGATAACATACATTCATCACAGCAACACAATCATTAAATATTTCGCTATCGTATGCAACGGCGGATACGATGAAAATATGCCTGGTTAACGCCCTGTTCCACCCCTTTAGCGGCGGCGTTGAGAAGCACATGTACGAGCTATCGCGGGAGCTGGCCCGCCAGAACGTCGACGTGACAGTGTTGACGGCCCGAACCGACGGCGCCCCGGCCTACGAGGAGCTTGAAGGCGTCAGGGTCTACCGGGTGCCATGCGTGAGCGTCAAGGTGCCAGGCCTCTACCCCCCACCATTGGTCATATCCCCGCTATTACCATGGTATCTGAAAAGGCTGGACGACGAGCACGGCTTCGACATCATCCACCTCCAGAACCGCTTCTTCCCGGACTTCGACGCTGCGGCACTTTACGCCCGCATCAAGCGCAAGCCGTTCATGATGACCATCCATAACGCGAGGCCCGTGGGCATATCGCCGGCCATCGCGGCCCTCGGCCTGGCATACGACTGGCTCATCGGCCGCTGGCCGTTCGCCCTCGCAGACAGGATCATCGCCGTCTCGGAGTGGGTCAAGCACGACATCGAGAAATACCACATAGATGGGCGGAAAATAGTCACAATCCACAACGGCATCAACGTCGGCTCATTCAAGCCTACGTCGGCCATGAGCGTCCGCCGGCGGTACGGCATCGAAGGCCCGATGCTCCTGTTCGTGGGCCGCATGATCACGCAGAAGGGCGTTCCATACTTGATAGAGGCGATGCCCATGGTGCTCGCAAAACACCCTGACGCAAAGCTGCTGCTGGTAGGCAGGGGGAGCTCGCTAGAAAAGCTCAAGAGGAAGGTGAATGCGATGGGCCTGGAAAAGAGCGTCATCTTTTCAGGATATATGGGCGAGGAGGACCTTAAGGAGGCGTATGGCACCTGCGATATTTTCGTGCTGCCCTCGGTGTGGGAGGTGCTGCCCATCGCCATACTCGAGGCCATGTCCTCGTCTCGGCCCGTGGTCTGCACTAACGCTGGCGGCAACGCCGAGCTGGTAAAGGATGGCGTGAACGGGTACGTGGTGCCCATGCGGGACCCGCGAGCGTTGGCAGAAAAGGTCAACGCCCTCCTGGACGACCCTGAAAAGATGAGGGCGATGGGCAGGGCTGGCAGGCGGCTTGCCGAGGAGGAGTTCGACTGGAAGCTTATCGCCGCCCGGACCAAGGAGGTCTACGAGGACCTTCTCGTAGAAAAGATGAAAGATACAGGCTGACACGCGTCATCCCCTAAGTATTTATTTTACCAGCCTGTATATTTTGAGGGGCGGTCACGCTGGCATCGCTTAAAGAAGTCGCAGCCCTTTTGGCCAGGTTCAAGAAGGGCATACTGTATATAGCCTTATACGTCCTCGTCATCGCCACCATCTCATTCCCTTTCACGGGGGCGATGGTGGCGCGCATGAGGGATGACCTTCTCAAGGGCCAGTACACGCTGGTACAGACCCAGCCCCTCGAGCTCATGATGCTTGAGCTTAAGCTATCCTTCATCATCGGCGTCATCGCTGCCCTGCCCATATTGTTCTTCTTTGGATACAGATACCTTATAAAGGCGAGGCTGGGAGGCCGGTTCAGGGTTAGCAAGATTAAGATGATACTCGTCGGGGCGATAGCCCTGGCATTGTTTATGCTGGGCTGCGCATACTCCTATTACCTCATGCTCCCCCTCGTTTTCCAGTACTTGCTGCAGAGCGCGACCGACGTGGGCGTGGCCAACCACTGGCGGGTGTCGGAGTTCATCAACTTCGCCATGCTCACGACTTTCGTGTTCGGCATGGTCTTCGAGCTGCCCCTGGTCATGACGGTGCTGGCCCGCTCGGGCATCGTCCCGGTCGAGGTGTTCAAGAAGTACCGCCGCCACATGTACGTCATAATATTCATAGTCGCCGCCCTGGTGACCAGCCCCGACGTGCTGACGCAGATTATGGTGGGCGTGCCACTTGTCATATTTTATGAGATCAGCCTGCTATCGATGCGTTTCACCGTGCCTCGCCGCTCGCCTCAATCCTGAAAAAACCTCGACAGGCCAGATTGCCTTTCTGTCTTCTGTGCGGGCCTCAATCCCATGAGGGACTCGAATAGCATGGCGTTCCTCGCGGCGTTGGCGTGGGGATGGTTGTTGAAATAGGCCCTTATCGTGCCGCCGGCAAGAGGCTTCAGGCGCCTCTTCCAGGAGAGAAGCTCCTCCTCCGTGTAGTTATAATCATATCGATTCATGTGAGGGCCATCGCCTTTTTTCCTATACCAGACATCCGCGTTGCGGCCGTGAAAACGTACGTATACGTGCCTGGCGGTATCCTCGACTGTGGGCGGCATGGACGGGCCGTCGACGGCACAGGCGGCCACGTTTCGCCTTTTTAGCATGGCTTTTACCTCATCTCGTAGCCTGCCCCCATCAAGCCATGACCTGTGGCGAAACTCGACCGCGTAGTCGATCTTCCCGGTATCGAGACGGCCGAGAAGCGCCTCAAGCCGCTCGAGGTGGTCGGTCCCTTCGCCCTTATGGGAGAGCATGACGTATGGCGATAATTGTATGAGCGCCGCGCCGAGGCAGGAGGCGTCCCTCATGGGCACTAGAACCTTAGACTCGAACTCGAGGGCGTGCTCCACGTCCAGCAAAAGGCTGTCATGAGTCACGCGTTTAGGCATCTTCAGGGAGAACTCGAAGCCCTGCAGCCTGGAAGCCTTTGCGATCCAGCTTTGCACCATCGCCGGCGAAGGGAAAGCGTAGTAAGTGCTATTGATCTCCGTCGTATGAAAGTGTTTAGCGTAGAACTCTAGCCTCTTTTCCTTGCCAAGGCCAGCAGGGTAGAATTCGCCCACCCAATCGTCGTAGGACCAGCCCGACGTGCCTATCAGTATCACGCTTAATAGTCGCCTTAAAAAGCTAAATATTTGCCGTGCGGAAGAGGGCCAGCATGAGCCTGGACGCGAATGACGGGCTTTCTGCTGGGGCTTTTACCCCCGACACCATCTCAGCCACGCGGTACACCTCCATAGACATCTTGCTGGATGGGCTGGCCAGCACGGCGGGCACCTTGTCCTTACGCCTCACGCCAGGCTCTTCTGGCAGCATGGCTATTACAGGCGTCCCGAAGTGCTCCTCAACCTGAGAAGGGGAGAACTGAGGGTTTTTCATATCGTAGCGGTTTAACACAACTCCCAAAACGTTCACCTTCAAGATCTTAGCCATCTCCTGCACTTTGAGGCCATCCGTCATGCTCCCCTCGTCGGGGTTCAGCACGAGTATGAGGTGGTCGGAGGCCGCCAGCGACAGGGCTAGCTCCTTGTTGTACCCGGCCGGGGTGTCTATTACCATGAAGTCCGCATTCTTCGAGAAGTGTTCTATTACATCCTTGAGGAGGGAGCGGTCCATCTTTAAGAAGCCCTCCAGGGAGAGGCCGCTTGGCACCAGCCTCAGCCTGTCGCTGAAGGCCCGGTACACGGCCTTATCCGGCTCCGCCTCGCCCGCGAGCACCTCGTGGAGCGTGGCCTTGAGGCTTTGAGGCTCGAGGCCTACGTACGTGGAGAGGTTGCCCATGCTCGTGTCTGCGTCCATCAGCACCGTGTCGCATCCCATCTCCGCCAGGGCGACGCCCAGGTTTATCGCGAAGGTGGTCTTTCCGGTGCCCCCCTTGCCGGCCCCTACGGCGATGACGACTGCGCGCCTTTCAGCCTTCTCCTTTTCTGCCAGCCGCTCTTCCCGGGCTGGCTCTTCGACGCCCTTGACCTCCGCCTGGCCCACATATAACGCTGGCGCCCGTGACGCCATGGATGACAGGAGCGCTGCGTCTGCGGGCGTAGGCCTTTTTGGCGATAGCCCATCCAGCGCTTCCCTTGTGAGAGCCGTATATATGAGCTCCTTTACCTCGCCAGGCGCCAGGCTTGCCACTTTCCACACCATCTTTCCGCCCGAAGCAGATGCAACGGGGGCGATGCCACCGGACTTAGCAAAGCAGATCATGCCCTCTAGTGTAGTAGGATACTCATCCTCTATCGATATGTCCCGTAGCGGCTTCTCCCCGTTTTTTAAGAGTATGGACATCCTTCCCCGCTTTTCGTCCCAGTACTTCGTCAAAGATGGCGCTTGCATGGCAAGAACTTATTTTCATTTTATTGCATATAATACTTTTCCCTTTGTGTATGCTTTAATGCCCCCACTTTTTCAGCGCTACGGCAAGCTCGTGATGCGCCTTAGCGTATTCTGGCAGCGGAGCCTGTTTTTTCCATGCCTCGACCGCCTGAAACATGGCCTTCGCGCCGGCTATGGTGCCTTCGGGGTGCCCATGAATGCCCCCGCCAGCCTGTAGTATGCAATCAATGCCATAATGGTCGAGGTTTGCCTTTACAAGCTGAGGGTAAATGCCGCCCGACACAGCGGGAAACATCGGCTTGAAATCGTTCCATGGCTCTCGCAATATATCCCTTGAGCGGTCAATATCGCTTATATTACGCTCCATCTTGCCGCTATAGGTGCCAATGTGCAGGTTTGTGCCGCCAACCATTCTCGTCAGCTTTGCTATGACGGGCATGGAGATGCCGAATGCGCCGCGCGTTAAGGCGCCGTGCATCGTCCTGTGTACGTGTATGGGCAGGTTTATGCCGGCCTCGTTGATTGCCTGGACCGCGGAAAACCCTGCGGTCAATATGTCAACCATTATCATGTTAGCGCCTAGCTCTTTGGCCCTCTCCGCCCGCTCTACTATCTTGTCCGCACCCGCGGTCACGTTGACGGCATAAAGGCAGGGCTTACCGACCACGGCCTCCGCCTTATCAAGCTTATCCATGACCGCTGTCAGCCTCTCCTCCAGCGGGCAAAACGCCTGATCGGTCAAGGTCTCGTCGTCCTTGATCAGGTCAAGGCCGCCTAAAGCTGCCTGTTCTGCCACCTCTGCAGTGCGCTTCGGGCTTAAGCCGACCTTAGGCTTTATAATCGTCCCTATCAGCGGCCTATCATACACCCCCAGGTACTTCCTGACATCCTGGATGCCAAACCTCGGCCCCTTATAATGCTTCAACAGGGGGGTAAAGTCAACATCCTCAAGCCGTAGGGCTTTAAGGCCCCCCAGGCCAAACAGGTTACCGGCCACCACGGATAATATCTGCGGCACGTTCACAGGCTCAAAAATCTCGGCGGGAAAATCGATGACTACCGTGCCCTCTTTTGCGCTTACGACGCGGGCGCCAAGCTTTTCATGGACATCGCGCTCGGCGGGCACGTCGGTCCATGTGCCGGTAGACTGCTCGGCGGCTATCTCCTTAGCTACCTTCTCAAGAGGCGCTTCCGCCTCCACATGATACGTGGCCCTGACCATCATGACGAACACTAATATTAAAGCCCACTCCTATGCATAAATGCTTAATGGTAGAATGGCATCATATGCAAGCGGAGCCCAAGCGAAAAAAAGTTAAACTATTAATGACAAAGGACGAGATAGTATTAAATATCATGATTAAATATTTAGTATCCAATGAGGAAGACGAATGCGTTCGATAATGGTAAGCTCTCCGGACCTCTACTCCGGTAAAAGCGCTATCACGATGGCGCTGGCATTGAAACTCAAGGACTATGATTACAAGGTTGGCTACATGAAGCCCGTGGGAAATATCATCGTCGACGCCAACGGTGTATTGACGGACGACGACGCCCTGAACATGAAGCGCATACTCGGGCTACAGGAAAGCCTTGACGACCTGGCGCCCATATTGTTTACATACCGCCTGCTTGACGACGTCCTGGAAGGCAAGGAGAAGCCTCTTGCCGAGAAGCTACTGGCTACGTTTGAAAAGGTAAGCAAGGGCAAGGACGCCGTCATGCTGGAAGGCGCGGGTGACTTGAGTGGCGGCAGCGTATTGAGCCTATCCGACTTCGATGTAGCCCGCATGACGGGGAGCAAAATCCTTCTCGTGGCGAGGTATTGTGATGACTTCGCCGTCAACCGCATCGTGACCTACATGAAGCTCCTGCCCAGGGACGTTGAGCTCGTAGGCATAGTATTCAACAATATAGGGCCGAACTTCATTAACTTTGTAAAGGAAAAGGTCGTGCCATACTTTGAAAAGAGGAGCGTAAAGGTCCTTGGCGTCATCCCCCAGAATAAGGCTTTGATGAGCGTGACGGCTGGAGAGATATCCGAAGAGCTACATGGCCAGGTGCTTGCCGGAAAAGAAAACATCGACGTATCCGTGAGCGGCATCGTCGTGGGCGCAATGTCTCTCGAGAATGCCATAAAGGTTTTCAGGAGAAAGCCCAACAGGGCCGTCATCACGGCGGGTGACCGTGCGGATACGCAGATGGCAGCGCTGGAGGCGCGGTCAAGCTGCGTGCTGCTATCGGGTAACCTGTACCCGGAGGCCCCTGTCCTTGGCAGGGCGGAAGAGCTTGGCATTCCTATCATACTATTCCCGGACGACACGATGACCCTGGTGGATAAGATGGAGGCGCTCCTGCGCAGCGTTCGCATTAAGAACCCCCAGAAGATCGAGCTCATGAAAAGCATGTTTTCCGAGCATGTCGATATGGAGAGCATCATCGATGCCCTGAAATGATTAAAGGCCGGATGTCCATGCTGAAGTCGAGCCAGCGGGCGTCTCTCGTCAGGGCGCCAAGCGATATGGCGTCTACGCCCGTCCTGGCATAATCCGCCAGGTTCTCGAGGGTGATGCCGCCGGAAGCCTCCAATAAAATGCGGGCATCGATGGCTTTCACCTTTTTTACTCCCTCCTTTATGGTGGCGGGCTTCATGTTATCAAACATGATTATATCGACGCCGAGCCTCGCCGCCTTCTCAGCATCTTCGATCGATTCAACCTCGACCTCTATCTTCTTGGTGAAGCTCGCACTCCTTTTCGCTTCCCTGATGGCGCTTTCAAGGCCCATGACGCGGATCTGGTTGTCTTTAATCATCACGGCAGAGGAAAGGTCATAGCGGTGTGCATCGCCGCCGGCCAGCTTGACGGCCTTTTTCTCGAACTTGCGGAAGCCCGGCGTAGTCTTTCTCGTTGCCGCGATGCGTACCCCGGGCGCCAGCGATATGCACTTCGCCGTAAGGGTCGCTATGCCGCTCATCCGTCCTAAAAAGTTAAGGGCCAGCCTTTCTCCTCGCATCATGTCTCGTGCGCTGCCTCTGACCTCCAGGACTACGTCGCCTTTTTTAAGTGGCTGGCCATCCACGAAAGATGTGGCCGTCGTAAGGCCGAGGTGCCTGAACACGGCACATGCTTCTTCCAGGCCTGCCAGAACGCCTTCCTCCTTACACGCTATGCTGCCGAACGCCTCGACGGCCGGGACTATGCCATTCGAGTCGTCATCATCGCCAAGGTCTTCCTCCAGGTAGGCGTCCAGTTCTTCCGTAGAGAGCATTATTCCACCGTAAATCATTTGAGCAATCAAGATATATGAGACCTGCGATAATGATGTTCAAGATAGGTATTGTCGGCGCAGGGGCCATCGGTAAGGAGATAGCCAGGGCCATTGACGATGGCACGGTGCCGGCCAGGCTCGTCGCGCTCTGGGATAGAAAGGTAGATGAGGCAGAAGAGTTTGCCGCCTCGCTCGCTCAGAAGCCTAAGGTGTTACCGCTTGAAGACCTCGTGAAGGAGTGTAACATCGTAGTCGAGGCGGCGTCGCAGGCTGCCGTCAGAGAGGTTGCGATAACTGCGCTGTCGAACTCTAAGAGCGTGATGATAATGAGCGTGGGCGCCCTCTCCGATAAAGAACTTTTGGAGCAGATCAAGGCCCTGGCAAGGGAGCATCATTGTAGCATCTATGTGCCTTCCGGGGCGATTGGAGGGCTGGACGCAGTTAAGTCGGCTTCAATTAAGCACGTCGAGTGTGTCACCATCACGACTCGAAAGCCAGCAAGAGGCCTAAAGGGGGCGCCATTCGTGGTGAGGAACAACATCGACCTGGATAAGTTTACCGTGCCCACTGAGATATTTTCGGGGCCTGCAGCTATCGCGATAAAGGAGTTCCCGGCAAACGTCAACGTGGCCGCATCCCTCAGCCTCGTGGGCATAGGGTTCGAAAAGACCGTGGTCAAGGTCGTGGTCGATCCAACGATAACCCGTAACGTCCACGAGATACACGTCAAAGGCGACTTTGGGGACTTCCACGCTAAGATAGAAAATGTGCCGTCGGCTACCAACCCCAGGACGAGCTATTTGGCGGCGCTATCGGCGATCGCGACGCTCAAGCAGGTGTGCGAGCCGCTAAAGATCGGCACTTAAGCCCCAAATAATTATATAAATAAAATGATTTATATTTTTTAATGTCCCTGGGCACATATCTTCCTGAGGGCGAAGGCAAGTATATCCTTGGCACGAGAGATGCCCACCGCTTTTATTATTTCATCCCGAAAGGCCAGCGCCACTTGAAGATAGGTTTTCTCATCACCAGCACCGGCGAGTATATAGACGCAGAGTATAAAGACGTGGTGATCTTCAACCCTGATAGCGAGTTCGATACGCTTGAGTCAGGGCAGTATCGGCTATCTAAGAACGGCCGGAGCCTCCATACCGTAGAGTTTAATTCTGCCGATAAGACTACGCGGTATCACGTATATGCCCAGCCCAGGCTTGGCCGTTTCAGGCTTTTAAGCGATGTTTAAGGTGTTGCGTTGAAATATTAATATGATGGTCGAGCAGATGGTTCTTCTATTCGAGGCTGAATGGGGCATACGCCGCGCGGAGCGCTCGAGTTAAAAGCGAAGCCCCTCTTTAGTCTCTAGAAGTAGAAGATGTTCTGTCAAACCATCCAATAACGAATAATAGAACCCCCATTCAGCCACTAGAAAAAGAAAGGTCATATATTCAACGCAACAGTTCAAGGAAAACTATTTTATCGCTAAAAGGGAGTAGTCTTACGGCCATGATCATCCCCGAGAACGAGCGCTCTAAGGAGCCGATGAAGGGCGAACGTGTGTTGAGCCACCCAGACATGGTGCGCGCCAACGAGTGGATACTTTCTGACGCTTATAAGCCACCTGAGAGGGATTTTTGCATCTTCGTCCCATGCGCCAAGGTAAAGCCATATCACGCAAGCCCTTCCCACAAGATGTACGACCGCATCATCTTTAGCATTTTAAAGCCAGAGGAAGTCCACATCGTCACATTCGGGACGTGCGGCGTCACCCCGAGGGAGCTGGACGAGGAGTACCCGTTCATGCACTATGAGTTCATGCTGGGTCGGTGCAACGTTGCCTCCGTCAAAGACGAGTTCGTGAGGAACGAGAGCAAGAGGCTGGCCCGCTACCTCGAGAAGACCAGGCATTGCTATAGACATAGGGTGGCCTATTGTATAGGCGATTTCAGGAAAGCGATGGAAAAGGCGCTCACCCTCACTAATATTAAGGTTGACATCGTCCCCCGGCCCGAGACGCTTGAGGCCAACGTCCAGCTCGATAAGCCATTTAAGTTCGGGAGCCTATCCAGGCGGCCCTACCTGCAGGACTTGAGCGATGCGCTTACCACCCTGAAGGGCGTTCCGCCACGAACCGTGGGCGTAACAGAGCGCTCGATTAACGATACGGACTGGTACCTAATATAGTCACACTTTCTTCATATATTCTTATGCCACAGGACCATATGCTTTCCCGGCCCGTTATAGTCCTTTATCGCCCGCACCCCGTTGACCTCGATGGCCTCTCCCGCTTCCACCACGTTAAACCCCATTGCCTTATGGAATCTGTTACAGTAATTATTCTCGGGCTTGGTGATAGCGACTATCCTTTTGCAGCCCATCTTTTTAACTGTATACTGGAACTGGTTGAAGAGCCGGCGCCCGATGCCATTTCCCCGCATGTGAGGCGCCACCTGTATGAGGTGAATTAAGGCCTCTTCGGGCCGTGCCTGCGACCTGAAGCCAAGCAGGTAGCCTATCATCTCGCCCCTCTCCTCCGCGATGAAGCACGTATCCCTGAAATGCTCGGTCATTATGTGGTATATGGTCTCTCTTTCGATGACGAGATCCGCCCACTCCTTTGACTTTTTTGCCACCTCTAGAAAATCCCCTGGGAAAGCATTTCTAACCAGCATTTTTATCTATGCCCGATGATTATTTGCATTCCAGGGATATGAACATGTCGAGGGCTGATATGGAAGACCACTTTTATTCTGAATATTTGGGCTTATATATCGTGGTTGAGGTTGAAGAAGGGAAGATTAGAAGGGTTGAGATGACGCCGAAAAAGCCTGCCAGCAATCCTAAGGGGTCGAGCATTATAGGCTCCATTAAAGAATATTTTGCTACGGGTAAGGATGACTTTATAAAGTATGATGTAAGCCTTGATGGATCGACTCATTTTCAGCGTACCGTGCTAGAGGCCATCCGCAAGATTCCTGCCGGCAAGACCATGTCCTATGGAGAGGTAGCGAGAATGGTGGGCAGGCCTGGTGCAGCCAGGGCTGTGGGAAATGTGATGGCTGCCAACCCCATTCCACTGGTGATCCCGTGCCATCGGGTGGTAGCCTCAAATGGGCCGGGCGGCTATTCAGGAGGCCTCGAGGTAAAGCGTAAGCTCCTAAAGCTCGAAGGCGTCCCAAAAAAGCAGGCAAATAAGCAGCCCAGGCATGGCTTACCGTGATAATCGCCTAACACCATTATATATTTGTATTTTAATAATAGTTATAGGTGTAGCCTCTTGAAGCGTGCCTACCTCGTGGTATTCCTCTTAATAGGATGCTCAGCCCTGGTGTCTGGCTGCTACTCTAGCGCAGAGTACCTGAAAAACGCCACGCCAGGCAGCAGCTTCTACAATTTTAATGGCGTCCACTACTGGAAGGATAATATCACGATGCATGCCAGCGGCGTAAACTCCACCTGGAACATGACGATATATGTGAAGAATGATACGCTCGACGGCAAGCCCGCCAGGTATATGCAGGTCATCACAGAAGGCAACGGCATGAACATTACATATGATATATGGAGCAATGCAACGACCTATGAGGTATTAAAAATGCATGCAAAGGGCACCATTGGCGACTACTTCCAGGACAGGGATACCTCAAAGCTGCAAATCTACACCCTGCCCGACATAGGGCTATCCTACTACTTCGTGCCTTTCTGGCCCATAAAGAGCATCATGGCCAGGATGGCGGACGGTAGCATCATGCCCATAACCGTTTATTCGGCATCCGATAATAAAGGGTTCAGCGTAACCTACTGGGTTAGCCCACAGGTGCCGGTGCCCATAAAAGTGGAAATGGCGGAAAAGAACTTTAAGATAACGGAAATGCTTTTAGAATATGGCTAGGGCGGACACAGAAAACCTCATAAATGAGTAAAGTCTAATAAAAAACAGGTTATCGCTATGGAAATAACACAAATGCTGGCGTTCGCTGCGATTGCGGTAGAGCTAATAGTGATATTTATATCGCTATACCTTTATAATTCATATAAGCTGAGGATATTTTATTTCCTCGCATGGGGAGCCGTCACGCTATTCATGGCATCCGCCATACAGTGGTTCATCACGACGGACAGCAGCGTGTATTCGAGCGTGCTTAGCATAGCTGCAGGGCTGTTTTTCACCACGGGCGCTCTAACGGCGGTATAGGCCATGCTTATGCCATCAGACCAGCCATTATTCGAGAACGTAAGCTCCAGGGAATACTATATAAGGGCTGGCATGCTGAAGAGTAAGGCATTCGATGGATGCATCCACATTACATACCCTGATTATGAAGAAGCGATAATTTTCCTGGAGGGCGAGCCGATCACGGCCATACAGGAGTGGAAGCGATGGCTAACGGTGGGCGACGACCTGGTCGAGGCGGCGGAGAACAAGGCGATAGCCGCAGAAGGAAGGATGGCGGCGTATCAGCTACCACGGGAATTGCTGCACATTTTCATACATAAATATGTCAATGCTATGATAGAGGCGGAGCTCGGCCCCTATATGACGGCAAAGCTGCTTATCGGGTACCTGGCGAATGATAAAAGCACCTGCGTACTGAAGCTAAGCGATGGCCATGCGACGGGATACGTATTCATGAACTTTGGAAAGCGGACAGGGGCGATATACGATTCTCCGGAAGGCCGCGCCTATGGCGACAGCGCAATAAGCGAGATGGACCATCTCAAGGAGCACACGTCTGTCACCATTTACTTCACAGAGCTTAGCGAGAAATACCTAAAGCAAAAAGCGAAAGCAAGGGCAGAAGCGCACTTTGTCGAGAAGCCATTCGACACGATAATGCCGACGATAAAGCCCATCATGGCAAAGCAAATGCCAGCGCCCCAGCCCATAGAGCCTCCGGCGGTTAAGCTCGTCGTGGCGACGAGCTCGGACAGGAGCATAATGCTGGCACACCGCTCGCGGCTACAAACGCTGGAAATGCTTGAGGAGGCCGAGGTCGCATGGATAGATAGAAAAGCCATGGCCATGCTCAACATGATAGGCAACAAAGCACATATAGCCCTACCGGATGGCAAGACACATGAGGTTACGATAAGGCAGGCCGAAATCAAGGCCGAAGAGGGCAAATACATTATCATCCCCCGCAAGCTTAGAAGAAGGCTGGCGTTGAATGAAGGCATGATAGTCCAAATAAGGGGATGACCTGTTATCCATGCCCTTAGGGAAAAATTAAAAACGTATGCTGGCAATTACATCATGGTGATTATCCTGGCCAACAATTACAGGGATATTAGCATCAACGATATTTCTTATGACATCGTCGGAGATATGATAGACTATCCTGACGATTACAAGGTTGAGGTCCACACTCTGGGTAATGATTCCATCGTTGTAGACTGTGGAGTTAAGGCGAAGGGCGGCTACGAGGCCGGCCTGGCGTTCACGCAGATATGCATGGGCGGCCTCTCTTCGCCGTCGATTACGCATAAAAAGCTCAAGCACGAGATCTTTTACCCGTTCATCGAGGTGTACACGGATTACCCGACCCTTGCGTGCCTCGCCGCGCAGAAGGCTGGCTGGAGGATCAGCCAGGAAGGCTACTTTGCGATGGGGAGCGGCCCGGCCCGTGCCCTGGCGCTCAAGCCGAAGCACACCTACGAAGTGATCGAGTACGAGGACGACAGCGACTTCGCCGTGATTGCGCTCGAGGCGAGCGCGCTTCCGAGCGAGAAGGTAATGGACTATATTGCCAGCGAGTGTGGCGTGGAAACGTCTAACGTGGTCGCCATAGTGGCCCCCACCAACAGCCTGGTCGGCTCGATCCAGATAGCAGGCCGGGTGGTCGAAGTTGCCGTATATAAGCTTAACGAGATGGGCTTCGATACGAGGCATATCATTAGCGCATTCGGGAGCGCGCCCATCCCGCCCGTCAAGAAGGACCCGGCGGTGGCCATGGGCACGACCAACGACGCCTCGATCTATCATGGCAGCGTGACGCTGACCGTTGATGGCGGCAACATCAAGGACTTCGTGGCAAAGGTCCCCTCCTCGAGCTCTAAGGACTATGGCAGGCCGTTCTATACGGTTTTCAAGGAGGCCAAGTTCGACTTCTATAAGCTTGACCCGTCGATATTCGCCCCTGCCGAGATTATCGTTAATGACGTCTCCGTGGGCGAAACCTATGTGGCAGGCGGCATAAACGCCGACGTGACCATGGAGTCCTTTGGCTTTAAAAAAGTGTAAGGTCGCTGCCCCCTATGTGGGGACATTATAATTTTTCTATTTCTAGTACCCAAAACTATTAAAGAGAATAAATTGCATGAATAATCAATAAAAAGATGATATCGCTATGACCTTGTTAGACGTATTGCCTGACGTGCAGGCCACAAAGTCGGAGGTGGCCATCAACCTTTCGCGAGTGGGCGTCACCAACGTGAAGAAGCTCGTCAAGGTGGCCAGGGCCGGGAAGAGGCCGATAATCCTGATTTCGACGTTTAACATGTACGTCGACCTTCCATCTGACAGGAGGGGCGCGAACCTTTCCCGGAATTTTGAGGTGATAGACGAGGTGCTCGAGGAGAGCGTCAAGTCGCCGGTATACGAGATAGAAGACCTGTGCGGGGAGATCGCGCGGCGCCTGCTGAACCGGCATGAGTATGCCACGCGGTCAGAGGTTCACATGGACAGCGAGCTCATAGTCAAGCGTAAGACGCCCAGGACCGAGGTCATCTCCCAGAAGGTGGTCAAGGTATTTGCCAGGGCCGTGGCAGAGAGAAATGAAAACATTAAGGTTAAGAAGGTCATCGGTGCGGAGGTCGTCGGCATAACCGCGTGCCCGTGCGCACAGGAATTGATGAAGGCGCGGGCAGAGGCGGAGCTTAAGAGCCTGGGCATGGAGCAGAAAAAGATAGAGCAATTCCTACGGAAGGTGCCAATGGCCACCCACAACCAGCGCGGCCGCGGCACCATATCCATTGAAGTCGTAGGCGACTATAAGGTACCCCTCGAGACGATAATAGACATCATCGAAAAGTCCATGAGCACGTCAAGCTTCGAGCTTTTAAAGAGGATTGACGAGGTAGAGGTGGTGAGCAACGCCCACGCTAACCCGAAGTTCGTGGAGGACTGCGTCAGGGATATGGCGAAGAACGTGATGAACGCCTTCCCCCAGCTTCCCGACGATGCGGTCATCACTCTAAAGCAGGTCAACGAGGAGAGCATCCACCAGCATAACGCTTTCGCGGAGCTTAAGACCACCATGGCCCGCCTACGCGAGGAGATAAAGGCTAAGGCGTGAGAAAAAGTTTATCTTATCTACCCAAGGATATATATTGGAGGCATGAGGCATTATTTCCCGAGGGCTTATAGCCATAGTTTTTATACTGGTAAGCTTGACAGCTTTTTCTGGCCTGGCGCAGGGGCAGATGCTGCCCATCGTGCCGGATGGAATCGCATATGTGGAAGGCAATGACACGCTAACGGCTGGCACGCCTCATAACGTCTCGGTCCAGATACTATATAGGGGAGGCCCGCTAAAGTCAGAAGGCGTAAGGGTATATATGCTATCAAACGATACCTCCATCATACCTGCCGATATAGGCACATACGTCTTCACGGATAAGGATGGGATTGCCAGCTATACGGTTATCGCAAACAAGGCCGGGGCCGTGAAGCTCACGGCGGTGGCGATGAGTGCCAATAGTGGCGTAAGCGCTGATAAAGCCTTTTTTGTCGTAGCGCCTCCTGTAGTAACGCCTACACCTACACCGATACCCGCCGTGAATGAGACGGTTACGCCGGCCCCTCCATCAGCTTCTCCGACCGCTGTGATAACCCCGGGCACAACCGCTAAGCCTCCAGAGGGCGGCTCGAGCGCGCAGGCAATCGGCATCATCGTAGCGGGCGTGGTAATAGCCATCATATTACTCATAATGGCATTCATCTTGAGGCCTCTAATTAAAAAGTAGATAATTCATTTTGGGGTAGCCTATGGATAATAAGACGCTGGCCGAGCTATTAGTAGAGGTTAGGGCGAAAAGGCCGCTAATACACCATATTACAAACTATGTAACCGTGAATGATTGCGCGAACGCGACCATCTGTATAGGCGCATCGCCGGTGATGGCTCATGCGAGGGATGAGGTTGCCGAGATGGTCTCCATGGCAGGCGCCCTCGTGCTCAACATAGGTACGCTGGATGACGCACAGGTCGACTCGATGCTCATAGCGGGCGCAAAGGCGAACGGCCTAGGCTTGCCCATCATACTTGACCCCGTCGGCGCAGGAGCCACAAGGCTAAGGACTGCGACCGCATATCGCCTCATAAATGACCTGGATATAGCGGTGGTCAAGGGCAACGCTGCCGAGATAGCCGTGCTAGCGGGCGCTGAAGGGAACATAAAAGGCGTTGAATCTTATGGGATATCGAGGGACCCGCTCGAGGTGGCTAAAGCGCTGGCCAAAAAAATGGGCCTGGTCGTCGCCATAAGCGGGGCCACTGATATAGTCACAGACGGAAGGCGTGCCCTGCTCATAGATAATGGCCACCCTCTCATGGGAAAGGTTTCGGGCACTGGTTGTATGGCAGCGTCCATAATTGGGTCATTCTGCGCCGTATCAAGGGACTATGTGACGGCATCCGCCGCAGGTTTTGCGGCTTTTGGCCTGGCTGGTGAAAAGGCCGCTAGCCATTGCCGCGGGCCAGCATCGTTCAAGGCTGCGCTGATGGACGAGATATATGGCTTAACGCCTGAAAGCCTGATAAAAGAAGCGAGAGTCAGGGAAGCATGAAAAGGTGAGTAGAACCTTAAGGTATGACCTGTACGTTATAACTGATGAGGCCTTATCCCATGGCCTTTCTCACGTAGAGATAGCGCGCAGGGCAGTAGAGGGCGGCGCAGACGTAATCCAGCTAAGGGATAAGGGCATGAGTGGTAAAGGCCTGACTAAGTGTGCTTTAGAAATCAGGGAGGTTACGAGAAAGGCTGGAGCGCTTTTTATAGTTAATGATAGGCTGGACGTGGCGCTGGCAAGCGGCGCGGACGGGGTGCACCTGGGCCAGGATGACATTCCGGCGAGCAGCGCAAGGGCGATAAGCCCGCCTGGCTTTATAATTGGAGTTTCCGTGGGCAACGTTGAAGAGGCCGTCCAGGCTGAAAGGGATGGGGCCGACTACGTGGGCCTGGGGCCTATATGCCATACAGCCTCTAAAAGCGATGCAGGCCCAGCCTGTGGCTTTGACGTTATAGCCAGCGTTAAGAAGGCTGTATCCATCCCCGTCGTGGCAATTGGCGGCCTGGGGCCCCAGAATGCGGGAAAGGCGATAGAGGCGGGCGCCGATGGCATCGCCGTAATCTCGGCCGTCGTCGGCCAGGCAGATATAGCAGGGGCGGCGAGGCGGCTGAAGTATATCATCGTAGAGGCGAAGCATCGAAAAGGCTATCAAGGGTAAAGGCCTTATCTAGCGGTGGTCATCCGATGGAAATCCTCGACATCATGCTCTGGGCTTCATTGGCCATGTTTGTGGCAGGCGTTTTATTGCCAAAAAAATACGGCTATAGGCTTGCTGCAGCGGGCTGGGTCGTTTTCGGCCTGAGATGGGGGCTATCGACGCCCGAGTATTATCTGGCCGAGCATAACCTCATGTATACGGTGGCCTGTGCGCTTGCAATTCCCGTAACCTTATACCTCGCATACGTCATGGTGAAAGACGAGAGGGAGTCGCTGATGGTGTTAACGAAAAGCGCGGCTATCAGCGGCATCTTTTATTTCCCATTCTCATATTTCCCGTGGCTTGGCGGCTGGCTCATAGGGGTTACTACTGATATCACGCTTGCAGCGGTGAACTCGCTGGGGCAGCACGCCACTGCCTATGGGGACATAATCATGCTTAACGGCCTGCCTGTCCAGATCATCCTGGCGTGTACGGCCATCCAGAGCATGGCGCTGTTTGTCGGCGTGGTTGGCTGCATCAAAGCACCCCTTGACCGTAAGGTTAAGGCGTTCATAGTCTCCGTGCCCGTGATATACGTATTAAACGTCATAAGGAACACGTTTGTAATTTCCGCCTACGGTAACCAGTGGTTTCAGATAGCGCCCCAGGCTATCGTGGAGTGGACGGGCGAGGAGGCCAGCTATGCGAGCTTTTTCTGGGCGCATAACGTGTTAGCGGAGGCGGGCTCCCTCATTGCCCTCGTGGTAATATCGTATGCAGTCATCACTTTTTTGCCGGAAACCCTGGACTATATAAGGGATATTCTTAGCCTGTTTAAGCCCGAGAACGTTAAAAAGAACCTGCGTGGCGAAAGAGTTGATGAGGCTAAGCCGCTACAGCTTAAAAGCTAAACGGCCTATATATTTTAGCCTGGTCGCCCACACCTATGCAGTGCTCCCTGCAGAACCCGCCGTTAACCTCTATAACATATCTGCAAATCGCCTTTGACGTGTAGACATCCTCGCTTTTTGGCGTGGCATTATAGTTTATATCCACTATCCTGTAGTCGCTATTGACGAAGACCATGTCCAGCGGTATCGGCGTGTCTTTCATCCAGAAATGACGGGTCGCATCTTCGCTAAAGATGAATAGCATGCCTTCGTCATCGTCCATATGTGTCCTGTACATCAGCCCTTTCTCTTGCTCCTCGGGCGTATCGGCAACCTCTACCGAGATGGTTGTCACCACGCCGCTGGCATTTACGAACTCTACCCTTGTACCATCATTTGTGTGTAGATTGAGATAGCATAGGAATGGGAGGGCAAGCATGATGAGTAATAGTAAGATTATTGAGCCTGCTTTCATTTGGAAGACCCCAGGCGAGACATGTATGACGCCCACGTAAGGTATGATTGCCTCAATTGTACGTCGTCCAGCACGGGCTTAACGCCTTTCCATCGCTCTTCCAGCAATTCCCTCTCCCGACCCGCATTTTTAGCGCAGCGCATGCCCTGGCATGCGCCGAAGCCTATGCGGTTATACTTCCACAGGTCGGCGGGCCTTAGGAAATCCATCTCAATAAGCCTGCCAGCAGCCTGCTCACAATTACACAATATGTCCCTGGCAGGGGCATCTCTCAGGATGTTCGGCAAAGGCTCTCTGGTCCTGCACTCTCCCCTCTCGCCTAGCAGCCTCATTGCCATGTCTGCCGCTTTTTCTGCAATGAGCCGGTAGGTCGTGAGCTTGCCCCCAGCCACGGTTATTATGCCATTATCGGCCTCGAGCCGGTAATCCCTTGATAGCGACCTGCCTTCCCCGCTCCCGATGAGCGGCCGAACGCCCGAGAAGGCGCGGATGATCCTCGTGCCTTTAAGGGATGGCAACAGGGCTACTGCCTCACGCATGAGCATGCGGTACTCCTCCCGCGCGGGAACGGTGCTCGATGATGGCGCTGACGTCGTGCCAATCAGCGAAGTCGTGTGGCTCGGGACGATTATGTCTCCATCCGACGGAGGCCTCATGCGGTTAAGCACCACGTCACACACCCTCCGCTCAGTGACAAGTATCGTGCCCTTATCTGGCCGTACCTGCAAGCGTGTATCTTTCTTTAAGGAGCTACACTCGTGGCCTGTCGCATTAATGATAACATCAGCTCTCGCCTTATTACCATCGTCCAGCCTGACGCGCCCATCCTCGATTAACTCAACCCCGGCTCCGGTACGAATTATGGCCCCATTTCTCCTTGCATCGTAGAGGTTGGCCAGGGTCAATAAAAATGGGTCTATGGCGGCGTCATTGGTAGAAAGGCACCTCACGGCGTGCTTATTCGGGGACTCCTCACACGATAGCTCCTCCATCGGAATGGACGCTCGCCGGCAAGCGTCTAGCAGCCTATCCCCATAAGCCGCCTCATCCTCATTTATGGCAAGGAAAAGCCCACCTGTATCCTCAACATAATAAGGGGCGATCTTCTTAAGGATCAGGTTCTCCTTTGCGCACTCTATCGCCGCCCGCGGGTCGCTTACCGCATACCTGGCGCCAGAATGCAATAGGCCATGACAGCGGCCGGTTGCCCCGGACGCAGGAGCATTCCTCTCCAGCAAAGTAACCTCTACTCCCCTTAACGAGAGGTCTCTCGCTATGCCCGCGCCCGTGATGCCCGCACCTATAACGATTACACGGCTCATCTAGACTAACAATGTAACAGGTTATGGATATACCTTTTTTAAACCACCAAAAAAGAATATTATAAGGGGTGAAACATCACCCCATCACTCATATTCAGCTTTTTACCGGGAACTTGAAAATCTCCTTTGGATTTCTGGCAAGCTCGTTGTACTGAAGGTGCTTAACACCGACCTTCTCTACGTTGGCCTTCCATATCTTTTCAGGAAGCCATGCGGGCGAATTTGCCGGCTTGGGAACCTGCTTTCGCGTTCCCCTGAAAAAGTGCAGCCTTTTAGTGCCCTTTTCCCTTAGGATGATGCTCGTGATGCCCTTGCTGGCCGCCTTCAGCGCCGCGTCCCTTGGCTGTGCCCCCGTGAAGTTGCCTATCTCCTCCCCATTTTCATTTAGTAAGCCAAAATTTTTCTTTTCTCTTGCTGCCATTGAATCACCTTTTCAAGCCATACAGGGCTTGCTACTCGATAGATGGGAATCTAAGTATTTATAGCTTGTGAAATTAACCTGTATTGTAAAGTTTATCGCCATTATATGCTAAATAATCGTTTAAACAGGTTTTTGAGCATAATTTGCACCATAATCAAAATTTTACCATTTATCATAAACTTTATTTAAAAATATAGAATTATTTTGAGGTTTCATCTTGAGGTTTCGCTTAAATTTTTAAAGAAATGCGTATTTTGAGAACAAAGTTAGCGCATTGAATGTAATACGTTCACCACTGCGACTCCGTTTTCCGTAAGGGCATATGCATCGTTTTGCTTTTTAATCACTCCCTTCTCCAGCATGTCCTTGAGCACTTTTTCTAGCATGTTCCTGGGCGTCCTGGTGAGCTTTCCCAGCGCTTCAAAAGTCTCGCTTCCGTTCTTGTTTAGCACGTCTACTATCTGCTTTCGCTTGACGCTGCCGCTGACGTAGCCGGCCAGCTCTTCGACGGTTGCCTCTGCCATTATATCACAATAAACGATACGTCGTTTCAATGTAAAAGGTTTTCTTTATTGCATAAGCTATTTAATCGTGGCCTACACTGTATATCCAGATGGCCGGCAGGAAGCCCTTCGAGGACGCTTTAGACCATATCTTTTGGTGCGACTCTTGCAACGTGCCGCTGGTATCGGAAAAATGCGATGCCTGCGGCTCTATCGGCAGGCAGGTCATCCTATCACCTCCGGGCGACGCCAGGTTTTGCTCGCCATACGAGCGTACAATCATTAAAGGCTTGTTTGAGTCTAGCTATGGCTATGATCCAATAGGCGAACGCTTAGTCCTGCTAAATAAGGTCCCGGGGGACGATAAAGCCGACGAGGTCATCGTAGATGGGTACACCCTCGGCGTCGCTTATTATGACTTGAGGGATGCCGAATACAAGCTTGATTTAAGGCTTCATGGGGCTAAGCTACTCATACCCATGGCCACGAAAAAAATGGTCAAAGTGAGGGTGCCAAGGGATATACACTTAAGCGGAAAGGCTATCAAGGGCTGCATGGTCCTGGAGGCTTCTCCGGATATCAAAAAAGAAGATGTCATCCTCGTCAAGGTAAACGAGACCTTTGGCGGCTTTGGTATCGCTAAAAGAGATGCCTGTGACATAAAAGACCCTGCCATGTATACGATTAAGATACGGAAGATTGGCGGGGGATCTGTGAGGCTGAACGATAAGCGCGGCACCATAGAAGACGCCGTCGCCGCAAACCGGAAAACGATTGAGTCCATGGAGAAGGGCGCCATCAACGTTATAAAGGCCATAGTGAGCCAGGGCAAAAATAAGGGGTTGCCAGTCACCGTCTCGTTCAGCGGCGGCAAGGACAGCCTGGCAGTCCTTAACATTGCTAAGAAGGCCGTGAAAAAGCTCGAAGCATTCTATGTTGACACGGGCATGGAATTCCCGGAGACGGCGAGGTTTGTAGAAGATGCCGCCTCTACCATGGAAGTGCCAATAGTTGTGGAGAGGGCGGGCCATGCATTTGACGAGAATTTTCCCTTATTTGGCCCCCCTGCAAAGGATTTCAGGTGGTGCTGCAAGGTCTGTAAGCTAGGCCCAATAACAAGGCTATTATCGAGGTATAAGAGAGGAGTTATTACGATTGATGGCAAGCGCCGCTATGAGTCGTTCCGGCGGGGCGGCATAAGCGCCTCCGAGAAAAACCCGTTCGTGCCGGGCCAGATAAGCGTATACCCTATCAAGGATTGGCGGGCCATCGAGGTATGGCTGTACATCCACATGAAAAACCTGCCATATAATGAGCTTTATGATAAGGGTTTTGAGCGCATCGGCTGCTGGCTCTGCCCCGCCGCCCTTCAGGCTGAATACCGCAGGATGAGAGAGCTACACCCTGATCTCTATGAGGAGTGGGAGGGCCTGCTCTATCGCTGGGCGGAAGGGGCGGGATTGACGCCTGATTACGTGCGCTATGGCCTCTGGCGATGGAAGTCTCATCCCAATAAGATGCTCAACATTGCCCGTGAAAAGCGTATACCCCTTAAGCCTCACAAAGAGGATGGCATGGCGCTTAACATCATAAGGGGCGTTAGCCCGTGTACTGCAGGTGGCTATAGCATTGAGGGCGTGTTGAGGCTGCCTCGCTGGGCGCCCATCGATGGCCTGCTTGAAATGCTCGAGACGATTGGCAGGCCCGCTTATTCGGATGACCTTGACGTCATACTTGTCAGGTCGCCGCGTGGCACTGTAAAGCTGTTTGCCGGCGGGCAAATATACGCATCTTCAAGTAATAAAGAACAGGCTGCCCGCCTGTTCGAGGATGCAGTTAGGCAGGTGTTGCGTGCTTCGCTCTGTACGAAGTGCGGGATATGCGTTAAGTCTTGCCCCGGTAAGGCGATAAGGCTTGATGGCCATATCCATGTGGATGGTCAAAAATGTAACCACTGTGGCAGGTGTACGGAAGGCTGTGTTGTTGCACGCTACTATAGCCGCCTCATCGAGAAACCAAAAAATATATCCCCTAAATAAGCACCATTAAGTTACCCGCTATACTCGAAAGATTTAAACGTGCAGGCACATAATAAGCACTAAATATGTGGCCCTACTCGCTAAGGTAGGGCGCAAGCTTCAGGCCGAAAAGGCACATGGCTGCCGTGTAGGCTAAAAACAATACGACGTACAGGATGTTCGACCAGGGCTTAAGCTGGGGCATGAACCCTACCAGCGCAAACAATCCGATAAAAACCAGGAGAATCAGGATTGATCCTCCAATCTCGATAAATCTGATGTCACGTATGTCCAATCAAAACACCAAACATACTCGTGCTTTATTGGACATATGCTTTACGATTGCTATAGGAGATGCTAAATGAGACAAGGGCTTATACCGAAAAAGGTGTTCTTTACCAGTGGCGCAGGAACGCATAAGGAGATGCTCGAATCGTTCGAGATGGCATTGAGGGACGCGGGTATAGAGAAGTATAACCTGGTGAACGTGAGTTCCATATTGCCGCCGAAGTGCGAGATTATTGATAGGGCTGAAGGGCTCAAACAGCTTTTCCCCGGCGAAATAGTCTTCACGGTCATGTCACGTAACTCATCTAACGAGCCGAGCAGGAGGATAGCGGCTGCAATAGGGTGTGCCATACCCGAGGACCTTGACTCCGACTTCGGCTACCTGTCCGAACACCACTCATATGGCGAGACCGAAAAGTGCGCTGGCCTGTATGCGGAAAAGCTCGCAGAGAACATGTATTTTACATGGAAGAACGAGAGGCCGGCGAGGACCATGAATATAGCTAAGACCGCTGAAGTCGATGATGAGGGGAACTGGACAACAGTTTTATCTGCTGCAGTGTTCATATTATAGATGGTGATGCGACAAATGCGCTGCCCCGGATGTGGTGAAGAGGTTTTTGATGACGAATTGATAATGGGCAAGTGTCCGCTGTGTGGCACCAAGATCAAGGAGCCCAGGGAAGTGGCCTCCGGGGGCAGCCCGGACGCCGATTCGTTCATCACGTGCGTCCCGGATTACGATGATATGCCTTTTGACATGGATCAGTCCATAATAGACCGCATGTACGACTTTTTTGGCGATATCTTTAGCGACGTTGAACGTATGCTCCTCATCAGTTGTATCGCCTACGATATCTCTCAGAACACTGGCCTGGAGCTGAAGCAGGCCCGAAAGGTGGCGAGGGATGTCGTAGATCAGGAGCAGGCGGAGTTCGAGTTTGAGGTCAAGCCCGAGTGGTATGACGAGTTTAAGATCAAGAAGTGCGCGAAGTGTAACCGCTATCATCTGATGGTTGGTAAAAAAATATTGAAGGGCTGGATAAAGGAAGACGATGCGGATTACGACATCGTTTATATTTGCCGCCGCTGCATGTAAACCCTATTTTTAATTTACATAAAATTATGCCATAATACAATGGCTACCTACGAAAACCTTATTAGTCGGAAAGTAGTATCCTACTTCCGATAGCATTTAAACATATGCTACCACAACCTTAGCGACCCAAAAATGGCACTCCCGCATTAAAAATCGCTCGATGATAGTTTCACCAGACTACATCTATTTTATGCGGGAGTGTCTATTGATGATACCAGTTGTGTATCTTATCTAATATCTCTTTCGGCTCCCTGAGAACCGATACGCCCTCCATCTCAGCCAGCAGCTTTGTATTACGAGAGTCCACCTTGCGTATCTTCAAGGATACGGGGCTGCCACCGGATATCGCGCCAAACTCGCACAGGCTAACGCACGCGCCACACCCCTGGCACTTCAAAAGGTCAATCTGGTCAGTGATGGCCTCATTCGGGCAGTTTTCCCGGGGCTCGCATGTCTCGCACGACCTGCACTTCGAGCGGTCGATCGTATAAGGCATCTCGGATATCACGCTGTTTTCACAATCCACCGGGACGATGAGCACGGGCGTTCCGCTCTTCATCGCCTGGGCGGCGCAATTGGTCACGAGCGTATCAGCTATTCCATGGACTATCTTCGCAACCGTGTTTGAGGTCGCCGGAGACACGACGAGCAAGTCATACCTGCCCACGTTGAACCGGCCGATCTTCGGAAAGCTAAAGCCCTGGCTCGAGTCCAGGTATATTTCATTCAGATAGGACCCATCCGATATGCCGGGCGTCTTGTCGAAAAGCCCGTACATCCTTGCGACCTCCTCGCCAGCCCTGGACATGAAGGTTGTGATCGAGTGGCCCTCCTCCTTGAGCTGTCTCATCACGCTATAAGAGTCCTTGATGAAGTGTCCTGCCCCCGTTATGCCCCACGCAATGCGGAGTTTGCGCCCTTCATTCTTATTCATACTTAGCCACAAAATAGTATAGGGCCTTTATAAATCTTGTTATGGCATACGAAGGCACGAATCATTATATATGAATATATTTATTTTATTATCGTATGAGAGTTTTTGACACCGTGGAATCCAGGATAGAAAGGATGGGCGAGGGAGTCGGAGTGCTTTTCCCTGTAGAGTATGAGATGCTGGCTGGGTTCGATGCGGAATTCTCGGCCGCGGTGGAAGGCGATGAGCTTATTTTTATGATAAAGCCGAGGGTCGAGCCTGCGGCCAGGGAGGCGGTGGATGCCATATGGCGAGACCTGCGCGTGCTATTCTCAAAGGTGGCAGATATAGGCGAGAAAGCGCCATGGGGGGAGATAGAGATCGTATGGGAGTCGCCGCACGCATACGAGGATAAGGTGCCTATAGCTGCTAGCGAAGTCGTCAAGCACAGGCACCTGGTCGCTTCATTTGAAAAAGAAGAGTACTACATTGATAAGGAGGATATAAGGAAGGGCATCCATGACACGATGACGAAGCTCTGCGAGCTTGCAGCGCTTCGCCTGGGGTTCAGGGATAAGCTGTTCGCGCTGGCGTTCGGCCAGGCCGTCGGCAACCACTATTCTCACGGAAGCTGTGTATATGGGATGTACGACGTCGTGTGCGAGATATTCCGGGAAGAGTTCGTGAAGGTGGACGATGACAGGTTTTGGAGTCTCACGTCGCCGACGGCGCAGGAAGCGGTTAGGGCGGCATATGAGCGGATAAGGTACATATCTGAGCATCCCGAAGAGTATAAAAAAGAAAAGGCCCGCGTCCAGGCAAAGTGGGGGTTTCCGCTTAAGCCTGGCTAAATGCCTTGAGAAGCTTATCGTGTAGGCTCTCATTTGCCGCGCCGAGTATCGATATTCCCCTTATGCTGACTGGCTTGTCTGAAAGGCCTCTGCCGTGATAATCAGTCAGGAAGCCTCCCGCCTCGCGGAGGATGAGCGACGCTGCCATTATGTCATATCCGCTGATGCGGTTTCTAGAGTCTATGATGGCGTCGAAGGCCCCCTTTGCCACCATGCACATGTCCAGGGCGATGCTGCCCATCGTTCGGACCACGCAGTTCTCCTCCTGAAGGACTATGACGCCCTTCGGGAGCGGGCCTGCACCATATGAATAGATGGCGTATTTTGGCTTTTCCGGGTGCTCCATTGTAGATATCCGTTCGCCTTCATAATATGCGCCCCCATTTTTAGATGCATAAAAAGTCCCGCCCCATGTGGCGGCGACCGCGCCTGCATCTACGTCTGCAAAGGTAGCTCCACTAGTTTTCTTCGACAGGGCGAGTGACGTGCAATAATAAGGGATGCCGAGTACCAGGTTAGCCGAGCCATCGATGGGGTCCATGACCAGCGTATACTCCGGCTCTTTCCCATGTGGCACCACTCTTTCCCCCACCTCCTCGGAGATGACGCGCGCCCTTATCCCCTCCTCCATTATGATGGCGTCGAGCGCCTCTTCCGCGACCATGTCTATTTTCCTGGTGACGTCGGTCTTGCGACGCTTCAGCACCTCTCCATAGTCCTCATGCGATAATAGGTACTCTTTCGAGCGCTCCAGCACGCCCTCGGCCATCCGCCTTACCAGCGCAAGCTCATCCATCGGCCTCACCATATTTCTCAAGTATCCTGTTCGCCGCTATAGCCCCTGCTTCTTCCGGGGATAACTTATCCGACTCAAGCGTGGCCAAAGGATGAATCGGAGGCTCATAAGGGACGTTCAAGCCGGGCACAGTCACGCTTTGCCCGGTCATGCCCTTTCTATAGATGCCCTTCGGCGCCCCTCCACCCTTCCGGGCCGCCTCCCGGCTCATGGCTACATCAAGAGGGCAGCTCACGTAAATCTCATCAAAATTGGATATCAAGCCCCTGGCAACATCCCTGTACTCTCTCAGATTACCCGTGGCATCGATTATGACGTTCACGCCCTCCTCGACGAGCAGCTTCGCCATGTAAGCCATCGCCTTGTATACAAAAGCCCGCTCCTCCTCGCTATAGGTAGGCCTGGGCGTCAATACCTTCCTCACCTCATCTACATTTAGCACCCTGACGTGCACGCCTTTAGCCTTCAGCACGTCCACGATGGCCCCGGTAATAGTGGTCTTGCCACTGCCAGGGAGGCCGGTCACCCAAACTGCCCACGCCATGCCTCTAGCCCTTCAAGTATCCATTAACATCCCTATAATCGAATTCTTCTACCTCGACGACGTTATCTATAAACTTGAAGAGCTTCCTCCTTACGTCGGGCGCCAGGCCAGGGTACCATAGCGGGCTGGCCATAACAAGAGCCCTGAAAACATAGAAGGGCTGAACGCATCTTAAAACGTCAAAGTCGCCGCTCTTAGTCAGGTAGTTCTCTAAAAACCTGTCGAACAATTCCTTAAACTCGCCCTTCAGCTCTCCATATTTTTGAAGCGAGTAGAAGAGGTAGTTCATGCTCATGCACGAGACGTCGTCGGCAGGCTCGCCATACTCTCCCCGGCTCCTGTCGAGCACCGTGAAGTCCACCCCGTTCCTGAACATTATGTTCCATGGATGGAAGTCCCCGTGTACCACGCAGAGCCTGTGCGTCATGCCGTGCAGCTTCCAGCGCCATTCAACGCACTTCTTTTCGAGGCGCTCGAAGTCCTCTTCACGATAAAACTCATAATCTTTTGGATAGCTATCGATGATTCCCATGATGCACTCGCCAGAGCCCACAAGGTCCCTTATGCGGCGATGGTACAGTACGGGGTCGCCATGCTTCTGGGAGTGGATGTATACGAGATAATCGGAGAGGGCAAGTGCCCTGTCTACGTCTAGCTGGTGGAAGAAACTGGCGTCTCGGATCCTGTCCAAATCCCTGTAGTACTCGATGCCGCTTACCCTGTCCATCAGTATGAAAAACTCGTCCGCATCACCCGCGCTCTTAAGGCTGCCATGCCTGGTGAAAAAGCCTGCGTCGATGGACCGGACGTGCCTGGGAAGCGAGTTGAAGGCCGCGTTCTGCCATAGTATGACGGCGGCCCTGTCGGCAAAAGTATCGTGCCCGAAGCCTTTCTGCACCTTCATGGAGGAGAGGACGGATGACCTCATCTCGCCCTCTAGGATATAGTCGACTAGATATGGCTTGCCATAGCCAAAGCCCTTAAGCTCCTTCTCGCCGGGCTCGGCGCCCATGGGAATTATCCTGACAAGCTGGACGGGCTTTCCAAACACCTCCGAGAGGTAGCTTTCCACTTCTTCATGATCAGCCATCAAAATGAAACTATATCCTGGAACATCATATACCTGTTGAAGATGTCGTCTCTGGTAATTTTTTTGAGCCTATCAAGGCTGAAGCCCTCCGCGTTATAGGACGCTATGGCGCTCCCGAAAATCACTGCCTTCCTCATGTTGCGGGGAGAAAGGTCCCCCGTTCGGGCGAGCCATCCGATGAAGCCCCCTGCGAATGAGTCGCCCGCGCCCGTAGGGTCGACCAGCCTTTCCAGCGGGTATGCGGGGGCGCTAAAGCACGCACCGTCTGTGAACATCAATGCTCCGTGCTCGCCCTTCTTTATGATGACCACGCTAGGCCCCATCTTAAGAAAAGAGCGGCCGGCGTGCACAAGGTTAGGGGTATCCCAGTATTGCCTTGCCTCTGCATCGTTCAGGACGAGGGCGTCCACCTTCTCAATCATTTTTGTGAGGGCATCCTTCTTGTTCTCTATCCAAAAATTCATGGTATCCATCATGACGAAGCGTGGCTTCTTCATCTGCCCGTGGACTTTCATCTGGACCTCCGGGTCGGTGTTGGCCAGGAATAAAAATCCCGCCTCCCTGTACGCCTCGGGCAATAGCGGGTCAAATTCTGCCAGCACGTTCAGCTTCGTGTCGAGCGTGTGCGCCTGGTTCATGTCGTACTCGTAGTAGCCCGCCCACCTGAACGTGTCGCCCTTCTTTACTTCAATCCCCGCAGTATCTATGCCCATCGTTTTCAAAAAGCTTAGATACTTCCTGGGGAAGTCCTTGCCGATGACGCTCACGATGCCCGGCCTGGCGAAGCCGCTTGCGGCCACCGAGGAATAGACGGCAGAGCCTCCCAGCACTTCCCTGACCTCCCCAAATGGAGTCCTTATGCTATCCAGGGCGACGGTCCCTGATATGACCACGTCGACCATTGCTACCACTGCCTTAAGTGCCCATGCTCCACGAGCTAAGGTACTTTTCCTGCTCCTTCGTTAGCTTTTCGAGCTTTATTCCCATGGTTTCTAGCTTCATCCTCGCCACACGGTTATCGATATCTTCAGGAACCCTGTATACCTCGTTCTTGAGCTTCTTGTGGTTTTCTACTATGTACTTGACGCATAGTGCCTGGTTGGCGAAGCTCATGTCCATGACTTCGGGCGGGTGGCCGAAGGCGCATGCCAGATTGACCAGCCTTCCCTCGCCTAGCAGGTATATCCTCCGCCCATCCTTCATCTCGTACTCCATGACGTCGGCCTTGACCTCTCTCACATTTTTCGCCATTGCGCCAAGGTCTTTGAGGTCTATCTCGACGTTAAAGTGGCCCGAGTTACATACGATGGCCTGATCCTTCATGAGCTTAAAGTGCTCTTTTCTTATTACCGAGATGTCGCCCGTTACAGTGATGAAAATGTCGCCCTCTCTGGCGGCCTGCTCCATGTCCATGACACGGTAGCCGTCCATGACCGCTTCGAGGGCCTTGCGGGGGTGAACCTCCACGATGATGACGTTTGAGCCCATGCCCCTGGCCCTCATGGCCACGCCCCTTCCGCACCACCCATAGCCTACTATGACCACGGTTTTCCCCGCAAGCAGCACGTTTGTGGCGTTCATGATGCCATGCAGGGTGCTCTGCCCGGTGCCATACCTGTTGTCGAACATCATCTTGGTCTCCGCGTCGTTGACCGCAATGACGGGATACTTTAGGGCGCCGTCTTTCGCCATTGCCCTTAGCCTGATGACGCCGGTCGTGGTCTCCTCACATCCACCGTAGATGCCCTTTAAGTATTCGGGATGCTTCGAGTGTACGGTGGCTATCACGTCTGCCCCGTCGTCAAGCGTGACGTTAGGCCCTATCTTTAAAGCAGACTCTATATTCTCGTAGTACTGCTTTTCATCCTCTCCCCTTATCGCGTACACCTTGACACCCCTTTTTGCCAGGGCTGCGGCCACGTCGTCCTGAGTGGACAGCGGATTAGATGCGGTCAATGCGACGTTCGCCCCTCCGGCCTGCAAGGTCGAAATCAAGTTCGCCGTTTCAACCGTGACGTGCAGGCAGGCGATGACGTTGACGCCCTTCAGGGGCTTCGTCTTCTCATACTCCGCCTTGATATAGTTCAGCACCGGCATGTGGCGGCGCGCCCATTCTATGCGGCTCTCGCCCTGTTGGGCCATCTTAATATCCTTAACCACATAATCCTTCACAATATCACCATGAACATTATGTTAAGCATACCATTATATTCATTAACATAAAGCATCAGTAAAGTATTTTAATCTTTCCTGATATCCTTAACAGCTTATTTTTGTTTTACATTATGGAAAAAGCTTATGTTATGGCGGTTATATAAGTATGGATGGAGGGCTTACTCCTCGTTAAATTCTATGCCACGTCGCTATATGATGCTTAACATGGGGTAAAATGGCATGAGTGGAAATCTGGACCATACTGATTTAAAGATAATCTCAGGATTGTCGAAGGATGCTAATGTATCTTATGCGGAGCTTGCGGCGGCTTGCGGTGTGACCAGGCAAACAATAGCGTCTCGCGTCAAAAGGCTGGAAAAGGAAGGGGTGATAAAGAGGTATAGGGCGGTAATAGATTATGGGAAGCTCGGCCTCAAGTCGTATTTCATCCTATTTCTAAAGCTAGACGTCTCGGATGAGGCCAGGATGAAGGAGTTCATAGCCTCGATAAAGAATGACCCCAGCGTATTAATGGATGTATCGATAACGGGCGAATGGGATGTCATGCTCCTGCTGGCCTTCTGTAACGTAAAGGAGTATGAGTACTATATCAATAGCCTTCGCGTCCGTATGGGCCCTCTCCTGAAGGATAGCAAAAGCCACGTCATCCTTGACTTCTATAAGAGTCCTGATGACTACGTGCCAGCCTCGTAGGCTTGAGGGCTTTAGCGTCATACGCTTATTCTATAAACCAAAAGATATGGCCCAAAATTTATAAAAGGGTATATAGTATAAACTAATAGAGGCCGAATAATGAGTCAATTTTTATACAGCATCTCTGATAAACCGGATATAGAATGGACGCCAGACTTGTACAGGGACTCGGGCATCAATATCATCGGCTTCGTGCCATGGGGCACCCATTTTTGCGTATTCTATAAGACTAAAGACGACCTCGCCGATATGCTTATACGGTATTTTGCGGCAGGCCTAAAGAACGATGAGTTTTGTATGTGTATAGCCTCAGAGCCTTTAAAGGCAGATGACATGATAGAGAGGATGAGAGCGGCTATACCTGGCTTTGATGAATATTTGAAAAAGGGGCAGATTAAAGTCATATCCTATACAGAGTGGTACCTGGTGGATGGCGTTTTTGACGATAGGAGGGTCCTCAAGGGGTGGGTGGATAAGCTCAACGCCATACTGGCCATGGGATATAGCGGCTTAAGGCTATCAGGCAACGCCTTCTGGCTCGAAAATCCATTATGGAAGAGCTTTATGGACTATGAGCGAGAGATTAATGAGACCGTAGGGCAGTATCGAATCATCGCGCTTTGCACCTATCCAGTGGACAGTTGTGGGGCCAGCGAGATCATAGACGTTGCAAACGTGCACCAGTTTTCCATGGTGAGGAAAGAAGGCGAGTGGAAGCTCATCGAGAACGTGGACCTGGGGGAGACTAAAAAAGCTCTAAAGGATGCTCTTGCACGCGCCGAAATGTACCTGGACTTGATGTGCCACGACATCAATAACCTGAACCAGGTGGCAATGAATAGCCTGGAAATTTTGCTAGAGGCCATGAAGAGAGATGGCATGCTGAGGCTAGAATATAAAAAGATAGCGGAGATAGCGCTGAACTCGCTGAAGGATAGCACGCAGCTTATAGATAACGTGCAGGCGCTTCAGAAGGTACGCGAATGCAACGTTAAAGCCGAGCCAATTGACCTGAACGCCATCTTATTGAGGCTAAAGGAGGAGTTTCTAGAGCCTACCAGGAAAAACGTATCCATAAGCTTTAGGCCGGCACCTAATAGTATTGTAATTGCTAATAGCCTGGTCAAGGAGATGCTGTCGAACCTGGTCGGCAATGCCATCAAGCATTCTGACCCCCATAGGCCGCTAAACGTTAACGTCTATGTTGAGCATATAACAGAAAACTGTAGCTCTTTTTATAAGTGTGTGGTCGAGGATGACGGCCCAGGCATACCGGATGAGCTTAAGAAGAGACTTTTTATCCGCTTTCAAAGGGGTAGCATGAGACCTGGGGGGAAAGGGCTGGGCCTTTACTTGGTAAGGACGCTTGCCGAAGGCTTTGGCGGGCGGGCATGGGTGGAAGATAGGGTGCCTGGCGACTATACAAAAGGCTCGAGGTTTGCGTTTACGCTTCCTGCCATGGATATCCAGCTCTGGAAAAAGATGGAGAAGCCTGGCCCATAGGGCGGATATGTGGAGCTTACGACGCGGGTCCTTTACACGCTGGGCGAGCGGCCAAAAATGGGACGGAAATCATGGACTCTATCGAGTCCATGAGCTATGGCAGCTGGTGGCCCTCCCCGAGGTCTATCTGCCCTCTGCTCAAGAAGATGACGGAGGAGGGGCTTATACGTAGGCGAAAGGATGGCAGATACGGGCTTGTCGACGACGCCTATGATGAGTTCGGGGATTACTGCAATAAGCCTAATACGATTGAAAGCGCGATAAGGGAAATAGATAGCTATGTATCCTGTCTCGAAGAAATGCCGGTTGAGAAGATTGGGACAGAGGAGGATAAGATCGCTATGTTTGGCTGCAAAGGCTTAAGGATTAGAATGCATAGATAGGATGGTAGTATCATGGTAATAGGAAGGATTATAAGGACTGTCATAGGTGCCGTTTTTGGCGCAATATTCGGCTACATTGTCGGATGGATAGTTGAGCTTTTTCCGAGGTTTAACTCGGCATTGCTGGAGGGCCTGCATAGCCTTACCGGCTTAAGCGGTGTCAGCACTGCCGCCCTGCTCGCCGCGATAGGCTTCATAGTGGGCATACTGGCCGGCCTCCTCAGCGGCCACCACTGATTTCACCACAGAGAGCGGAAAAGATAACCACAAAGGACACAGAGCAGATTATTAACCACAAAGGACACGAAGAAAATATTCACCACAGAGGTTCACAAAGGACACAGAGCAGATTATTAACCACAAAGGACACGAAGAAAATATTCACCACAGAGGTTCACAAAGGACACAGAGCAGATTATTAACCACAAAGGACACGAAGAAAATATTCACCACAGAGGTTCACAAAGGACACAGAGGCTTTTTATTTACTCAAGGGGGCTTCGCCCCCTGAGAGACCCCCCTTCTACCTATTAAATGAGATTCTTTTTTATTATAGGTCTTCCATATTATACTAAATAATTGTATATCAAATGATTGACCTATAAAAGGGGGTCTCTCAGGGGGCGAAGCCCCCTTGAGTAAATAAAATTCCTCTGTGACCTCTGTGAACCTCCGTGGTAAAATTCCTCTGTGACCTCTGTGAACCTCCGTGGTAAAATTCCTCTGTGACCTCTGTGAACCTCCGTGGTAAAATTCCTCTGTGACCTCTGTGAACCTCCGTGGTAAAATTCCTCTGTGACCTCTGTGGTGAAAATTTAATTTATGGTAGAATGTTAGACGTCAATGGTATCCCCGGGCTCCATCACAACGGCCTCGGCGTCGGTCTCATCCTCCACCATCTTCTGGAACTTCAAGGGGTCAGCCCTGATCACGTCAAAAGTGTTATAATGCATGGGAATCACGATATCGGGCTTTATGAGCTTGGTGGCTAACACGGCAGCATCTATGTCCATGGTGAACCGCCCACCAATGGGCAACAAGGCAACCCTCGGCCTATACAGCTCATGGATAAGAGACATATCGCTAAACAGGGCAGTATCACCAGCGTGATAAATGATGCTGCTCTCTTTTATTATAACGCCGGCAGGGCTCCCGGCGTCCCACCCGAAGCCGGCCTCGTCGATTCCGTTCGAGTGCACGGCGGGCACCAGCGTATACCTGACGCGCCCCACGTCAATCGTACCGCCGAAGTTAGCCCCGATGGCATCAATGCCACGAGACTGCACGTACTTAGCAAGCTCATTGACACAGATAACCTCACAATCCGTCGCCTTCGCGATGCTAATGGCGTCGCCCATGTGGTCAGCATGGCCGTGCGTGATCACGAGCACGTCAGGAGAGGCCTCATCCCATTTAATGTCAGCCATCTTATTACCCATGAAAAATGGGTCTACTATCGTGTCCAGGCTATCCACAATCTCGAAGTTGGAATGTCCGTGCCATTTTAGCTTCATCGATACCTCTCTCTTATAATATAAGCTATGATAATATTAAACCGTTGCCTCGACTTTAAACTCCGCCTCCCCGTCAGGTATGCGCTCATACAGGGGGGTGTTTGCCGCGTATCGCACGAATGTCGGCAGCTCGAACGCCCCGCCCCGACGAAGCAGCCCAAGGGCTTCGCAGGGGATGGCCTCGGAGGCTTGAGGGGTTATCGCATATACTTTAAAGTCTTTTATTTTACCCATGCCAGCCTCACTGGAAAGCTTCAAAAAATATTGAGTGGAATATGACTCTAAAAGCTCCTCGTCGGGCGTAAAGTTCAAATGGCTAAGCCTGTAGAGCGCCTCATTAGCGAGGTACTCGGGCGAGAAGCCCGCATAATAGCTCTCGGCCGCGTCGATGGTGGCCGGGCTGTTCACCGACGCCAGCACTACGTATTCCTGCCTCGGCCGCGCCGGCTGGAATAATGGGCCATCGCCCTCGCCCGATATTATGCCCTCCACTATACAGACCTCGTCTAGGCCAAAAGAGCGTAGTATGGCATCGTGGACCTGTACGAATGTCTCGCATAGCAGCTTATAGCCCCTCGCCATGTTTTTCCTGGATATGCTCGCCCACAGCGGGTCGGCGCAGTAATGGCCTTCCGCCCTTCGCTGCCACGGCTCCAGGGCGCCATAGAGGTTTTTTACCGCCCCGGTTATCAGCGCATTGCTATGCGATTTCAGCTTGGCAACGTTAACGATAAGGTCGATTTCGCCATATATCTTATTCACCTCGATTGTGGAGAAATCCGGGTTCCAAATCTTGGAGGGGAATATACAGGCACGCTCATCCTCGCTACGGGTTGTCGTGTCGAACACCTCGACGCCGCTCCCCTCTAGCAAGGACTCGCAGCCCATGTGGAGAAAAACGCCCCTGGCGCCCCCTGGCCACTTTGTGCCTTCCGCTATGAAGGGGCGGCCCCCATGTGCACTGATGAAATCGCATGCCGCCAATATGGAAAAGGGATCGGTACAAACGTGGTTATGGACGGTCAGGTCGGATTCCCTGGGGCCATACTTAAGGGAAGGGTTTGGGGGCTGGGTAAAATTAGGCTTTACCATAACCGTGCCATTCATCTTCAGCCCGTCAAGCTGGCCGTCCATTTCGAGCGCTTTTAGCGCTTCCATCGTGTTATCATAGGCTGCCCGGCCGAGCGTCGGCGCATCCATGCTCACGGCGACCACGTCAAAGTTCATTGTGACCACTTGATGCATCACATTTTCTCGAATGGTACTGGAACGAGGCGTCTTCGTAGCAGCGGGGGCACAGTAAGCCGTACTCCTCCAGCACCCTCATATCGTACATGCATAGCGGTATGCCGCATATGGCGCACCTGGCGCTTTCATCTGTCGCCCGCCCACACCTCGAACACTTCAGGTAGCTCGCCGTCATCAAAAGATCATACGTGTATTTTTATATTAATATTGGCATGCCGGATAGCGCATCATCTTATGAAAAACTATCTTTATATACCCATAAACTCGATTAAATACTCGTGTTAGACATTCTGGCCGCTGGATTTCTAATAGGGCTGACGCATGCGATGCCGCCTGGCCCCATCACGCTAGAGGTGCTTAAAAGAGGTGTGTCCGAGGGGCTCGCGTCAGCGATAAAGGTGGATGTGGGCGCAGTGGCCGCCGACGCAATATTTTTTATCCTAATCGCCATCGGGCTAAGCCAGATACTAGCAACCAGCCCGGGCCGCCTCGCCATGTGGCTATGCGGGTGCGCCCTGCTAGCCTTCCTTGGCCTAAGGGGCATTCATAAGGTATTTTCGAAGAAACCCGCTGCAAGTGACCATAAAGAGCTGAGCCCATCACCGTTAGCGGCCGGATTCCTCATCTGTATAACGAGCCCTTTCGCCATCGTCTGGTGGGCTGGCGTGTTCGCGGGAGCCATGGCGGTCCAGATGGGCGATAATCCAGTATCGCTAGCTGGGATGTTCGGCGGCATCGGCCTAGCATGCTTGCTCTGGTATGCGTTGATAGGCTTTTTAGGCTCGGCCACAAAGCGTTTATTTAGCAAAGCGTGGACGTCTGCGCTTTCGCTTTTATGCTCTTTAATGATGCTCGGGTTCGCCGCTATACTCTTCTATAGGGGATTACCCATGCTCCTATGAACTGCCAGCTCCTGTGGAACGCCGCTCAAAAAGCTGGTAATCTATTTAATTCAGTCTCAATAATGGACGATTCATGAATGCCAGAGGATCGTTGATCATATGCCTGATGTTGATAGTCAGTAGTATCCTGGCCCTGCCCGCATCAATCCGCCTGGGCGTAGGTAGTGACCTGGCCACTGCCACGTCTTATCTCGCGTTGCTTTGCGGCATATGGGCGGCGTTCATGACGGTAAAGGCGGAGATGGAATCGAATAAAGAAAGGGCCTTCCAGAAAAAGCCCTGAAATCACGTTTTTATTCTAGGCGATATCCCTGGACGTATCGATGGTTATGCGGTCAGTCACCTTAAACTTGATATAATCCGTCACCGGTGTCATCCCGCGGATCTTGGGCAGCGCCAGCTTATTGGCGATCTTGTCGCCCTTACGCTCTATATCGATGTCGAAGATGACGTCACACCAGTATTGAAGGCAGTTTTCCACGGATTCATGGTGCATGCCCTTAACCATCATGAGATAGCATATGCTATCCTTTTCGTTAATGACCTCGTAGACCTCGTCCAGAAGGCGCTTCAGCGTATCTATATCGATGCCAAGTTCCACGAAAAAGCTGAAGCTGTCGAAGACTATGGTAAAGCCTCTATCTTTTTTCTTCTTAAGGCCGTCAAGCCATCCGATTATATAGGCTACGAGCTTTTTCGCGGCAACGTTGCGGTCCGATGAGGCGGACAATAACTTATTGTAGTACTCGTGGTGAAGGTCGATGAACTCCACGTTATCGCACTTAAAATCAAGCTCATCCATGTTCCGTTTGATGTACCTTGGGCTTTTATGCGTAGTTATATAGTATGTTTTCCGCGGAGTAGAGAGCTCATACAAAAAGACTTCAGGCATCGATTTAGGGTCCGCTGAAAAGTATACCAGCGCGCCCACGGGCAGGCCACCGCTAATATTCCTGTCAAGGATGTCTATGCCAGTTGGAAGCCTGCCCTTTTCTATAGCTTGGGGCCTGTCATCATTATTGAAAAGGCTTTCTACCTTGCTTTCTCCCATTGTTTCTGCGATTGCAACCACCTTTTCACTATATGAATAAAGCGAACATCAGGTAGGATATTATCATCATGATGATGGCGTATTTAAGCCCCGACATCCACCTTCCCTCTCCCATAACTCCGGCCAGTATCCCGGCAAACAGCCCCTGGATGATGGCCGCATGGAAGAAGAGCCTCTTATAGTCGTCTGGGTTGAACGACTGTATAAAGGTTGCGCCTTGCAGCGATGCCGAGCCACCTGTGGCGGCGGCATTGTGGCTGCCTGCGCTGGCCATGACGGGTATAAAGGTAGAGGATAGCGTGTAGACGCAGTAGATGAACACGCAATACGAGATGAAGATGATCACGACATAGATGAGCATGCCATCAGAGCGCTCCTTCCGTATCTGCTCGCCCATCTTTGCATCGTTAGCGGCCACGTTAAGCACGTCCCTTATGTCCCCGCTCGACTCTGCGGCCTTGGTGATGAGCGTTATGACCCTTGTGGATAGCGCTGTGTTGAGCGAGTTTGCGAACATCTTCAGGGCCGTGTTGACGTCTATGCCCCACTGCAAGTTTTTGTAGACCTTTTGCACTTCACGGCTTATCGTGCCAAAGTTGGCGTTCGCGATGAGGGCGATGGACTGGGTGAGGGTCATGCCCGTCTCATTCGTTGAGGCAAGCTTCTTTAAGAAGTCGGGCATCTCCGCCGATATCCTGCGCTCCCGCCAGGTTTTCCGCTCGAAGAAGATGGCGAGCGGTATCATTACGATGAGCAGGAAGAAGACGATGATATCGTCAAAATAGCCGATAACCGGGCCGAATATGATGAGCGGGTCGCCGCTGTTCGCGACTTTGCTGTGCTGAAGCTGGGAGACGTTTGCCATGGCCTGGCTGAGGCTGCCCGCTGTAAGGGCCATGTACAGGCCAACGAACAGTATTGCTATTGGGACGCTTACGATAAGCGATAGCTCGGGCTTTTCCTGTATAGGCCCGAGCGGATTAGCCAGGAACTCCTTAAGCTTTAAGGCTTTTTTCCCGGCCTTTATCTTTTCAATCATCTTGCGCTCTTCGGCCTTGGAAAGCCCTGATTCTTCTATCGGTACGGTGTCATATAGGTTGACCTTTTCAATCTCGAACTTCCTAGTAGCCTCCTCTTCGGTTGGCGTGAGCATGCTTATCAGGATGATGAACATTATGGAGCCGAGCGGGAGCATGCCGTATATTATGACGTAGAGCAGTGTGGGGCTGCCGCCGCTCATGATAGTCATCACAGACGACATGATTATGATGAAGAGGGGGCCGGCTACGAAGGCCGTCACGTATGACTCCGCTATCAGCCCCAGTATCTCGAGGAAGGATTTTTGGTCCTGCATAAGCCGCTGCAGGTACTGGTCCGTCTTGCCATACAGGTAAGCGGTCACGTCGCCGCCGCTGTCTATGACGGATAGCAGGTTGGTCAAAAGGTCTTGTAGCATGTCTGAGGGCGTCTGGTTTATACAGTTTATGATGGCCGTGCGAAGGTCGTTTCCAAAGTAGTCCATGTCCCTTATGATTATGCCAATCTCACGGGATACCTCGCCATAGGTGCTCTCCGCAGCGTTTAGGGCGCGAAGTATGGTGATGATGTTCATTCCGCCTTTGGAGAGGGCGTACATAAACGTCACGGCGTATGGCACCTGCTTATTAATCTTCGACTTGCGGTCGCTCGCGTTTATGGCCGGGATGAGCATTATGACCGTGTATGTGATGTAGTATCCCAGCACGGCCATTATAGACATGCCAAGGAAAATGATGATGATGTCCGTGAAGGGCGTGAGCCACGCCAGCGTTTCGGGCATATGGATGTTGGTAAAGTTGCCCCTTGAATTTATCATGCCGAGTATGAGGAGGGCGACGACCACGCCGATGAGGGCGCCGGCGAACCCGACGAGCATCGATATGAGGTAGGCGACCGAGGCGTATACCTCGTATGACTGTGCCATGTGCGCCTGGCGAAGCTGTTTCTGGAGCGTGTAGAACTTCTCCTTATGCTTCCGTACCTCCCCGCCGAATATGACGTGTGCTATGGTGCTTAGCTCGTCCATTTGGCGACACCACGCTTAGACTTTTATCCCCAGCTTTTCCACTACCCTGCCCGGCTTTACAGCGTAGGCATGTATTATCGCGGCGATCTGCCTGAACTCCCTTATGTTATTGTTAAGCATGTACTCGAGCACCTTTTGCCTCCGCAAAAGCTCATTGCTAAGCTCACGCTTGCTCCACGCCCTGCGCTGAGCGATCTCGGCGAGCACCCTGGATTCGCCCACCCTGTCAAACTTGTCCGTCGCCGAGTTCCACACGAAGATGTCGTTAGTCCTGATGTTCCTCGTGTTAGGGTCGATGTCGTTTATCTCGACGAGCTTCATGTTACGCCTGACTCGCTTATTCTTAAGGTAAGTTTGAGCCTGTATGCTCACGATGTCAAGCGCCGTTATCATCGTGCGCGGCACGCTTATCGGGGGGTTTTCCAGGCGGTGTATTGCCGACTCTACCGAGTCCGCATGCATCGTGGAGAAGGTCGTGTGGCCGGTGGACATGGCCTGGAAGAGCGTTAGTGCCTCTTTTCCTCTTACCTCGCCCACAAGCAGGTATTCGGGGCGCTGTCTCAAGGCAGCCTTTAGCAAGGCGAACATTTCTATCGCACCCTTTCCATCCGCGGTAAAAGAGTCCCTGGTCAGCCCTGGAATCCAGTTCATGTGCGGCAGCTTCAGCTCCCGCGTGTCTTCTAGCGATATCACTTTCGCCTTGGGCGGTATGAATAGCGATACCGCGTTCAGCGATGAGGTCTTGCCCGACGCCGTCCCGCCCGAGAACAGGAGAGACTTATTGTTCTCGATGCACAGCCACAGGTAGGCCATCTCCTCGCTCGAGAAGGTGTTCCATGCGATGAGGTCTATTGGCGTGATGGGCACTTCCTTGAACTTACGGATGGTGAAAGTGCTCCCCCTCGTGGTTATCTCCTTGCCCAGCGTCATCTGGATGCGCGAGCCGTCGGGCATTGTCGCGTCTACCATCGGCTCCGCTATGGAGATGTGCTTGCCGCAGCGCTGGGCCAGCCTTATCACGTAAGAGTCTAGCTGCTTCTCTGAGAACACGATGTTAGTCATGATGTTCTCATAGTTCTTATGGTAGAGGAAGACTGGCGTGTCAAACCCGTTATTTGATATGTCCTCGATGAAGCTGTCGTGCATTATCGGGTTTATCTTGCCGAATTCCAGGTAGTCCCTGTTAATGTAGTATAAAATCTTGTAGTATGACTTGGTGTCAATCTTGCCTATATAATCGTTTATGATCTGGGTGGTCTTTTCCTTAAGTAGTTGTTTCTTATCTGTGGTCGCGTCGAGTTTCTCCATCATGAGGACGTCCTGGAGCCTGTCGTATACCTCTATGAGGAGCTCCTTCTCGAAGACCGTGAGGGAAGGCTCGACTACGTAGTAGAGGTAGTTATTAGTGGACTCGTTGTATAGGATGACTACGAAGGCGTATGGCTCATCCACCCAGTAGCGCTCGACCTCCTCGTAGCCTGGAACCCCGGTGAATATCGCCATTGGGCCATGCTTCTCGGGATCGTAGGGCTCGAAGACTATTTTCTGGCGAAGCCTGGCCTTCTCCTTCCTGCCGCCCTTCTCCTTCTTCTCCTCCACTTCAGCCTTTATGATGCCCTCTTCAGGCTTTATGATGCTGTTAAACTCCTTCAGGATGTCCTCTTCGCTCCCCAAGCTCTCGACAGAGGGCTGTATTTGGGTTTCCAGGCCGCTCTCTATAGAAGGCTCGTAAGCCTCTGCCTTCGATTCGGCCGGCGCCTCATCCACGCCTACGGCGTCGATGGCTTCACCTTTGAGCTGGCCATTCAAGGGCGGCTCAGGCTCGACGCCAGCAGGCGTTGGCTCATGGTCGGGCTTTTGCGCGGCAGTCGGGGACGGAGGCGGAGAACTTTTAAGAAGAAGGCTGGCCCTGTCTTCAGCGGCTTCGGCCATCAATTTCACGGGCGCTTCAGCTTTTTGGGGCGCGCGTGTGGCATCGATGCCCAGCATGCTAATGACGCTTTTTTCTTTCTCGACGCTATCACCAATTTTTTTCGATGCCGGGCCTGCGGCCTCCGAATCTATCACTTTTTTCTTCATTAGACCATAAAAATTTTTTTTATCCGCCTCGTGAAGGCTAAAGTCAATATTATCTTTACCTTTTCCTGACACCGCTACCACTTCCCCTTATGAGGCCAAACACACGCTCATGCCATACTTTTTTAAAGATTTGGCATAATATTAAGCATATCAATCGTAAGGATATATAAACTTGGCGTATAAGCGCTTTATGATAGGATGGATTATGAGCGCTCAAGGCTAGCGGAAAGAAGCCGGGCCACTGCAAACGCCGGGAATACCCGGGATATGTGCTTACCGTATATTCCTGAGGCCAAAGTGAACGGCATGCCCATCTCTGCAAGCGCGTCCCTCCCGATGAAATCGCCCATGCCGCACACGACTGCGCCCTTGAGGCCGTGCCTCTCAGCCACCTCGGCTATGCCATCTTTCAGGTCATCAACCTGTTTCCTGTACGCCTGCCGTGCCAGCTCTACCGCCTCGGCCACCGTCATCTCCTCCAGGTCGCAGCACACCACCCTTGCCATCCTTAGCGCCGCGCCTTCCCTGCTTTTTGGGCCGCCATCCGGGGCGTCGCACGTATAGTCCTCTTCAGAGATGTTGCCCAGCAGCAGGTTGACGTCTCCAGTGAGCGCGAAAAGCTCGGATGAGGTCCGCACAGCCTTTCCCCTTAATTCAGCCTTCTGAAGCAGCGCCGCCACGCTGGTCCGGAGGGCGCCAGCGTATATTAGCTCGCCGCGGGAGAGGCGCTCGAAATCGGTCAGCCTGGCCGCCGGCACGCCATCAACTATGGGAATTATGTCAGTCGTGGTACTGCCTATGTCTATTAAAATCACGTTCTTATGTGCCGCCCCGATAAACCTTGCCGATGCGGACCAGTTAGCCGCGGAGAAAAGCCTGTAGTCGCTCACGTCTGAATGGAATTCCCCGTCAATCCCATAAAAAACTGCCTGCGGGAATACTTTTTTAGCCTCACCGGCTATGCGTTCAACGCCTTCCTTCTTTGAGCCATAGCAGTCCGCCAGCTCGCCAGTTATCGTCACCCCCACCGCATCGGCCGTTCCCGCCCTTCTTCTGATTGCCTCAAGGGCGCCCTCCAGGTCGCAGCCCTTCCATAAGGGCAAATACATGGATTCCACAAAGCTTCCATCCGCAGATGCTGCCTTCGTGTTAGCGCCGCCAATATCAAGGCCTAGTATCATCATGTATCCCCAGGTCTTTTTTTGTGAAAGAGTAGCTTCCCTTCGTTTTCACCCTTTCGGGCAGGGTGCCAAACCTCGCCTTTAATATGAGGTCCGCTATGCTATCCTCGAGCACCCTGGATAGGGCGATCACGGCCGTCGTGGGCCTTGGGTTCACGTCGACCACGTATGGCCTGTCACCATAGACTATGTCTATGCCGAATAGCCCCCGGCAGCCGAGCACGCTGCCAGCTTGGCACGCGATTTCGATTATCTCATCCTTCGCAGGATGGTCGCAGGGCACCTCGTTGCCATCATAATCCAGATAGGAGACGCCCCCCGACTCATACCTCCTTATATGCTGCCTGTTTAGCGTCAACGGCAACACGGCCTTACCGCCTATTAGCGAGACGCTGAGGTGGTCGCCCTCTATGTACTCGGTCGAGACCAGCCCCTCCCTCTCGATAGGCCCTGGCGATATGAATATGCCCTCAGACCCGCACCCATAGCGTGGCTTCACGACGCATTTGACCCCCTTCTCGTGTACAATGCGGGGCGCGGGGATGCCATTAAATAATAGCAGTTCTGTGGTCTCCTGCTTGTCTGCGCATAGCCTGGCCACTTTTGCGGAAGACCCAAGGTTTATGCACCTTCCTTCGATCATAGCCGTATACTTATCCAGCAGCGCATCAGGGGCTATCAATAGGAAGCAGTCACACTTTCTGGAAAGCTCAAGAAGGCTTTCCTGGAAGTCCGTGGGCACGAATACCGTGCACCCCGCGGCCTCGAAGGACCGCTTGAGCGTGTCAAGCATGGCCCGGCCTTCTACGGCCAGCGCCTCCAGCCCGGCGCACACCGAGTACTCGGCGAGCAATATCTTCATGGCGCTCTTGAATAAGGCGCTATTATTTAATATGGTTTCGGTTTTTTATTATTGCAGCCTAGTCGAACAAGCTTATATAAGATAGTATACATTTCCTTTTGTCCCGCTGGTGATCGGCTAATGGCAGAGATGCAGGCGAAGGCCACAACGGAGCTTCCGGAATATAGGAACCGATACATAATCCTTTGCATAGCCCTTTCCGCGGTATTCATGGGGGTGTTGGACACCAATGTCGTGAACATAGCCCTCCCGCAAATAACGAGGAATTTTGGTGTAGACATGGCCCAATCACAGTGGGTCGTCACCTCGTATCTGCTGGTCAACACAAGCCTCCTCCTCATCTTCGGCCGCCTATCAGAGTATACGGGGAAAGTCAGGCTATTCTTTGCAGGGATAGTAATTTTCACGGTAAGCTCGCTCGCGTGCGGGCTATCGGTAGGCATATACCAGCTAATATTCTTCAGGATAATCCAGGGCCTTGGCGCCTCCATCGTGTATTCGATAAACACGGCCATGCTGGTGCAGGCGTTCCCTAGAAATGAGCGGGGGAGGGCGCTGGGATTCATCGGCACAATAGTCGCAATAGGCAGCATAGCAGGCCCCATACTGGGAGGACTCATCACGGACTCGCTGGGCTGGCAGTACATCTTCTTCATCAACGTGCCGGTAGGAGCAGTCCTGGTGGCTGCAGCGCTAAAATACTTAAGGCTGTCCGAGACGCCGACGAAAATAAAAGGCATGGATTGGAGCGGGGCCGCTGCGCTCATACTTACCATGTCATCCCTGATGCTGCTTCTCGGAAGCCTGGCCGACTGTAATGGCATCACTTTGGAGATGTGGGTGTACGCGGCCATATTCCTCGCATCAATAGCGGCTTTCGTCTACGCCGAAGGGCAGCACCCTAACCCTATAATCGACCTCTCAGCCTTCAAGGTCAAGGCGTTTACCTTCGCCAACATGAGCACGATGATAAGCTTTACCGCTTTTTCGATGTTCATAATATCCATGCCCTTCTTCCTCGAGATATCGCTGGGCTATACGGCGTCCCAGGTAGGCCAGATGCTGCTCGCCATACCGCTTATAACGGCCGTGGTCTCGCCTATGAGCGGCTGGCTCTACGATAAGTTCCAGTCTACGTATCATAGCTCGCTGGGCATGCTCATCATGGCGGGGGGCATGTTTTTAATCAGCGTTGCGGCATCGACGCTTAGCCCCATCTTTTTACTGGCGTGCTTCGCCATTTTCGGGTTCGGCAATGCACTGTTCACGAGCCCTAACAATACGGAAGTCATGAGCGCCTTGCCCCTGAATAAGAGCGGCACAGCGTCCAGCATGCTCGCCACCATACGCAATTTCGGCAACTCGGTTGGCATCTCTTTGGCCAGCGTTATCCTTTACCTGCAATTAAGGCAGCATGGCTTTAGTGGCCAGGTCATTAGCGCATCTCCTGGCCTGATGCAGCAGGCAGTCCAGGCGGTGCTCATCATCGGCGGCGTGCTTTGCCTCTGCGGCGTCTGCACATCCCTGATAGTGGGAAGGCAAAAAAGCAGGCAAAATAAGAGGCAACAAGCTTCAAAAAGTATTAATGGCTTTTAAGCCCATTAGGGAAACGATGAAATACCGTATATTGATCACGAATGACGATGGCGTCAACTCATCAGGGCTGCTAGCCGCATATGAGGCAGTAAAAGACTTAGGGGACGTAACGGTCGTCGCGCCTGCAACCCAGCAGAGCGCCGTGGGGCGCTCCATGACGCTTTTCGAGCCTCTCAGGCTCTCCAGGCTTAAAGTGAACGGGACGACCGTCTATAGCGTAAGCGGCACTCCCACGGATGCTGTGATAATAGGCATGTTCGTGGCAATGAAAAGGAAACCAGACCTGGTCATTTCAGGATTTAATATTGGCGAGAATTTGAGCACCGAGGCGGCAACGACTTCCGGCACCATCGGAGCCGCGCTTGAGGCGGCGGGGCAGGGGGTGCCCGCCATCGCGGTGTCCATCCGCGTCGAGGACGAGGGGGACAAGTTCGCAGATACTAATTATAAGAGGGATTACGGAGCAGCGATAAACATTGTAAGGAAACTGGCGAAGTGCGTCCTGGACGGGAAGCTTCCGAAGGGCGTGGACGTCCTCAACGTGAATATCCCTTCAAATGCCTTGCCTGGCACAAAGGTAGTGGTAACCCGTCTGGCGAGGAAGATGTATCACACAAGGGTGCATAGCAGGCGTGACCCGAGGGGGAGGCCGTATTACTGGATAGATGGCACTCTAGTCGAGGACGCCGATGAAGGTACGGACCTGCACGCTGTCATGAAGAAAAACCAGATATCGGTGACGCCACTTTCCATGGACATGACGGCGGCGGTAGACTATGAAAAGCTTGAAGAGCTAATGGCTAAAGCATTTAAATAAAATAAAGATGGCTGGCTATACTATGTATTTCTCTTCAGCCGTAAACTCTTTCGGGCTGGGCTGTTGCTGCTGCTCAAGCTCCCTGATCTTAGTGATGATCTTCTCTATTTCCTGAGCACGGGCCTCCAGCTCTTTCGTGTCAACGGACAGGTTCAAAGCCTTACAGAGCACGCTCAGCACCGCCTGTGCGCTCTTGGGGTCGACCAGGTAGCCAGAGGTTTCGCCCATGAAACACACCGCCTCGATGCCCCTGAGCTCGCCAAGGCCAAGAATAAGGCCCGAAGCGCCTATGATGCCACCAGAGAGCTCGCCCTCGTTGAAAACGGCGCCATAGGACTTAACCTCCTCCACGATATCGGGCTTATTGACAGCGTAGAGCACATGGGGCACATCGATTAGCTTGCCAGTGCCATAGCCACCCAGAGTGTAGATGCGCTTAACCTTGAACTTCTCGGCAATATCGAGGTATATTCCCGCCAGCTCGTAGTGGCCCTCGTTGGTTACGCTCTGGTAGTCGCCCACGAGGATGATCAGGTCAGGCGTCTTACCATCGCCCTTCCACGCATAAACCTCATTGCTGACCAGCTTTATCGTGCCATCTGGGTTCACGTTTACCTGGGGAGGGAAGCTCGGGGAGAATATCTCCATAACCTTCTCAGCCTTAAGCTCACCGATGAGGTGCTCAGCGACGAGCTTGCCTATCAGCCCTATGCCGGGCAGCCCCACTATCATGACGGGCTCATTTAAGGCTATTTCGCCGTATTCGACGACGGTTGTCTCGTTCATACTAAAGTATCACTTCTTGGCAAGACGCCTATACTTTCCATAGGCATCCAATGGTGAATATCTCGCCGGGACGGGATTTATAGTCTTCCCCCCACATTTAGGGCAACTCTCGCTAAAAGTGTATGTACCGCATTCAGGGCACTTTTTCATCTTTGCCTTCATTGGAACGACTTGGCCTCTTCCATGTGCCGGTGAAACTCGCCTTCACCGCCGTGTTTCTTGACCTGCTCTATCGCCTGCATGGCAGCCTGCTTAAGGATGTTCTCCGCTTTCTTGTAGTCCGGAGCCACCACCCTTATACGGTAACGCGGCGCTCCAACGTATGTTATCTCCACGGTGACCCCGTCTCCGCCCTCTACCGACCCGGCCGCCTTAAGGGCCTTCTTGATGACGTCAATCCCGTTTGGCGTCGGGCATATTATGTCCACGTAGCCCGAAATGTCCACGGATGGGATCTTGACGTTATCCTTTGCGACCTTTACTAGAGCTTCGACCACGTTAGGGGCGAGGCCGAGCTTGTTTATGGATTTCATGTTGCCCTGGGCGGCGTCCTCAAAAGCGGCGTAAAGGTTGCCATACTCGTCCCGTATCTTATCCTTTATCTCTTCTAAACTTTCTGGCGGTATTTTGGCTTCAGCCGCCACGAACTGGAGCCACTTGGACGCTTTCTGGTCATTCTTCCAGAGCTGGATCGTTTCGCGGCGCTGATGCTCGTTAACGTCCTTGAACGAAAGGTCAATGTGGCCCCTCTTCGGGTTGACGTCCAGCACTTTACAGACTATCTTCTGCCCTTCCCGGACGTGGTCCCGGATATACTTGACCCACCCCGATGCCACCTCGGAGATGTGAATCAAGCCCTCCTTGTTATCATATTCGTCAAGCTGGACGAACGCGCCGAAGTCTACAACCTTTGTGACGGTGCAGACGACGAGTTCCCCTGGATTTGGCCATCCTTTCGTCATGATGCGCTTATACCTCTATTCAGTCGAGTACTTCCAGGATTTGGGTTTTTATTATTGCCTTGCCCCCGCTGGGCTCGGCCAGCGTCCTGCCGCACACCGTGCAGTCCACGCGGGTCGTGGCGTTGCCGAAGATGATCTGCTCGTTCTGGCAGTCGTTGCACTTTACCTTAAGGAACTTGCTCCTCGTCACATCCATGAAGGTCACCTTCACTTACTCTTCTACAAGCTCGAACTTCTGTATCCTTATCCCGGGCTTGACTATTGCCTTCTTACACTTGAGGCACCTAAGCCTTATGTGGAGCCTCTTGGTGGGCTTATCGCCGCCGGGCACCTTCGAGAATTTTCCTCTATTGCCGATGCCAAAGGACCTTGCCTTCTGGCGCTCGATCCTCGTCAGGGAGGAGGCCCTTCCTTTCTTGACCTTCTCCACCTCGTGCTCAGTATGAGTCTTACAATATGGACAGTACGTCATGTACTTTTTCGGCATCTTCATGTGATATACACCTTTTTGCGTTTAGATTTATATGGTTAACCCCTTAGCCCTGCGGGTTTTGCAAGGGTATGGCAACGTTTTTCTTGCACAGTACCAGCGCGTTCGCCTTTGGAAGGACTACTATGTCCTCGCTGGATAAGTGGTAGTGCCTCCCATCGACTCCCACGAAGCGGGGGACGTCTTTTAGCACTTTAACCATCATAAGGTCTTCATCTACATGATTATCATAGGTTAAAGAATTTTCGATGGGCTTTTCCTTAGTGGTCGTCTCCCCTAATATATTTTTTGCAGGATTTTGGAGGGGCGTAGGCTCGAGGATCGGGATGAGGATTTCGTTGCGGCCCCGCTCCAGTGCGGCCACGATTGTCTCGTACATCGTTTTTTCTTTCGACGTTAGCCCTTTTACGTCTATTTTTATGCCGGAGGCGGCGTTTATTGCCGCGTCGATTATCTTGCTGCGCCTCCTGTCGAATATTCCTTCCAGCACCATGCGGGCGTTCTTTAGCTCGTCGCTTATCATGTCCGCCTCGCGGTAATTCGTGGCCTCGCTCCTCGCCTCTTCGAGCTTTTTAATGTACAGGGCCGCATTCTCGTAGAAAGAGTCGCCAAGCTCTTGCAGCTCGTCTATCTCTCGCTCTTTCGTCAGTATGAGTTGCAGATCTTCAAGGCTCATATTCGGCATACCCGCGGCACATCAGGAACATCGCGACGCTTTCCGGCAGGCGCCCCACGCCCTCGCTGACCCGCCATATATTCCCTTTGACCTCTACTTCCTGGGGCCTGAGGACTAGCACCCTTACCGGCTCGTCACCAAATATAATGGCATCCTCAAGGGGATTAAATGTTTCGAGTTGTTTCCTGGTGAGCGGCACTACGCGGAACGACGTGCCTCCATGGATGGAGCCTGGCAGGCGGATAAGCCTTTTTATGTCGGCGGTTACTGGCTCGTCGGTCTTCCCGGCCACGTCAACCTTAAACTCAGTTATAGTCCCGTCCAGCATGTTCTTAAAAAAGCCTTTTAGATTCCCTTTTATCTCGAGCCGCCCCTCCTTTATTTTATTGAGCTCTGCCGGGCTTCGCGATATAGCCAGAAGGTCTCCCGCCTGCTTGCTATCCAGCTGATATTTTTTTAGTACCTTTTTTGCCTCCTTATCCTCGAGGCGGCCTATATCGGCCAGCTTGTCCGAGATGTACCTCGCCACCCTCAAGCTCCATCCATAGCCCTGCCGATTATCGTCGAATCCATTTATTTGCCAGACGCCAGTAGTCTTCTGGCCCTTAAAGCCCTCCACTATTTTCGTAGCCCTGGTAAATATGCGGTCGCTATTGAGCCCTGTCCCCAAAATATAGTCTACAATCTCCCTGCGCTCAGGGCTTTTTAGAGCCTTTACCCGCTCATCCCTTACATGGACGTGGTAGCCCCGGCCCCCGGAAAAAACGATATCCATGTCTTTCTCGCTAAATCCCAAATCATCCATTAAGAATTCGTCAATTAGCCTTATGATCTCGCGCTTGACCATCTCCAGCATGCCCGAGTAAGACTTGGGCGGGTTCGGCAGGTGATCGGCGTCAAGGTCGAAAACCAGGTCTGCTCCCAGCCATTTCTTCTCAAGCATGGTAGGCGCCTGCGGGTACTGGTAATAGGCGGCCGAGTGGTAAGCGTGCTGCGGCCCCGTACTCCTCAGATAATCATTCAATTCACCAATGCTATTGAACGACTTATGGCGATGCATCTGCACCGGCCTCGACTTATCGGGCACGTCATCATAAAAGAGGAAGCCCCACTCCCTCTGCGCAAGCCCGGGAGGCCCCATTACAGGATGCCCTGAATAGTACTCCATGAAGCGCCTCTTAAGGAAGAGCCTCGTCTGGTCATTCATGATTCACATTAAGAGCGGCAGACCATAAAATATTTACCTGGATACCGTATAAGACAAAAAAGCTTATTTCTTGTATGTGAGAATAGGATTGCGAGGAAAAATATTATGCGTAAGTTGCAGTTATGTTTGCTTATGACGGCGATCATGCTGGTAGGGGCTTTAGCCTCAAATGCATATGCCCAGGCCATTGTCAGCGGGTCCATCCCGTTTGACCCTGATAACTTGAATGGAGTTAAAAGCGCTGCCAATTTGACTATATATGCGATAGGGCCTGGCGGCGCCGAAATAAAGGTTAACCCAGACGCATACGGCAATTTTAGCATGATATTGCCAGGAAATGGCACTTATAGCTTTAGGGTGGAGCCGTCTAAGCTAGACTATTTAAACAAGACGACCAACGCTTCGTACTCGATATTTTACCCCGATGGAACGGCAAACGTTTTCATAAAGGTGGTGCCCGACCAGGGCCTGAAGAACGTAACTATCCCGGCGATGAAAGTGGCATACCCGACGATAAGCGGGACCATACCTTTCGACCCGGGTAACTACAATAACGTGACGAGCGTCACGGACCTGACGATATATGCTATTAACGAGAGCGGCTTCTCGGTTAGGACAAACCCGAACCCGGACGGCACGTTTAGCATGGACGTCGTAGGAAGCGGGAAGTATAGCTTCAGGGTCATACCATCCAGGCTAGACTACGTGGATAAGTCCACAGACATGGCCTACTCGATCCAGTACCCGGACGCGACGAATAATAAGTTTACAGTTAACGTCCCGGATGAGGGCATTAAAAACCTGACAATTAAGACCTGGAAGGTTATGACTGGCGTGCCGACGGCCACGCCAACGGCGATACCTGCCGGGACGCCCACGCCCAAGCCGTCTCCAGGCTTCACGATGCTGGCAGCGCTGGCGATGCTGGGCGCTGCCGTAGCCACGATGAAAAAACTATAAAGACGCTCTCTTCTTCATATTTTATTTTGCTCTTTATAAAACAAGCTTTAATTTGACCTGTTTTAAAAACGGACAAGTCTTATGGAAAAAGACGATACATTATTTAAACGAAATCTGAACAAAATCAGGCCATATTTGCCGATTATAGTCTAAAGGCATGGGAGGTATACTATGGCGAGTAAAGATATTGGCAATGGCGCGATAGCAGGCATTATAACTGGAGTCATTATGGGCGTATTATCCATATTGATGGCCCTGATTGGGCTGGCATCTCTCCTGGCATTCGTGGACGTGCGGTCCGTTTTTGGTGGCATGCTGCCAGCCGTAGGCTTTGCTGCGGCTTCGCTAACGGCGATGATCACGCTCTTGCTCTTTATGGCGATCATCGGGCTAATCCTGGGCGCCATCTTTGGAGCCATCATCGAGAGCATTCCGACGGGGAATAGTGTGACAAAGGGGATAGTATTCCTGCTTGCAATCTGGGTGGTCTTCGGGTTGCTGATACCTATAATATTAAAGGCAGGAGGGACGCTGCCGACGTCGTTGACCACGACGGGGATAGTCACGGCACTCGTGGCAGCTATCATCTGGGGAGGCCTGCTGGGAGTGGTATTTGACTGGGTATCCAAAAAGGCGGGCGTGCCGTCCATGACAAAAGCATAAAAAGATGGCCCATACCGGCTAACGCTTATTTTTCTATTTGCATCTTTATCTCCGTGCCGCCTATCACCAGCACAGCATCCGGGCGCTCTACCGTGCCATAAGAGATCTGCGATATTTTCATGGCATCCTTCAAAACCTGGTCGAAGCGCCTGATATCGGCGTCCAGGCCGTCGCTCATGATGATTACCCTGGATAGGGACGCGTTCTGAGCCATGTTCTGGGAGTTCTTGTATTGCCTCAGGCTTGAGAGCATTGCTACGGCCATGTTGCCCAGCCTCAACGCCTCAATGTCGGTCCAGTGATAGTTCGGCTCGGGCCATCTCGAGACGTGCAGGCTGATGTCGCCCTCATTATCCCTGAACAGGCGCTGATAGACATCCTCGGTGATATGAGGTATGAAAGGGGCTAAAAGCTTCAGAGAGTTCAGCAATGCCATGTAAACCGTATACATGGCAGCCCTGCCGCTCTCCCCATTCTCTGCCTTCCTGTATAGCCGGTCCTTGACTATCTCAAGATAGTTATCGCAGAAGTCTCCCCAGAAGAACTGCTCGGTCAGCGCCTTCGCCTTGCTGTACTCGTAGCGCTCGAAGTTCTCGGTGCTCTCTTTTATGACATCGTTAAGCTTCGTGAGCAGCCACCTGTCTATAAGCTCCAGCTCTGGCTCCTCTGGCTTATATCCCTTGATGTGGATGGATACGAACCTGGAGGCGTTGAAGAGCTTATTTATGAACTTTTGGCCATACACGACTTCTTTTTCCTTGAATGGGAGGTCGTCGCCCAGCTTTGCCGATGCGGCCCACCACCTCAGGGCGTCGGCGCTGTACTTGTCCACTATGGGCAGCGGCTCAACTATGTTGCCCTTGGACTTGTGCATCGCCTTGCCATGCGGGTCCAGGCCGTGGCCGGATATCATGACTGTAGTCCAGGGCAGGCTGTTGGTATGCAGGTAGCTCTTTATCACTGTATAGAAGAGCCACGTCCTGATGATCTCGTGGGCCTGCGGCCTCAGGCTCATCGGGTATATTTTATCGATGATAGAGTTGGGCTCGCCCCAGTTCGAGTTGATGAGTGGAGTGACTGAGGAGGTCGCCCACGTATCCATTACGTCCCTTTCTGGCTCAAACTCCGTAGAGCCACACTTTTCGCACGGGCGTAGAGGCTTTGTGGCCATGGGGTCTACCGGAAGCTGGCTCTCATCCGCTAATGCCACGGCGCCACACTTCTTGCAATACCACAACGGGAACGGAACGCCAAAGTAGCGCTGCCTTGATATACACCAATCCCACTTGAGGCCGTTTATCCATGTATCGTATCTGACTTTCATACGCTCAGGGTACCATTTAAGCTTCGCGCCCTGCGCAAGCAGCTCATCCTTGAGGTCGAGTATCTTGATGAACCATTGCTGCGTTACGTAGTATTCCACCGGCGTCCCGCAGCGCTCGTGCACGTTCATGACGTGCTCGATGGGCTTCTGCTCCACGAGCAGCCCGGCCTCCTTTAAGTCCTCGATGATTTGCTTCCTGCACTCCGTGATGGTCATGCCCTTATATTTTTGTGCGTTATCGTTCATAGTGCCGTTAGCGTTGATGGAAAGCTTTAGCGGCAGGCCGAACTGCCTCCACCAGTCTATATCCGTCTTGTCCCCGAACGTGCACACCATGACCATGCCAGTGCCGAACTCCGGGTCTACCTTTATGTCTGCCAGTATGGGCACCTTTTCGTTAAAAAGCGGAGTTATAGCCGTCTTACCGACGAGGTGCTTATAGCGCTCGTCCCCGGGGTTTACCAGCAGCGCCACGCACGACGATAAAAGCTCGGGCCTTGAGGTTGCAATCAAAAGGTCAGCGCCATCCTCCCCCTTAAACTTAATCGTATTAAGGAACGATTTCCGGGGCTCGGAGTCCTCCACGTCCGCCTGGGCAAGCGAGGTCTCACAAAGGGGGCACCATATGGCCGGCTCGTTGCGCCTCTCTATCCTGCCTTTTTTGTAGATGTCTATGAAAGACCGCTGGGAGATACGCTGGCAGCGCTTATTAATAGTAGAATACAGCAGGCTCCAGTCCACCGATATGCCCAGCCTCGTCCAGACGTTCCGGTAGTTTGCGCCTCCTATCTCGGTCTCCTTGAGGCAAAGCTTGATGAACTCCTCGCGGCCTATCTCCTTTATGTTAACCTTATACTTCTTCTCGACAAAGCGCTCGGTGGGAAGGCCATTATCGTCAAAGCCCATAGGGTAGAAGACGTTCTTTCCTTTCATGCGCTGGTATCGGGCCACGAACTCCGCCTGCGAGTACGACATGACATGTCCCATGTGGATATAGCCTGACAGCGTAGGAGGAGGCGTATCTATAGAATAGGTAGGCCTCTCGCTGGTAGGGTCAAACTTAAAGATCTTCTCCTCTTCCCAGAACTTTTGTATCCTGGGCTCAATCTCCTTTGGGTCATATTTTTTGGGGAACTCAGTCATTGACATGCCTCTGGCGCATCTATGAGTGCCTTGCGGACAAATCGGCCTATGTAAGCCTGATTTTAGAGAATCAATACTCGCGCCAACTATATATAGATTGCTTTTTAAGTCGGCAGGGCCAAGCTTCAGCATTACGCATCATAGGTACAAAAAGCAGGCAATAGCCCACTTAATACCTAAAATATAAAGCATAAATGAACTTATTTTAACAAAACAACCAATATTTATTGCTTAACAAAAATAATCGCTAAAAATTGGACTCATTTCCCTAAGATTGCTGATAATTACGCATAATATTAAACAACATATCCTTCTATCAGACTTAATGGAGGAGGTATAAAAGAAGTATGTTCAGGAAACTATTGATAGCATTTACCGTGGCTTTGCTTGCAATGGCATGCGCCCTGCCCGCCATGGCATGGTTTACGCCTTTCGGACCGTTCGGCCACTGCGGCCCGTTTGGCTTCGGGCCATTCGGCACGAGCTTTACTTCCGGATTCACAACAGCCTCGACTTTCACTTCGGGGTTCACTAGCGTCAATGGCTTTGCAACCCCATTCTTCGGAGGCTTCGGGCCATTCGGCGTTGGGTTCCCGTTCGGGCCTTTCGGCCCATTCGGCATCTGTTAAAAAAGGTGAGCGGTACCATTACAGGTAGGGCATAATATTAGACCATTTTTTCTTTTATATATATTTAATAATAAATAATGGCTTTTAACAAGCCATATTTCACTAAATTTGCAGGCAATATTAAACATTATGCCCTGCTATCTCATATATTGTGGGAGGTTTGCAGGTTATGCATAAAAAATTGATGGCAGCAGTTACCGCTTTAGCCGCATTCGCCACCGCGGTTCTACCAGCGGCAGCATGGTTTCCGTTCGGCCCGTTCGGCCCGTTCGGCCCATTCGGGCTATTCGGCCTATTCAGATTCGGCTTCGGGCCGTTTGGTCCATTTTGTCCTTTCGGGCCGTTCGGAATGTTCTGGTAAGTTATGGCGGGGTTAAAAACCCGTCTATTTATCCTTTTTACGCATTTCCCATCTCCCTTACCCGCTGGCGCGCATGGTCCACATAGCTGGCATACTGCGGCGGGGCGCAGTCTATGAATTTTCTGTACGCCTCTACCGCCTTCGCGCCCATTTGCGCCATATCCAGCGCAAAACCAAGGTTATAGTACGCCTCAGCATAGTCAGGCCTTAGGCTTACTGCAATGTTATATTCATCTATGGCCTCCTTAAGAAGGCCCTTCTTGCCGAGTATGACGCCCAGGTTATAGTGGGCGTTAGCGTCGTCCGGCTTCAGCCTTAATGCCTCCTTAAGCTCTCGGATGGCCTCGTCAAGCATGCCTTTATTGTCATAAGCCAGTCCAAGGTTATAATGGGCATTTGCATCGTCAGGCTTCAAGCGTACAGCCTCTAAGTATTCAGCGATGGCTTCATCGACCTGCCCCTTATAGTCGAGTACGATGCCCAGGTTATTATGGGCTTTAGCATAATCAGGCTTGATGCGCAGCGCCTCCCTATATTCTCTGATAGCGTCGTCGAAACGGCCCATGTTTGCCATGACCACGCCGAGGTTATAGTGGGTGTTCGCATCGTCTGGCTTCAGGCGCAGCGCCTCCCCCAGTTCAGTCGCCGCATCATCGTACATGCCTTTATAATTATACGCGAGGCCCAGGTAATAGTGGGCGTTCACGTCGTCAGGCTTCAGCTTCAGCGCCGCCTTAAATTCCCCTATCGCATCGTCAAGCAGCCCCTTCCTGCCAAGCACGAGGCCTAAATTATAGTGGATGGCAGGGTCGCCAGGCTCCATGCTGGCCGCCTCTCTAAGCTCTCTGATGGCGTCGTCCAGCATGTTTTTCTCGTTGAAGGCGAGGCCAAGCTGAAAGCGAGCGCTAAAGTCATCGGGCTTTAGCCATATTACCTCCTTGAACTCTTTTATTGCGTCATCGAGCAGCCCCTTCTTGTATAGCGCCATGCCAAGGCTATAATGGGCATTCGGCTCTTCCGGCTTCATCTCGATGGCGATTAAGTATTCGCCGATCGCCTCGTCTATCAGGCCCTTGCGATCCAGGGCGACGCCAAGGTTGTAGTGCGCCTCTGCGTATTCCGGCTTTATTCTGATGGCCTCGCGAAACTCTTTCACAGCCTCATCTAGCATGCCCTTGTCATATAATGCCAGCGCCAGGTTATTATGCGCTTTGGCGTCGTCTGGCCTGAGGCGCACCACCTCGACGTACTCGCGTATGGCGTTATCCAGCAATCCTTTCTTGTTTAGCGCGAGCCCGAGGTTATAGTGGGCGTTCGCGTCGTCAGGCCTGAGGTGGACGGCTTCCCTGAACTCCTTGATCGCATCGTCTACCATGTTCTTCTTGCTATAGGCAATCGCCAGGTTGTAGTGCGCCTCTGCGTAATCGGGCCTGAGCCTTATCGCCTCCCTGTACTCGCGTATGGCGTCATCCAGCAGCCCTTTCTTGCCAAAAACAACTGCAAGATTATAGAATGCCTCGGCAAAGTCAGGCTTAAGCCTGTAAGCCTCCCTGAATTCCCTTATAGCCTGATCCAGCGAGCCCTTTTTACTCAGGGCTAAGCCCAGGTTATAGTGCGCCTCGGCGTCATCCGGCTTGAGCCATACGACTTCCCTGAACTCCCGGATGGTATCATCCAAAAAGCCTTTCTCGTCCAGTGCCACGCCAAGGTTATTCCTCGCCTTGACGTAGTCAGGCCTGATCCTCAGGGCCTCCTTATATTCCTTTATCGCGTCATCGATTTGACCCTTATAGTCGTAGGCGAGGCCGAGGTTATAATGGGCCTCCGCGTAATCCGGCCTGAGCCTTATGGCATCCTTCAGCTCGCGGATGGCGTCATCCATCATGTTTTTCTTGCCAAAAACGACCCCAAGGTTATAGTGGGCTTCGGCGAAGCCTGGCCTGAGCCAGATGGCCTCCCTGAGCTCCCTGATGGCGTCATCCAGCAGCCCTTTCCTGCATAGCGCGTAGCCAAGCTTGAAATGCGCCTCAGGATAGTTCGGCTTAAGCTTAACGGCCTCCTTGAACTCGTGGATGGCCTCGTCAAGCTCATTTTTAGAGGTAAGGGCCACGCCAAGGTTGTAATGGGCTTCAGCGTCATCGGGCTTCAAGTTGACAGCGGCCCGGTATTCTTTTATGGCCTCGTCGACCATGCCCTTATAATCTAACACGATGCCCAGGTTATTATGGGCCTTAGCGTAATCCGGCTTAAGCCTTACCGCCTCCCTATATTCCCGTATTGCCTGGTCGAACATCCCCTTTTTGCTCAGCGCCAGGCCAAGGTTATAATGGGCTTCAGCGTCATCCGGCTTGAGCCATACCGTCTCCCTGAACTCGGATATCGCCTCGTCTATCAGGCCTTTGTAGTCCAGCGACACTCCAAGATTATAGTGGGCTTCCGCGTCGTCAGGCTTTAGCGCTATGGCGTCCCTGAACGCCTTTATGGCATCATCAATGAGGCCTTTCCTGGCCAGCACCACGCCCATGTTATAATGGACTTCAGGGTTGTCAGGCTGTAGCCTCAACGCTTCCTTGAACTCGTGGATGGCCTCGTCAAGCTGGTCTCTTTTTCCAAGGGCGATGCCGAGGCTATAATGTGCCCTTGCATAGTCGGGGTTCAGGCGCAAAGACTCACGATACTCCTTAATGGCATCATCTAATAGCCCTTTATCATCTAATGCAACCCCCAGGTTATAGTGGGCTTCTGAAAAATCAGGGTTTAGACGGACGGCCTCGCGGAACTCCCTTATCGCATCGTCCAGCAGGCCTTTATCATCCAGCGCCACGCCAAGGTTATAATGGGCTTCCGCATAGTCGGGCTTCTGCCTGACCGCCTCCGAATATTCCGTTATAGCCTCATCGAGCATGCTTTTGATATCCTGGATGGAGTCGCGGCTGGAACGAGCGTCTACGCTATATGCAACGCTAGCCCGAGGGTTGACCGCCCTCTGCGCGGCCATTTCGCCCTTATACCTGGAACTGCCCATTATGGTATCGAAGAAGCTTTTTATACCGCTCATACATAAGAACCCCTTTTTGCCCCCTTCGATGCCCCCATAATGTCTCTAACGTTTTTCGCACGCTGCGGCCGCTCAAATAATAAAAGTGGCAAATTATCATGAAGGGCTTTTTACTAATGTATGCCCTGCGACCGCTTGCCATAATTTTAAATTATACAGCTTATACTAATAAATATTTCTATGACCGCAAGAAAAGCAAATAAAAATATTTTTGTATTATACTTTTTCTATGCCACTTTATTGGCCAGGACCCCGATATTATCTATTTCCACCTCTATAGTGTCTCCACGCTTCATGGGACCCACGCCCGGGGGCGTGCCCGTCGCAATGACGTCGCCCATCTCCAGGGTCATTACGCTCGACACGAACTCCACCAGCTTATAAACGTTAAAGATCATATCGCTCGTGTTCGAATCCTGCTTTACGGCCCCATTAAGCCTGGCCTTAATGTTAAGATTAGTGGGGTCGACTTCCGTCTGGATAAATGGGCCAATCGGGGAAAACGTATCGAAGCTTTTAGCGCGAGTCCACTGGACATCCTTACGCTGTAAATCCCTGGCCGTAACGTCGTTGAAACACGTGTAGCCGAGTATATGGCTTTTCGCCTTATCCGCCTTAACGTTCTTCGTGCGCTTGCCAATGACTACCGCAAGCTCAGCCTCGTAGTCCACCCGCTTCGCCTGCTCAGGATAAATTATGCTCTCGCCGCTCGCCAGCACGCTGGACGGCGGCTTAATGAATAATATAGGCTCATCCGGTATACGCTCGTTAAGCTCTTTCGCATGCTCAACGTAGTTACAGCCGACGCAAACGATCTTGGTCGGCGTACAGGGCGGTAACACCTTGACCTCGCTCATGTCATACTCCCTGCCGCCCAGCATGGAGTGGACCTTGCCTTCGATAACCTCGCCGGTGAAAACCCTGTGATTATGCCTGAACCTGCCTATTATAGCCATAATTTCAGCCTCCTGCCGCTACCATCCCTGGCATACCTTCCGAGCTCGGAGCTTATCAGCGTATCGCCCCTGAACACCGGGCCATCCCTGCAAACCCTCAAGCCATCCGGGTCGATACAGCAGCTTCCGCACACGCCTATGCCGCATTTCATGTGTCGCTGCAGGCTGAACTGCGAGCGGTCAGCCATCTTATGCCCATCCAGGATGCCCAGGACACGATACATCATCTTTTCCGGGCCGCAACAATATATTTGAGTGTACATACTTAAGTCTATATCCCTCATAAGGTCGGTCACGAAACCCTTATGGCCATAGCTACCGTCATCTGTGGATATAAGCGTCTTTCCAGCCTTCCTGTACCTTGTCTCGAAGTGGACCTCTTCTTTCGTCCTGTACCCCGCCAATACGGTCACCTGTACCCCTATGGCTGCGGCCTTTTCGGCCAGAGGCGCCAGCGGCGCTGAGCCTACGCCTCCTGAAATGATTAAGATATTATCGCCCACAAGCTCCCACCCGTTGCCATAAGGCCCCCGGATGCCGAGCGTGTCGCCTTCTTTTAGCCTGAACATGGCCTCTGTGGCCTCGCCCACCCTCTGAACGGTGATGCCATCCTCATAGGAGAGGGCCATAGGCACCTCATCTACCCCTCTAGCCCAGACCATGACGAATTGCCCGGGCTTTCCCTTGAGCCAGCCCGCCGTATCGAGCCTAAAGGTCTTAATTGTAGGAGTCTCATCAATAACCTTCAAAATTTTAGCACTTATGGGCCTCATGCTTCACCACCCTATGGGATAGGCCAACAAGATCTTCGAGCTTCATGTTTTTCCTTTCCAGGTAGTCGGAAAGCCCCATCGAGACCGAGGCGAAGACTTCAAGGCCGTCGTATACCGCCGAGCCGATTTCGACGGCGGATGCGCCGGCCATGAGGAATTCGACTGCGTCGGCCCAGTTTGATATGCCGCCCACCCCTATGACCGGTATGTCCAGAGCCTCGTATAGTTCGTACACGCATTTAACCGCTATGGGCTTTATGGCCGGCCCTGATAGCCCTCCGCTTATATTGCCGAGTATGGGGTAGCCGCTGTCGATGTCTATTGTCATCGCCTTGACCGTGTTGATGGCTACCACCGCGTCCGCGCCGCCGTCCTGTGCCGCCCTCCCGATTGCCGTGATGTCCGTGACATTCGGGGTCAATTTAACCCATACCGGCACGTCGACTGCGCCTTTCACGGCCCGCGTTACCGCCTCCACGAGCGCCGGGTCGGTGCCAAGCTGCATCCCGTATCCTTTAGCGTGCGGGCAGCTCACGTTAAGCTCGTAAGCTGAAGCGCCAGGAAGCCCTTCCGCCACCTCCCTGAACTCGGCCTCGTTGGCCCCGAATATGCTTGCGATGACCGGCACGCCCGCCTGCCTTGCTACCTCCAGCTCCTGCAAGAATTCCCTGTATGAAGGGTTCGGCAACCCCATGGCATTTATATACCCGCATTCGAGCTTTATCATCGATGGGTTGGGGTGCCCGTATCTGGGCTCGACGCCGATTGACTTGGTGACGACTGCCCCCGCCCCCATCGATGCCACCCTTTTAAGCGACGCTCCAGTTGTGCCCAGGATGCCTGCCGCCAGGATGGTCGGGTTCTGCAGGGTTAAGCCGCCGGCTTCTACTGTCAGCCTCATAGTAAACCATGTATGAAGAGGCGCCATCAAAATATATTTTTTGGCATTTCCAGGAAATAGTAATCAAGCTATTTAAAAAAGTTTTTCAAAGGGCTATCTAATAGGTGGTGGGACTGAGCTACTTTTTAAGCTTAATTTTTTGGCCTATTGTTTCTGGTGCAAAGCGTTAACGGGGGTGGCACCGCTTCTAAGGTTACCCCTCATAAGCGAAGCGAACAGCCCGATGACGCATAGCCCGGCAAAAACGAGGAAGGCGGCCTGAACGCTGGCCATAAGAGGCCCGGACTGATCCCGTGAGATTTCAGTATGGCCCATTATCATTAAAAAGATGAGCAATGCGATGCTCTGGCTAAGCATCTGCCCGATGATGCGCATCGTGCTTACCATGCCGGAGGCCACGCCATAGTCACACCTGTCCACCGAGCTCATTATGGCGTTCGTGTTTGGCGATGAGAAGAGGGCGAATCCCAGGCCTAAAAACATCAGGCTTGCGATGATCTGGTATAGTGGGGTGGAAGGCGTAAGGAGCGCGAATAGCGCCAGCCCTATAATACATAAGCCCATGCCCATAGAGGCGACAATCCTTGGCTCCACCTTATCGGAGAGCCTCCCCGATAAAGGCGAAAATATTGCCTGCACGATGGGCTGAGCTACCAGGATGAGGCCGGCAGACTGGGGATCGTAGCCCTGTATGTAGTGTAAGTAGAGGCTTAATAAGAATGCAATGGCCGCGGTAGCGCTATAGTTTATGAGCGCTGCCAGGTTCGAAAACAAAAAGACCGTATTCTTCCTGAATACGCTGACCTTTAAGACTGGGTTCGGGTTCCTGAGCTCCCACCAGAAGAACGCCGCCATTCCCGCTAAGCTTAACGCGATTATAAGCCCGCCCCATATTGTCGGCACCATCGATAATCCCATCATGAAAGTGAAGAGCATCGCGCCATAAAGGGCCGTGCCGACGGCGTCGAATGGCGCGTTCTCGGCGCACCGCTCGTTCTCTTTTAGGACCAGGAGCGCCAGTAGAGCAACGAGGGATGCATACGCCGCCATACCCCCATATATGTATCTCCATCCGATGTTGTGCGTGATGAAGCCGCCCAGCACCGGGCCGGCCGAAAGCCCGAGATACGTTAACGCGACGTTGATGCCGAGCGCCTTGCCGCGCTCCTTCATGGGGTAAGCGGCCGTGAGGATGGCCACAGAGGTGCCGAATATCAGAGCGCTGCCGAAGCCCTCGACCGCCCGTGACAAGATGAGCATGTGGATAGAGCTCGACATGCTACACAGTATTGATGAGATTACCACTATTGATAGCCCTGTGATGAATATCGTCTTTCTTCCAATGATGTCAGCTATCCGCCCGAATGGCACGACGAAGATGGCCGCCGATAAGAGGAAGCCGAGCGCCACCCAGTTAAGCAAAGCCTCATCGGGCACCATGAAGTCCGCGTTTATAGAAGGAAGCGCGATGTTCACCGATGACCCCAGGAATGGCGTTATGAATGCGGTCATACAGGTTATGAGGAGTACCAGCCGTTTATCGGTCATTTTCAGGCCATCCTAAAAGCTAGAATTTAGGTTAATCTTATAAATAGTACACGCTTTGTCGGCCTAAAAAGCTTTAAGCTTTATAGGTGATTATTATCCCACCATGTCTGGAAGAATGAGCGTTGTGGTCGTTTTAGCGCTTATCATTTCGCTTTTCATGGGCATGATGCCCATGGCGTTTTCAGATGCCGACGATACCACGACGGCTACCATCCCGCTGGATCAGTCGTTCTATTGTATGCGCAGTGACGTCGAAGTACACTTATTATACCTCGAGGTTGGTAACCACCAGAAGGGCAACACTTATCCAACCACGCCCCTTGACCGCGTGAAGTGGGTGAGGCTTTTCTACCGGTATGAGAACCATGGTGACCATGTAGAAGATGGCTATATCCAGCCGGAATTCTATGATGAGCAGGGTAACCAGTATAAGCTTAATGAGGGGACGTATACCGGCGAGGACGTGAAGCCCGGTGCCATGTCTAGCCTGCGCTTCGTCGAGATACCCATCCCCAAGGACTCTAATATCGTTAAACTGAGGTTTGTTCAGGGCTTTAATAATATTGACTTTGATGTGCCTGTGGTGGTAAGCCCGACGCCAACCCCTGAGCCGACCGTAACCCCGACTCCCATAGCTTCTCCCACCGCCACGACGGGTACAGGTGGCAATTGCCTTCCTTTGCTGCCTTTCGCCATACTGGGCATGGTGGGGCTGGCAGGCCTGGCCACAACAAAAGGAGTTATCAAAAAGTAATTAACCATTCTACCAACATCCCCTTACGCATTTAATAGCCATTTCCAGGCAGGCATTACCTCGATATCGCCGAATTTATCCTCCTGGTCAAACGTGACTATCGTCCCTTTCTTAATGCCCGTCGCTTCCATGGCTTCTTTTAAGCCTTTCATCTCTCGCCGAAGCGAGTCTTCATCTAGCCTATAGCATACCTGTATCGCCTGCATTTTGCCGGCCTTATCCTGTACGATGAAGTCGCATTCGTTCTTCTCCCTGAAATAAAAGATGGAGGGGTACAGCCGCCTTAGCTGTAAGAATACGATGTTTTCAAGTATCCTGCCTTTATCCGCTGAAAAGGATACGCTGTTCGCCCTGGCCAATCCATGGTCTATTGCGTAGGCCTTCTTCGGGTTCATGAGCTGCTTCTTATAGGAATACGAGAACTTCGGGATGGTAAATAGTAAATAGCTGTCCTCGAAGTAGGAAACAAAATTTGATATGGTAGACGCCGTGCCCACGTCAAAGGACTTTTTAAGGCCATTGTACGAGAACTCATTTCCTGCGTTTGTCATTAGATATTTCGCCAGATTTTTAACCAGTACCGGGTCTTTCAAGCTATATCTAACGACAACGTCCTTAATGACGATGTCATTAAAGATTTGCTGGAGCATCATGTCGTTATCATATTTTATATAGCCGGGGAACCCTCCTTTATAGAAGTATTTACTAAAGGAAGATAGGGATGCCTGCTCTCCGGTAAGCCGTAATGTCTCCCCGTAGGACATGGGAAATAGCTCATAGGTTAGATGTCGGCCGGTAAGCTTTGTGCCTAGCTCCTTGCTCAACAGCGATGAGTTAGAGCCCGTTATAAAAAATTTTTTGCCCTCGTCGAGCTTTCTTCTGACGAACCGCTCCCATTCGGGAACGTTTTGGATCTCGTCGAAAAAATAGCAGGATGCATCAGGGTTTAGCTCTGAGAATACCTCGTCCAGCCTTTCAAAGTCTGATACGTCAAAGCTTAGCGCACGCTCATCCTCGAAATTAAAGTAATTAAAGCTCTTGCTCTTTTTCATTATCTGCTTTAATAAAGTGCTTTTTCCGCATCTTCTCACGCCCGATATGATGACTGCCATAGGAGACTTCATGTCGATTGAATCGAGGATGTCCCTTTTGGCGCCCTGGTCGAGCGTGTTGACCTCGTTGAGCTGTATTTCCGCGACCTTTCGGAGCGTCTCCTTGAGAAGCATACCTATAAGTTTCTTGTGGGAATATAAAAAACTTTCTTTTTACAAAAGAAAGAACTTTCTTTTCATATAATAAACTTTGTCCAGGTTTTATGGCTAAGCAGACGTCGAACCGCGAAAAGCAAAAACTCCAAACCTAAATTTTATTCATAAAAGGTGCGGGGGACGAGATTTGAACTCGCGAACTCCTACGAGACAGGACCCTCAATCCTGCGCCTTTGACCTGTCTTGGCAACCCCCGCATAGTTAAGCAAAAGCATAAAGGTGCGGACAGCACTGCCTATATATTAAAGCAGAGTTTAGAAAGGTATTCCACAAATATATAGCTTTCCCCACCTCAAAAATATGGCATGGCCGATACGGCCTCCTATTTGCTCATATCCTGGATATCAGCTTTTCGCGGCTAAAGGCCTTAATGCCGACTACATAGGCCATGAAGGCGAGGATGGCAAGCGCGGCGGCAAGCCCCAGGTCAAACAGCAGGGGATCGACATTTATGGCTAGCCTCATGCTTCCGACACCTATCATCACGCCCATTAAAATAATATTGATGATGTACGATTCACGGGTATTGGGTATGTAGCTGGAGATGGCTATCAGCGCCATCGTCGAAAGGACGACCAGCATGGGGGCGACAACGAAGATGGACACGGCAAGGGAAGGCGTTACAAGGGGTGCGTCCCACACGATGCTGCTCCCATCGACGACGAGCACGTAGCCTATGACTATAGAGTAGACCAGCGCCAGCCCTGCCCAGCCGGTGACGACGGCTGCAAGCGCTTTACCCAGGAAAATCTCTTTATCGCTTAAAGGCAGCGACAGCAGGTGCTCAATGGTCTTCTGATCCTTTTCATATGGGAAAGCAAGCACGGATATGCCGTTGGCCACCATGATCGGGTAAAAAGCGGCTATCAACAATAATACGTCCAGGGTCGAGGAGAGGGAACTGATACGGTGCCCGCCCGAGGCCAGAACAGAGCCGACCTGCTCTATGGGTATAATGCTAAAGGCGAAAAGCAAGATGATATTCTGGACTATAACGCTCCTCCTCGAATAATACGAAAGCGCCTCTTTACGGGCTATCTCAAAAATAACGCTTGCCATGCTTCACCCCTCCAGCACCTTGAAGTAAGCCTCGTCGAGGCTTGCGCCCTCTACCCTGACCTCCAGGACGGGCATGTTAGCCTCTAAAAGTGCTCTGTTGGCATCCATCGCCGCCTTCTCGGGCTCGGCCGCCCGTATCATGACCAGGTCATCCAGGGCTTCCACGCCCTGCGGAAACATGGACGAAAGAAAAGATGCGGCGCGTCCCGCATCTTCAGGCCTCTTCAGCCTCACCATTACAACGGGCTCGGCAAACCTGCCCATAACTTCCCTGATATTCCCTGATACGGCCACCCGGCCACTCTTTATGATGGCCACGCTGTCGCACATCTTCTCGGCCTCGGGCAATATATGCGAGGTTATGATAATCGTTTTACCCTCTTTTTTAAGCTCCATTATAAGCCCTTCAACGCTTCGGGCCGCTATCGGGTCCAGCCCCGACGTTGGCTCATCCAGGAAAACCACCATAGGATCATTGAGCAGCGCACGGGCAAACCCCACCTTCTGCCTCATGCCCTTCGACAGAGTGCCAGCCTTCATTCTCCTCGAATCATAAAGCCCAAACCGCCTCAATAGCGATACGATGCGCTCCTTCCGGGCGCCGCTTTCCATCCTGTATAGCCTACCCGTATAATCCAGCAGGCCATAAACCGTCATATCCTCATAAAGCCCAAAAGCTTCGGGCAAATACCCTATAAGCTTCCTCACGGAATCCGGCTCTCTAACGACGCTTATGCCATTTATAGTGGCATCCCCGGAGTCCGGCCTTAAAAGGCCAATAAGCGTCCTCACCAATGTAGTCTTTCCGGCGCCATTCGGCCCCAGCAGGCCCAGCGATTCGCCTTCTCCAACCCTCAAGCTGACATCCCTGATACCATGGACGCCATCATACATCTTCGTCAATCCAGAGGCTTCAATCATGCGCTATGCACCTTGGGCTCATATATCAATTAACATATAAAAGGAAAATTTTGACCGAAAGCCATAAATGATTAACCATTTTTGGTCAATCCGGCATGCTCTGAGCCTGCTGAACTATCTTGAACTGTCTATATGGTTCTTTCACAGGACACAGCATTCTCAGAATATGCTGCTCAAGGCATTTATGATGCCGTCGATCAAATACCCCAGGTATGTAAGGCTCAAGCCGGGGACTGCGACAAGCTCTACCTTCACCGTAAGGTCTCTTCCTGGAAGCACCTCGAAGGTTCCGGTGGCGTTCCTGTACCCATCCCTGCATACCGTATAGGCGTATTCACCATACTGTAGCCTGGTCAGGTTAATCGAGCCTTTGCCCACAGGCTCTCCGTTCACGTACACTAGGGCATCCGCCGGCTTCACCATGAAGTACACGTCTCCCGTGCTTGGCTTTAACACTTTAGTCGCCTTAGCCGTGCCTTCTGCGGGAACTCTTATAGATAAATTCTCCGGCAAATATCCATCCATGATCAGGCTACACGAGTGGTAGCCCACCTTTATTCCAGTGAAGTTAAACGGTGTCACCCTGCCAGTATCCATGCCATCGATCCATATATGAGCCCCTGGGGGGTCCGTTATAAGCTCCAGCGACCCCGAGTCCACGAATTCCACCGAGAGGGGCACGTTATAGTCGTGGGTCACGTTGAGCATGTTGTTATAGTACACGGTGAAGGGGTTGGATAGTTTAACGTATTTAGAGCCGTTATAGTCATACAGAAGCCTTACCACGAAGTTCTCCATTGGAGAGCTTATGTTGACCCCGTTGAAGACGTAGTATCCATCGACGTTTGTGGTCGTGGACATCACAGGAAAGCTTTTCCCCGTCATCCTGCAAAGCTCGACCGTCGCCCCGTAAAGTGGGGCATCGTTTCTCTGCTTGACGATGCCATGTACAACGTTGACGCCCGGTGCGGGAGGCGCATGGTATGGCGTGCCATTTCCATTCAAGGATATCATGAGGATCGAGGTGAGGGTATCGTCGCCCTTAACGTGGACATCGCTCTTTCCTGAAGAGTACGTCTGTCCATTCTCGCTATGCTCTGCCCAGACCTGGTAGTCGCCTTCGGGCAGGTAAAACTGGAAGCTATCTCCAGGCTCCCCGGAAACGAAGTAATACATGCCATTATTCAGGTATATGGTGGCCGGCAGGTATTGTTTCAGGTCGCTAGCGTTGACCACTTTACCCGTTAGCCAGCCATAGCCGGAGGGCGGGTAATAGTAGATGACCACGTCGTGCTCTACCACCTGGTTCTTGTACACCCAGAAGAATATTGTCTTGTCCGTGTAGGTTTTTCCGCTTGCATTGTACGTTGCAAGCAGGCTGAAGGTGTTCCTGCCGTCTACCCCTGTTATGGGTATCTTATCTAAGGTAAAGGTGCCATCAGGTCCCGAGACTGTTGAGCAGACCACGTATCCTGCCCAATTGCGGGCATCGACGGTAGCGTTAGCCAGTGGCATGCCATTCCTGTCGAGTACCCTCCCGGTTATTGCCCCATAAGAGGCCTCATCAGCCAATGATTGAGGGGCCATGAAGAATATTAGAGACAATGTAAGTGTTATTGAAAATACCCGGTTTAGCATTTTTAGCATTTTTATCACGAAGAACAAAAATAAAAAGAGATTAAGGGGATTTTTTTATCCCCTTGATCTAGCCTATTTAGTTCTCCTTCCTCGCAATCAGGTACGCAACGCCGAGCAGGCCGGCCAGCGCGAACACCGCCTCAAAGCCCGGAGTCGGCGTTGGGGTCGGGGTTGGCGTTGGGGTCGGGGTTGGCGTCGGCGCGCTTGCCGTCGGAGACGGCGATGTCACGGGCGATATGTACACGTAGTCAGGTATAGCTATGTTGTGGGTAGCTGTACCGAACTCGGATGGCGGGATCTCCGTAGCATCCTTGTATGCTTCAACATCGCCAGGCCACGAACCCAGGCAGAAGACTGCATAGTATACGTGGCCGTCCTTCTCAGCCGTCACGTTGTAGACGTCCTCCGGTACCCTGAAGTACGTATACGTACCGATTGCCGCCGTCCTGCCATCGTTGGATAGCTGCGGGTTCTCGGGTATCTTCACGATCTTGGTGTTCTCCCATCCGCCAACCGTGTAGTCTCCATCGGAGCCAGTGTAGGTTGTCGTATTCCACTTGACGTTCCAGAGGGTTACGTTGGCGTTCGGGACACCGTTCTTGTTCTGGTCGGTCACCATGCCCGACACGGTGCCCCAGCCCACTACACGAACGGTGGTCGTGTCCGTTAGGTTGTGCCCGAACATGATCTGGGCGGTACCTGTGACGTTAACCTTACCCCTCGTCTTGTTGGAGGTCAGCAGTATCCACGCCTGACCGTTATCGTCTGTGACGTTAGTCTTGACCTTGGGCAGCGTGGCTACCGTGTCATTGTCGGATGAGAAGGTCACGTCGATGCCAGACCTCTTGTACGGCAGGCCGTCCAGGTAGAGCTGTGCGATGATCCAGTCATCCTGGCCGCCCACGAGGATCGTATCCTTCTCAGCGGTGAGCTTTATCGCGTCTGGCGGCGGGATGTGTAGGACTATCACGCCTACAGAAGTCCTGGTCTCGTTCATCTTGTAGGCGTCGCTCTGGCCTCCTACCGTCCTGTTGTCGGTGATAGTAGCGTTGGCCGATACATAGCCATAGTCGATGACGAAGTCATCGTACTGCAACACTATGTCGTCGAAGACGAACAGGCCGGTGAATGGCAGGCTCTGGCTGGTAGTCCTATCCATGGTGTAGAACTCGTAATTTTCGACAGTTGAGTTGTGTCCTATAGCGTGTAACGTGACGGTTATGCCACCATAGGCTCTGCCGAAGGAGTCAACCACGTAGCCGCTCCATGAGGCCGTCGGGGACGTGAAGTAGATCCTGATGCTAGCGTTTATGTTCGGGTTGTCCGCATAGTATGCCCAGACGGTCGAGTTATAGCCTCCCATGCCGCGTGGCACCCAGCCGAACTGGACGCTGGCGCTGCCATCGTTGGTGGCCACGTTATTAACATCCCGAGTGTCATTCGCATTCAGGCTACCATTCTTATAGGTCCAGGTGCTGAATCCTGGAGTGTTCCAGGTGTTGTTTGTCGCGTTACCTACCGTGAAGTTGATCGGGTAGCCGTCGGCGACCGGGTTGCCCAGCGTATCGTACACGTAAGCGGTTATCTTAACCTTGTCTTCGCCGTTAGCAAGTACGCTGGTCTTCTCAGCCCTCAGCTCAATCCTGGCGGGCTTGGTAAAGATGACGACAGACGTTTCTACTGCGCAGGGAGTGGCTGCGGAGTCAATGCCGAACGGGTTGGAGTAGCCTTCACCATACTTCTCTGCATAAGCGTAGATCCTGTACACTTCGCCAGTTCCACCATTCGCATATGTGGTATTTTCTCCAGCAGAGTTATAACCATAACGCTTAACGCTGTTGAAGGTGGCGTTCACGCCAGTAAACGCGTATCTGCCATACTCGTTCGAAGTAGTGTTATAGTACTCCTGGCTCGTGTTGGAAGCATTGACTATGGCGATATAAGCGTTGGCAATGCCGTTTGTAGCATTACCAGCCGTTGAAACCGTACCAGTCACGCTGCCCTTTGTAACGTTGTCAATCGCCGGCGGATAGTCTAAATCCCTATAAGTCGGCTTATCAGCGAAGGCTGGCAACATTACGGCCATAACGGACATTATTACTAGTACTGCTAATGCTGCCTTAATAGTATTTTTCATCAATTCAACCTCCCATGGTTGTGTTCTAAGCGGATATCACGTATCGGATAAAACGCTCTTGTTTTACCACCCATATGTCGCATCTTCGACATATGCCGAACCTGACATCGCTAACTCTCAAATCCATGCCTTATGGATTATTGGCATAACATTAGGTCGTTCCTTAATAAATCTTTTTTGGTCTTTCCCATGTACAGAATAGGCTTCTATACCGAGCTAACGCACCCTAAAATCGATATTCTTCGCCATATTTTTTGCCATACGCTTGACACACATCGCTTAGCGATATATCGGTAATCCTTCTATTCGACAATTGACTAACTACAGTTAAATATATGTGCAGGATGCCATACTCAGGTCTCTCTGATGTAAATGAAGTACGCAGTCATCCTCGGAGACGGGATGTCCGACTATCCCGTCAAGGAGCTAAACGGCAAGACTCCGCTGATGTGCGCAAACAAGCCGAACATGGATTTCATGGCACGACACGCCCGCCACTACGGCCTCTGCCAGACCACCGTGGAAGGCCTACCGGCGGGCAGCGACGTGGCAAACATGGCAGCGCTGGGCTATGACCCGGCCAGGTATTATAATGGGAGGGGGCCGCTGGAGGCCATGAGCATGGGCGTAAGGCTGAAGCCCGACGACGTGGCGTTCAGGTGCAACCTTATCACTATAAAGGACGGGGCCATTTTTGACTATAGCGCAGGCCACGTCACGTCTGAAGAGGCCGCTGAGCTTATAGCTTACCTGGATGAGGCTATGGGGGGTAATGGCGTGAAGTTCTATCCAGGGGTGAGCTATCGCCATTTACTCGTCTTAAGAAAGGGTGCAGGAGCGATCTGTGACGCTCCCCATGATTACGTGGGAGAGCCGGTGGATGCTCACATGCCCAGGGGGGATGGGCACGAGCTTTTGGCGGAGCTAATCATAAACTCGTGGAAGCTGCTCGCCGGCCACCCGGTAAATATAAAGCGAGTCGCGGCGGGCAAGAACCCCGCGAACTCGATATGGCCATGGGGCCAGGGGAGGGCGCCGGCCATGCCGCAATTCCGCGAAAAGTACGGGCTGACGGGCTCGGTCATCTCCGCAGTGGACCTGATAAAGGGCCTGGGAGCGTACGCTGGCCTGGATGTCATTAACGTGCCCGGGGCTACAGGCTACCTGGATACCGACTACTCGGCTAAGGCGAGGTATGCCCTCAAGTCCCTGGAGGAGAGGGACTTCGTCTTCGTCCATATAGAGGCGCCCGACGAGGCCGGCCACGAGGGCATGGTGGAGGAGAAGGTGAAGGCCATCGAGAATATCGATAAAAAGGTGGTTGGCCCGATGCTCGATGGCATGCGGAGGCTCGGCGACTTCAGGCTCATGGTGCTGCCCGACCATCCTACGCCCCTCTCAATCAAGACGCACGCCAGGGACCCTGTACCATACATAATATATGACTCAAGGCACGTTATAGATACGGGTAAGACATATGATGAGAGGTCCGTGTCGGACGGCTTCTTTATCGGGCAGGGGTTCAAGCTTATGGATTTATTTATAAGGGATGCCGTTTAGAGGTGGGGCATGGACCGCATCAGGGTAAAGGCATCCGCAACGTCTGCAAACCTGGGGGCTGGCTTCGACGTGCTCGGCCTGGCCCTCGACGAGCCGTATGACGTCATAGAGGTGGAGCCGGCGGACCGGCTTGCCATTAAAGTCATAGGCGTAGGCTCGGAGTCGATACCGCTGGACCCTGAGAGGAATACGGCGGGCCTGGTGGCGAAGGAGATGGGAAGGGATGTGCTCATTACGATATATAGCGGCATCAGGCCGGCCAGCGGCCTGGGGAGCAGCGCCGCCCCTGCGGCAGGCGTGGCGTTCGCCATCAACGAGCTTTTCTCGCTCGGCTATACAAGAGAAGAGCTGGTGCCCATAGCTGCAAGGGGCGAGGTCGCGGCGGCTGGCGTGGCCCACGCTGACAACGTGGGGCCTTGCCTCCTGGGCGGCCTGACAATCGTTTGCGGCGGCCAGGCGGAGAGCCTCGAGATGCCGGAGGTCGGCGTAGTCGCCATAATGCCTGACGTCAAGGTGAGCACCCGGGTGGCCAGGGAGGCGTTGCCCGCCTGCATCCCGCTCAGGGAGATGGTCCAGAACGTGGGCAAGGCGTGCATGCTCGTGGCGGGCGCCGCTAAAAAGGACCCTTACTTGATAGGGCGCTCGCTCGCCGATTCCTTCAACGAGAAGTACCGCTCTCCGCTCATCAAAGGCTATGAGGGCGTTAAGGCCGGCGCCATGAGAGAGGGCGCGTACGGGGTGGCGATAAGCGGCTCCGGCCCTACTATGATAGCATTATGCCCCCGCGACAGGGCTAAAGCCATAGAAAAGGCTATGAGGGATGAGTTCCTTTCATACGGCATTTCCTGCGAGTCGTTCGTGACCCGCGTGGGCAGGGGAGTAAAGATCATATAATCGCAAAGCGTCGAGGTAAGAAGTGAAAAACATGGAAGACCGAAGCCTTTTGAGCATGGCAGCCATTGCAGTGGTGGGGTTAGTGGTCCTGGCGGCCCTCCTTGCCGCCGGGTACATGCTCGTATCTGTGATTTTTGGGCCTAGCAGTTATGACACTGCTCAGCAGCCGACCTTTATTCCTGCGGCCCCCACCTCAACGCCTTATGCGACGGTGCCCACGGGCCAGTTTATCCCGGGCGGATCGCAGCCAGGCGGTTACCCCGCGGTGCCGACTCCCGTGCAGCCCGTCGTAAAGAGAGCGGAGTTCGTGGATGGCGGCACCGATAAGGACACGTATAAGGGTGGCGATACTGCGATCGCATATATCATCATAAAAAATACGGGGACGGTGCCCATTGATGAGGCGAAGCTCCACGTATCTGTGGCCAGGTTTTTAACGGTGGCCTATATGAGCTTCAAGTCCTCAGATACGCCCCTTACGGGCCTGGGCGTCCAGCCAGGCGAGACGAAAAAGGTCGAATACAGCATAGCCATTCCCGACAACTACAATGGCATCTCGACGGCGGGCAAGTACAAGATAACGGTAGACGTATACGTATGGGACACGAAAATAGGCGCCTTCGAGAAGGAGATCGAAATCAAACAATAATTCAAAAACAATTATAAATTTGCCTTTCTTCTCTTTTTATGGTGCTAAACTTGGAGACCGTCGTCATCGCGCCCACCACTCGCAACGAGGGGCATGGCAAGTTCATCCTTGAGGTAGACGAGGGCGGGGTGGTCAAGAAGGGCAGCTTTTTAAGCATGGTCACGGTGAGGGGGTTCGAGAAGTTCTTGGTAGGGAGGGAGATGGAGTTCGCGCCGGTGGCCACCAGCCGCTTTTGCGGCCTCTGCCCTCCAACCCATGCGACCGCCTCATCGGAGGCCATCGAGCGCTCCATAGGCGTCACGCCTCCACACCATGGGCTATTGCTACGTGAGCTTTGTAACATAGGCAACCACTTGCACGACCACCCGCTCCAGCAGGTCTTAATCCTGCCGGACTTCGTGAAGGACCCTGGCAAGGCCAGGGAGGCGCTGGTCCGCATCCAGAGGATGAGGCGGATTGGCCAGTACATCTGCAGCGTGGCTGGCGGCGAGGCCATACACTCTCCCTACATAAGGATTGGGGGCATGTATACTAATATAAGCGAGGCCGCCCGTAACAGGCTCATCGAGCTGCTCACCGGGTACAGGCAGTACCACGAGGAGCAAAAGGGATTCATGGAGGAGGCCTTCGACTCCTCGGACGTGCCCGAGGGCCTGGGCGCAGTTGACGTGGACGTGATGGCCACCGATTTAATTTACGGAAGCTCGGAGGTCTATGCAAATGAGTACCACCCCCATTATTCGGAGGAGTTGCCGGCCAACTATTATGGAAAGGATGTGGGCGTTGAGGCCTGCACGGTCATCCCGATGCTGCGTGGCAGGATAGTGGAGGTAGGGCCGAGAGCCCGCCTGTGGAAATTCAGGGGCTACAAGGAGAAGGGCACGATGGCCCTCAACCGGGCCAGGCTGGAGGAGATTACTGTTAGGGTGGAGAGGGGCCTTGAAATCCTGAGGCAGCTTAATACGAGGGCGAACACCCTGAACAGGCCGGTTTCGTATGGCGATGGCGATATGGGGATAGGGGTCAACGAGGCGCCGAGGGGAACCAACGTCCACCTCGCCAGCGTGAAAGATGGACGGATAACCTATTATAAGGCCATGCCCGCCACCATGTGGAACATTCCCGTCATCGGCAAGGCTACCGAAGGCTTCCATTATAGGTGGGCTGAGTGGGTGATGCGCGCCTATGACCCATGTATTTCCTGCGCCACCCATCTATTAGTAATAAACGAGGGCAAGGTCGTGGAGGATAGGTGGGTCAGGCCGGAGGTGCCTTATGGGCAGGCCTAAGCTCGCCTACGTACACCTGGCAGCTTGCTCGGGCTGTGAGATATCATTTTTAGATAATTTTGAGAGGCTGCTGGATATCATGGAGATGGTGGATGTCGAGTACATGACGCTCATAATGGATGCAAGGGAGGCTCCGAAGGTTGACATCGTCTTTGTGGACGGGGCGGCATGCCTGCAGTCCAGGGAGGCGGTCGAGACGCTGAAGAAGGCCCGTGAAAATTCTTCTTACCTGGTGGCGTGGGGCGGCTGCTCCACTACGGCGACGATTAACAACTTTTGCAGAGGGGGCCAGCTTCCCCAGCCTCAGCACGAGGCTTTCCCGCCGATTAGCCGCCTTGTAAAGGTGGACGCCTTCGTGCCCGGCTCACCCCCTGCGCCCCAGATGGCCTATAACGTCATCAAGGCGTTCGTCGAGGGCGACCTGGACTACTTAAAGTACCTCTCGTCCTATGAAGTCGGGGGGTATGCCTGTGGCTGCGACCTGTGGAAGGATATAGTGGAGAATTCCCTGTGTATAGGCTGCGGCGCCTGTGCCATGGCCTGCCCCACCAGGGCTATCACCATGGAGATGGGAAGGCCTAACGTCATTTTTGATAGATGCGTGAAGTGTGGCGCCTGCTATGCCCAGTGCCCGCGGAGCTTCCTTCCGACTGCGGCCATCGAGGGCATGATGAAGAGGCTCATGGAGGAGTGAGATGGCGTACCAGGGATTCGGGCGATATAAGGAAGCTTTCACGGCGAGGTCGAGCGATGATTATATAAGGAGCGTTGCGCAGGATGGCGGGACGGTGACTTCGCTGATTTGCTATGCCCTGGAGTCCGGCTTCATCGACGGCGCTGTGCTAACCAGGAAGTCTGAAGAGGAGTGGGTGCCCGAGCAGTACGTGGCCACAACGAGGGAGGAGGCGCTGGAGTCTGCGAAGAGCGTATACGCCCTGTCGCCCAGCCTTTACTGGCTCAAGGAGGCGACGCGGGAAAAGGCGCTCACGAGGATAGGCTACGTGGGGCTGCCATGCCAGGTCGAGGCTATCCGGAAGATGCAGCTTTACCCTTTTGGGGCCAGGGATATCGTGGATAGTTTAGCTTTGGTGATCGGCATCTTTTGCTACGAGAACTTTTACCCGGCCAGCCTAAAGGCTATCGTGGAGGGGCTTGGGGAGGAGCCCCTGTCTGACGTGGTCAGGATGCGGTGCTCCTCTGGCAGGTTCATTACGGAAGGCGAGAAGGGGGTATCGGTGCCGCTCAGGCAGGCCTCCCGCTATATCCAGGATGGTGACCGCATCTGCCCGGACCTGGTATCTGAGTGGGCGGACATATCCGTAGGCTCCGTAGGCTCGGAGCCAGGATGGAATACCGTTTTTCTCAGGACAAAGACGGGCCTGGACCTTTTCCGCAGAGCAGTAGCAGCCGGAAAGCTTGAAGTAAAAGAGATCGGCGAGCAGGGCTTGAGGGAGCTCGAAAAACTGGCCCTGGATAAAAAGAGCAGGGCGAGGAAAAACATAGAGAAGCGCAGGGCGCTGGGGCTATACGTGACACGCGACATATACTATTAGTGTGATTCTTTATTGGCGCTCCAATGATTCTATTTTGCCGGCATTTTTCACCACAAGGGACACAAAAAACACCAAGTGGTGAATAAAGTAGTGTTAGCTTCAGGTACTCGACCTCATTAATTTAGGACACTTACTAACAAATACCATATACTCTAGCGTACCCCACTTACTTGCCTATAATGAAATCGACATACTATTGAACGGGCTGGTAGAGGGTGTTGCGCTCCCGGGGGATGCGGCCCACGGCTTTTATTAACTTGATGATGTCTTCCCTTGACAGGTATTCGCCGTATGAGGCGCCGGCCGCAACCGATATCTTGTCCTCCATCATCGTGCCGCCGAAGTCGTTAGCGCCGGTGAACAGCGTCGCCTGTGCCAGCTTCGTGCCCATCTTGACCCAGGACACCTGGATGTTCGGGATGTCCCTGCCGAAGATGATGCGGGCCAGGGCGTGTAGCTTCAGGTCATCCATGCCGCTCGCCCCGATAGACTCCCCGCTCAGACGGTTGTTTTCGTGCATGAAAGTCAGAGGTATAAACTCGGTAAACCCGCCGGTCTTGCGCTGGATATCCCTTAGAATGAGCATATGCTCAATACGATCCTCCCAGGTCTCCACGGTGCCATACATGATGGTTGACGTCGTCTTGATCCCCAATTTATGGGCGTCCATGATGATGTCAACCCACTCCTTTGTGGACACCTTCTTCGGGCAAATCCTGGCCCTCACGGAGTCTATGAGTATCTCGGCAGAGGCGCCGGTCATCGTGTCAAGGCCGGCCTTCCTGAAGGCGTCCATCGCCTCGTATGGCGTCACCCCCGACGCCTTAGCCGCATGGTATACTTCCATGGGCGACAGGGCGTGTATCATGATGTCATAGTTCGCCTTTATGGCCTGGAACAGGTCACAATAATAGTCAACGGTCATGTATGGCATGACGCCCGATATCAGGCATATCTCGGTGGCGCCGATCTTCTTTGCCTCGCCAACCCTCTCCAGGACCTGCTCGGTGGTCAGCTTGAAGCCCACGTGATTCCTGAAGGAGCAGAAGGCGCACCCGATCATGCAGCGGTCGGTGACCTCGACGAGCCTGTTGACCACGAACGTGACCTCATCGCCCACTATCTCCTTCCTCAGCTCGTTCGCCGTGTCAAAAAGCTCGAACGGGTTTACGTGGACGAGCTGGAGGGCGTCCTCTTTCGTTATCTCGCCCTTCAGGGAGCGCTCGAAAACATCCTCAAGCATTGTATCATCCTTTTAGTTGACATACTTGTAAAGAGTGGTGCGCTGCCGTGGCGTCCGGCCGGCGCCCTTGATGATATCCCTGAGCTCGTCGGGGGACAGGCACTCGCCGGACTTTGAGCCTGCGGATTTAGAGATCTTCTCCTCCATGAGCGTGCCGCCGAGGTCGTTAGCGCCGCAGTGAAGGGCCACCTGGGCTAGCTTGACCCCAAGCTTCACCCATGATGCCTGTATATTTACTAAATCTTTTCCGAAGATGAGCCTGGCGAGGGCGTACATCCTCAGGTCATCAAGCCCGCTTGCCCCGTGGGCTACCTCGCCCAGCGGGTTATTCTTGCTCATGAATGTGAGCGGCACGAACTCCGTAAAGCCGTGAGTCTTACGCTGTATGTCCCTCTGGAGGAATATATGGTCGATACGGTCCTCCCAGGTCTCAATATGCCCATACATGATGGTCGCAGTCGTGGGTATGCCGGCCTTGTGGGCTTTCGTGACGACGTCCACCCATTGCCTGGTGGTCAGCTTATCCGGGCATATCTTCTGCCTGATTGAGTCCACGAGTATCTCTGCCGCCGTGCCCGGCATCGAGCCAAGGCCCGCCTCCTTGAGGGCTTCAAGCGAGCGCGAGACGCTCACCCCGGAAATCTTGCTCATGTGGAAGACCTCCATCGGGGAGAATGCATGTACATCGATGTCATAGCTATCCTTTATCGCCTTAAGCATGGCGACGTAATCCTTCAGGTACATGTCGGGAAGCAAACCGCCCTGAATGCAAACCTCCGTTGCCCCATACCTCTTCGCCTCCCCCACCTTACTCAGTATCTCATCTATGCTCAACTGATACCCCGTATTATTCCGGAAGGCGCAAAAACGGCACGTGCCAATACACTTATCTGTAAAGTTGATGTTCCTGTTTACTATATAAGAGACCGTATCGCCTACAAGCGTCTCCCTTACGGCATCTGCCGTCTGGAATAGCTCAAACGGGTCTTTCTTAATCAGCTCCAGCGCATCCCTTTTAGTTATTTTACCTTCAAGCGAGCGCCCATATACTTCCTTAAACACGGTAACCGTCTCCATCGGAGCATTTCTTGATGATCGGCTCGACCTGCCTGCCATACCAGCCGCGCTTCACATACTTAGGATAGACGGGCAGCCGTTCCCTGAGCTTCAGGCCCATGGCCTTTAGCTCATCCAGCGTAGGCCACCTGCACTCCGGGTTTATGTAATCCTCGGTAACCGGGGAGATGCCGCCAATGTCCCCCGCGCCGGCCTCTAAGAATTCCTTAAGGTGGGAGGTCAGGTTGGGGGGAGCCTGAAGCTCAACGTCTTCTGGCAATATCTCTCGGGCCATCCTTAAAACCCTTATCATGTCCTCGACGGAGGGGGGTTTCACGTTGCCCATCCGCGTGTGCGGCTTCGGCACGAAGTTTTGTACGATAACCTCCTGGATGTGGTCATACCTTTTATGTATGTCCCTGATGGCCTCGAGGGAGCGGCGGCGGTCCTCCCAGGTCTCCCCGATGCCGACCAGTATGCCCGTGGTGAACGGTATGCGTAGCCTTCCGGCATCCTCTATGAACTTTATGCGCGTCTCGGGGTCCTTTGCGGGGCTGAGGCGGTGCGCCTCAAGCCTTGCCGTGGTCTCCAGCATGAGGCCCATGCTCGCGTTGACCTCTTTAAGCTTTTTTAGCTCATCATAGGGCAACACCCCTCCATTCGTATGGGGAAGCAGGCCCAGGCGAATCGCGTCAAGGCAAAGGTCGTAAACGTAGTCGGTGAGCGTCTCATAGCCATATTTTCTCAGCCCTTCAAAAAACCTTTTATCTGATGGCGAGTCGCCATACGTGAAAAGGGCTTCCAGGCAGCCCTGTCCGGCGGCCTTTTTCAGCATTTCATGTGCCTCCTCGGGCCTTATGATGAAGGCCTCCGGTGAGCCGGGGTCCCGCCTGAACCCGCAATAGCCGCAATTGTTGCGGCACATGTTAGTGACGGGGATGAACACGTTCTTAGAATATGTGACGAGCTTATCGGCCATGTCGAAGCCAGCCTTAAGTAAAATACGTTGCCCGATATAGGATATAAATTTTGCTGCAGGACTCATAGAACACGTCACCTTATATGGGGCGCGAGCGGGGGCTTCATAATGCCTTGCTCTGTGATGATGGCGGTTATGTTTTCCATGGGCGTGGCGTCGAACGCCGGGTTATATGCCGGCACGCCGGCAGGGGCTATCGGTGAGCCGTTCCAGTACCTCAGCTCGTCGGGGCTGCGCTCCTCTATGACCACGTCCTTCTCTTTCCTCGAAAGGTCAAACGTGGATAAGGGCGCTGCCACGTAAAAAGGAGTATTGTGGGCTTTAGCGAGCACTGAAAGCGCGTACGTGCCTATCTTGTTGAAAACCGCGTCCTGGACGATTCTATCTGCTCCCACGATTACGCAGTCAACCCTTCCGGCCCGCATCACATGCCCGGCCATGCTGTCCGTTATCAGCGTGACCGGTATGCCGTCCTCCATGAGCTCCCAGCAGGTTATGCGGCTTCCCTGGTTCAATGGCCTGGTCTCGCATGAGATGACTTTTATGCTTTTTCCCTTGGCCACTGCCGTTCTGACTACCCCCAGCGCCGTGCCCCAGTCTACGCATGCCAGCCTGCCAGCGTTGCAATGGGTCAGGACCGTGTCACCATCTTTTAAGAGCGATGCCCCATGCTCCCCTATGGCCTTGCACCTGGCCACGTCCTCGTCTGCCAGCGCCTTCGCCTCATCCAACGCCAGCGCCTCCACCTCACCCCTATCCTTTCCTGTGAGCGCCCTCCTCAGCACCCTTTCCGTTCCCCAGGATAGGTTTACGGCCGTCGGGCGCACCCTCTTCAGCTTATCCGCGCCATCCCTCAAGCAGCCAATATAATCCTGGAACTTTTGAGCCTTTAGCGTCCTCGCCAGCAACGCCACCCCGAAGCCCCCCGCCGCCCCCAGCGCCGGGGCTCCACGCACCCTCAGCTTAAGTATCGCCTCACACAAACCATCAACATCATAAATATCCAGCACAGTAAGCCTTGAGGGCAGCGCCGTCTGATCTATAATAGTAATGCAGCCCTTCTCATCAGTCCAATCAATCGTGCGCATCATCATAAAGTAAAGCGGAAAAGATAAAAGCCTGATGGTTTCATTAAGGCCTTCACTACGAAACCGACCGTAGTTATAGTAATCTATTTCGTAGTGACGATTCATTTTTTATATATGAGCGGTGGCCTATCTTCAATGCGCAGGCGCTCGTTCTTGAAGGCGCTGGGCGTCGCGGGCGGGATAATGATAAGCTCGGGCGCCTGGGGCTGCATAACCAGGTCGATGGACGAGAGCGCGACGACGAAGCCGATGGGGAGCATGCTGTATACTATTACAGCTAAGACGAAGGGAAAGTTCGCCGATTTCTTGCCCATGCCCTCGACGGTGACGCCATCCTTGAAAGACTATGCTGTAGACGCTTCAAAGCTTACGGGCCTGGACCGTATGGGCGTCGATGATGCCGGGAAGAAGGCTTTGGCGGAGAAATTTTTTTACTTAGTGCCATCAAGCGATGCCCAGATCTATGATGTCTATAAGGGCTTGAGCAAGGAAGGGCTGCCCGCCTTCGTGACCACCGATTCCGTGCTCCATGCGTATCACATTTTATTCGACTATATCTTGCGGATGCTTGAAGTGCAGCGCTTCAGCCCCGACATCGTCAGCCTTTCCAGGCTAATGCTCGACGAGTCTATGGCCCAGATGGAGTCGGCGGCTGAGCCCGTGAAGACGGCCGCCCTCAAGAACGCGGCGTTCTTCGCCGTGGCGCTCACGCTGCTCGGCGAGACGCCCGACGTGCCTTCGAGCGTGAAGGGCATGGTACAGGGCGAGCTAGCCCTCATCAACGCCCACGAGGGCTTCGCGAAGTCGCCCATCTTCGGCTATAAGGAAGACTATAGCCAGTACGTGCCAAGGGGACACTACACCAGGAATGAGGCCCTGAAAAAGTACTTCATGGCCATGATGTGGTATGGCCGCATGATGTTCCGCCTCATATTCAAGGATGACCCCGCTGTGGCTAAAGAGCAGACACGCATGGCCATCCTCATCACGCTTGCGCTAAAGGGTAAAGCGTTCGATCTGTGGAAGGGCATCTATGAGCCTACCGTATTCTTCGTGGGCGAGTCAGACGACCTCTCGGCGTTCGACTACAGCCAGCTATTGCTGGAGGTCTACGGGAGCGATGCTAGCCTGGACGACCTCGCCGACGATACGAAGCTCCAGGCGTTCATCGATAAGGCGATTAAGCTTAAGGAGCCTAAGATTGTATCGACCCTCCTCTCGCAAGAGTACGCCGAGAGCGGCTATGACACCATAAAGGGCTTCAGGTTCATGGGCCAGCGTTTCATCCCCGACTCCTACATGTTCCAGGAGCTAGTGTATGCGAAGGTGGGCACGCAAGCAGACCCAAGGCTTTTCCCCATGGGCCTGGACGTGATGGCCGTACTGGGCTCGAAGAGGGCATATGAAATCTTAGATAAGGTATACAATGAGACCCACTATTTAAACTACGAGAAGCAAATGGATTCCCTGAAGCGGCAGTTCGCCGCCCTTAAAGCTGAGGACTGGACGCAGAACCTGTACTGGTGCTGGCTATACTGCCTCATGGCGCTTCTCAACGAGAAGGGCGATGGCTACCCATCCTTCATGAAAAGCCAGGCGTGGACTGATAAGGAGCTTAACACGTCGCTTGGAAGCTGGACAGAGCTGAGGCACGATACGATACTGTATGCCAAGCAGAGCTATACCATGAGGACTTCAGCCGCCATTCCGACAGAGCTTGCGAAGGGCTACGTTGAGCCTAACCCCGAGCTATACGGCCGGCTGGCATCTCTCACCACAATGACTATTGAAGGCTTAAGGTCAAGGAGCCTTCTGCTCGAAGCATTTTCCGGGCGGCTGACAGCGCTAAAAGACCTTTTAGTCTCCCTAAAGTCGATCTCGGAGAAAGAGCTTACCAGCACAGCGCTATCTGACGACGACTATAACCTTATCAGGGGCTATGGTAACATCCTTGAAAACCTTACCACTTTCCCGCCTGAGGTGAGCGGTGTTGACAAGAATGTTGACAAGAGGATGGCAATCGTGGCGGACGTGCACACCGACGTTAATACGGGGATGGTGCTGGAGGAGGCCGTGGGCAACCCGTACCATATCTTCGTGGCCGTCCCCATAGAAGGCAATCTCACCATCACGAAGGGCGCCGCCTTCTCATACTACGAGTTCAAGCAGCCGATGAGCGACCGCCTGACCGACGAAAAGTGGCAGGAAATGCTCGACGGCCAAAAAGCGCCAGAAACGCCTGAGTGGACTAAAAGCTTCAAAGCTTAAGCCCATTTTTCCCCGCAGAGCAACAAATATATACACAAACTTCGTTTTACCAAGTAAGGGTTCAAAATGGAAGGGGATATCAAGGATATTGTGCTCGGGCGATTGGAGCAGAGGCTTAAGGAGAAGGACGAGGAGATCCGCTCCTTGAAGAGGGAGATAGAGGCCTCATCCGGCTCTGGCGGGGAGATAAAAGCCCTGGCGGAGAAGGTTGACCACCTGGAGATGGAGGTCAAGGAGGCCCAGATAACGCTCTCAGAGGTCTTGAAGAAGATGGGCGCCCTCGAGGAGACGTTCAACACGGTGCTCATGGCCATGTCAAGGGAAAATGAGGAGGGGTATCCCGAAGAGGACCTGTCCATCCCGGGGAGCGTGCCCATGGATCCACAGCTCTTCGATAAGTTCGCGGCATCAGACCAGAAGGATATTAAGGAAGATGGTCATAAGGACGACGCGCTCAGGTTCTTCCACTTGAGCAGAAACTCGTGACCAAAGCGTGGGTCCATGCACATAAAAGAGATAGAGCTGAACAACTTCAAGTCGTTCGGCCGCAGGGCTAAAATACCTTTCTTTGACGATTTTACCACGATCAGCGGCCCAAACGGCTCTGGCAAGAGCAACGTCGTAGACAGCATAGTCTTTTGCCTCGGCCTGTCGAACTCCCGCTCTATGAGGGCGGAGAAGCTCACCGATCTCATATATAGCGTGGATGGCAAGAGCTCGGGCACCGCCGAGGTCACGATTCGCTTCGACAACACGGACCGCGAGCTGCCGGTCGACCAGGACGAGGTCACGGTGACGAGGCGCATCAAGTCAAGCGACAGCGGCTACTACAGCTATTACTATTTCAACGATAAGCCCTGCTCTCTTTCAGAGATACACGAGCAGCTCCTCAAGGCGAGGATATCCCCGAATAGCTACAACGTCATAATGCAGGGCGACGTTACCCGCATCATAGAGGTGAGCGACTTCGAGCGCCGAAAGATAATCGACGAGATCGCGGGCACGGCCGAGTTCGACGAGAAGACCGATAAGGCGCTCGCGGAGCTAGACATCGTGAGGGAGCGGATAGACCGCGTCTCTATAATAATATCCGAGGTGGAGGCCCGCCTCGCCCAGCTTAAATCAGAGAGGGACCAGGCTCTTCTCTACAAGTCTTATAAGGATGAGAAGGCCAGGAACGAGGGCTACCTGGTTCTGTCAGAGCTAAAGGAGGCGCAGCAGGTGCTGGACTCGCTGCTCGAGGACATAGCGGATAAGGCCTCGAAGAGGCAGGCCGTCATCGCCGAGGCGGAGAAGAAGGGCGCAGCGGTTCAAAAGCTGAAGGACGACATCAAGGCCCTTAATGATACCATAACGGAGAAGGGAGAGGGCGAGCAGCTCTTAATAAAGCGGCGGATAGAGGAGGCCCGTGCCGGCATCAAGGCCTGCAGCAACATCATCGAGTTCTCAAGGTCTGAGATAGCGAGCCGGGAGTCGGAAAAGCAGAAGCTCTTTTTAGAGGCGGAAAGGGCAAAAGGCCAGGTTGAGGAGCTGGACGGCAAAATAGCGGGGGAAGAGGCGCGGAAGCTTAGCCTGGCGAACGAGTACGCCTTCAGGAAGGGCAGCCTCGAGGAGGTTCAAAAGAAGATGTCCGCCATCGACGCCAGGTTTGCAGGAGTCCGTACGCGCCTCTCCGAGGTTAAGGCTGCGCTGGAGGCGTCCCGCAACCTTCGCAACGAGAAGCTCAGGGAGAAGGACAGGATACTGGACGCCGCCCGCCGCAAGCAGGATGAGGAGCAGGACGCCGTGGCCGAGATAGCCTCGAGTAGAAGCCGCATCGAGGAGGCCCGCGTCGAGGCTGGCAACATCGAAAAGGATATCGTGGAGCTTCAAAAGAAGGCCCAGGCGCTCGATGCTGATATTAGCGACATGGAGGGCGCGAGGTCTCGGGCGAGGCATGAGCTATCGGGCATAGAGGAAAAGCTACGAAAGCTGCAGGAGGAGTACGCTAAGGCTGAGGCCCGCGTCAGGGCGTACGAGGACTATGATGGGTACAGCGAGGCGGTCGGCGCCATCCTTAGCGCCCGTAACTCCCACGAGCTTCCTGGAATATATGGCACCATCGCCGAGCTTGGAAAGGTCAGGGAGGAGTACGCCACCGCCCTGGAGGTGGCCGCAGGCAGCCGCCTCCAGAACATCGTCGTGGACAACGACGAGGATGCCGCCAGGTGTATATATTATTTGAAGGAGAGGAGGCTGGGTACCGCCACCTTTTTGCCATTGAACAGGATGAGGCAGCGCCTTCCGCTCAGGGCTATAAGGGAGCCGGGCGTCATCGACTATGCCATCAACCTGGTGGAGTTCGATAGCCGCTTCGACCCTGCGTTCTGGTACGTGTTCGGGGACACGCTTGTAGTTGACACGCTTGAGACGGCCCGCCGCCTCATCGGCACGGGGAGGATTGTAACCCTCGACGGCGACCTTATCGAGAAGAGCGGCGCCATGACGGGCGGCTTCCGGTCCCGTGCCAAGCTGAGGTTTAAGGCATCCGAAGAGGAGCGCATCAAGGCGCTGGCGGAGCAGATAACCATACAGGAGTCTAGCCGTGACTCAATCTTAAAAAAGATTGAGTCGATCGAAGGCCATATCTATAGCCTGAAGAAGGACAGGTCGGCAATAGAGGCCCAGGCCTCTAAGCTTAACGCCCGCAAGGAGGAGCTGGCCGGCCGGGCGTCCAGGCTTGAGGCAGCCATCAAGGAAAAAGAGGCCGCCATAGAGGCGCTGAGGGAGGAGCGCCGAAGGCTGAGGGACGAGCTCATCGCTGCAGAGGATGCCATCTCAAGCGCTGATAAAGACATAGCGGCAGTAAGCGCGGAGGCGGCGAGGCTGGAGGAGGAGCTTAAGGGCTCTGAAATGCCATCGCTCACGGAAGAGGCGGGCCGCATCGAGGAGGAGATGAGGCGCCTTGAAGGCAGGATAAGGGACACCGAGTCGGCCATAGCGGCGCTCAGGATGGAGAAGGGCTACGTTAGCGCCCGCATCGAGGAGAGCAGGGAACGCGGCGCAAGGATAGACGAGGACATCGCCTCGCTGCGGGAAAAGATAGCCCAGAACGAGGCTCAGATACACGATTTCGAGAAGGATATAGAGGAGATGTCGACTCGCGAGAAGGAGATCGATGCAGAGCTTGCCGGCATGAAGAGGCAGCGGGAGGCCATGTCTGAAGCGCTGTCGAAGGCCGACCAGGACCTATACGAGACGCGCCGCTCGCTGGAAAGGCTAACTGCCATGCTTAACACCCTGGAGGTCTCCAGGGAGGAGTGCCTGGAGAAGATCAAGTCCCTTGAAAAGGCCGTGCAGGAGAGGGGTATCCAGCCCTCCGAAGACGTGCCGCCACTGGAAAAGGTGAAGGCGACAATCTCATTGCTCGAGAAGAAGATGCAGGCGCTGGAGCCGGTCAACATGCTCTCTATCACTGAGTACGATAGCGTCCAGGCCCGCCTAACCGAGCTCACGGGCAAGCGCGACACCCTCCAGAAGGAGCGGGAAAACATCCTGGAGAAGATAGAGCACTACAAGAAGATGAAAAAGGAGACCTTTTTGGCCACGTTTAACGCGATTAACGGGCACTTTAAGGAGATTTTCAAGGAATTGTCAGATGGCTTCGGGGAGCTTATACTGGAAAACCCCGATGACCCGTTTTCCGGCGGATTGACCATACACGCCCAGCCCCAGGGTAAGTCGCTCCACAGGCTGGAGGCGATGTCCGGGGGCGAGAAGAGCCTGACCGCTCTAGCTTTTATATTCGCAATCCAGCGGCACATGCCTGCGCCGTTCTACGTCTTCGACGAGATAGACATGTTTCTGGATGGCGCCAACGCCGAGCGCGTGGCGCGCATGATAAAGAAGCTTGCGAAGGACGCCCAGTTCATCGTCGTCTCCTTGAGGAAGCCTATGATCGAGTCTGCGAACAGGACCATCGGCATAGCCATGCAGGAAAACAACATATCGAGCATCACAGGGGTGAAGCTCCGTGCAGGCTGACACGGCCCCACAGCAGGAAGAGTCCATCGAGATACTATTAGAGATGGCGAGGTCAGGCGAGATAGACCCCTGGAATATCGACATAATCGACGTAACCGATAAATTCCTTGCGAAGCTGGTGGAAAGGGAGAAGGTAGACCTCAGGGCGTCGGCCCGGACTTTACTTTACGCTTCCATATTGTTGCGCATGAAGTCTGACCTGCTCGTGAACGCGCCACCCCCAGAGCCTGAGGAGGAACCCCTGGAGTTCGGCCTGGAGCCGGAGGAGCTCCCGATGCTGGAGCCCAGGCACAGGCGGTCGTCGGCCAGGCCCGTGACCTTACAGGAGCTTATAGTTGAGCTCCAGCGGGCGGTCGCCACGAAGGATATATCCCATATGCGGAAGAGCCTCAGGATTGAGAAGCCTCACCGCAAGACCATCGAAGAGGTGTTGAGCATCGCCCACAAGGAGGACATCGAAAAGAGCATCCTCGAGCTGGGAAGCCTGCTTGACAGGGAGTTCGCTTACAGGGAGTTCGTGATGTTCTCGGAGCTGATCACTGACAACACTCCGCGGGGCATAGTGGACGTCTACCTACCCCTTTTATTCCTGGCAAACCGCAAGTACGTCACGCTCATTCAGGAGAACATCTTCGAGGATATTCTCATAAGGAGGTCGAGGCAGGTTGGATGAGAAAAGCCTTCTTGAGGCGGCGCTGTTTTCTGCGGGAGGGCCGGTCAGCGAGCAGCAGCTCAAAGGCCTCCTGAGCCGGTCGAGCACTTATATTAACTCGCTTGTGGAGAAGCTGATGGAGGAGTACAGGCAGAGGGGGTCTCCCATAGAAGTGGTAAGGCTGGAGGGCAAATACTCCATGCAGCTCAAGCCCGAGTATGCGGAGCGCGTCATGGCGCTCTCTCCCGGCGAGCTTAAGCCTCCTGTTTTAAGGACGCTCTCGGTCATCGCCTACTATCAGCCAATACAGCAGTCCGACCTCGTCGAGGTGAGGGGCCAGGCAGCTTACGAGCACGTCGCCCTGCTCCTGGAGAAGGGCCTCATCCAGAAAAAGAGGGCTGGCCGCTCCTACGAGCTGACGACTACCGATAAGTTCTGCGATTATTTTGGGCTGTCCAGGGGAGACGTGGAGTCCATAAAGGCACAGATTAAGAATAAGGCGAAGCTTAAGAAGGAGTCGCTGAGCAGGTGGCTCGAGTCCAAGGTGCCTGACATGGACGCTTTCGACGCCGTCAGGAAGCTCATGCCCGTAGGCAAGAGGTAGCTTTTTGCCGTGGCGGGATAATCTATAGCTAGATGTTGATTGAAAAGATAAGGCGGCCATATGGAGCCTGTGGGTTTGAGATCGTAGAGAAAAAAGGGCTGGGCCATCCCGATACTTTGTGTGATGGAGTCTCTGACGCGGTGTCGAGGAGCCTGTGCCGCTATTATATGGACCACTTTGGGCGCATAATGCATCATAACGTGGATAAGGTTTTACTCATAGGGGGGCGCTCAAGCCCCCGGTTTGGCGGAGGAGAGGTGTTGAGGCCTCTCGCAGTAATCATCGGAGGCCGTGCCACCGACGATGTGGGGGGAGCGAAGGTGCCCGTGCAGGACATCGCGAGGGAGGCGGCGGAGAAGTTCCTTCGGGCCACGCTCAAGAACATCGGCCACGATTTTATAGTTGAGCCGAGGATTGGCGTCGGCTCAGCCGAGCTGCGCGGCCTGGCTGGCAAGGCTTTAGCCAACGATACGTCTATTGGCATAGGGTTTGCCCCACTAAGCCATTTAGAGGAGAGCGCCTTGAGGATTGAGCCTCTAATGAGGTCGGTGAGGGGTGTCGGCGAGGACGTAAAGGTCATGGGCATACGAAGAGGGGGCGCCGTACACTTCACGCTGGCAGCGGCCATCGTGTCTAAATACGTTAAGGATAGGGAGCAGTACGAGGATATCAAGGTGGCCATCGAGGGCGAGGTGCTGAGACAGGTGGCCACCGATTGGGATGACGCCGCTGTGGCCGTTAACGCAGCGGATAGAGGCGAGGACATTTACCTAACTGTTACGGGCACCTCTGCCGAGATGGGCGATGACGGCGAGACGGGGAGGGGAAATCGTTTTAATGGCCTGATAACCCCTGGCAGGCCTATGACCATGGAGGCTACTGCTGGCAAGAACCCTGTGAGCCATGTGGGAAAGATCTATAATGTCGTAGCGGACAGGGCTGCCCATGAAATAGCCGGGCTCGACGGGGTTGAGGAGGCCTACGTGTACCTGGTGAGCAGGATAGGCGCCCCGCTGGACGAGCCTCAGATAAAGGCGGCCCGCATTTATGGCGATGCCAACGAGAAAAAGGTTGAGGGCATCGTTGACTACTGGCTTGAGCAGATACCCGTGCTTGCAGAGGACTTTATCAAGGGAAAATTTTAAGCCATTACTTTCGGAATGCTTGCAATAAAGTTTTATATTTGTTTTTCTCATAAAGTTGATTGGCAATGCTTTGCCCCGAGTTGGTATGATGAGCATGAGATTTGAAAAGATAGCTAAGGATAATGTGGATGACCTGATGGGCCTATGCGGCAACATGCCGGGCATGAATAAGCATTCCGGCTTCATGGAAGGCCGGAAGGCCCGCCGCCAGTGGCTTCTCGACATGATAGAGAGGTTTGGCACCGTCGGCATGCTGGCATATGGCGGCGATGGCGGGGCCAGGGGGTTCGTCGAGTGCCTGCCCGCCACAGCGCATCCCCTGGGGATATTTTCGCCCGACGTAAAAAGGACAACAATAATAGATTGCGCCTGGTATGCCAGCGATAAGGCGGATGGCGAGCCTTCAGGCCTGGGCATAAGGAAGGCAATACTGGATGAGATGCTCGCCACCAGGTTCTTTGACAGGCTGCTGGGCAAAAAGTGCAGGTATGTGGACGTGCTCACCTTGAAGGATGCCCCAATAATGCAGTACGATTTTTATAAGAACTATGGGTTTAAGGATGCTGTGGAGTTCAGGGGACATGCGACCAAACGCTTCCTGCTCAGGTATCCGGTTCTGGGCGACTCGGTTGAAGGAAAGGTCGAGCAGCTAAGCTTTGAGCACGGCACAGACAGGAACGTGCTCATCCTGGGGGTATACGACCAGTGCCACCTGCCCTGGATGGTCGCTGAAAAGGTCAAAAAAGCCGTCGAAGGCGTCGAAGGCCTCAGGGTGAAGGTGGTCGATTACTGGGAGACGGGCATGCCCTCGATGTGCGAGGCATCTATCAACGGGAAGCCCGCGTTCGACGGGCCGGTATACTTCATGGACGAGGAGTGCATAAAGGAGGCCGTCATCGCTAAGATGCTAAAATAAAAAGCCCGTATTTAGCGCGCTACGGGCTTCTCTACCGGCGAGGTCAGCCAGAGGTAAAGCGGATACAGCATATAGATGGCCGCCAGCCCTACCAGGATGTATATCAGCCGTGTCAGTATGCTCGTCGAGACGGGGCCGAAAATCGCCTCTACAACGTTGACTCCGAACGCCACCACCAGCCAGTTAAGGCCGCCGATTATTAATAAAATGGCCGATATTATCAATAACGGATCTCTCTTAACTGCCATATAATCACCATTGAGTACATTTAAAAACAGATATTTATATATTATTAAATCTTATGTTAAACGAGGCAGTATTTAGGGCTGTTTGAACGGGTATATGTGTAGCAGGACTATATTTTATTTAGCGCCTGTCCATTCGTAGGGTATTTATACCAGAATGGATAAGTAGAGTGCGCGGGCGTGGGCGAGTGGCCTAGCCAGGATATAGCGCCGGCCTCCTAAGCCGGATACCGTGGGTTCAAATCCCACCTCGCCCGCCTGTATCATGTTCTTTTAAATATGGTTTTGTTCTATTTTATAGTGGATGCTATTTTTGAGGCTGAAGGGGGGCTTCGCTTTGCTCTTTACTAGAGCGAAGCCCCCCTTCAGTCACTAGAAATGAGCCATGAAAGTATTTGGGTATGGCGATTGACGCATATCTGGCTATATAATAAATACTAATATGTAATTGCTTTTTAGATTACCATCGGTGGCGTAAACGTTGTGGATGGTGAATAAGGGGCCAGAGTACCACAGGCTGGAGAAGGTATGTGTTCCTGCGTCGGCTGGCGTGAACTTGTAAGTGGTTGGGCCATGTAGGTTGTTTCCATTTTCTTCATCGGTGATCGTGACTTTTCCGGCGTATGTGGTGGCTATTCTGCCAGTGGCGTCTATCGCGGTGACCGTGACGCTGAACTGCTCTCCTTTGTCAACAATGATGAAGGTAGGGGTTATTATTAGGCTTGTGGCTGGTGTTGGCGTCGGAGCCGGAGTAGGCGTAGGAGTCGAAGTCGGCATAGGAGTAGGCGTAGGCGTCGGAGCCGGAGTAGGCGTAGGCGTAGGAGCGGGCGTCACGCTGGGCACGGGGGTGACGACCGGACCCAGAGAAACAATCGGGCTACCAAGCGTCGTTATATAATCACTATCATAACAATCAATATACAAGGTACTGCCCACAGGGCGAGCCACATTAACCGTAACGTTACGCCCGGACACCGAAACGTTAAAATCACTGCCCTCAATCAGCCCCACGCCACTAAACGTGCTACGGAAATACTGGCTCCACTCACGGGCAAAATCCGTGGTGACGCTTATCGTAACGTTATCAACACCTCTAACATACCTATTATCAACATCCCTGCTCCCATAGTAGAAGCTCTTTTCGGGAAACAGGGTACTTGTGATGACCTCGCTGCCAGTCGAGCTTATAGAGGCCCTGGCGCCGTCAATACGTATGGGTGAGACCATCAAGGTATATGTCGGCTGTGATGCCTCCCGCCTAAGCATGGCGATGCCCGGCGGCGCCAGCATGACGCTGCCGGAGGACTGCGTGAGGACGACCATTCCACACTCATAATGGAACTGCTGGTCTATCCAGTAATTATTATTAGAGCTATAGACGATGGCGCCCATGTTAGTTGCTGTGGAATTCATGGCGCTGCCATCCATGAAATACGCCGTAATGTTAAACGACCCATAAGACGGGTCTACCGTCAGCGTGCCGCTCGACTTAGACGGGCCTATAATGGGGATGCTTCCCCCGCCCATCTCGATGCGGCCGGTCACCGTCCCGCCCCGGCCATTCTGGGAAGAAGCGTCCAGCCGGGACTTGTAGTCCATGAAGTCCTTGAGAGCCGTCTGCATGTGGTCGGCCTCAGCCTGCTTTTTCATCTCGGGAAGGTACACTACCTTAGCCATGGCCACCACGGTGACGAGCAGCGCGAGTATCAGTATGGCGCCGACCACCGTGGATATGCCGTCTGCATCGACCCGCCGCATCATAGGCCTCCTACGGTAAACGTTTCCAGGAGGGAGCCTGTCGCTTTATCATATATCGCCATTCTGGACGAGGCCTGCGCGGGAAGGCTGACCGTGATGGCCTCGCCCGCATCCCAGGCTCCATTGCCGTTAGCGTCGCTACCGCTAGCGCCGTATTCCCTGCCATCGATGATAAGGCTCAGGTCGCCATAGGGCACGCTATCCCCTCCCAGGTGCTGAATTATAAGAGTATTATCGCACACGCTTGCGGACACGTCCAGGATGGGCTGGCCGGGCGGCCGGGACATCAGGGCATAAACAGTCAGGGTGAGAATCGCGAAAAGCGTCACAGTGATGAAGAGAAGCATAAGCTCGCCCACCACTTCGGATACGCCCTCTTCAGACGGGTAAAGCCCTGACATGGCAAGCACCTACATGAATAAAGTAAAGGCGGCATATGCCGCCAGCACCATTATTATTGAGTGTTTCAGCCCCGATTGAAGGCTGCCCTCTCCCATCACGCCGGCGATGATGCCCGAGAAAAGGCCCTGTATCAGCACGGCGTGGAATAGCAGCGCCTTGATGTGTGCAGCCTGGCCGGCGGCGGCCTGCGGGATCACGTTCGCGAGGGAAGAAGCCGCGGTAACGGCGGCCGACGCTGGCACCGCCGGAAGGAAAGTGGTGACCAGCACGAAAGCGATGTACAGGAACACGACGAATGATATGTAGATTATCGAGACGTATATGAGCATGTCAGCCGACCGCTCAGCCCTCATCGTATTGCTGGCCTCCGCGTCGCCTGCAGCGATGGCCAGCGTATCCTTGATGCTATTCGAAGAGTAGCTGGCATTAACGATGAGCGTAATCACCCTGCGTATGGAAAGGGTGTTAACCCTGTGCTCAAACCTTATCAGCGCATCCTTAACCCCGGCGCCCCACTCCAGGTCTCTCGCCATCTTCTTTATTTCAGAGTTGAGCACTCCGAGGTTAGAGCTGAGGAGCGCCTTGATGGCCTTATCGAGCGTCAGGCCCGCCTCGTTCACGCTTGCAAGCCGCTTAAGGAACTCGGGTATCTGGGCGTCGATGCTGCGTACCTTCCTGCGCCTGGCCTCCCACACGATGGTGAACGGCGCTGCCGCAACAAGGAAGCCGAGGACAAGGCGCCCCTCGATGCCACGTACAAGGCCATAGACATCGCTGCTTGTGTAAAAAAGCCATGCCATCGTTAACATAGCAACGGGCACGCTCACGTAGAGCGCCTTTTCCGGCGACCGTATCAGCCAGCCTATGGGGTTCTCGAGGGTTTTTCTCAGCCAGTACTTCCACCAGGCTATCCTTATCCGCCTGGAATCAGGGATAGTCTTCACATCGCGGAACACTTTAAGCTCCCTGGCTGTCGTGACTTGCCTATCCGTGCTCTCGATGAGCCCGAGCACGTATAGTAATGCGATAAAGAGCAGCGTGCCTACGGGCACGAGAAGGTAGACGACCATCTGCATTATCGCGTCATTAGCCGGGTACATCATGCCTATGGACACCATGATTATGATTATGAAAAGGGGCCCGGCGACCATGGCGGTCACGTATACCTCGGCCATGAGGCCGAGCAGGTCAAGCAGGGTCTTCTGCTCCCTCCTGGCCAGGTCCCGGCACTGGTCTACTCTGGAGTACAGGAACTTGGAGAGGTCTCCGCCGCTCTCCATCACGCTGACCATGCTCTCGAGGAAGTTCTTGAGCTGCTCGGAGGGGGTAGTCACCGCGACGCCTTTGATGGATGTCAGCAGGTCGTCGCCAAGCAGGTCCACGCCTTTGACTATGGCCCTCGCCTCCTCGGCCATTTCGCCGTACACTTCCCTGTGCCTGCTTAACGACCGGAAAGATTCTAGGGGCGTTACGCCGCCGTTGCTCATGGCATAAAGGAAGGTGACCGCATAAGGGAACGTGGCGTTAATCCCTTGCTCCCTTATCGACGCCCTGCATGCCGGGTAGTAGAAATATATTGCCCGGCAGGCGAGGAACGCCGCTGGGAATGCAAGCGGAACGGTTATGAAGTCGCTGAGCCTTGCCGCGAACGCCACGGATAGGGCGGCTGCAATGGCTGCGGCAAACATCCCTGCTATCAGCGATGTCATCGTGGCCCTGGCCACGTATATATCGACGGGCACATACATGTTGGCGCTTTTCAGCGCCCTTTCGAGGCCCGTATAGCCCTGTTTCCTTTTTCTGGCCCGGCCGCCAAACACCCGATAAGCTAACATATCATATGAATAAAGATTCATAGGATCAGCGCCTCGCGGCCTGGAGTATATCGGCAAGTCCTCCTTTCCTCAATAATTCCATTACCTTTTCTGGCATCATCCGGTAAGCGTGTATAACAATGCCGATGCTCCGGTAGTCACGGATGTCCTCATGGGCCAGGTAGTTGAGGATCTCGACCCTGTACTTGATCTCCCTGGAAAGCCTGTTACGGTCCCAGCCTAGCTTTTCCATGATGGAGCCCAGCACGTATGAGTCGCCGAGCCGCTCGTACGTGTCATGGGCAGAGTCCCACCTGAACAGCTCGTTGACACGAAGGTTGTTGGTTCTCGGGTCGATGCCCGTGATCTCCACTATGCTCTTGACCCTCCGCATCTTCTTTCCGCCCACTTCTAGCAGTTCCTGGATGCTCACTATGTTCAGGGCCTGAAGCATCATGTTGGGCACGTTTATGGGGTCGTTGAGGAGCCGGTTGACCACCGCCTGGATGGAGCCGGCATGCATCGTCGAGTAGGTGGTGTGGCCGGTGTTCATCGCCTGGAAGAGTGTGAGTGCTTCCCTGCCTCTCACCTCGCCCACGATGATGTACTCCGGCCGCTGCCTCAGTGCCGCCCGCAGCAGCTCATACATGTCTATCTCTCCCCCCTGCTGCTTAAGCGGCCCCTCGCGGGTGACGCTCGCCAGCCAGTTCGAGTGAAAGAGGGTAAGCTCACGGGTGTCCTCTATGGTGATAACCTTAGAGCCCTGAGGTATGAATAGAGATACTGCGTTAAGCGAGGATGTCTTGCCCGATGCCGTGCCGCCCGCGAATAGGAGGCTCTTGTTATTCTCGATGGCCAGCCACAGGTATGCGAGAATGTCCGATGACATCGTGTTATTCTTGATCAGGTCCACCGGCGTGAACGGGTCGGCCCTGAATTTCCTGATCGTGAACGAGCTACCCCTCGTGGTCACCTCCCGCCCAAGCGTCGCCTCTATGCGCGAGCCATCGGGCAGCGTAGCGTTTGATATCGGCTCGGCAAGCGAGATGTGGCGGCCTCCTCGCTGTACCAGCAGCGTCACCATCGTGTTCAGCTCCTGCTCGTCATCAAACGCTATGTTGGTCTTGATGTTCTGGAACCGGCGGTGGAACAAAAAAACAGGCGTACCTATGCCATTACACGAGATGTCCTCGATGTTACCGTCTCTCATCAGGGCATCGATACGGCCATAGCCGATGTAGTTCCTCACCAGGTAATAGTATATGTTATCATAAGAAGCCTTAGAAAGCTTCAGGCCATACATGTTGAGCAACGAGTCGTATGCTTTCTTGAGTATGGCCTCCTTTTTTCCGGCATCCTCTATATCTCCGCGTATGAGCAGGTCCCTCAGGTCATCATATACCCGCTCCAGGATTTCGAGCTCTGACTCAGTCATCTCCGGCTCGCACACGTTATATTTATACTCCATGCCCTTGTCATCGTAAGTAATGGACACGTATGAATAAGGCTCATATACCCAGTATCGCTCGACTTCGGTTGCCTCGCCACGTAGCGCTGTGGATGCAATAGGCTTACTGGCTGGCCCGTTCCCGCCTGCGTTTTCGATCAATTTCATTGCGCTCTCAATGCTTGCGCGCGTTTTCTCGCTTTCAGGCATCTCCTTTAAGGCAGTTCCGCCAGCGTCATCCATGGCCTTTGTCTCCAGTATAATCGATGGCTTTTATCATGAAGCCTCTAGCCAGTTTTATGCCATTTAAGCAAAATATACGCTTACTCAGGCTTTTATTATGAAAGGTATCGTATAGATAGCATATAATCTTTATGTTTAGCGTTAAAATTATTGTGAAAAAATATATCCATATATCGATTAATTGGAACAAATAAATATTTTTGAGAATAATGTTTTTCAATAGACCGCATATTTTCGCCTTACAAGCCTCTATAGAGAAAATATTTATTAATTAAAAGGTTTAAGATTTATATTTTGAGGTACAATGCTGTGGCCGTGTTTGGGTGGGGGCGATAAAATGATATCTGGCAGCCTTGGAAAAAATTTGGAGACATATAAGCTAATCAGGGATGAGAAAAAGGATAACGCCATAGTCGAGCTGATACAGGGTCCCTTGAAGGGCGAAATGAGCCTATTCAATGGGTATGACATGGGGTGGCTATAATGGATAAGGTTCAAAAGGGTTTCCCATCTGGCATAAAATCGTTCGACGCCATCCTAAAAGACAACGTATTGCAAAACTCCGTTATCCTGCTCATGAACGAGGTAGGCGCAGGGGCACGGTCCTGGATGTACACCTCCCTGGCGGGCCTTTCCCACATGAAAGCCGAGCAAAGCGCTAAAAAAACCAACCAAAGGCTTCCCGATAAGATACTCTACATATCTCTATCCAGGTCGAAAGAGGAAGTCCTCGGCGAGATCTCTGACCTGAAGATTGCGAACATCGCAGAGCTGGAGAAGATGCTGGTATTCATCGACCTCTCATACCGCTACTTCTCCAGCTCGAACGTCCCGCGGTCGTGGATACAGGGCAATGAGGCTGGCGGCGTCGACGTGCCGCCTTTCACGGAAAGCTCAAGCTTGATGGACGAGCTTGTAAAAATCCTGGACGCCCATGCCAGGAACAGCATAGTAGTGATAGATTCCATGAACGACCTTATACGCCTACAGCCGGAGGGAAAGGAAGAGTGGACCAGGCTGATAATACTCATGAAAGGCATCAGCCGCATGGCGATGATACGAAACAACAACGTCTACGTCTTTTTAACCATGAGCATACTGGAGAAGAATCGCGAGGAGGACATAGCGGATAACAGCAACTCAGTGCTCGTGTTCAAGTGGGACTCGTCCAGCATGAGCCAGCCCAGGAGCATCATGCAGATAAAAAAGTTCAAGGGTATCCTGCCAATACGCAGCGAAGGCCTCATGCTCACCCTGGAGACGAAGCTGAGCCCCGAGAGGGGTTTTGAGGTATCCTATACGAAAGAGATACTCGGAAAATAGAAAAAAAGGCAGGCGCCTACTCCCTGTACTGAAGCGTATACTCGGAGATGCGATAGGCGCCTATCGCAGGAGCCAGGTCCGGCCTATCGCTCGATATCACCGTGACCTGCTGCTCCAGCTCGTCAGACAGGAGCTGCTGAATCCTTTCCTTCAAGCCGGGGATGCACGCCATGCCGCCCGTAAGTATAATAGGCTCAGTTAAAACCCTCTTATAAGTCTGATAGTGGTCCTGAGCGAGCTGGGGGAAGAAGTTTTCCATTATCGCCTCGACCACGTTGTTCACGTACTCCTCCACGGGCTTCATTATGCTCTTCTCTATCTTGAAGCCATACTGGCCCTTGTCGTGGATGTGGACCGAGTCGTACACAGGCTTATAGTCGATGAAGTTGGCGAACTCCTCCTTGTACTTTCTCGCCGTGTTGAGGTCTATGTTGACTATGCCCTGGGTCTCGTTCTGGACGCCAAGGCGTATCTTCCTGTCCACTATGTTGCCGCTGATGGTGCCCAGCGTGACCGTGTGGACGGGCTCGCCATTCCTGAACACGCTCATCTCAAGCGTGGTGGACCCCATGTTCACGCTCATGAAGGTCTTCTTAATGGCGTCAAGGCCGTCAAAGGCGGGTATGGCACCGCAAAACGCCTCAGACCATGCCTGCCTTCCAGCCCTGCCAATGGACATGCCCGAGATGATCTCTTTTAGATTTTTCCGGCCCCGGTCATTCTCCACCGCAGGGTGTGCCAGGGTCACGTAGCTATTCTCGGGGATGTTATACTTGTAGACCAGATACTCGATAAACTGGGCGGCCAGCTTAACGCTATCGTCGTCCTGGGGCAGGCCGGCGCGAAACATGAAATAGACGGAGTCAGCGTACTCCTCTGCGGCCTCATCCCCGAACTTGGTGGCCAGCTTTCCCGTGAAAAGGTCCCTGTACTTGGCCACGCAGGTCAGCGTCCTCACGATGTCGAGGCTGCCCTCGTAATTGGGCATGACCAGGACTGTCCGGGTGGAGCCGATCTTCAAGCCGATGGGTATCGCGTCCGAGCTCCTCTTTTTCATATAGCTATTGCCCTCCGAGAACCCATAGCCGCCATCTGCGGGGGTCCCATCGTCTAACATCATATCATTGCCTATGCTATCATTATCAACCATTCACATCCAGCCTCTCTACTTATCGCCGTCTAGCCTCCACACGACCACTGATGATGACCTTTCGTCGGGAGGCGAGGCATGGGACTTATAATAGTAAAGCCCCTTGACCTTCTCGATATCGTCGTTGATGACGAGCTCTTTGGTGATGTATGTGAGATTGTTGGGTATTATCTCGAGGTCGTTGCTCATCTGTATAAACGATACGCCCTCGGGGTGCTCCTTTATGTATCGGAGCACGCGTTCTTTATCTCCGAGCGACGACCCTGCCTCACGCTTCCCCGACGCCTTCGGGATCCTGAACCGCTCGCCCCTCCCTGGCCTTTCAACCAGCGCCTCGCTATCGTCCACGGGCTTCGAAGACGCTTCGTAAGGGATGCGCTCCACGTTAGTGCTGGGCTTCCTGTATATGTCGCTGGCAAAGACGACGGGGGTGTCCCTCTCTTTACTATCTACGGCCTCCCTGGGCTTGACCTTTTTCGGAACGCTGTCAGTGATGTGCTTAAAGTCGATGTCCAGTATTTTCTTCTTACCCTCGGGCACGCCCGTCTTCCTCTTCATCGGGTCGACGTTCACCACTGGTACGTCATCCTCGCCGATTCCAGGCCCGGGCCTTGCTTGCCTTTTAATGGTTTTCCGCTGCTGCTCCAGCCTCTTCTGCTCGGCAATTTCAGCCCTATGGGCTTTGGCGACCTCGCGCTTCGCCCTATAATCGTCCACCTTATGGCCCAGCCCTCCGAGCAGCCTGGCAATCGAGGCTATAACGCCCTTTATCCTCGTCGCCAGCAAGGCTATTATCAGCCCCATGAATATCAGGAGGATTATGACCGCAACTGCGAATGTAACCCAGGCCGGGAATAGCGCCTTTTCGAGGCTCATTATGAGGTCCGGGTGCTGCTTGTTGGCCTCCATTGTTATGGTGTCGACGCTGTCCGCGTAGCCATCCTTGGTCATCTTTATCTGGTGAGTGCCTGCGTCGATGTAGGCCGTGCACGGCGTTGTCAAGGGCTTATTGTCCGGGCCGAAGAGCTGCCGCCCATCCACGTATATGTATGCGCCCGTGGGCACAGAGTTGAGGTTCACCCACCCGCCCACGGCAAATGGCAGCGTCACCTGGGGCATGGTAATGTTACGGGCCGCGTTCTCCACGCCGTAGCCCATGATGAAATCGGGGTAATATAACGGGCGGGAGTCCCTGTTATCGGCGGTGTAGGTTTGCCTCGAGCCGTTCACGTCGGTGTATTCAACCATGACCTTGATGTCCTTTTTTGACTGGATGATTTGGCCGTCATTGCTGGACGGCGAGACGCCATAGAACTCGTAATAGCCATTATCATTCGTCGTTGCCGTGAGGGGTTTGCCATCATAGCCCTTCATTGGGGTCCAGCCAGTGCCATTATCGGCTTTCTGGAGGAGCGTCACGGTCGCCCCTGGCCAGGGCTTGCCATCTCTGGTCACGACGGTGCCGTTCACCTTGTTATTGTGGTGCGATGGCATCTCGTACGGATCGGGGTTGCTCGCCGGCGATGTCAGGGGCAGTATTATCCTGGTCTCGGCGACCTCGGTAATCGCGCTATTAGGGCTGACCGTGACCTGTTTATGCGCGGACTCGTATACTACGCCATTCTCCCAGTGCTGGGCATAAAGCATATAGTTGCCCGCCGGCACGTAGAACTGGAAGCTCCCCTTGCCATCGGTCCGTTCGGCGAACTGATAGTATTTCACATCATTACTGACTAGGTAGACGATGCCTTTTATGAACTGTCCATAAGGGGGCGAGTCGGTCTGAATAACTCCGTATATATAACCGTAAACCGGAGGCGGATAATCGGGAATGGTCGTATATCTTGTTGGCAGGATTGTAGTGCCTTTAGTATTATTCCATGCACACCATTCAGGAGGTATTTTATATACTTTACCATCAGAATCGGTGTACGATACCAGCACCTTGCACGTATCGGTTTCTGCAACCTTGTTAATGAAGTCAAAGTCGCCGTTTTCATTCGTTTTCATTGTGCCGATTACCTTGTAATTACTATCCACTAGCGTCACGTCTGCGCCAGCTATAGGATTACCGTATCGGTCGATGACTTGCCCGCTGATGCTAAAAGGGGTGCCGCCCGCTGCGTATGCCCCTGTGACGGCTATTAGTGATAATGATATGATGCTAAGAAGCAATAAGCTAATGACCTTTTTCATCCTCTGACCGTCCGACCTTTTGAATTAAGCTTTTACGACTACAAATATTTTTTCGTGTTACCGCATATTTTTCAACCATTTTTGTTATGGCATTTGTATATGCCTTTTTTGCGCTGAAAATCTTCGCCAGCAGGCTGCAGCAGTTACTGTGTGATTTAAGCTATTAGTATATAAAGGCATCGATTTCCTGCCGATATGGTGATCTGGCCTAAAACCATTGGCAGTTGCCGAATTTTGGCCTGTATAAGGCCGTTTTTGGGCAGATATAATTATATGGCAGAGGAATGCTATGATGGCTTGACTGCCTCCGAGTTTAGCGATTATGACATAAAGCATATATTTAATGCCGATATTTTATAGGCCTCCTCTCGGCGGCCAGATTGTTAAGTGGTCGGTCACTAGAAGTAGAAGATGCGCTGCCAAACCATCCACTATAAAATAGAACCCCCCTTCAGTCACTAGTAAAAAAGATGCAAGATAATATATATTCAACCCAGCACAATAACATATAATATTATGGAGGGAGTGGATTTCTGATGGTGGCGGCGCTATGATGAAGGAGGCGATTCTCTGGACGCCGCTGGAGCATGGGAAGGCGAAGTGCAGCGTTTGCTCGTACAGGTGCGTCATCCCTCCCGGCGGCGTAGGCCATTGCCGTACGAGAAAGAACGTCGATGGCAGGGTATTCTCGATGATATACGGCACGGTGACCTCGGAGGCCAGCGACCCAATCGAAAAAAAGCCTCTCTACCATTTTTATCCCGGCAGCTATTCCTATTCGGTGGGCTCGGTCGGGTGTAACTTCAGGTGCCAGCACTGCCAGAACTGGGGCATTTCACAGGCGGACATCCAGCAAGTCTACTCCATGGATATCATGCCCGAGGAAGTTGCCCAGAGCGCCGTCGATACCATGTGCAGAAGCGTTTCATGGACGTATAATGAGCCGGGCATATGGGTCGAGTATGCGCACGACTGCGCCGTGAAGTGCCACGAAAAAGGCGTTAAGACCGTGTACGTTACGAATGGCTACCCGACTCCGGAGCACTTAGAGGCCATGAAGGGCCTGCTGGACGCCTTCAGGGTGGACATCAAGGCCTTCACCGAGGATTTTTACAGGAAGGTCTGCGGCGCCAGGCTTGAGCCGGTGCTGGACTCGACTAAAATGGCAAAGGATATGGGCATGCACGTCGAGGTGGTCAACCTCTTAATACCAGGGCTGAACGATTCGCCCGAGGAGATTAAGGCCCTATCGAGGTGGTGTCTTGAAAACCTCGGGCCGGACACTCCTATACATTTTACGCGCTTTCACCCTATGTATCACATGGAGGACCGTGAGTCTACCGCCGTCAAGACTTTGGAGAGGGCTCATGATATAGCCCGTGATGCTGGCCTGAATTACGTGTACCTCGGGAACGTGGTCGGCCACAGGTATGAGAATACGTGGTGCCCGAAGTGCGATAGCCTGCTCATAGAGCGTTACGGGTTTAAAGTGCTTCGCTATAATATCACTGCTGATAAGAAGTGCCCCAAATGTGGTGAAAAGATACCCATCATTGGCGAGCATGGACGCTGATTAAACATAATTTCTGCTCAGCAGATAAAAGCGAAATTGAAAGAGGGAGACGGGAGGCGATGGTCATGCCTTCTGGGTGGCCTCAACCACCGCTTGCCTGGCGAGCTTTTTCTCAACGTCGGGGCGATAGAGAGTGTTATAAGTGCAGAAGGGTACGACCCGGCCATCGGGAATGGCATAATGAATGCCACAGCTCTGCACCCTGGCGAGGTCCATGTTATACGGGTCCATGAAGTGCATGGCGCTCACGAGCATAGACTTATAGTGGAACTCGGAGAGCACCTTGACGGGGTCGCCGCTCTTCACGAACGCCACCAGTATCTTGGGGATGTTGACTCCCTCCGGCATCTTCGCCATGTCGACGTACCTGGGCACCTCGCGTACGAGCTTCTCGGCCAGCAGCACCTTCGAGTGCTTTGAGCCCTTGCACTCGTTGCTGATGCGCTCGACCGCCCCCATGAGGCCCGCGACGTCAACGAACCTGGTTATGGGCAGCAGGCCACCCTTCTTATCCACGAACACGTAGGTAGCGGTGCCGCAGTGCGGATGGATGGTAAACTTGACCTGGGGCATATGAGTCCAGGCCTCCATGAGGTCTGACATAGGCGCAACCGCAGGGCACGGGAAAAAGTCGGACTTCACGATCTCGCCGTTGCTCTGCTCCTCAAGCATGGCCAGGAAGTCGGGTATGGTAATCCGTCCCCTCTTTAGCTCTTCCGTATCCACCCTGCCCGTGAAGGATACTGGCTGGAAGTTCACCCCTCTTACCATGTCCACGTTTTTCGCCGCGAACCTTATGATGTCGGCCACCTGAGCGTCGTTCACGCCCTTCACCAGCGAGGGCACGAGCACCACGTTGTTCAGGCCGGCCTCGCGCATGTTCTCCAGGGCCTTTAGCTTATAGGGCAGGGCGTTAAAGCCCCTGAGCTTAATGTAAGGCTCCTCTGTGACGCCATCGAACTGGAGGTATGTCGTGGACAGGGGAGTCTTCCTGAGCTCGCGGCAGTAGTCCTTGCTCTGCGCGAACTTCATGCCATTGGTCGCTATCATGATCTGGAAGAACCCCATCTGCCTCGCCATCGTGATTATCTCGGGCAGGTCACTGCGCATCGTCGGCTCGCCTCCGGCGAACTGTACGGCGTAGCATGGCACCGGCTTCTCACTCCTTAAGACTTCGAGCATGTGCCTGACCTGGTCGATGGTAGGCTCGTATACGTAGCCACTCTTTCTCGCATTAGCGAAGCACAGTGGGCAGGAAAGGTTGCACCTGTTGGTGAGGTCGATGTTCGCGAGTATCGTGGGCGTCTTATGGTTCGGGCAGAGGCCGCAGTCGTATGGGCATCCCTTTACCGTCTTAGTCATTGGGTTGGCCAGCCCATTCCCAATGGATCGGAATTTTTCATAATTATCGTATACCTTTGCATCTGAAAAGTAAACGTCATTGAAAGTGCCATGATCCTTACAGGTTTTTGTGATGAGAACCTGGCCGTCCTCCTTCTCGACGGATGCATCGATGACATCGTGACATACCGGGCATATCGATTTTGTCTTACTCATGAAAATCCCTCGATAATGTTAGTACAGGAAAACTAAATACAATGTTACTCTAATATTGGAAAATTATTTAAAGCTTGCGGGACGTATGTATTTTTCATGAGTGATAGGTGGATGGTGGAGGCGCTGAAACGCCTTGGGCTGACCGAGTACGAGGCGAGGGCTTATATGGCGCTCAACCTCATCAAGGTCGGAACTGTTTCAGATATCCACATGGCCTCCGGCATCCCCCGCTCGGCAATCTACGGAGCGCTCTCCAGGCTGGAAGAGAGAGGCCTGATAGAGGTGGAGAAGGGGAAGCCCATGAGGTATCGTGGCATCGCACCTGTCAAGGCGATCGAGAAGCTCAGGAGCGCGATCGAGGAAGAAAGCGAGAAAGCCCTCAAGCATCTGGAGGAGGCCCATGCCAGGGGGGAGAGCCAGGAGCATGCTGAGTCCGTGTGGACCATACGTGGCGTCAAGAACCTTTATAATAAGGTGTCTGACATGGTGAGCGATGCCAGGAGGAGCATAGTTTTCATTGCTACCGACCCGTTGTTCCTGGATTTCAGGGAGCGATATCCCATCTTCGAAAATATCATGCCTATGCTTAAAAAAAGGATTGCAGCCGGGGTCCATGTAAGGCTCGTCTACACCACAAGGTCCACCGCCGACTATGCCTTAAGAGAGCTTCCCGGGATCGAGGTACGCCTGATGGACCCGGAGAAGCCGTCCTCCAGGATACCGCTGATGGGAGGCGTGCTCATGGTAGACGACGCCGAGGTGCTCATCAGCATCATGGGCGATACGATACCCGGGGGCAATGAGGTCACGGCGATCCACACCCGCATGGAGAGCATCATCTCCGTCCTCAGGCATTTCATCGAGGTGGAATGGGACGCCGCCCTGCCCTTGAAACACGCATCCTCCCACGAATAGGATTATATCCTTTACGCTTATTCATATTATTGGATGTCCGTGAACCTCGAGCTTTTTATCAGCGCCGCCATATCCATCTTCGTGATGGCGGACCCCTTCGGTAACATCCCGATATTTCTGGGCCTCACGGGGGGCATGAGCGGCGCCGAGCGCCGATACGTGATATCTAAGGCTTCTGCCATCGCAACCGTTATTCTTTTCGTCTTCGCCCTCGTTGGGAAGCCGTTCATGGACCTATTGTCCATATCCTTGAACTCGCTGAGGATAGCGGGCGGCATTTTGCTATTGCTGATAGCTTTCGACATGCTCATGGGCAGTGAGACGAGGACGAAGAGGACGGATGGCTCCCCCGACGAGGACATCGATTCTATCGCTGTTACCCCGATGGCGACTCCGCTCATAACGGGCCCGGGCGCGATGACCGTCACGATGGTGTACATGAACGAGGCCGCAGGCATGGATAAGCTGCTGGTCCTGGCGGCCATACTCATCGCCATGCTCGGCTCGTGGCTCATCGTGGTCAACAGCGACCTTTTGTATAGCGTCTTCCGCAAAGATGGCACCCGGGTGCTCACGAAAATAATGGGCATCGTGCTGGCGGCGATAGCCACCGAGATGATGCTCGCCGGGATAAGCGGCTCTTTTCCGGCGCTGGGCTGAATAAGCCCGGCCCGGCAGAAATTTCGAAAACGTTAAGTAGAGACCCTGTCTATGTTCGTACCATGACCGACATTCCTGAGAACCATCCGCGATATTTTTCTCTTGTGACAAGGGAGCTGCTTGTCAAGGGGGTGAAGGATGGCATAGCGAGCATGCAGGGCCTCATAGCGCAGGGGAGGGGCGAGGCGTTTGATTACTTGCTTGGCGAGAGGACGACGGCTTCCGCTATGCAGGCTGAGCGTGTTGCTGTTGCGCTGATGCTTTTAGCAGAGAGGCCTGTCATCTCGGTCAACGGTAATGCTGCCGCCCTCGCCGCAGAGAAAGTCTGCGAGCTTTCTCATGTGCTTAACGCTCCGGTGGAGGTAAACCTCTTCCATAGGACCGAGGAGCGGGTTGCCCGGATAGCCGCCTTATTGAAGTCGAAGGGATGCAGGGTTGTCTATGGGGATCGGCCTGATAGGTTGATACCCGGCCTTTCCCATGAACGTGCGAAGGCAACCTCGATGGGCATCTATGGCGCAGACGTAGTGCTCGTACCGCTGGAAGATGGAGACCGGTGCGAAGCCCTGGTGAAGATGGGGAAGAAGGTCATAGCGATTGACTTGAACCCGCTATCCAGGACGGCCAGGGCGGCCACCGTGACCATCGTGGATAACGTTGTGAGGGCAATGCCTAACATGGTCGCGATGGCAAAAGAGATGAAGGGCATGCCCGCCCGAGAGCTTAGCGCTGCAGTCGAGGGGTTTAGCAACGATAGGGCGCTGGCGCAGGCGCTCGAAGAGATGATGGAAAACGTGATGAAGGCCAGGCGAAATGTATAAAAGTATTACTTAGGCCTGCTTTTACCGCATAAGCGCCTACAAAACATTATTATATTAAGAAATATATTTATTTTTGGTGATCTTGTTTGGAGCAAAATGTGAAGCGCGTGGTGGACACCACGTTCGAGGGCGCGGAAAAGGTAAAAGCCCAGGCGGCCGACGTGCTGGAGGAAGCGGCGCGGAAGCTCCGGGAGATGAGCATTACCGCGAAGGGCGAAGAGCTAAAGGCTGTGCTTGACGACGCGGGCGAAAAGATAGAGCGGCTGAGGGCCGAGGCAGGCCACAAGGTCGAGCCCGTCGAGGGCTTCATCAAGGAGCACCCCCTCATGTCGATTGTCATCGCCGCGGGGGCTGGAGCGCTGGCAGGCGCGCTGCTCGCCAGGCGGGATTAGGAGCGGTCAAGTTGGCTGAAGGCCCCACGGCGAGGCCGTCTGTCGAGGCCGAGCTCGCTAGCATGGTAAAATACCTCGACCTTTACATACGCCAGAAGACCGACCTGTATATCCAGCACTACGTGCTCGACCCGCTGGACTTCGTCTTGCGGCAGGTCATCTACCTGTCGGTGGTCGCGTCGCTCCTCGTCGTGGGGACGCTCTCAATATCCGTGGGCGTCATACTCTTCGTGTCAACGCTGATACCTATTTGGGCCGCACTGCTATTATGTGGCCTTGCATCCTTATTGCTGGCAGCAGGGCTGGCATATTTCATGTTCACGCGCAGGCTATCGCTAAAGACGCCTAAGACCGTGGAGAATGCCTGATGGCGCCGAGGGAGAACGTTACGGAAGCCGACGTGAAGGTCACGGGGGCGCGGCTGGCGGAGGCGTACGCCGGCTTTAAGAAGGCCCTTTTTGGCATTCCGTCGGAGGCCGTGAGGCCGGTGGCCGATACCGTGAAGTCTCACCCATATGTATCGATGGCGGCCGCCGCCAGCGCCGGGTTCGTGGCATATCGCTTGCTGGGCCTGCTCATGCCCCGCGAGAAGACTATAAGGGATGCGGGTATGCAGCCGCAGGCCAAAGTCGAGGAAAGGCGCAGGCCCTCGCTGACGTCGAGGCTCATCTCTGGAGCGGCCGCTTTCGCCGCCCCATATATCATGAGCTATGTGAAAGGCGAGCTGGCCAGGCTTTTTTCAAAAAAGCCTGAAAAAGAATGAGGCTTAGCGGCCCTTACGGGCATTTTTTGGAATCTCCCCGATAATGGCCCTCAAAAGGTTAGGCATCTCAAGGTCTTTTGACCCCGCGCCATATCCAATCCTTTCTACGCGCATGAGGGGCATAGGGCCATAGTATGAGCAAAGCTCTGAGAGGATGGCCGCGCCGGTGGGCGTGACAAGTTCGGCATCCAGCCCCGAGGAATATATGGAGGCGCCCCTTAGCAATTCCAGCGTTGCCGGCGCCGGGACGGGCAGCATGCCATGAGACGTTTTCACGAAGCCGCCCCCCACGTTCACCGGAGAAGAGCACAGGATTTCCGCTCCCGAAGCCTTAAAGCATATGGCCGCCCCGATCACGTCTGCTATCGTATCCAGGGCGCCTACCTCGTGGAAATGAACCTCCTCCACCGGAACGCCGTGAACCCTGGACTCGGCCTCCGCCAGGCGCCTGAATACCCTGCCCGACAAAGACCTGACATCTTCGGGCAGGCCGCTGTTATTGATTATTTCCATGATATCCGCCAGGTGCCTTTCCTCGGCGGCGTCTGGAACGATGACATCGACCTTTGTCCCCGTGATGCCCTTCTTTCTCACCTTCGCGGCGTTGAGGCTAATGCTAAGGCCCAGGCCAGATAGCCCTGATAGAATCGTATCAAGGCCTATCCCCATGTCTACCATCGCGCCGAGGAACATGTCCCCGCTTATTCCTGAAAAGCAGTCAAGGTAAATGGCCTTCATGCCTAGCGCCCTCTCAAGGCCTCGTTCATGCTGCCGCTCCTGAACCCCTCGAGGTCGAGGGCGACGAAGGTGAACCCCGCCTTTTTTACTCGTTCCACTACGTCCGCCCTGTATTTTAATACGTCGGCCATCTCAGTCTCGGGCACCTCTATGCGGGCCAGGTCGCCATGGTGCCTCACCCTTAGCTGGGTGAAGCCAAAGCAATGTAGCGCCGCCTCGGCGTCCCTGACCATCCTTAGCTTATCTTTGGTAATGTGCTCGCCATAGGGCAGCCTCGTGGCCAGGCATGCGCTTGATGGGCTGTCCCACGTCGGCAGGCCCATCTCTCTGGATAGCTCCCTTATCTCCGCCTTGAACAGCCCCGCCTCCCTGAGCGGGCAGCGGATTCCAAGTTCCCTGATGGCTTTCTCGCCAGGACGATAGTCGGCCTCATCATCCTTGTTAGAGCCGTCCGCTATGTAGTCCAGGCCCAGCTTTTCCTTGAGCTCTAAAAGCCTGGCGTATCGCCCTTTCTTGCATATGTAGCACCGCTCGGGCGTGTTTGCGACGAATTCCGCGTTCTCAATTTCTGGAGAGGTGAAGACGATGTGCCTGACGCCCAGGCCTTTCGCTATGGACATGGCCGCGTCCAGGTCCCCCGGTGGCATCGTCTCGGACACCGCCGTCGCCGCTGCCACTCTCTCTACCCCCAGGGTGTCCACCGCGCACTTTAGCAAGAACGTCGAGTCCACGCCGCCCGAGAACGCCACAAGAATGCTTCTCATGTCCTGTAATATGCGCCTGAGGCCTAACAGCTTATGCTCTAGCACGGGGTCCATCATAACCATCATAGTATTTGTGTGCTCCATCATATTCAATCCTGGCGCCCGCAAAATGGGCATAAATATCGATACTCGCACCATGCGCAGAGGCCGCCCACCACCGCGGGGAAGTCGTATTCTCTCTCCGCCCTCTCTATCCTGCGGATGAGGGCAGCGATAGAAGACTTGAGCTCTTCCAGCTTTTCAGGCGTCCTGGCAGACCTGACCTCCAGGCCTTGTATGAGGTAATGCCAGACCAGGTCGACGTGCCCGGCTTCCCTCCAAATATCCCTGACCCCTATCTGGTAAAGGGCTAGCTGCCGGTCCTCTTCAAAAAAGCTCTGGGATGGCACGCTCCTTGATGTCTTATAGTCGTGTATCTCAAGTCGCCCGTTTTTTATTGCAATTCGGTCAACGTATCCTATGAGCCTGTAGCCGTCGATCCTGATGAAGAGCTTCATCTCCAGCCCGAGCGTCTTATCGCCATCGAAGGGCGCGTAGCGGCTAAAGTAGTCTCTCAGGCAGCGCCTCCCTTGCTCTCGATACTCCTCAAGCGTGGTCCCCTTCCTGACCACCTCCACGCCGTCGCTCCATTGTCTGTCCCACGCCTCATCATAGTATGCCAGTACATCGTCGAGCGTGTCTCGCCTGGAGCGCATGAGGTCCGAGTATAGCTTGTGGAGGGCCTCATGTACCCTCTTTCCCATGAATGCCTCGACGTTCTCCGGCAGCCTCTCCGGCTCAAGGCGGTCTACGTAGGCGTACCTGTACTTCAATGGGCAGGCCTCATAAGCCGATAGCCTGGAGTGCGAATACGTAGGCATAACTAGTAATGGATTTACCGCAAATATCAAATGCTTATCGCACGAGCGCCGTGAAAATATTTAGCCTGCGACAGCTTAAATACGGTTCAGCCTCATAGTGTATTCGAGCGGCGGCGATGGTGATGAGATGAAAATAACGCTTAAGAGGACCCCAAAGGGCTACACAAAGGATACCCACCGTGTGGTCCCCCCTGAGGAGACCTTGAAGAGGGTCGAAAAGGTATTGCCCGACATCGGCGTGACAAGGGTGGCAGAGATTTCCGGCCTTGACAGGATTGGCATACCCGTGTACTCCGCCATACGCCCATCATCAGCGAAAGGCGCCATATCGGTCTACGCGGGCAAGGGGGCCACGCCCGTAGAGGCGAAGGTATCGGTCATGATGGAGGCCGTGGAGAGGTATTCATCCGAGTTCCATAATGCCGATAAGAAAAGGGTTGTAATAGGCACCTATAGCGAGGTCTCGAATGGAAGGACGGCGATAAACCCCCAAAGCCTGATATTGCCGGGGATCCTGCTGCCAAACGTCAAGCTTGACTGGATTGACGGCTTTGACCTGATGCATAAGAAGGAGGTGCTGCTGCCGTGTAATGCCGTGTTTCACCCTTACCTTGCACCGTTTAGGCTGTTTAGGAGTAATACCAATGGCCTTGCCTCCGGGAACACCCTTGAGGAGGCCATATTCCATGGGCTGATGGAGGTCGTCGAGAGGGACGCGCTTTCAGTCGCTGAGGCCACCAGGGAGACGGGCAGGGAGATCGTCATCGCTGAGAAGGATGGCCTCGCCTTCGAGCTCTACGATAAGTTTGTGAAGGCAAACGTAGAGGTCAAGCTGTGGTACCTGCCCACGGACTCGGGCATTCCTACAGTTCTCGCTGCCACCGACGATAAGGAGCTTATGGACCCATCGCTGCTGGTCATGGGCGTGGGCACGCACCTGGACGCTCGGATTGCCGTTTTAAGGGCTTTGACTGAGGTTGCGCAGAGCCGTGCAACGCAGATTCAGGGGGCAAGGGAGGACACTGACCGCGAGAGGGTGGTGCGGAGGATAGGGTATGAGCGCATGAAGCGGCTCAACGGGCACTGGTACGCCGATGGCAAGGAGAAGGTCAGGCTTGAGGAGTTGCCCGACCTTTCCACCGACTCCCATAAAGGGGATATCGAGAAGGCGATAAAGATGCTCAAGGGCATCGTTGACGCCGTCGTGGTTACGGACCTTACGCGGGATAACCTGGGAATACCAGTTGTGCGCGTCACCGTGCCCGGATTGGAGATGTACGCCATCGACCGTGAGCGGATAGGCTCCCGCTGTAAAAGGCCTACGCAAAGATGACTAAGGTTATCGTCTATCTGGGCCCCAGCCTTTCCATTGATAAGGCCAGGGCTATCCTGGATGCTGATTACCGTCCGCCCGTGCGCAGGGGCGACCTGAAAAAAGCCCTTGAGGATGGTGCCGGCATCATCGGCATAATTGACGGCGCTTTTTATAGCGATTCGCCGGTCGGGCACAAGGAGATCATTGCCGTCATGAAGAAGGGCGTCGTCGTGGTGGGAGGCTCAAGCATGGGCGCCCTGCGGGCCTCTGAGCTTGACGTTTTTGGAATGATTGGAGTGGGCCGTATCTATGAGTGCTACCGTTCGGGCAGGCTCGTGGCCGATGACGAGGTGGCGGTTACATATAACCCCTTAACAGGAGAGCAGATTTCCGAGCCCCTTGTGAACGTTCGCTACCAGCTTAAAGCCGCAGAACTCGACAGGGTCATCACGGGCGAGGAGAAGAGCGCTCTCATCTCCATGGTGGCGGGCATGTACTACCCGGATAGGGTCTACCCCGCCATCCTGAAGCTCGCCGTGAAAAAAAACATATTGAGCGCAAAAAAGGCTGACGCTCTATCAAGGTACATAGAGGAAAAGCCGTTGAGCCTGAAAGCCGAGGATGCCATAGCTACGCTCAAAAAGATCAAAGAATTATCTAGCTTGGCGTCTCCAAAAAGTCGATAAGCTTCCTGAACTTCTCAGCCCGTTTCGGGGACCTACGCTCCACCATCTCCACGAACGCTTCCTTATACTCTGGCACGATACAGCTCAAGCACTCTTCGCCGTTCTCCACGAGGCCCACCAGATAATCAAGCTCTTCATCAGTCAGCCGCTCGACCCGCTGCACGAAATCCTCCTTAGACTTCGAATAGAACCTGGATAGAGGGGGCAAAATGGACCTATACCTGCTGCCTTCGGGCAGCTCCGGGCACAATTTTCTGAAGATCTGCCAGTCGTATTCGCTCAGCTCTCGCGACATATTAACGTTAAAATGACGGGGCGCGCCTAAATAAGTTTGGCCCTGCGATAATTTATATTATCCTGACGTCGAAGCCCGCGAAGTTCATATGACAAGTGTTAGTCTTCAACCGCGCTTCCAGCCCCGGGATCGCTCAAGCTACTGTTTGAACCTCTGATTAAACAACTACGATTTAGTATATGGCGAGTTCAAGTGCATGAGGCCGGAGAAGGGCACCGAGGTTGTGGAAGGTGGCGGCAAGCGGTGCCGGTAGACTGGAAGTGAGGCGGCCAATGATAAAACCAAAAATTTTGATGCCTTAGCAGGCTAATGGCAGAGGTTTATTTTTTAGCCTTTTTCTTAACGTACATGATGGCGCTCATCGCCGCGCTCGCGCCCTCGCCAACCGCTTTTGATACCTGGTGTATGCCGCTCGTGACGTCTCCTGCAGCGAACACGCCCTCAACGTTCGTGGACTGGTCGGGGCGGCTCACCTCGATGTTGCCCTTATCGTCAAGCTTCAGGCCCAGTTCTTGCGCGAGCAGCGTGTTAGGTATGCCGCCCTCGATGAAAACCGCTTCCACATTCGCCGTCTCAACCGGCCCTTCGTTGGCCTGGAACTTTATGCGCTCGACGTACTCCCTGCCCTCGATGGCAAGCACCCTCGCATCGCCAATGACCCGAATATTACCCGTAGACCTTACCTGCTCGATGTACATGGGGCTGTCCATGTCGTGCTTTTCCGTCAACACCAGTACCTCTTTGCACAGGCCTGCCAGGTATAGGGCGGCCTTCGCGGCAAGGTCTCCGCTCCCCACCATGGCCACAGGCTTGCCCCTATAGAGGTTGCCATCGCAAATGGAGCAATAGGAAACCCCCTTATAGACAAAATCTTTCTCACCGGGTATGTTGAGTTCCCTGTGCTTTGAGCCGGTGGCGACAATGACGCTCCTGCACTTATACTCGTCCACGTCCGAGTATAGCGTGAAAACCTCGCCTGGTATTGCCCTTGTCACATTAGACGTCACGATTTTTATGCCATAGCGCTCCGCCTGGCTCTGGAACTTTTCTATCAGGTCCACGCCCTGGATTGACTCTATCCCCGGGTAGTTCCTTATATCCCCCGCCTTCGCTATCTGGGAGTCGTAAATGTTCCCGAAGACTATGGTTGATAGGCCCGACCTGCCGCAGTATATTGCGGCGGTCAGGCCCGCGGGGCCTGCGCCGATTATGGCCACGTCGTAAATATCGGCCATCCAGATTTCTCCTGAGGTATATTCATCGTCATCTACGAAAGCCTTTGCGTTAACACTTTTTCAAAAAAGAAATGCGAAGATAAGTAATTTCAACACAATTTGAAATAATTTTATTACCTATGAAGTGAATGGATATCTTATACCGGGTGGATAGATGAGCGTATCGTCAAATAATACGGGTGGCGCCGCGAAGGGCGGCCTGGGCTTCATAAGCAAGTATTTGACTGTATGGATACTGCTGGCCATGGCCGCGGGGATTATCTTAGGTAACGTTTACCCGCAGATAGTGCCGATACTGGACTCGGTGCGCATCGAGGAAGTGTCTTTACCCATCGCCATTGGCCTTATCTGGATGATGTACCCGCCCCTGGCGGCGGTAAAGTACGAAGAGCTGTCCAGGTTGAGGCAGCAGGGAAGGGCGCTGGGGCTATCGCTTGTCCAAAACTGGCTCGTAGGCCCTGTGCTCATGTTCGCACTCGCCTGGCTACTCCTGCCCGACCTGCCCGAGTACCGCATAGGGCTGATAATGATAGGGCTTGCACGGTGCATCGCCATGGTGCTCGTGTGGAACCAGCTTGCGGGCGGCGATAACGAGCTCTGCGCCGTGCTGGTAGCCCTGAACTCCATATTCCAGGTCATCTTCTACTCGGTCCTGGCATACGTCTTCGTGACCGTCTTATCGGGCTGGATAGGCGGGGCCACCGCTGGCGTCGTGGTGAACGTCTCCATCTGGCAGGTCGCCAAGGCCGTGTTCATATACCTGGGCATACCGTTCCTGGGCGGCATAATCACGAGGGCGGCTGGCCTGAGGCTCAAGGGCAAGGACTGGTACGATAACGTGTTCATGAAGAAGCTGGGGCCCACGGCGCTCGTAGGCCTGCTCTTCACCATAATAGTCATGTTCTCCCTGAAGGGCGAGTACATCGTGGCGCTGCCCCTTGACGTTTTACGGATCGCCATACCGCTGCTCGTGTACTTCGTGCTGATGTTCGCCATATCGTTCTTCATGTCCTACAAGCTAGGGTTCAGATATGCGGACTCCACGACTCTCTCGTTTACCGCGGCGAGCAACAACTTCGAGCTGGCCATTGCGGTCTCCGTTGCGGTATTCACGATTGGCTCTGGCGAGGCGTTTGCGGCCGTCGTTGGCCCCCTCATCGAGGTGCCCGTCATGCTGGCCCTCGTCCATGTCGCCCGCAGGATAAGCCTCCGGTGGTATCACCCGGACGGGCGTCCTGGCTATATGCCAGTTGTGAGCGGGCCTGGAGGCAGGCCATAAGGAGGCCGGGAATGTTTGAGAAGGCATTGCTTGTGTCGTCGAGAACTGGATGACATCGAAGCCTGTGGTAGTGATAAGGCGAGAGCTTGGCTCAGGCAAATAATATTCTATTTCCAGTCCACGCCAGCCAGCATCTTCTTGCGCCGGCTTTCTTCTACGTAAAAGTATTTCCTCCAGCTCATGGAGTCAATAGGGGGCATGTCAATATCTATGGCCTCCCTCTGGCAGGGGCTGGCTTTAGCTTCGGAGATGAGCGAGTCTATCCTTGCCTGGATGAGCGCCACGTCTTCAACCCCGATCATGTCGATCAACGAAATTCTCTCCCGGTACTCGTGGACGGCCCATAGCGGTATCTCGTCGATGAACGGCAGCGGGCTCCTGCATCCTATTATGCGCCTGTATGGGCCGGACTGCGCTACGCCGTTCTCGTGGAGCATCTTGAAGGCATGGCCCACGAGGTGCTCGCTCTCCCTGCCGCAAAGTATGAGGTAGCGTATGTTCGGGTTTTTCAGCATGTTAGCGATGGCGAGCTGGACCCCAAAGTTCTCGGTCTGGCAGCTTCCGAGTATAGCGTAGCCCCGGAGGTCGAACTTTTCATAGTCGCTTGCCAGGGTGGCGACCGCCACTGGCGACGAGGCATCGCCAAGCTTATATGCATTTATAATCTTATCCCCAACTGGAATCATATCCCTCATAAATATCTAAAGGCTATATTTATCGCTTTCCATTTCAACCATCATTGAAAAAGCTTATATACATAATATTTCAATAACATTTGAAATGTGATGTCATGATCGAGAGCCTGAGCAGTTTAGGCATAACTCTGATAAACGTGGGCATATCGGCAGTTTTAGAATATATATCTTTACACGTGCTCTTCTGCCTCGTGCCCGCGTTCTTCCTGGCGGGCGCCATCGCGGCGCTCTTCTCGAAGGAATCGGTCCTGAAATTCCTCGGGCCGGATGCCAATAAGGTCGTGTCCTATGGCGTGGCGGCCGTGAGCGGCGTATTGCTGGCCGTGTGTAGCTGCACGGTGTTGCCGCTGTTTACCGGGATATACAAGAGGGGCGCGGGCATTGGGCCTGCCACTGCGTTCCTCTTCTCCGCCCCGGCCATCAACATCCTGGCAATAGTCTACTCGGCACAGAAGCTCGGGCTGGATATCGGCTTCGCCAGGGCAGTATGTGCCATTGCGCTTTCCGTCGTGATAGGCGCCATCATGGCACTCCTCTACCAGAAGTCCATGAGCGAGGAAAAGAGCAAACTGAAAGCCGCGCCCTTCATAGTGACGTCGCAGGATGGGGGCGAGAGCGGCTACAGGTACCGCACGCCACTCACGTTCCTTCTACTCGTCATCATACTTATGTTTGGAGGCTGGGCGCTGGACTGGATGATAAAAGGCCCCGTGCTGGCCGCGCTCGTGCTAATAACAGTATATACATCGTACAAATGGTATACGAAAGATGAGCTCAAGGCATGGATGAACGAGACCTGGCTCCTGATAAAAAAGATATTCCCCCTATTGATAGCGGGCGTATTCTTTGGAGCCATCATAATTTACCTGATACCGGTGAGCTTCATCCAGGCCTTCCTGGGCGGCAACGGCCTGCTCTCGGTCAGCGTAGCCTCAGTTTTCGGCGCATTCATGTACTTCTCAACGCTGACCGAGGTGCCAATAGTAGGCCTCCTGATGGCCCAGGGCATGGGCAAGGGCCCGGCGCTCGCCATGCTCCTCTCCGGCCCGGCGCTCAGCCTGCCCAGCATGCTCGTCATCCTCAACATAATGGGGAACAAGAAGGGCCTCACGTATATAGGCCTCGTCATCCTGATGGCAATAATTTGCGGCATGGTCTTCGGAGCAATAATTTAAATAAAGATTGAAACACGATATTCAGAAGGTGAAAGCATGAAAGTCCAGATCTATGGAACTGGATGCGCGAAGTGCAACATGCTCGAAAAGGCCGCGAAACAGGCCATAAGCGAGATGGGCATAAAGGCAGAAGTCGTAAAGGTTAGCGACATAAACCAGATCGTCGAGGCGGGCATCCTCGCCACCCCGGGATTCGCCGTCGAGGGCGAGGTCAAGTCCATGGGACGAGTGCCGTCACTCGACGAAATAAAAAAGTGGATAAAAGCAAAGATGTGATAGCATGGCGAAGGAAGGATGCGCCTGCGGGCTCAATATGGCGGACGTCGCAAGGGGCACGCCCTACAAAGACCTCGGCTTCCGTAAGGTCATCTGCGCGAAGTGCGGCAAGGAGTTCTATACGGATATCAAGGGCAAGACCATGTGCTTCGATTGCGAGAAGTCTCCCTAGAAGGCAAAATTTAAAAGGCATAAATGATAACCTCGTCTGTATGGAAGAATTACAGGGGCTTCAAATCAGCCCCTACCCATTAACTGAAAATGAGAGGAAAGCCCTCAAAGTAATTAAGGAGCACGATTATGGCTCCACCGTGGAGCTATTTAAAGCGCTGGCAGATCCAGCCCGCGTCAGGATAATTGAGGCACTGGGCGTCAGAGAGCTGTGCGTCTGCGTGCTCGTCGAGATGACGGGCCTGAAGTACTCGGCGCTGTCATATCACCTGAAAACCCTGAAAGAAGCCGATATCATATCCTATCGAAAGGACGGAAACTTTCTCATATACTCTTTAACCCAAAAAGGTAAAGCCATACACGATTTTATCGGTAAATCCATGAGACTTTAATTAAATAGAAAAAATTGAGGAGGGTAAACGTTTTTTAGAGGGTAGTGCGGCGATGTATGCCACCGCCGCAAGAGTAGCCATCACCATCAAGGGTGATGGGGAGGGTAATGGATAAGGTGAGGGTCATAATGACCGACGGGCCACGAGGTCCGTCGAATTGTGGGTTGTCCACAATCTGCTCCATCCCTACAATGGCAATTATCGCATGTACGCTCTTATATGTTATTATTTATTTAATTAGATATTAAGCTCTGTGTCCGCAGATTGTGCAAAATCAATCCGAAGCAGGCCGATGCAGGTTTTGCCATATTTATGGCTCTACGAGATATAATTTATCGAAACGTGTGCCCATAAGATATGATTTTTCAAAACATGTCATGAAGCACATATGATTTTTCGGCACATGTGCCGACGGAATATGAGGATGCCGAATGCCAGCCTGCGGTAGCTTAAAGTATGTAGTGGGATAACAGGAATAGCGGCGGCAAGGCGACCTAGAAGGCTCAACATGTGGCTTACTATCGTATTGTTTTTTATTACAGGGGTGGTGTCGGGCACGTTCGGCGGGCTGCTTGGCATAGGCGGGGCAAGCATACTGGTGCCGGCGCTAACGCTCATATTCGGCCTTCCAATCCACCTGGCAATAGGCGTTTCGCTGCTCAATAACGTCGTCGTCTCGTTCACGGCCACGATGAGATACCGTAAGCAGGGCTTGCTCAGCGGGAAAGTCATCCTCATCATGAACGTGGGGTCGGTAGCCGGCATAATCATAGGCACGTTCCTGGCGACCAGAAGCCCCGAGGCCTTCCTCAAGGCGTTGTTCGGGGCCTTCCTCATGTTCATGGCCGCTAACGCCTTTCTTCATAGGAATGCAGTCGAGGGCAGGCCGATAGGCGATCCCTCGCCGGAAGAGAAGGCGGCTCTGTCCGGGCTGGGCTTTATCATGGGCCTGCTGGGCGCCTTACTGGGGCTGGGTGGTGGTACGGTCGCGGTGCCCGTGCTGAACACGCTCTTCAGGATGCCGTTGAAGTACGCCATCGCCAACTCGCTCGCCACGATAATAGTCTCCTCGTCGCTCGGCGCCCTGATTTACTTCTGGCTGAGCTCTGGCACGCTCTTCTCGGCTGAGGAGGCATTAATGACCGCCATCGCCATCATCCCCGGCTCAGCAGTGGGTGCCAGGGCCGGCGCCGTGCTATCCGAGCGCCTCCATGCGAGGTACATAAAATATATTTTTTATGCTTTGCTGCTATATATCGCCTATAACATGATAAAGAGTGGCCTGGGGTGGTGAGGTTGATAGTGCTTAAGGTTGGGGGCAGCCTGTTCGAGCGGGCGGATGAAATGCTAAAAAGGGTTTTGTCTGTGGGAGCGGACGTGCTAGTCGTGCCAGGCGGCGGGCCTTTCGCCGACATGGTCCGGGAGGCCGATGAGAGGCATGGCCTTTCCGATGACGCCGCCCACTGGATGGCCGTGCTTGCGATGGACCAGTACGCATATTACCTCTCCGATAAGGCGGGCATAGAGCTAACCCCCTTGCTCGTCAAAAAACGGGGCGTGCGCATCTTGCTCCCCTATGAGGTCCTGAAGAGACAGGACGAGCTTCCCCACTCCTGGGACGTCACCTCGGACACGATAGCGGCCTGGGCCGCCCTGAAAACCGCATCCCCGATGATAAAGGCCACCGACGTGGACGGGATAATGCTTAACGGCAGGCTGCAGGAAACTGTCAATGCCTCAGAGATAAAGGGCGTGGAGACGTGCGTAGACAGGGCGCTTCCCGGATTCCTTATAAAGCACGGCATGGACGCCCTGATCGTAAACGGCCTCATACCGGGAAGGCTCGAAAACGCGTTGAGGGGAAATCAGGTTGTCGGGACGAAAATAATCGGGAGGTGAGGCTTACTCTTCCTCCTCGTCGGGCTCGTCCGTGTAGTCGATGCCACCCGCGAGCACCGCTGCGATCGTATCAAGCCCGTCGACGCCCTCCGCGACGAAGCTCTCCGGCGGTATCTTCTCGTAGACCTTGTCGCTGTCGAACTTTTTGCCCGCGAGTATTAGCGCCCCCGCCTTTCCCATGAGCTCGAAGGCCTTGTCCATGTCGCCGGCCTCTTCGGCTTTGGCCGCCTCCATCACCAGGTCCTCTATCTTTTGCTTTGGGTCATAATCCCCTGCGACGAAGCACTCGGCTGCTGCGAAGGCCCCGACAAGCGCTGACTGCACCGACTCTATCATGATATCCTTGTCATCGTCCATGGGCTCTACCTTTGCGAGCACGATCTCCTTCATGCCCTGGATGCTATTTGCTGCCTCCTCCTTCGTTATAGTGCCTAGCTGGAGCTTGCCCGTAACCTTGCAGAGCGCGAGGATGACGTCTTCCTCCATGTCCAGGAATACGATGCCCTCCCTGCCCAGGCCTTCGGCGTTGGGGTCTATCTTAAACTTGCTCTCCTTTACCTGGTTTATCCAGTTGTTCCACCTTTCTTGAGAGTAAAACGTGAGCATCCTGATTTCCTCTGTCTAACTTTTAAGATGCATGGGCTGATTAAAAACATTTTCGCTGGCTTATTTATTATTAGATAGTTAGGCACCACATCTTCTTTATGAAATAACGGATGGTTAGGCACCACATCTTTTACTAGAGGCTGAAGGGGATTCTATTTACCGACCATCATATTTTAATCACCCTTCAATTGCTCGCCAATCTTCTTATCAAGGATGGCCAAAAACTCATCCTCCTTACCCTCGGGAATGGTGGCACCGGCGGCTATGTCATGACCGCCGCCAACGCCACCGACCGCGGCAGCCGCCTCGCTGAGGGCCACCGCAAGGTTAAGACCCCTAAGAATCAAATCATGATTACCCCTGGCAGAGACCTTAATGCCACCATCAGACTTAGCCAGGCCAATTATAGGCAGATCCCTGCTAACACAATCCAGGCTAGAACTCATGCCAGCTATGATTCCAACGATGGTCTCCCGTATCTCGCCTTGAGCATTAAAGTATTGAAGGTTAGAGAGCCTACAAACGCCTTTATCCGCTACCAGGTTAAGGCCATTCACCAGGTTATGGCGATGAGCCTCCAAAAGGTCCCTGGCATAGTTGAAAGCCTCCCCACGGTCGCCCATGCACACCGCCAGCCCGACGTCCGCATAGTCGTAGCGCGCCGTGGCGTTCAGCAGCGTTGAATACTCGGAGGCATCCCTCAGCTCGGTACCCGGCTCCTCCTTTAAGAGAGTGTACACCTCGCCCACGAGCCGCTGTATCTTGTGTGCGGGCATGCCGCAGGACATGCAATACTGGAAAAGCTTTGACGTAATGGTTTTTTTCTCATCCGGGAGCAGGTCAATCCACCTGCGCCAGACGTCCGTCTTTATGGGCACCCCCGCCCCCTCGATGAAGGCGATACAGGCGTCTTCGCAGCCGCTGAGGCCGGGGATGAACGGGTCAGAGCTATACTGCAACAGCTTATAGACGGGCCTCGTCTGCCTGCCGAACAGCTTGATGTCCTTCTCGTATGAGATGAAGCCTCTAGATGTGGCCAGTTCCAGTATGTCGCGGTTGACTCCCACTAGGGCGTTGGACCGCATGTCCTGGAGGTCGCCTACCGCCCCGACGATGGCGAGCGTGCTCAGGTCCACGTTATCGCCCAGGCGAAGGGCCAAGAGGAACGCCACTCCGGCGCCGCTTATCTCCGTAGAGCCGTTGAGGCCATAGAGGTGTGGGTTCATGTGGCACTCGTATTCCACGGGCGCCGGCCTATGGTGGTCTGTCACGACCGCGTCTATGCCAAGCGACTTTATCGTGGCGAGGGCGCCGCTCCCCAGGTCGGTGAATATCACGAGCCGGCCGCCGCAGGAGTCCGCTATCGACTTTAGCGCCGCCTCATCAAGCTTTTTAGCGAATCTTGCCTCATAGGGCTTCTGAAGCCTCTCCAGGGCTTTGCACATTATGCCCGCGGAGGTGAGGCCGTCCGCGTCGATGTGCGAGACAACGATTGCTTCATCGCATTTTTTTATCTTCTCCGCGCACTTTTCAGCCGCCTTCTGGAATCGCTGCATCGTTACACTCATTGCAATATGTCATTAATACCGGTTTTGGTAGCGGGCCGAAATTAATTATTTAGAATGCAAAAGCGCTGGCATAGCGGGCAGGCCCTGCATCTCCTTCTGCGAATTTTATAGGGTAGCGAAGAAAGGCACGAGAAATATCACGAGGATGGACAGGATGAAGCCGCTCACGAAGGAGATGACGCTCATCTCGCTTCCCGCATAGCGGACCACCACGGGTAGCGTGGTATCCATAGTCGTGGCACCACCCGGGGCGATGGCGGCCAGCCTGCCAAAAAGGCGCACTACAAGGGGCATTATGACAATGGAAAGCATCTCCCTGAACACGTTAGACAATAACGCCATAGTGCCTATCTGGGCCCCTACGAGGCTCGTAAGCATGACTCCCGATAGGCTGTACCACCCGAAGCCCGCCCCTATCGCCATCGCATAGCGCGGGTCCATGCCGATGAAAAAGCTGACGGAAAGGGCACCAAGGATGCTGCCCGCAGCGATGAAGAGGGGCAGCAGGAGCGTCTTCCAGCCGAGCTTTTTTATTTGAGCGACGACCGATCTGTTCTGGCTCATGTCAAGCCCGATTACAAATAGTAGAAGGCAAAGCATGGCCATGATGAGCGTGTCCAGGCTCGAAGGCCCTGGGGCCAGGCCCAGCACGCCCGCCACTATGCCTATGGCGAGAGCCGATAAGATGACAAGGGCAATAGACGTCATCTCAAGCCATCCTTTAGAAAAAGCTTTTCGAACAGCACGGCGAAGATTATGCTGCCCGCAATGGCTGCCAGGGTGATGAGCAGCGATTGCGCCCCATACACTCCCAAGCTGGATACCACTGCGTCATTCGAGCCAGTCTTGAGGCCCATGAGCAGTATGAGCACGAAGACCATGCCGGTCATGGCCATTGAAATAAGCCTCTTAGCATTTTCAGAGAACTGCCCCTTGATCAAGCCCACGATGACGCCGGCCACGAGCGATGCCATCAAGAGCCCGATATAGGCGACCATGCCGTCCATAATGGGAAGTAAAATATCCATCGACATATTTATAGCTAACCAGCCCTGTGCAGCCTTTAACGAAAATTTATTTATAGAAGTACAATCCTAACAATACCCCGTATCACATTTATGGAGGTATTCAGACTTGGCTGATCAAGCTGGCCAACCAATCTATATTTTAAGGGAGGGCTCCTCCCGCACCCGGGGCAGGGATGCGCAGACATACAACATCATGGCTGCGCTTGCCGTTGCAGATGCAGTGCGAAGCACCCTGGGACCCAAGGGAATGGACAAGATGCTGGTAGACTCTACTGGCAATACCACCGTCACCAATGATGGCGCCACGATTCTAAAGGAGATGGACATCGAGCACCCCGCGGCCAAGATGATGGTCGAGGTTGCAAAGGCGCAGGACCAGCAGGTCGGTGACGGCACCACGACCGCCGTCATCTTAGCGGGCGAGCTGCTCAGGAGGGCGGCCGAGCTCATGGACCAGGCCATACACCCGACGGTAATAGCGGCAGGCTACCGGCTTGCAGCGGCGAAGGCGAACGAGCTGCTGCCCAACATAGCGATACCGGCTGGCGACAGGGGAATCCTCAGGAAGGTCGCCTACACGGCCATGACCGGCAAGAGCGCAAACTCAGTTGGCGAAAAGCTCGCAGACCTGGCAGTCGAGGCCGTCACAGCCATCGAGGAGGACGGCAAGGTGGACGTGGATAACATCAAGGTGGAAAAGAAGACTGGCGGAAGCGTCCACGACTCCACGGTCATCAAGGGCCTGGCGCTGGCAAAGCGCAGGGAAAACCCCGGCATGCCCAAAAAAGTCGAGAACGCCCGGATACTGCTCCTGAACGTGGCGCTCGACATAAAGAAGACCGGGGTCGACGCGAGCATTAAGATAAAATCGCCCGAGCAGATGCAATCATTCCTGGAGCAGGAGGAGGCGATCCTGCGCAGGAAGGTCGAGGCGATTAAGAAGGCAGGCGCTAACGTGGTGTTCTGCCAGAAATCCATCGAGGACCTGGCGGCGCATTACCTGGCGAGAAACGGCATAATGGCGTTCAAGAGCCTGAGCGAGTCGGACATGGCCAAGCTGTCCAAGGCTACAGGTGGCAGGGTGGTCACGAAGATCGAGGACATCGATCCGAATGACCTGGGCTATGCGGAGCTGGTCGAAGAGAGGCTGATAACCGGCGAGGATGAGCTTCTGTTCGTGGAGGGCTGTAAGAACCCGAAGGCTTTGACGGTGCTGCTCCGTGGCGGCGGTTATACGTCAATAGACGAGTATGAGCGTGCGCTTCACGATGCGCTGCGAGTGGTCGGGGTCGTCCTTGAGGATAAGAAGGTAGTGCCCGGCGGAGGCGCGCCCGAGGTTGAGCTTGGCCTGAGGCTGAGGGAGTATGCCTCGACCGTTGGTGGCAGGGAGCAACTCGCCATCGAGGCTTTCGCCAGCTCTCTGGACATTATCCCGAGGACGCTCGCGGAGAACGCGGGCCTGGACCCCATTGACATGCTTGTCGAGCTTAGGAGCAGGCATGAGAAGCAGGATGGGAAGAGCTTTGGGCTTGACGTGTTCCAGGGTAAGGCCGTTGACATGCTGGAGGCTGGAGTTTTGGAGCCTTTGCGTGTTAAGACTCAGGCCATTGGCTCTGCAACCGAGGCCGCCATCATGATTTTGAGGATCGATGACGTCATCGCCTCTGGTGGCCCCGATGAGCGTACCATCAGCGAGGCTAAGGCCGCCGCCCAGCGTCAGATGCGTGGTGGTGGCATGGGCATGGGTATGTAAACCCACGCCCTCTTTTTCACCACAAGGTACACGACATAAACACCAAGTACACAACTTCTTTTAATATTATTTTAAAGCGCGTGGGCATGACCTATTATTTTAAAAATAATTGTGTACTTGGTGTTTATGTCGTGTACCTTGTGGTGAAAAACCTGGCGTTAAAGTAGTGTACCTTGTGGTAAAAAACGCCTTCAAAGAGATTAAGTTTATCTACTCCAAAATTTATTTTATAATGGTGAGCACGATGGAAGCAAGCCAAACCGTCACCGCCACCGACCTTTACGGTAAGCCAATAACGCTCGGAACGACTGTCAAGTACATCTCAACCAGGACAGTGGGCAAGGTCATTGATCTAAAGAAAGAAGAAGACAAGACGTGGGCACTCCTCGACAAGACCCGCTTATACTACGACACACGCTACCTGGAGGTAGCAACCTCCGAGGCCTCGGAAGAAGAAGAGATGACAAAGGTCGACATGGAGGAAGTCGAAAAGAAGATAAAGGAAATGGAAGACGCGCTAAAGGTCAAGGACGTAAACCTGGACATGAGCTGCGAAGGCGGCGGCTGACCTCATTTAGCCTTCCTGGATTTTTTAGGAGGCTTCGGGGCAGGCTCCTCCTTTATGCCCTCGAGCTCGATCGGCTTCGAGTAGTCGTGAAGCCTGGCATCCCTGCCTTCAACGAACGCTTCGATCTCCTTGCGAAGGAGCTTTTCCATCTTTTTTATCGTCTTCTCGTCCCCGCGTATCGCCAACAGCTCACGCTCTATGTCGCACACACCGATGGGCACGTAAATGTCATCCCTCCGCACGATTTGAATGGGATGCTCCTTCGCCAGCTTGATGATGAGCTTCCTGGGGGTGCCGGGCGGTATCAGCAGGTCATAAACGCCCGGGATGATGGGCTTACTATGAAAGTCCTGCTTTTGCTGGATGCCCAGGTATTCTTCGACGGATTTAAGCTGGATGTTCCGCTCCTTGATGAGGCCTTCGATGGTCTCGCCCTTGCTTTCGGCCTTCATTTCCAGCAGCACTTTTGGAGGCACCGAAAACTTCGTGGCGTCGGCCTTCGCCTCCTCAGCGGGCTTTTCCGCGGCCCCCTTATCGGCGGCCCCCTTGACAGTTTCCGCGGCCCCCTTATCGGCGGCCACCTTGACAGACTTCCTGGATGGCATAGCTCTAAACCCCTTACTTTATTTTATCGTCAGCGTGTTTTCTCCATTGCTTCAACGTTATCGTCTTCTCGTAGCTCTTCCTGATGCGCTCGACCTCCTCCGGCACGTTCTTTATGCGCACCACGAAGGTACCCATACACGGCTTCGTGTATGGTATTATCAGGTTATTCGTGTTATCCTCCACCGCTATGGGGACGTACTCGTCCCCCAGGATGCGCAGCCCAAGCACCGTATAGCCTGGCTCCACATAGTACGTCTCCCAATAATTAGAGAGGATGAACTCTTCTGAAGCCTTATACGTTTGATGTGATAATAAAATATCGTAATCATAGTCATTCAAGCATGCCATTTGATCAGCTCTCTACCTTTTTGCCCGCATTCTGCAGCTTCATTCGAGCGCCCATGATGCACTTTCCGCCCCTCTGGCCGCCCAGCGGGTTCTTTGGCGTGCCCAGCGAGTTCATGCACCTCGCCATGACCGCGGCGCCCCTCGCCAGCCCATCATCACAGAAAACCAGGTGGTCGTTGGGGTTCTCGAACAGGCCCATCTCGGCTACCTTTTGAAGTATCAGCGCTGGCTTATCGCCCGTAATACCGGCCCTGCCAGTGATGCCTATGGTCGTCTTGCTGGATATGAGGTTATTCTCCAGAGCCTTCTTCAATAGCCGCTCGGCTATCATGGCGCTGACGAGGTCAAGGGTGGCAAGCATGGTGTTAACGTTATACTTCTTGATGAGCGACGCGCCCACCTCGTTTAATAATGGCAGGTCTTTCCCATTCTCGCCCACCTCGCACCCTATCAGTATGACGCCGTTGTTACGCGCCGCCCTCGGGTTGACCGGCACGGTGCCCCACCAGTTCCTATCATCGGGCACCACCTCTATCTGGATTAACTCGTGCGCCCATTTAGCGTGCTCCTCTATGGCCCTGTCGTTCAGTATTTCGGTGAGCAGGCCTGGCTTCTCGTGCTTCGTAATATCGAGGACGTTGCCGAACTTTCTATCGACGAGGCCTGAGCCTCTCACTATGGCGTCCGGGATGGCCCCGGCCAGGCCGCAATAGTTCCCGATGGTCTTCGCGTAGGGGAATCCATCGTTAGTGATGCGGCCTTTAAGCGTCGTGCCGAAATCTATGCTACACACCGGGTTGCGGAAGTCCACGCCCGCCCACTTGGCAGCCTCCTTTATGCCTGCCGTGGCGAGCTCGCCCTCCATCTCGTTCGCCACTATCTCCACGCCCGTGCTCCCCATGGGCGGGAGCACGCTGGCCACCGCCCCGTCGAAGAAGACCTTATCCAGGTAGGAGAACTTCCTTATGCGGGGGTTCAAGTTTTCCTTGTTCATCGCCGGCGTCATGTTCTTTGGGGGGACGCCCGCCTTTATGCAGCCATCTGCCAGGGCCAGGATGAACGTTCCCACGTCATCCGGCCTCGCGAAGCCCGCCACGACGCCCGTCGAGCGGACCACGAAGTTAAGGTCTTCCTTGATGGTAAGCCCCGCAGCATTGTGTGCCTCCTCGAGCGTCTGCTTGACCAGCTCGCCGACTGACTCCCTGGTAAGCTTCTTGCCGTCGAGCGTCTTGCCGAACACTTTTTCGCCTTCCTTCGGCGGCCTTACGTCCCTGGACATCTTAACGGTCTTGTTTAGCAGGTACGTCTTGCCCGTCTCGAGGTTCGTCGCCGTCAATATGCACTTAGTAGTCGTGTTGCCCATCTCGACGGATGCCACTACGTAATAGGAAGTCGTAGAAAGGTCCACTTTTGCGCTCATCCCTGGAGAGCTCGTCTTCGGAATCAATGACAGGTAGGGGCTTTCCGAGATGTGCGGTTTTGGGCCTAGAAGTCTGCTCAAAGGCTTTAGCTGCATTAAGACCACCGGTGTGTTTAAGGATTTTTCTTGTAATAAGACTATATATTTTGTGCATCGCTCAATAATAAAGGCTGCTATGATGGCCCGGCGTATGGCAGCATATATTTATAACATAAGCCCTAAAAATAAGAAAAGCATCCTGTAAGGGTATCAGCATGCATGTAATCATAGTTGGGCTGGGCGGCATAGGCCAGAACCTGGCAAGGATAGCTGTCTCAGAAAAGCACAACGTCGTGGTAATCGACATAAACCCCAAGAAGTGCAGCGATATAGTGACTAAGTATGACCTTATCAGCGTAAACGGCGACGCCACTTCGGCGGCAATTCTTGAAGAAGCAGGCATATCCGAGGCCGACGTGGTCATATCCACGACCGGCAGCGACGCGGTAAACCTCATGGTCATGCTCCAGGCAAAGGAGAAGGGGGTAAAATATCTCAGGGCTATCGTTAACGAGCCGGAGCATGTGGAGATATTCAAGAAGGCGGGCATCTCGATACACAAGAACCCCGATGCCATCGTAGCTGAGGACATCTATAATAACATGCTGAGGCCTGGCATTAACGACTTCGTAACCCTTGCAGGCGGAAAGGCCGAGATACTCGACATCATCATCAAGGAAGGCACCCATGCGGCGGGCAAGGCGATAAAGGACATCGGGCTTCCGAGTAACGTGCTCATTATAGCTATAGAGAGAGGGAATGACGTAATAATCCCTGATGGCAGCACCGTGCTTTTGCCCGGAGACTCGGTATTCGTTTTCATCAGAAGAAACCTGATAGACCGCGTTTTCAGCATGTTCTCGGTTGGCAGCCTGGTGAGATGATGCCGATAGGCAGGGATATGGCCATCATATTAAGCAACCTGAAGGGCCTTTTCATCATCATCGGCTCCATAATGCTGGGCATGGCCGCCATTTCGGCATATATTGGAGAGACGCAGGTAGCGGACGGCTTTTTCTACGGGGCGGTGCTGGGCATTGGGCTGGGGATGATACTGCATAGCTTTTATCCTGCCGGCATAGATCCAGAGCTAAGGCATGCGATGGTCATAGCTGCCATCGCGTATTTAGTCGTGCCGGGCATCAGCGCCATACCCTACGTGGTGACGGGGCATATGAGCCCGCTGGACGCCTTCTTCGAGGCGATATCCGGATGGACGGGGAGCGGCTTCAGCATGATGCCCGAGCCGCAAAGCTCACATCCCATGATCCTTCTATGGCGAAGCATCACGCAGTGGATTGGGGGGCTGGGCGTCATCCTGCTTATGGTTACCATACTCATCCGCCCCGGCACGAGCACATACATGCTCTACCAGTCCGAAGCGCGCAAGGATAAGATATTGCCAAGCATCCGCTCGACATTAAACGTGATATGGAGCCTGTACCTGGCCCTGACCATCCTGGCAATGCTATTGCTACTGGCCACAGGCCTACCGGCCTGGGATGCGCTAAACACTGCGATGACGGCGATAAGCACCGGAGGGTTCTCGATATATGGCGAGAGCATAGCCGCCTATCATAGCCTGCCCCTGGAGCTCGCGCTTCTGCCTATAATGGTGGCCGGGGCGCTGCCCTTTGCTGTCATGTACCGTACGGCAAGGAAAGGAGTATCAAAGCTATTTGATGATGCCCAGGTCAAGGCCTTTATTTTCATGATAGTTGCTGGCGCCCTGCTGCTCTCGATTGAAAACTATTACTATTATGGAAATATCGCTGAATCAATAAGGTACTCGGTTTTTCAGTTCATATCAGCCATAACCTGTACCGGCTTCCAGTCCGCGGACGTGTCACAATGGTCCCAGACAGCTCTCCTGATGATGTCCATAGCGATGGTCATCGGCGGCTGCGCGGGGTCGACAGCCGGCGGAATTAAGGTGGCAAGGGCCATATTCGTGGGAAATGAGGTCAAGCTGTGGTTCACCAGGATGCTCCACTCGAAAAACTCTATCGTGGCGATAAAGATCGGGGGAAAGCGTGTTACCGAGGACGTCGTGGACCAGGAGATGGCAGAAGCGTCACTCATATCCTTCCTCTGGCTCATCTCGGCGCTGGTGAGCGTGCTGCTGCTATCGCATATCGTAGGGCAGCGATTCGACCTGAGCCACATAATCTTCGCCGTGTGCTCCGCTCAGGGGAACGTAGGCATCACCTGCGGCGTCATTAACCAGTCGCTGCCTGCTATAGGAAAGCTCCTGGTCATAATGAACATGTGGGTAGGACGGCTGGAGATAATACCCGTATTAGTGTTGGTACGGTATTTGCTTAAAGGCTTTAAGTCGTAGGCCTGGTAATGTGCTTATATGCCTGGGTCATGGCTATGGGAGTCACCACGGTGGTAACGACTACCATGAGCACCACGGCCGAGAACACTTCGTTTGAGAATATCCCGGAGGTGGCGCCGATGCCCGCTATGATGAGGCCGACCTCTCCACGGGACATCATTCCAAGGCCGACGATGACCGCCTGATGCATGTCTTTGTTTAGAAGATACGCTGGAAGCCCGCAGCCTATGACTTTTCCTAGCATGGCCAGGGTGATCAATATGGCTGCAAACGCCAGCGAGCCTGCGCTTAGGCCCGTAAGGTCCACGTATGTGCCGATGACCACGAAGAAAAGGGGCGCCATGAGGAAGTTGATCTTCTCGGTCACCTCCTGGATGGTGTGGAGGATTTTAGTTTCCGCTATGGACATGCCCGCGGCGAAAGCCCCAAGTATAGGCGCCAGGCCCGCCAGGCCCGCAAGGTATGCGAAGCCGAAGCACATAGCTATGGCCGAGGCCTCCTGCGCCCCATCACACTTCAATATGCAATGGGTTCCGGGCGATTCCGGGCCATGTAATATCCCCTCTGAGTCTATGTATCTCGGGCACTCCCTGCGAGGGCATAGCCTGTTTATAAGCTTTGCCACCGCGAACACGCCCAGCAAGGTCAGGGCAAGCCAGAAGCCTATGGCTTTTGCCGCGACGATGCCTATGTCGACGAGGTTTAGCTCCTCGCCGCCCAGGAGGCCAAGCACTATTGCCAGTACGATGAGGCCGAGGACGTCGTCGATGACGGCTGCGCCTATGAGTATCCTGCTTTCGCTCGTATTGCTCTTGCCTATATCCTTGAGAACCTTGACAGTGATCGCTATGCTGGTGGCGGTAAGGGCGGCGCCGACAAGCAGGGCTTCTTTTGACGGATAGCCCCATAAGATGACCAATGTATAGCCTAATATGAAGGGGACGACCACTCCGCCAATGGCCACTGCGGTGGAGACCAGGCCACTCTTTGTGAAGTCGGCGAACCTGGTCTCCAGGCCTACGAGGAATAGCAGCATTACAGCGCCCAGCTCCGCGAACATCTGGACTGCGTCGTTCACGATGATGAGCTGCATTCCAAAGACGTGCAGGCCGCCAATGAGCGTGGGAGCCAGTATGATCCCGGCCAGGAGTTCGCCAACCACGGCAGCTATGTCGAAACGCCTGGCTATCTCTCCGCCGATCTTTGCGGCGAAGAGCAGCAAACAAAGGGTCAGGAGCGTTTCTAGCACGAAAGTATCGCTGGCAGACATCGAAAAACACCAAATACATTTTTATGGGTAAATCTGCCAGCTATTAGAGATACATGACTACTTAAGGGTTATGCTATAAAAAAGAATAAACAAGAGCTGGCATGGACGCCAGCCCTTCTATGCTTATATCAGCTTGGTCAGCGGCAGGACATCAGTCGCGAAGGCGGTGCCCATCTCCTTGGCGGCCTCTTCAACGATGATGTCGTTCATGGCAACCGCCGGGAAGACCTCCGGGGCGGCCTCGATCGGGCCGTACAGGCAGAAGTTGCAGCCAAGGGAGACGGCAATTATGTTCGTGCCAATGGAGGCTGCCTCCATAGCCTTCTCATGGCCCGGCTGCTTCTTATACTTCTTCAGCCATGGCCAGGCATCGGCTATGTTGTGGTAGCCGCCGCCCACCGGCTCGCCAAGCTGGGACTTCACGGCAAACTGGGCCCTGAAAGTCGAGCCGCTGCCCGCTCCAAGAGAGGTGGCCGCGACATCGACGAGGGGCCTGGTAACGCCCTTGTCCTTGGCGACGTCAAGCATGCCCTTGGTGTGGCCTGCGCCACCCTTGGTTAGTATCTCCATCCTGCCCTTCACCGATGGGTCCATCGGGTTGAATGCCAGCACGATGGCAGCGGTGAACTTCAGGGGCTTTATGGCGTTTAGCTCTGCCTCGGTTACCGCAGCGTTTATGGAGTTGTAGATGACCCTGTCAGACAGGCCCATCTCGTCCGCCCTCTTTGCGCCGACTATCTTTGCGGAAGCGGCGCTCGAGTCGACCAGGAATGCGTCCTTGCCGATGTCCGCATACCACTCTATCTCCTTGATCATGGCAGCGTCCGTCTCGGCCATGATCTGGACCCATATCTTGTTTCCAGTCGTATCGGACATCTCTTCCTGCGTCCTGACAAGCTTCTCTGCAGCTTCCTTGTTAAATATACCCTTATCCATATCCTCCTTAGATGCAAAGACCTTCTCCTTTGCATAGAATATGGAGCCCGCTAAAACGGTTGGGTACTCACCGGGGTTTCCGCCTACCTTGGCCTTGCCCACTTCGTAAACCTTTTGTGGTGTATCATACTTAAACATCGAATTCTCCTCCCATTACACTGTCGATAGCATCGACAGGATTATACTATATGCTACGTAGATCAATACTCCGAAGAGGAACCCGTATAGGATGCCTACTTCTCTGCCGAGCTTCCGGCCTTCGCTCTGCTGTATCTCGGCGTTGGTGAACTCCACCTTCTCCTCGATGACGTCGAGCCTCTTCTGTACAGCCGAAAACTCCTGCGGGTCAACTGATGCTGCCGGTATCATTTTAGATGCCTCCTAGAAGCGCCAGCGGGATCAGGACCATGCCAATGGCAAACAGGGCCCCTATCAGGAAGCCCCACACCTTGGTGGCGCCCACGGCCGAGGACAGCTTCTGGTTCCTGGCAGCAAGCTGAGCCCTGTAGCAGATATCATCGATGACGGGCACGAAGGCGCTGTCAGGGGGCGCCTGGGTTGCCGCAACTGCAACTGTTTCTGCCATGATTTAATCCTCCTACGGTTTCAATATTAGTTTAGTCCAGTCGATGCCGCCCGGGAACAGCAGTGACAGGAGAGCCACACACAGGACTATTCCTATGAATATGCCCTCCATCTTGCCCGCGTACCAGCCCATGGTGAACTTATTCAAGTATCCAATGTCCTTGACGTCGTTCTTTATCATCCTGAGCCTGGACTGGATGATGGCGAGCTCTCCCGATATCGGCCTTATCGCCGCACCGGCCTCGACTACCTCTTCTCCCTTCTCCTTGATCTCAACGAGCATAGGATCTGCAGGGAATGCTCCAGGGTCCTTCGCTATGGCATCCTTGATGGCCTGGGTTATCTTGGCCTCGTCCTCCACGTCGATCATGTTGATGATCTGGACCTGCTCCTGGAACCTCTTTATGGCCTCAGGCGTGAGGTTCTCAATGAACGGGATGGCTCCCTTCGCATTGATGATCCTCCCATCCTTGACGCCATACTTGTGGAAGCATACGAGGGTATCGCCTGATATGTGGCCTTTGACCTCGGAGCCGCACACGATGAGGAACCTGATGTTCGGGTTCGATATCACGTTGGCGACGAGCTTCTCGATGCCGATGTTCTCCGTCTTAAAGGGACCGGCTATCGCAGCGCCAGCCTTTATGGGGAACTGGCTAAAGTGCGAGCCCGTCGTCGCCACCGCCACACAGCTCTTCGGGTCTCCAACATCATACTCACCCTTGAGTACCGGCCATCCCTTTGCTGGTTCTTTCTTCTCCACCATTTATATCAACCCCATAAAGCGCAGGATTACGACCAGGAAGGCGACGAGCAGACCGAAGATAAAGCCGTAGAACATGTTGGTGAATATGCCAGCATAGTACAACGACTTCTCCCTGTGCGGGAATGACTCCAGGAAGTTGCCCGTCGGCGTGAGCGAGTTCATCAGGTCGTCTGCGTACTTGTCGAGCTTGTCCAGCGCCGCGTTCACGGGATCCATGGAGTACTTGACCATGTTTCCGCTCTCTGGAACGACCTTGCCAGTTTCGACCTCATAGACGAGACCGTATTCTGGTAATAGCTTTACGACTCCCATGATTTAGGCCTCCTTCTTGGGCAGCAAGCCCGTGCCGACCACAGGCACTCCGCTCTCCTTGACCTTCTTGAAGTAGGCGAGGTACGCATAAGCCCATGCTATCAAGCCGAGCACAACGGTGATCGCCGATGACACCACGTTGATCAGCGCTATCGAGAATATGCCGAACATTATGGTCGACAGCAGCGATGCCTCAACTGCCAGGGTGAGCGTCCTTCTCTGGTCCTCATCCGGGCCGAGGCAGGCGTTGAACGGGTGTAGCATCGGAAGCGCGCCTATCATGAACAGCGGCGCGATGAAGCCGGTGTTGAAGACCTTCGTGATCATGTCGCCATACGTGAAGGTGCCCGCCATGGTCACGGTGAAGCCCATCAGTATGATGCTCGCCGCTCCGGCTATGAATATCATGCCGAGCTGCATGGTGGGAATCTTCATCTTCAGGACGGCGTTCGCCAGGTAGCCTATGATGGCGCCCTGGATGAGCGCTATGGCCAGTGCAGCGACCGGGCCTACGTACACGACTCCAGCGTAATCGCCAATTTTAAGGCCGAGCAGCGTTGCGAGCAGGCCCATGCCGAACGCGAGCATGCCTATCGAGGGTACGCCGGTGCCGATACCATACTTACAGATCCTCCTCACTGCGTCTGCGCCCCATACTACCGCGAGTATAGCGCCGACTGCTCCCAGGAAGGAGAAGTAGGTCACGTTCATCATCGTGTTGAGCGCATAGGCCGCATATATGAATATAAGGCCGCCGACGATGCCAATGCCTGCAAGCATGTTCCAGTCGTATTCTTTCACTTCGGTCATGTCTTACACCCCCAGGAAAATCAAGGCTGCTGCCCATACTCCGAGCACAAATGACGCTATGGTACATGCAATGATGGCCCTCGGGACCCTATTGAACTTGGGGTCGTGGAATCCCTCGATGGTACCGGTGATGTTGTACGAGGCGAGCACGGAGTTCACGAAGAATATGCCGATGGCGACGAACGCCGCTGTGCCAATCGAGAACCCGCTTCCGTACAGTATGATGTAGCATAGCGCTCCGCCTGCGCCGCCCAGTAGCCCGCCGATGAGGGAGCTAATCACTGCAACGGTGGGAGTCCCGTGCCCTTCAGTACCCCTGGTAACGTATAGGTCCTGCCTGTCGCCGGTTATCGGGTCGAACTTGACCTTTGCTGAGACAAGCGGGACGCCGATCGCAAACGCGTACAGGACGTTGGCCATGACGGCCAGGATGACCATCATCAGCATGGCGCCGACGATGCCGGCCACGACTATGAGGACTATTGCCAGCAGGTTCGCTTGCAGCCCCGACAGGGAGAAAAGCGTGCCGCTCTGTACAGCTTGGCTAAAGCCTGAGTACGTGATCTTTCCGGACATTATCTCTTGTGTCACCAGTCCGGCGCTGATAAGCCCCAGAGCCCCCGAAGACATGGCGAGCATCGTCGTGCCGGTACCGATACCGGTCGCCTGTGCCATCGCGGCCGGAGCGCCGCCCACTGGCACGAAGTGTACTCCGATACCGACGAGAAGGCCGGCAATGGCGATGCCAATCACTACTATCGCTAAAGTTATCGGGTCCATGTTATTCCTCCGCAGACTTGTACGGACCGTATGTATTCCTGGTCCACATCTCCAGTAGCCTGTTGCCAATCACCCATAATAGGACGATTAGCAGGCCGGCCACCATTGCGCCCCAGCCATTCCAGTATTCGATGAAGAGTATGTGCCTCCACAAGTCGGCGAATACCGTTATGCCCAGGCCCAGCCCGGTGAGCGGAGCGCCGTGCTTGACGCAAAAGCCTGCGATGTCGATGCTGTTCCTCAAGCCCGCCTCACCCTTCTGGATGATCTTGCCAGAGTTGGCCGCAGCAAGGCCCGCGCCGAACGGCTTGTTCTGGTACTGCCTCTCCGCACCATAGTGGACATCACCAACCGCAGAGCCCATACCGCCTGCCATGATGCCCCAGAGCATTGCCAGTATCGGGAACGGGAATGGCTGTCCGATAATGATATTCAAAAGGTACGAGAACACGCTTATGCCCAAAGCTGCAATAAATGCATGCGCGATAATAGATGGCGTTGTCGTTAACAATATGTCCAGGTATATCGGCTGGCCAAATCTCTTCTGGCCGGATAACCTGCCCATGTATGCTGTTGTTGCATATACACCGTACATCAGGGATGCGATGGTCGCACCCGCAATAAGGCCTACCACGATGAACTCGTTTATGCGGGCGGCGCTGTTGCCTGCCAGCACGAACGCGATAGCGTATGCGATCGAAGCAGCCGTCGTGCATAGGAACCCATACGCTACTGGCTCACCGGATATGGCTTTATTGTACACTCGGTGAAGATAGCCTACCTGTGGCGCCAGTTGCACCTGGGAGTTCGCGTTGGACTGGGAACCAAAGTCTGATTCCAGGTCCTCGGCGGCCCCCGCGATGGTGGCACATGCGCCCATCAGCGCTAAGGCACCAAGGTTAACTGCCAATTGTTCCATTTGTTATCCTCCTCTTAAGTTTATAATTATGGAGTGGTGTAATTGCATCCATAATTAAGGCTATAAGTATCATTTTTAAAAGGGCTTGTAGACTAATAAAGCTTTCGAATTCCTCGAATTAAAAAGAAGAACCTGCGTTAGGCTTAAATGTATAAAATAAGGATGTTTAGCGAGCTATTTATTATATTAAACTTATTTTATTGTTATTTTTATTAAACATAGACATAGAAAGTATAGAGCATAATGGTTTAATGCCCATGGCCTCGGTGGCATAAGCTTTGCGATTTTATTAAATAAATTATATAATAATATATATGGCAGAATATATGATGCTAGTCTCTGATTTTTCAGCCGCTCCTGTTGAAGAGGCGCTAAGAAAGCTCGATACCAGCCTGGAGACCGGATTGACGTCCGACGAAGCGAAGAAGAGGCTCGCCGAGGTCGGGCATAACGAAGTGCCGGAAAAAAAGAAGAACGCCGCCTTAAGCTTTTTGAAGAGATTCTGGGGTCTCACGGCCTGGACGCTCGAGCTAACCATCCTTATCTCTTACGTTTTGGGCAGGCCTCTGGACCTTATCGTTATAGCTGCGCTCCTCATCGTGAACGCTGTGCTGGGATTCGCCCAGGAATGGCAGGCCGAAAGGGCGGTCGAGGCGCTGAAGCAAAAGCTGAGCATACGGGCCAGGGTGCTCAGGGATGGCGGCTGGTCAATCGTGCCCGCCAGGGAGCTCGTGCCTGGCGACGTCGTCAGGGTCAGAGCGGGCGACTTCGTCCCCGCTGACGTTAAGATAATCGATGGAGAGGTGGAAGTAGACCAGTCTGCCCTGACCGGGGAGTCTCTGCCTGCGGGAAAAAAAGCCGGCGATATACTATACTCCGGCTCGCTGGCGAAGAAGGGAGAGGCCACCGGCGTTACTATATTGACCGGGACGCGCACATATTTTGGCAGGGCGGCGCAGCTCGTGCAGGTTGCGCGGCCGAAGCTCTACGTTGAGACGGTTATTACCGGCCTGCTCGAACGGCTACTGGCGCTCGTCATCGTTTTGCTCTCCCTCGCCTTCGTGGCCTCCTATTTAAGGGGGGTGAGCCTTCTAGGGCTACTTCCACTTGCCCTTGTCTTGCTCGTTTCTTCAATACCGGTCGCCCTGCCGGCCATGTTTACGGTGACGATGGCGCTTGGCTCGCTCGAGCTTGCGAAGAAAGGGGTGCTGGTGACCAGGCTCAGCGCGTCCCATGATGCCGCAATGATGGACATTTTGTGCGCGGATAAGACCGGGACGATCACCATGAACAGGCTTTCCGTGGCATACATGGTAGGGATTGGGAGCCACTCAGAGGATGATGTGGCATTGTATGGGGCGCTGGCCTCTCAGGAGGCTAACCAGGACCCCATAGACCTCGCCTTTATCGCGGAGGCGAGGAGGAAGGGGCTTAGCTTAGAGGGGTATGCCCAGAAAAAGTTTACGCCTTTCGACCCGTCCACGAGGAGGACTGAAGCGACCATCGAGAAGGATGGGGAGGAGTTCACGGTGGTAAAGGGGGCGGCGCTTACGATAGCCGGGCTTTGCAACATCGACGGGGCGGAGATTGCCGACATTGAAGCGAGGGTTGACTCGTTTGCGAAGAAGGGCTACAGGGTGGTCGCAGTAGCTAAGGGGGGCATGCGAGGCTTCGAGCTTGTGGGGATGACGGCGCTTCATGACCCGCCGAGGCCCGACTCGGCGAAGCTTATAGATGAGCTGAGGGGCATGGGCATATCCACTAAGATGCTCACCGGCGATTCGCTGCCCATCGCCAGGGAAGTCGCAAAAGAGGTCGGAATCGGTGAAAACATCTCTGGGATGGAGGGCCTGAAGGGGATGGGCATCAATAGGGCCAGAGATGCGATAGAGAAGAGCGATGGCTTTGCCGGCGTCTACCCCGAAGATAAGTATCTCATCGTCAAGGCATTGCAGGCGAAAAAGCATGTCGTCGGGATGACCGGAGATGGCGTGAATGACGCCCCAGCGCTTAAGCAGGCTGAAGTCGGCATTGCCGTCAGCAGCGCTACCGACGTCGCCAGGGGGCCGCGAGCGTCGTGCTCACTGAAGAGGGCCTCCATGCAATCGTGAGCCTGGTGAGGGTCGGGCGGATGATACATCAGCGCATCGTCACCTGGATATTGAACAAGATCATAAAAACTTTCGAGATAGTGGTATTCGTGGTCGCTGCGTATCTGATCACAGGCGTATACGTGGTTGGCGCCTTCGAGATCGTGCTTTTGCTGTTCCTCATCGATTTCGTGACCATCTCTATAGCGGCTGATAATGCAAGGCCTTCGTTGAGGCCGGAGACGTGGGAGCTCGGGCCGCTGGTCAAAGCCTCCGTTTTGCTGGGCGTGCTCATGGTCTCAGAATCTCTGGCGCTACTGTACATAGCCATCCGCCTCTTACACTTAACGGATGCGACCGGCCTGCGCACCTTCACCTTTTGCATGCTTATCTTCGGAGGCCTGTTCACCATCTTCATGGTCAGGGAGAGGGGCTATTTCTGGAATTCGAGGCCCAGTAATATACTACTGGCAGCCATCGGTGGTGACATGCTCGTCACCACTATCGTATCCGTCTTCGGCATCCCAGGGCTTATGCCGATCCCCCTAGCATACGTGCTCATCGCGTGGGCCTGGTACCTTTTATTCGCGCTTCTCATCAACGATGCAATGAAAGTCCGCGTTCTACGGCTGCGCTGACAAAGCGAAAAACCATTTCTAAGCATACTTACCCAATTACTGGGCTATGATTAGACGGATGACCGAGACCCTCTCGAGCGACCGGAATAAGACGCCCTCAATAAAAAGCTGACTCTTGTAAACCCGTACCTCCCCCTGGCTTAATAAAGTCACGATGGGGAGCCTCAGAGTGGGAGGCGCGCCCATAAGCCTTGAATTCAAGCAGAAGGCTGCCGGCAGCGTGGTCGACGTGGCGGAAAAGTGGCGATATAACGGTATTAGTGAGGTACCGAAAGCCAGTGATGCCGGCATGCCTGACCCTTACCTAGAAGTAATACCATATCGACTTATATTCAGTGATGTCCTCCCCATCGTCGTGAAGCCTTTTTAGGTAATCGTAGATGGCCACGTCCGTGTAGATGTACGTGTCGCATATCGCTAACTTCGACTCCCAGGGATAGAAACGGTATGATCTTCGCCCGTCGGGCATTATCATGATGACTTCATGGTCCTGCCACGCCCTCAGGTGGGACTTTCCAAGCCTGGGAACGTTAAAGACGGGCTCGTCAGTCCTCACGATCCCCGGAAGAAGCCGTGCCTCCTCTTTCCGCTCTTGCTCGATGCGGGCGATGGGCACCCTGAAGTCAATCGTCTCTTCCTTGCCTTTAGTATTAAACGTGTAATACGGGTCAACGCCGCATACCTTCAGGACTTTACGGAGAAACGCCGTCTCGAACTTTCTACTATTATAATACGTGAAAACCTGCTGGTTATACACGCTCATGCCCGCTTTCCGTATCTTTTGAATCGCCTCCAGGGAGTCTGGCGTCATTTCCATGGGGTGCTCGAAGTGCGTGACGATACAGACTTCTCGCCTCCCGGGCTCATGGTACTTCTTCAGTACCTCTATAAGCCGGTCGCCTATCCTGAAAGGCATGGTCACCAGCACGCGTGTGCCTATCCTTATTCGCTCGACATGGCCGATGCTTGCCACTTCATCCATCAGCCAGCCGATAAGCGGTCGTTCAGAGTTAAAGGGTCGCCTCCGGTCACTAAAACTTCGGTGATATTCTCGTTTTCCCTTATCCAGTCGATGGCCTTTTTCACCTTTTCTTTAGTAACCTTTGCCTCGTCCAGGCACTTGATTTCCCAGTTCCGCTGGCAATATACGCAGATCTGTGGACATGAGTCATATGGCTTTAAAATGAGGATTTGAGGGTACCGGCGAGTAATGCCATCTATAGGGCTGGTCCATTTCTCGCCCATGAAATCCAGGTCGGCGCCGTAGCGGCGGTTTATGGATATCCGCTTACAATACCTTTTGCTCGGGAGGACCTGCGCCCTCACCGCACGGTCGTCATCGCTCTTTCCGTCCTTGTTGAATAGCGATAGATAGTACGGGGTTATCTGGAATGGTATCCGGTTTTTCTCCGCATATCTTAACGCCGATATCTCGTCCTTATCCAGGGCGACGAGAGCAGAGAGCGTCTTAACGTCTTTTATGATATGGGACATCTGCCAGGAAACGTCCCGCCAGTCTCCGTTCGATGCGCCGAAATAGGACAGTATGTCGTGCTTGAGCTCATCCCTTCTTTTGATCATCTCAGGGTCCAGCCCTGTCCTGTGGTCCAGCCCTGTCCTGTATCTCCTAAAATATTGCCTCATTTTCATAGAATAGTTGTCAAGCTGCTGGGATCGGATGGATGATGCCTGGACCCTATCGGAAGTCGCTCCACTATCGTATAGGGAGTCGCAAAAGATGTCCGACCTCCCATAGATACCTCTAAACAGGTATATAAATTCAGCCAGGAACCCCTCTTTTACCCGTGCTAAAGCGCCTTTCTTATCCTTCGCCAGGTTATATAGCACCTTCAAGGCTGAAAACCCTGTGAGGTGCTCGTTCTCGGTCCTTATGACGTTCTTCAGGACACGGATGCACTCCTAGCGTTGTTTTTTTCGATGATATGCAAATTTTTATAGTGCTTATCGGAATAGACGTTGAAATAGTGTCTTTCAAGGTCGTTCAAATGGTCGAAAAACAAGTCCCTGGCCTCGTGTAGGCTTTTCGCCGACGCCAGCATCTTCTTGATATAATGCCCTTCCAGCCACATCTCTTCCAGCAAATCCTCTTTGGACTTCGTGACGATACTTGCTTCGCTCACTGATCCTTTATGGTACTCATTGATGTGTATATGTTCCTTAATCGTGCCTATATTGCTCATGATAAACGGTTTACAGGTAACCCATTAAATATTTTCTCGTAAATTGGACGTAATTAAAAGCCGCTGATGCTCTATGAATATGATAAAAAACGGAATGCGTAGACTTGATACCTATAATATGCGGGCTGGATTATACACCAAGTATTTATATGGTAAGCTTAAAACCCTAAAATGGAGGTAAAGCATGAATTTCCCTCAGGCAGATATTCCCGAGACGGTTAACGTCCTGCTGGCGGCTGCCATATTCATCTCCTCAATTGGCCTGGCTTATATCCTGAAGTTTTTCATAGAAAGGCTCGGGCCGAGGCTTGTATCCAGGAGCCGTACCACGCTGGACGATGAGATCCTCAAGGCCATTAAAGGCCCGATACAGCTACTCGTCATCGCCCTTGGCGCCTATGTGGCGGCCCATATGGTAAGCATCATTCCTGAGGGAGCGTATGCATGGCTTAACTCCATAATGGTTATAGTGGCGATCTTCATAGCCGCATACCTGCTATCCAACATCGCGGCGACGATAATAAGCTGGTATGAGAAGAGGCTGGACGCTGGCAACGGCTCGAGGCTCGACGCATCGCTCATATCTTTCCTGAAGAGGCTATCGAGCGTCGTCATATACACAATAGCGATATTGATGGCCGTAGGCCAGTTCATGGAGATAACGCCGCTCCTGGCAAGCGTGGGAGTGCTGAGCATAGCGGTCGCCCTGGCCGCCCAGGAGCTTCTCTCAAACGTCTTCGGCGCATTTGCCATCCTTACCGATAGGCCGTACAAGATCGGCGACCGTATTGAGCTATCCGGCGGGGAATACGGCGACGTCATCGACATCGGCCTCAAGAGCACGCGGATAAGGACGCTCGATAACAAGGTCATCATCATACCGAACGCTGAAATATCGAAGTCCAGGATCTATAATTATTCAGAGCCAGACCTTAAGCTCAGGTACACGGTCAGGATAGCTATTTCCTATGACTCGGACGTCGAAAAGGCATCGAGCATACTCCTGGATATAGCATCCGGGATAGATGGCGTCTCAAAAGACCCGGCGCCAATCGTCTATGTAGAAGGGCTTGGCGACTTCTCCATTAACCTGGTTATGCTAGTATGGGGCAACAACTTCAGGAAGAACTGGGACATACCCGATAAAATATACAGGCAGGCATTAAGGCGCTTCACGTCAGAGGGGATTAAAATCCCATACCCGGTCAGGTCAGTTTTATTAGACGTTAAAAAATCGCCAATTTATGACCAATCATAGGAGGCGCCATCAGGAAATAATCAAAATCTAGCAATAGGCCATCTTTAAGCCCCATCAAGCTATAGAGGAAAAAATATAAGAGGACTTAAAGAAAAAAATAAAGTAACAAGCTATTGAATAAAAATCGACTAAAAACGTGAAGGATGGTGATATATATGGTAAATTTAAAGCTAAAACAAGTGGAGATAGCGAGCAAGATTGACTCGGCGGCAGCCATAGTCCAGTGGAACGACTGGAAATGGCAGATGAAACATGCCATAACGGACATCCCCACTTTTGAGAGGCTCCTTGGCATCCGGTTTAGCGATGACGAACGGCAGGCCCTCGAAAAAACCATCCAAAAGTTCCCGCTCAGAATCACCCCGTACTACCTTTCGCTCATTGATACGAGAGACTATAAAAACGATCCTATATACAGGCAATGCTTCCCTTCTCCCTCGGAGCTTGTCGTGGATAAATGTGATATGGCCGATCCGCTGGCCGAGGATAAGGATAGCCCGGTGCCGGGCATTACTCACAGGTACCCCGATAGGGTGCTATTCCTCGTGAGCAACGTATGCGCCATGTATTGCAGGCATTGCACGAGAAAAAGAAAAGTGGGCAACGTGGACTACATACCTGATAAGGCCACGATATCAATGGGCCTGGAATATATACGGAATAATCCGGCAATCAGGGACGTGCTCCTTTCTGGAGGGGACCCGTTTATGCTCCCGGACGACTACCTGGACTGGATACTTTCCGAGCTGGACGCCATACCACACGTCGAGGTCGTGCGCATCGGGACGAGGGTTCCAGTCGTCCTTCCATGCCGTGTTACTAACAGCCTCGTAAACATGCTTAAAAAACACCACCCTTTATGGGTTAACACGCACTTCAACCACCCGAAGGAGGTCACGCCAGCATCCCGAGAGGCTTTAAGAAAGCTGGCCGACGCGGGCATACCGCTCGGTAACCAATGCGTCCTCCTCGCAGGGGTGAACGATTGCCCCCAGATCATGAAAAAGCTATTCCAGAAGCTTGTCCAGAACCGCGTACGGCCATATTACATGTTCCAGTGTGACCTGACGGAAGGCCTCTCGCACTTCCGCACTTCAATCTCAAAAGGGGTCGAGATCATCGAAAACCTCATCGGGCACACTAGCGGCTTCGCCGTGCCCACGTACGTCGTGGATGCGCCCGGCGGCGGGGGTAAGATACCGGTCATGCCCAATTACCTGATATCGTGCAGCTCGAACAAGGTGGTGCTCAGGAACTACGAGGGCGTAATAACGACGTATACGGAGCCGGAGTCGTACCGGCCGGTAAAGTGCAGGGGCGACTGTGAGGCCTGCGAATTGCAGCTTAACGCGGGCTGCTCGGAAAAAACAAATGCCATCGGCATAGCAAAGCTATTGTCCGACCTGGACGAGGCAATCTCTCTGGTACCGGAAAAAACGAGACGCATTGAGAGGAGAAACGATGCGTGACGTCATCACCAGGATAGGCGAAACGGTCATACAGCACGGCCACCACAATGACCGGATATACGTGATGAAGCTCTCGGCCCGGGACATGCCGAACATTGTCCACCGTCTCTATGACCTGGCCGTTAAAAACTCGTATTCCAAGATACTCGTCAAGGCGCCCTCTTTCGCCAAAGACGCCTTTTTAAAGGCAGGCTACGCCGTCGAGGCGTACGTGCCTGGCTTTTTCCACGGCTGCATTGACGGCTACTTCATGGCCAAGTACATCGATGGGACGAGAGCAGTGGAGAGGAAAAAAAGCATCGTAGAAGGCGTATTATCGGCAGCGCGGCTTATCACAGGGAAAAGTAGAGGCCCTTCGCTAAAAGACGGGTTTACGTTCCACGTTGCAGGCCCGGAAGACGCAAAGGAACTTGCGGGACTATATGGGAGGGTGTTTTCCACCTACCCGTTCCCCATCAACGACGCCGATTACATCCTGAAGACGATGAAAAATAACATCAGGTACTTTTGCGTGCGGGCGAATGGGAGGATTGTCGGCGCATCATCGGCTGAGATGGACCGAGGCTCCGGGAATGTGGAGATGACGGATTTCGCAACGAGTGAAAGGTATCAGGGCTATGGTATCTCAGCGTACCTTCTCCATCGTATGGAGGAGAGTATGGCGATGGAGGGGATGAAGCTAGCGTATACGATAGCCAGGGCGACGTCCTATCCCATCAACAGGATATTTTCCAGAGCCGGGTACAGTTATGGCGGCAGGCTCACGAACAATACGAACATTTGCGGGGCCTATGAAAGCATGAACGTTTGGTTTAAGCATATTAATAAGTGTCACTCGACATGAGTGGCGGAAGGGCTGGATTTTTCCTCGCGTGCACTTGTCGGACATTTTTAAACTCCGGAAAATCCCTGAATTTATGTAGTTAGCGCTACCTGATTTTTATCTATCGATTAGCGCGGGCAAATGACCGATATTAGTATATAGCATTTACATTATATCCTTCTAGCCATCAAGACAAAATCGCTGTAATGTGGATACAGGTCGAAATATCGATGAATGATAGGGCTGGGCAAAGCATTCTGGAGAGGGAGAAGGAGCTTTTCATCGGTATAATAAAATGGATATTCTACGCATCCTGTATCGGCATCATCATCGGCATATCCTCCGGGGCGTTCATAAGGGCCCTGGAGTGGAGCATATCATTCGTTGGCGGCCACGCGTATTATTTTTTTCCTCCTTCCCATCGCGCTCTTCCTGAGCGAGTTAATCGTTAAGCATCTGGCGCCGGAGGCCAGAGGGCATGGGACCGAGAAGGTGATTGAAGCGGTCCACCTGCGATCGGGGAAGATAAATTTCATGGTAGTTCCCGTAAAAGCCATAGCCACCATAATAACCATCGCCTTCGGCGGCTCCGCCGGAAAGGAAGGCCCGTGCGCCCAGATAGGCGCCGGACTGTCCTCCCTGATCGCGGATATTTTTAAGATGAATGACGAGGACCGGAGGAGGCTGGTCATCTGCGGCATCAGCGCCGGATTTTCCGCCGTTTTCGGGACTCCCATAGCGGGCTCAATTCTTCGGCATCGAGGTCATATACGTCGGCAGCATTCTATACGAGATGATGCTGGCCTCGTTCATAGCGGGCATTGTGAGCTTCCAGACGGCCTCTCTACTGGGGGTGAAATATGCTTACCACTTCACGAGCATCGCTCTCGACTTCAATCAAACGCTCTTCATTGCTGCCATCGTTTCCGGCATCGCCTTCGGGGCCTGCTCCTTGCTTACCATAGAAGTCATGGGATATGCGAAAAAAATGTCGAATAAAATAAACGCGTCATCGCCCGTGAAAGGGCTGATTGGCGGAGCCGCCCTTACAGCGCTTGCGCTGATTTTCTCAACCCAGTACCTCGGGTTAAGCATCGGGCTCATCGAGCGCTCCCTGGAGGGGTCGCCCATTGACCCGTATGCATTCCTCGTGAAAATCGTCTTCACGGGCATTACCTTAAGCTTTGGGGGCAGCGGAGGCGTCATTACGCCCATATTTGTCATAGGTTCCACGGCGGGTGCTTTCTTCGCCCGGGTGCTCGGCCTCAGCGTGCCTGCGTTCGCGGCCATAGGCCTGGTCAGCGTCCTTGCCGGCACCACAAAGACGCCGATCGCTTCTAGCATCATGGCAATAGAGCTTTTTGGCCCCTATATCGGGCCCTATGCGGCCATAGCCTGCATCATCAGCTTCATCGTTAGCGGCCCCAGCACGGTATACCCGTCACAGGTCTTTTCCTTGAAAAAATTCATTTGAGCCGCCCAGGAAATAAAAGGCGGAGGCCGTGCTTTCGGGCAGGCCCCGCAACATCATTCTTTTTTGAGCGCCATGGCGTGCAGTATTACGTGTATGGCGCCGGCAATTATCCCGTTGAATATGGCCATCAGGCAGAAGAAGACCATGGCGGCCAGCAGCTTCTTCTTATGCGCAATTACGCCGGCGCAAATCGGGCATCCGCATCCCTCATGGTGTTCCCAGTGATGTGTCAGTTCAATCCACCCCTATATCCAAGTCGTGTATATATTTATTTAAATTTATTTATTAGTTAATGATGAGTATGATAGTGCTGGTAAAAGATGGCCAAATGGATAAGCTTACGATTAGCCTAAAAGAAGCTGAAAAGACCCCTGTGGATGGCCTTTTTAGAAGGCTCTCGACAGGGCCGGATGGCCTATCCGGGGAGGAGGCGGCGCGCCGCCTCCAGGTTTACGGCCCCAACAAGATGAGTCCACTTTTAAAGTCCTTATTGAACTTTGGGCGCCTGGAGGATTTCGCCATCATGGCGCTCCTTTTCATAAACGTGATAGTGAAGTATGCCCAGGAAAAGAAGGCGAGCGATGCCTGTGACGTCCTAAAGCTGCTCATATACGGCATACTTGAGAGAGAAAAGGTGGAATTGATGTAGTTACCCATGAAAACGCGGTACACCCTTATCGACATGGAAGGATAAATCAATTCGGGGATGCTGGAGCTTATGGAACGCGACTATTGTACGATGGACGATTTTGACCTTGAGGGAAAGACTGTCCTGCTGAGGGCGGAGTTCAACTCGCCTCTGGGGCCTGAGGGAGAGATCCTGGACGATAAGCGCATCAGGGAGAGCGTGCCGACGATTAAGGAATTAGAGGATGCGAAGGTCGTCCTGCTGGCACACCAGGGAAGGCCTGGAAAGAAGGACTTCACGACGATGGAGCGACACGCCAGGCAGCTTCAACGGTACGTAAAGCAGGACGTGCGCTACGTGGACGACATATTCGGGTCGCACGCCCGCTCTGCCATCGCGGGGCTCGAGCCTGGCCAGGTGCTCATGCTCGAGAACGTGAGGTTTTACTCGGAAGAGCTATTAGGCCTTTCGCCGGAGGCCGCCTCACGGACGATAATGGTGAGAAAGCTTGCGCCCCTGGCGCAGGCCTTCATCAACGACGCCTTCGGCGCCGCCCACCGCTCCCAGTGCTCGCTGGTGGGCTTTACCCCCGTGCTTCCGTCGGGCGCGGGCAGGCTCATGCAAAAGGAGATAGACTCGCTCACCGAGGCGCTCAAAGGGGGTGGGGAAGTGGTATATGTCCTGGGCGGGGCTAAAGTGGATGATAGCATTGGCGTCGCAAAGCATGTCCTTGAAAAAGGCATAGCGAGCAAAGTGCTCGTGACCGGCGTCGTGGCGAGCGTGTTCCTGGCGGCCTCGGGCATTGACATCGGCGGACCAAACATGGATTTCCTGGATAAGAGTGGAGCGATGGGCGAGCTGCCCCTGGCTAAAGGGATACTGCAAAAGTTCGGCGATAAAGTCGTCATGCCACATGACCTGGCAGTAAATAAGGATGGAAAGCGCCTTGAGATTAGCGTCAGGCAGCTTCCCACGAGCTTTGCCATTTCGGACATAGGCCATGAGACCATAGCGAGCTTCTCTGACATAGTCAGGCACGCGGAGAGAGTAATCCTCAAGGGCCCGGCGGGCGTTTTCGAGGACCCAGAGTTCTCAGCTGGCACCAAGGAGATGCTTACGGCCGCCTCTAATGCAAAGTTCTCGGTGGTGTGCGGCGGCCATAGCGCCGTGCTTGTCGACCGGCTTGGCCTGGAGGATAAATTCACTCACGTCTCGACCGGAGGAGGCGCTGCCATCGACTTTCTGAGCGGGAAGCCCATGCCCGCCATCGATGCGCTGAAAGCCGCCAAGAAAAGGATGATGGAGCTTATTAGCGTCAGGCCCCATTAATTTTAATGCCGATGGAGACGTATAAAATGACGAGAATCCTCCTGATAAACCCCCCTGATAAGGCGGAGTCCAGCACAGCGCTCAGGCTGAAGCTCCCGCCTCTCGGCCTCCTCTACATTGCCGCCTACCTGGAAAAGCATGGGTTTCCCGTGGAAGTGCTTGACGCAAATCTATATGACTATACCTGCGAGAGGACGGCCTTTGAGGCCAGTAAAAAGAGCCCTGACATCGTCGGCGTCACCGCGACCACAGTTACCCTGAAAAGCGCCCTGAACGTCATTAAAGCGGTTCGTCGAGCCATGCCCGGCGTCGTGACCATGATAGGCGGGCCTCACGTGACGTACATGCCATCCGAGACCCTTGCCGAATGCCCGGAGCTCGACATCGTGGTAATAGGCGAGGGCGAGGAGACCGCCCTGGAGCTTGCCAGATCCCTGGAAGGGCTGAGCCATGTTACGGGGCGAGGCGGCCTACGGGAATTTATTGGCAGGATATCAAATGTCAGAGGCATCGCTTACAGGGATGGCTCCGGCCTCGTCAGATACGCGCCTCCAAGGCCTTTAATACAGGACCTCGACTCCATACCCTTCCCGGCCAGGCACCTTGTGCCATTCGAAAAGTACGTGGTATGGGATAGGAGGGAGTCCGCCGGGATGATAATGACCAGCAGAGGGTGCCCCTTCGCCTGTAATTACTGCATATCGTCAAGGATGGCGGGCACAAAATTCAGGGGCAGGTCTGCGAAAAACGTGGTAGACGAGGTCCAGCTTCTCCATGAACGATACGGGCTTAAGGGCGTAGAGTTCATAGACGACCTGTTCATGATGAGCCATAAGCGGGCGAAGGAGATAGCCTCTGAGATCAAGGCGAGAGGGCTGGATATCCTGTGGTCCGCATCTTCGAGGGTCAACACCATAAATGAGGAATTGATAAGGGAATTAAAGAAAAGCGGGCTCTCATCGCTATACTTTGGGGTGGAGTCAGGCTCCCAGCGCGTGCTCGACCTCATGAATAAGCGCATCACCCTCGAGCAGGTAAGGGACGCGTTCAAGGCCGCAAGGAATAATAAAATATTTACGATAGGCTCGTTCATGTTCGGCTATCCTGGCGAGACCCTGGACGAGATGAACCAGACCATTAAATTCTCTAAGGAGCTTAAGCCTGACATTGCCCAGTTCACCATTCTCACGCCATATCCGGGCACGCCCTTATACGATGAGCTTAAGTCCTCTGGCCTAATCAAGAGTAACGGCTGGGACGCCTACACTTTCACCGAGCCCATCATAGATTATGAGGCTTTTGGGTTTAGCGGCGAAAAAGTGAAAAGGATGCTGATAAAAGCCTATATGAGCTTCTACCTTCGCCCGTCGTATATTTTAGCGCACCTTGACACTTTGCCGGTGGTAGCCAGGGTCATCAAGAACCTCATAAAGGCGAGCGTCGCTTAGGGCATTCTGCTGTAGAGGATGGTTTTCTACGGGGAGCGGGCTGTGGTGTGGATTTGCATTCCCGCCGTCAGGCGTACAGCCTCGATTCTGGCTGAGGCCAGCGACCTTATAATATCTCCTGAGCAGTGGCCTGCGACCGCCTTTTTCACGCCCGAGGCCCTTAGCGCCTCCACTGTGCATGAAAGCCTCTCCGGGCTGGCCTTCTCCATGTGTAGGCCGCCAGCCACGACGTCGGGATGCCTCCCGTGCTGGCGCTTCACGCATTCTATCGTATTCACAATACCTGCATGACAGCACCCGCATAAAAGCGCCATCTCGCCATCCCGGAAAATTACGAGGGACTGGTCGTCCATTACAGGGTCCGGAAGCATCTCGCCATCCAGCAGGTCGGGTTGCGGCTGCTCATAGGGCGTCACCCTCTCGACCTCGCCAGTCGTATAGACGCCGCCCCCAAGATTTACAGGCACTGCCTCCATGCGAACTTCGCAGCGCCTCTCCAGTTCATGCAGGCTAAAGGGCAAGCCAATATCCTTTAAGTTATCCCCCCTCCTGGCATATTTCTTCTGAAATGCAGCCGGATGGACTATGAGCGGGACGCCCTCGTTCATCTCCAGGACCTTCATGAGGCCGCCAGTATGGTCATAGTGCCCATGGCTCAACACGATATAGCTTAAGCCTTCCAGGCTGACGCCGGCAAGCCTTGCATTGTGGAGCAACACGTCCCCGCTCTGGCCCGTATCAAATAAAATCCTCAAGCCATCCACATCGATAAAAAAGGATAATCCATGCTCGGCCCAGTATCCGCTCCCTGAGGGGGCAAGGTTATCGCAAAGACAGACTATCATGGACAATGGGGGCCTTCTTCATTCTGGCCCCACCTCTTGCACGCCCCGCGGCCTGCCATCTCACAGCCCTCGACCCTCAAGGCCTTGCCATTCACCAGGGCGTCGGCTATCTTCTTCCTGGCATTATGCAGGTCCTTCCAGGCCGTCTTCCTGGACACGCCCATCCTGAAGGCGATGTCCTCCTGCTCCATATCCATGAGGTCGGCCAGCTTTATCGCCTCGAGCTCCTCGGGGAGAAGCGTGACAGCCTCAGTCTCAGCTTCCCGCCTGCACGCTGGCATCATGCACCTAAAATTGCCGCCAGACAGGCACCTTCTCGCCCTCGGCCTGCCCGCACACCTTCGCTCTCTCATCTCTTTATTAACTTATCCTCCACGCTAATAAATTAATGGTCGCAGATGTTCTCCCCCGTGACCAGCGTTCCGTCCAGAAATCTCCTTAATGCGTCTTCTACGCTGCCGGAAGCCCCCGAGACCACCCTTATGCCCATCTCGTCGAACATGTCCTGCGCCCTGCGCCCCAGACCTCCAGTGATCACCACATCGACGCCGTTCTCCTCCATAAGCCTTGGTATTAGGCCAGGCTCATGGCCGGGGCTCCTCAACATCTCTTTTGACACCACTTTTCCGCCTTCCACCGTGAATATCGCGAACTCCGGGGTGTGCCCGAAGTGCTGCGATACCTCTCCATCTTCAACCGGTATGCATATCCTCATTTTTTCATCCTCTCCTCTATGGCATCATTTAAGTTTTTGAATATCTTCGTATAGCTGTCCTTTATTCCATTGTGCAGTGCTGGAATCTCTCCCACGCGAACGCACTCGAATATCTCGCGGCCGTATGGGATGCAGCCTAGCACTCGCACGCCGGACTCTTCGCAGTGATCGATGATCTTACGCGTGTAATCTTCGTTAAGGTCATGCTTATTGATGCAAACGCATGGCATTGCCTTGAAACGCCTGGCCACGCTCAGGACTCTAGTAAAGTCGCTGTAGCCGGATACAGTGGGCTCGACGACTATAACGGCCACGTCAACGCCGGCAAGCGTCGCTATCACCGGGCAGCCTATTCCTGGAGGCCCATCGATGAGGAGGATGCCATCTTTACCCGCTAGCTTTAGCGCCTCCTCCCTGACCATGGTGACCAGCTTGCCCGCCGTGCCGACGCCCGGGTCGAGCCGGGCATGCACCATCGGGCCATACGCCGTGTCCGAAATGAATACCTCGCCGCACGGGCGGTCCTTCATCGAGACCGCGCCAGCCGGGCATACCGCCTCGCAGACGCCGCACGCCTCGCACGCCACAAGGTCTATCACCGCACGGTCCTCTACTTTTATCGCCCCAAACCTGCAATACGTCTCGCAAGCCCCACATCCCGCGCAGAGGCCCGCATCGACTTCGGGAAACTTATGGCCGAAATAAGGCTTCTTTTCCCTTACGGTAGGCTTAAGCAATAGGTGCAGGTTCGCGGCGTCCACGTCACAGTCGGCTATGACAGGCGAGCACATGGCCGCCAGTGAGGCGGTCACGGTGGTTTTACCGGTCCCGCCCTTACCGCTGACCACGGCAACCTGTATCGTCATGGCTTTTCAGCCCCCTTCAAGGCTTTTTCATAAGCGCATGAAAAAACTCTTGCAAGGTTTGAGTCCTCGTATAGCGCCGCCTTTCCCATGCTATAGGCCCTGGCTATCGCTTCATCATATGGTATTTTGCCTATGACCTGTAAGCCCTGAGCGGAACAATAGCCTTCTATTATGCCGTCCTCGCCTACAGACTTGTTGATGACGACGCCACAGGGTATGCCCATTTTTACTAATACATCCCTGGCAAGGCTCAGGTCATGAAGCCCGAAAGGCGTGGGCTCAGTCACCAGCATACAATAATCACAGCCCCTTACGGCAGAGACCATGTTGCACGACGTGCCCGGAGCACAGTCTATAATGACGATGCCACTGTCAGGCAGCCCTCTTTTAACGGCGTTTATCACGGGCACTGACGAGTTCTCGCCCCCGTCCAGCACGCCGGTTATAAGCTCTACCCCGTCTCTGGGCTTTGATCGCTTTACGATTCCGACCCTCCTGGGCACCTCTTTTATGGCACTCTCGGGGCAGATGAGCGAGCAACCGCCGCACGAGTGGCATAGGCCGGGGAATATCAGCGCATTCCCAAGGAAAACGGATATAGCATTAAACTTACAGAAATCGGCGCACTTGCCACAATAAGTGCAGCGAGGCTTATCTATGGCGGGCACGCTTACCGAGACTTCCTCTACGCCCATTTCGCCGCCTGGCAAGAATAGGTAGAGGTTCGGCTCTTCAACGTCACAGTCCGCGAGCGTGACACATGACCCCGCATTAGCCAGGGCAAGGGCCATGTTAGAGGCGACGGTTGTTTTCCCCGTCCCGCCCTTGCCGCTCGCTATCGCTATGCGCATGCTCCCGCCTAGCGCCTGCCCCCGAGGCGCCCCATGCCGCATCCACGCGGCTTTCCGCCGCGGCCGACGCCATAGATAGGGCTTTCCTCACTCTTCCTTTCAGCAGGGGTGAGGGTATTTATATCCCTGCATGGCCCCAGCCTTCTTCCCCGAGGGCCTTTACCCTCGGGGCCTGTACCGTCTCTTCCCGGCATTCCAGATCACTCCTTCTGAGGCTTCGATTCAAGCTCCTCTATGCGCTTCCTGACTTCCTCGAGAGACCTCTCGAAGAACTCGCTCTGCCTCTTTAGCGCCTCGAGCTCCTGTTCTCTCGTGGGCTCTACGGCCGGCCAGTAAACGCCAGGCCAGTAAGCGGCTGCTCGCTGCCACCCGGTCAAGCCTGTGGCATAGTACATGTTACGCCAGCCGCGTCCCCGGCCACGCCCGCAGAAAAAGCCTCTTCCTGCGCCCCTGCCGAAGAGCCATCGTCCTTGCGCGGGCACGTATCCCGTGCAATATCCCATTCCGCGTCCCGTCATCGGGCCCATTCCTAGCGGCCCGGTTCCATCTAATCCAGGCATATCGTCTCCTCCTTATTCTGGAGCGTCAATGCGGCTCAGCTTTCCAGCATTATACATCTCTACGGCTTCTCTGACGCTCACGTCTTCACATGAGTATACCTTGACGCTGGATGCTTTCAGGACGTTAAGGGCATTATCCCCGATCAACCCCGTTATGATCGCAGCGGGCGCGTATTTTAGCACCGCGTTGGCGGCCTTGATCCCTGCGCCGCCTGAAGCGTCCGCGGCCACGTTGGGCACTGCTTTAAACTTCATGGTAGAAGGGTCGACGAGGATGAAGAACTTGCATCGCCCGAAACGCTCATCCACTTTACAGTCTAGATCATCAGAGGTTGCCGTAACGCATATCATGGTATAACGCCCCAAAATCTACAAATAATACTCATATGCGACAAAATATAAATAGTTTACGACTCATGCCCTGGCTAGCAGCCACTTGCCAATTGATTCCTTGCAGGCCTCGATTACGTCGTAATGGCCCGTCGCGTCCACCTGTATCAGCTCTTTATCAAAAAAAGAGATGCTTAAAAGAATCTCATACGCCCCCCTGACGTCAAAAAATGGGTCCTTTCGAGAGAAGACCATTAGCGTGGGAGCCCTTGTATTCTTGGCAATCCTGTCCTCCAGGCCAGCGCCGCAAGCGGAGAAGAACTCTTTGCTATACTTCATGCTCTTTTCAGGGCCGCCTGATTGCTCGAGGGACTTTAAAATTCCCTCATCTACAGGCATCCCATGCTTATCGCAAAGCTGCACATAGCCAGAAGGAGATAGAAACTCGAACTTTTTCGGCCTGTTGTAGAGCCATTCAAAAAGCCAATCCCTTAAGGCTATAAAGGCATTCGGCTTCCATATCCTCCTCACGCCCTCCTTGACCCGCTTCGAATATCCAGATACGATGACGCCTCTCATGTTTTGCCTGAACATGGAGGCATAATAGAGCGAGAGCATGCCGCCAAAGTCATGGCCATATAAAAATATCTTCGCATTCTTATGCAATTTTTTTATATTCTTAACGTGGCAATCGACGTCCTGTATGAGCGTATGCCCGGATATGCCTTCCACGCTACCCCCGGATTTGCCATGCCCCCTCAGGTCAATTGAATAAAAAGCAGTGCCTTTGTCTAAAAGTTGCTTGATCAGGATTTTTTCGCCGTATGGAGAAGCGCCGCTGTGGAGCCCGACGCCGTGGATAAATAAAACGACGGCGTTGACGTCTACGCCAGCGGGGGCCCACTCACGGTAATATAGCTCTGTGCCATCGAATGACTCAACATGGCCGTCTTTATATGCCAAAGCCCTGATCTCCATCATATCATGGCCTCTGTGATGAGAGGCAATACCTCCTCAGGCTTGCCAATAGATATTATCTTGCCCCCCTTCATATAGGCAACCCTATCGCAGACCATCCTCACGAAGTCCATGTCATGGGAGACGATGATAAAGGTCTCGCCAATGTCCTCTCTGGCCGAGAGTATGGAGTTGACCACGTACCTCTTAGTGATAGGGTCCATCGTCCCAGTTGGCTCATCGAGCACGATGACGTGCGGCTCCTTTATGAGAACCTGCGCAAGCGCCACACGATGCCTCTCCCCTTCAGAGAGCTCGCCAGGATACTTATCCATGATATCCTTGCTTCTCTTCTCGTCAAAGCCCGCTACCTGTAGAGATAAGATGGCTTTCTTCTCGGCAAGCTCCGCCGGGAACTCCAGCCCTATTGACTCGGTCATGTTCTCGATCACGGTACGGTGAGGGTAAAGGTCATATTCCTGGTGGAGCAGGCCGATGTAGGGCTTAGCCCTTCCACGGGCATAGTAGCCGGGCTCGCACATGTTTATCCAGTCTTCGCCAATCCTGACCTCGACCACGCCACCAGTGGGCTCAAGGTTGCCCGTGAGGATGTTAGTCAGCGACGTCTTTCCAGCGCCGCTTCTTCCTATTATGCCAAATATCTCGCCCTCCTTTACCTCGAAGCTGACGCCGTTGACGGCGTTGATGACGCCCCTATCAACCGAGAAATACTTCATGAACAGGCTATCCACCTTTATGATGCTCTCCCCGACAGGGGCTTCTCTCCTTTCTACGGCCTCGACCCCGCCTGTAAAAGCCCTTATGACGTCTCCGGGAGCGCCAAGCATCTTTATCCTGCCATTTTCTAATAAAAGCGCCCTTGTGGCCATCTCTTCGATGACTTCAGGGAAGTGGGAGGTGATGAGCACTGTAATGCCGAGGTCTTTTGACAGCTTCTTTATGTTCTGGTGGACGACGCCCGCCGTCTTAGGGTCAAGCGTGCCAGTCGGCTCGTCTGCTAGAAGAAGCATCGGCTCGCGTGCGAGCTGCCGTGCCAGGACGACACGCTGCTTCTCGCCGCCGGACAGGTCCCTCGCGATGTGCATCATGCGATGCGAGAGCTTGACCTGGTCGAGCAGGTCTGCGGCACGATTAATGCGGTCTCCATCGTATCCGGCGTCGCCGAGGGCCTTGAGCACGTTCTCGATGACGCTATCGTCGCCGTAGATGCCGAAGGTCCGCTGAAGCATGATGGCGACCCTGCGAGAGATGCTCCTTTTTACGTCAGGGTCTGCGCCGTTCAGGATATCATGCGAGAAGAGTGACGTGCGGCCGCCACACCTGGGGCAGGTGCCGCCCGCCTTTCCTGGCGGCTCTATCCTGCCGCACCTCTCGCACATGGCCACATGGTAGATGACCTGGCCGCTGGCCGGTATGTCATCGTCCAGGCCCCTCAGCACGTTCAGGAGCACCGTCTTCCCGGAGCCGCTTCTCCCGATTATGCCTATCGTCTCGCCCTCTTCAACGTTCAGGCTGACGTTATCGAGCACCTTCTCCCCATCATAGGTTACGGATAAATCCTTGACCTCCACCAAAACGGCCATGTCTTTCACCCCAGCATACATATGAGCTTATGGGCGATATCGCCCGTGCCTTTGCTCAGAGAGCCCTCGCTGCTGACCATTATATCGGTGCCCCTGTTGGCCGGGTCGATGGGTATGCTGCCAAGCAGGGTAAGCCCATACCTCTCGCACAGGCGCTTAACCGTGTCCTCGCCGAACGGGTACACCTTTTCTCCACACGTTGGGCACTCATAGTAGGCCATGTTCTCAACGACTCCAATGATCCTCGTGTTCAGCATCTTCGCCATGTTGACTATCTTGCTCACGTCGAGTATGGAGAGGTTCGACGGGGTGCTCACGACTATCAGCCCGGTGAGCGGTAAGGTCTGCATTATGCTGAGCGGCTCGTCTCCCGTGCCAGGCGGCAAGTCCACCAGCAGAAAGTCCAGGTCGCCCCACGCCACATCGGCCAAAAACTGATTAATCAGGGAACTGCGCAGCGGGCCTCTCCAGATGACCAGCGAGTCGCTTGACGATATGAGGAACTCAACGGAGACGACCTTGATGCCATGGGCCGCCTCTACCGGCAGGAAGCTGTTCTCGTCTGCCTCCATCCTCTTATTCTCAACGCCGAGCAGGTGTGGCATGTTGGGGCCGCTCACGTCGGCGTCCAATACCCCAACCTTAAAGCCATTCCTGGCAAGCTCAATGGCGATGCCCGCAGTCACCGTGCTCTTGCCGACCCCGCCCTTGCCGCTCACTATGGCTATTCGATTCTTAATCCTCCCCATGTTAGCCTTAATACGCATTTCCTGCTCGTTCTTCTCCGCGTGGCCACACGTCTCGGGCTTACACGCGTCCGTCCTATTGGCGCAGCTTTCGCACGCCGAGCTTTTTGTAGCGCTGCTCATTTGCCTTACACCACCCTCTAATGATGAGAGCAATCACATGTGCCCCGGTCGGATAGCTCCTCAAGTGCCCCGGCCAAGTAGTCCTCGAGTGCGTCCGATACGCGGCCAAACGCCCCTCCGAATACACGTATGCCCTTTCCGACGATGGAAAGCAGCGGCCTGCCCCCGATGCCCGAGACCAGTACCACGTTCACTCCGCTTTTTTCGAGCAGTTCAGCGGGGGCGGCACAACTGTGCTCGCCATCGGGCGAGACATTGCTTAATACGCTGACATTTCTTATTTCGCCATTCGAGACCTCCGCAATCGTAAAATATTCACACGATCCGAAGTGCGCGCAAACGTCCGCTCCAATGCCTTCATCGGTCATCGATGGTATTGCAATCCTCGTAGTGTTATTCGATTTCATTTTTAGGTCCTTCCTTGAATTTTGGGCAGCGATACCCTTCATCGGTTAGCCTTTTCCCTCTGCCGTCGCCGCCTTTCCTGTATATGTTCTTAGATGAGCACGATGGGCATGCTCCAGGGCGACCCGCATTGCATGGAGACACCCACGCGTTACCGCAGTCCCTGCAGAAGAACTCGACCTCGCATTCGCCGCTGTTTACGTATTCCCCGCCCGATATCTCGATGGCCTTGCCGTTGACGAGGGCGTCCGCGACCTTTTGCCTGGCCCTCTGTAGGTCGTTCCAGAAGGTCTTTCGCGAGACGCCCATCATGTCAGCGGCTTCATCCTGTTCGGCATGGAGGAGGTCGCATAGGCGTATTGCCTCAAGTTCTTCTATTGATAATCTTATGATCTCGAGTTCGCACAGGGGGATTTCCCTCGGCTTATAATAGGTGGCCTTTGGCAGGCACGATACCCGCCTCTTCACTTTGTTGACCATCAAATTACTCATATGCGACGTGCTATAAATAACTATCTTTTGTTTCACCACAGAGGTCATAGAGTGGAAAATAACCACAGTAGGCACAGAGAAAAAATTGAACCGCAGAGTAGATTGAACCCCAGAGAGAATATTCACCACAGAGGTTCACAAAGGACACAGAGGATTTAGTTAATATTCACCACAGAGGTTCACAAAGGACACAGAGGATTTTTGTTGCCTAAAGGGGGGCTGGGCGCCCCCCTCGGAGACCCCCTTTAACAGCTCAATCATTTGATATACCATTATTTAGTATAATAAACGGAAGATAAATGGAAGACACACAATAAATAAAAAAGAATTTCATTTATAATAGATAGAAAGCGGGTCTCTCAGGGGGCGAAGCCCCCTTGAGTAATAAAAATCCTCGGTGTCCTTTGGGAACCGCTGTGGTGAATATTCTCTCGGTGTCCTTTGTGAACCTTTGTGGTGAATATTCTCTCGGTGTCCTTTGTGAACCTTTGTGGTGAATATTCTCTCTGTGTGCTTTGTGAACCTCTGTGGAGAATATTCTCTCTGGGGTTCAATCTACTCTGCGGTTCAATTTACTCAGTGTGCTCTGTGGTTTATAAAAAAGCCTGTGTGTGTTCTGTAGTTAATAAAAAAAGGAAATTGGGGCCAAAAACCCCAATTCGATCGTGGTTTACTTGGCGGGGATGACGAGTGTCCTCTCGCCGGCCGGCATGAACTCGCGGATGGCGCCGCGGGCGAACTCCTTCCTCGGCTCCGTGAAGTCGAAGGCCAGGTTCTTGTCCGCGAAGCACACCTTGATGAGCGGGCTGGCGGTCCACGCGTCGCCGCGGCCGAAGTGCGCTGCACCGGCGATGCCGGCATAGCCGCCCTGGTGGCCGACGTTCATCGCGTAGTTCGGGTAGTTCGGGCCCCTCAACTCGCACATCGCGCCCTCGTCGGAGCGGCAGGAGAACACGTTGGTGGCACCGCACTGGTCCTGCAGGTCATAGCCGAAGAAGCCCAGCCTGCCCCATGCCTCCTTGTGCAGGTACATGGACAGGTACCAGGCCGACAGGCCAGCGTTCGAGCTGCCCGTGGCCAGCGCAGTAGTGACGCCCGACGCTGCTGCCAGGACGGTAGCCCTCTGAGAGCCGCCGAAGTGGTCCTCGAGGGTGGTCGGGTACTTCTCGTACTGCTCGATGCCGTACAGGGTGACCTCAGTGCCCAGGTCGTTGACTATGTCCATAGTGGGCTTGGTCGGCATCTTGTACTTGCCCTTGGCATAGTCATAGCCGTAGTAGGTGAAGTCATCCAGGATGTCATCGGTGTATGCGGCGGTCGCGTACTGCGTGAAGCCCACACCACCGGACATGTAGGAGCCGAGCCAGATCTGGTCGTACAGCATGCAGCCGGCTGCGACTACCTCGAGCGAGGACTTGACCGGGTCGTCCGGGTACTTGCGGTCGGTCTGCACGATGTCCGCCAGGAAGCCAAAGCTTAATCCGCCGGGCTCGTTCGGGCCCCTTGCACGCCTTGCGGGCAGGATGTCCGCCATCTCTACCAGGGATGCGTGCTTGGCGGCGAATGCCAGGTCGGCGACTGCTGCCTCACCGGCGCACATCTTGTATGCGTCGATGAACGACATGCCGATCTGCATGGCAGACCACCTGGAGGTCGTGCCTCCATCGCAGGTCCTGACCACGATGGTCGGGATGTGGACTGCCTGCCACAGGGACTTGCCTATGGCCTTCTTTAGCTGGGCCGCGCGGTCCTTCGGGAAGGCCTTGTTGATGTCGATGACGTACTGCTTGTCGATCGAGTCGGCAAGCTCATCATCTCCAGTAAAGACCTTCACGTAGCAGTCATCGGTCAGGCCCGGGTGGGTCTCGACCATGTGCTCCTGGACGACCGCAGCGCCTGGCATGGCGTGGTTCAGCACGGCCAGGTAGTTGCTAATGGTCTCAGGGGTGACCGTCTTGCCCAGGCGCTTCTCCAGCGTTGCGTGGGCGGTGTCGAGGCCGACTATGACGGTCCTCCTTATCTCATCCCAGAACTGCTGCATGGCAGCGTTGTTGACGAAGTGGAGGTCATCACCCTCGCACACCACGTCAGTGCCGGACACGACGTAGGGCATTAGCTGCCTCTGGCCCAGGGGGATGCCGCCCATGTGAACCATCGGGTTGTAAGCTGAGATGCCCCTCTTCTTCGCGATTGCGTCTCCGGCCTTCTTGAACTCTACTTTCCTCTTGGACTGCGTGTAGCCCTCGTACTTGTAGACCGTCGTCTGGGAGGTTGGCTCTTCGGCGAACTTCTTCTTCATCGCCTTTATGAATCTCTTCTGGGTTTCCTTAACTGACATTTATCTCACCTCTCCTTACAACTTCGGCGCGAAGCCGCACTTTGTCCTCAAGTTGTGGATCCTCTGGACCCAGCCAACCACTTCGGCGTCGGACCTGAAGGGTACTCCATCTATCCTGTAGATGGTCGTCCTCTTCTTGAGCTCCTCGTCGGACATCGGCTTGCCGAGGTTTATCTTGCGGTCGAGCGGGTCGCCAACCTGGTTCTTGACGCCGTAGACGTTGCCATTCTTGTCCAGGACGACCCTCTGAAGCATGTCGAACATCATGCCGTTCTCGTTCAGCCTGAGCGAGTGGCCGTGCACGGTGCAGCCTCTGTAGCCAGTCCTGGCCGCATCATACATCTCGGTCTCCATGGTCTCCTTGGCGATCTTCTCAAGGTCCCTCTCACGGGTCTCGATGATTTGCCTGCCGGACAGGGTGCCTGGGTCTACTCCCCTGTACCTGGTGCATGCCATCCATGACCTGAGGTATGGTACCATGGGGGCGAAGTACATGGAGTCGGTAAACTGGATGTACCTGATCCTGTCGCCTGCCGCAGCTCCTGGGATGGGCTCGACGATCTTGCGGATCGGGTCATCTGGCTCGCCGCTCTCCTTCAGGGGCGGGTGGCAGGTCTTGTACGCTGAACCCGGGGTGCGGTGTCCTAGTATCAGGACGACGTCGTCGTCGGAGAGGCTCCTTATCTTCTCCATCTTATAGGACGGGTCCATGAACTTCTTCCTGTTCTGGGCCACAGAAGTTTTGCCGGGGTAGAATTGTGGTTTGTATGCCATATTTTTCAACTCCTAATTAAGGTAGCTTTTGCGGGTTGATTCGAATGATATCCTTTACTATCTCGTTCAGCTTTGCCCTTGGGCAAGTCTGGCCACGAGTGATTCCAGTCACGATCTCGACGATTGTTCCCTGCGTCTCGACCTTATCAGGCTCAGGATTCACGACACGGGTCTTGACGCCTATCCTGGCGAAGTCCTCGAAGTCGACGGGGGCCTGGCATACGATAATAGCCGGGATGCTCACGAATCTTAGGATATCCCTGGCCTTGTATATGACGTGAGACTTGACGTTACCCAGATGTATCAATGCCAGCTTGTGGCGGTTGATCTGCTCGATCTCCTTCTCGGTCATGCCGAACTTCGGGCCCCTGCCAATGGCCGCATCCTTCGCATCCGACGGGACGCCACCTCCGGAGTAAAGGACCAGCACGCTGACCTGGATGCCCTCCCTTCGCAGACCATGGGTGATCTCGCATACGGGCTTGGTTATGTGCCTGTTACCGGGAGTCATCGCTATGGCGATAACATCGGGCCTGCCCGTCTCGGACAGAGTGCCCCTCTGGGCGAGGCCTCCGCCCTTATCCAGCCCCATGCTTTCTCTGCAATCCACAACCTGCGTCTCTCGGTCAATTGGCATTGTCCATCATCTCACGTTTTTTTATGATTTATCGTATTTCTTGTCCGTCCCCTCGCCGCAGCACCTATAGCCTTTGGACTTAGGGTCGAACAGCCCCAGGCTTATGTCATCGACGTTACCGCCCTTCCGGACGTAGTCCGTTATGGTCTTTTTTGTTCTAAGGTATAACCCCTCGTTTATGTCGAAGGGGAAGGGCAACACCTTTTCACAAGCCTTTTGAATCTTATCCTTCACACTGATGTCCTCAATCTCGATCCATACCCTTCCAACCTGGGTGGTGAGCTCGATCTTTTCGCCCATGATGTCGAGGTACTTCTTCTCACGGACGCCGAATTTGCCCTGAAGCAGATCCTCTGGGTTTTCCTCAGGCAGCCTCGGGCCATATACCACCATCCTGGTGATGCCGCTTATCCTGTTGAGTTCATCAAGCAGCTTCTGGGCAGTCTCGAAATTGAGCAGCCTATCCGGGAAAATTTCAAGCTGTAACAGCCTCCTTTTCCCTGTGACTGGCGATACCATTTTTCAAACTCCGCATTTTTTAGCTTTCTTATACCTTACCCTTTACCTCCGCGGCTCCCTTCGCAACGTGTATGAGCGGCTCCCTGAACTCGGGGATCTCACCGAATACGCTGATTATGCCAGAAGTCGCCTCGGGGGTGAACATCTGGGTGCCAGCATCAAGCGAGCAGGCCGCCGACACACATGGAATGGCGAAGCCCTTGCTGTGCCTGGTCACGACGTGGTTGCCGTTAAACACGCCCGGCCCGCCGCCACCGTAGATCGAGTGGCTGAAGAACGAGAAGCCGACGGCAGTACCCTCGACCTTACCGAAGTCGCAGCCCGGCAAGCCGGTCTCCCTCTCGATGAGGTCGTTTACGTATAGCAGCGTGGACGAGACCGCCTGTGCGCCTCTTAACGCACCGCAGTTCACCATGGTCGCAGCCATAGTCGCTACCGCGGTGTAGGCGTTCCACAGCGCAATGTCGTCCGTGGTGTATAGCTTGTAGCCAGACGGAAGTGTCTTCTCTACTTTAATGACCTTGTCCTCTATAGCCTTGCCAACGATGGTGGCAACAACAGAGCCTATGGTGCCGTTCTTGCCGTTCTCCTTGACAGTGTTATAGAGCAGGTTGTTCGCGTTGAGGCCCTGGTACGCGAAGCCGAGCAGCTGGTATCTCTCCCAGGGTCCGACGGCGTCGCCCATCTCCCAGATGCCGGCCTGTTCGAATATGCTGGACAGGGCAGCGACATTCATGGTGTTTCTCCTGGCGATGACGACGCAGTGGTTGGTCAGGATGTTCCTTAACGCATAGCCCACGCCTTCGTCCTTCTGTGGGATCTCGAGGATCATCTTGACGTTGCCGCCGACGAGGTCCATCGTCTGCGGGTAGGTGCCCCAGACCGCCGACTTGACGAACGGCGCGTCGAACATGTCAACCTTGTACATGTCAAGGATAGTTTCAGTGACTGCCGATGCGGTGCAGCTTAAGCTGGCGACGAACTCAGCGCCGGCCTCGACCCTCTGCGTGGGGGCCTTGACTAGCAGGTACTTTCCGCCACCTACGACCTTGACCTCCGTGTCGTCGTTCTTGCTGACCCTGATGGTCTCGTCGACCTTCTTGGCGATCTTTTCAGCATCCTTGACGATTGGCAGGTCAAGGCTCATGCCGAGGATCTGCCTGCCCTTGCCGCCGACCTTGCCGGTCTTAAGGGCAGTTTCGATGCCTTCGAGGTTTACAGCCACGGACCTCTTGGTCAGGTTGACGATCTTTCTGATCGCCGGGTTGACGACCGGGCTGACTGCCTCAAGGGGTACATCCTTTTCTAAAAGTTTTCCCTTATCGTCGTATAGGTCTATTTTGTCTTTGAACTTAGGCATTTTCCCTCCTCCCGTGGGATTGTTCATAAATGGTCCGAATGGTCTCTTTGTGCAGCGCACAAGCCGTGCTTTGCACTCTAGAGGTGCCGATTATGACCGCCTCTGCAGGCGATCTTAAAAGGTTATTGGCATGGTTTTCTATATTTATCCATACCCATAGATAGACCATTCGACACCTGAATATTATGCATTTCTGGCATATTAACTTTATGTTTACGCGACTAAATATTTTTACATAATTTTATAATTATTTTTAATATATTTAAATAAAGGTCATCAAAAACAATATTTTATCGTAAAATGTTTAAAATTGTTTTATTACAAAAAACTAAAAATAAGTTTTATTTTCTTATTAGTTATCATATATTAATGTTAATATTCAATATTTTTCCTTTTAAATGTTTAATGTATGCTTTTAAACTATTTATAGATTACCTTGACCGTATTGGCGATTTTTGTAAAAACAATCAAATAATATACTTTAATCAAGATACTACAAAAAACTAGCCATATTAAATATTTAAATCGTTCATTTTAACCACATATGGCTAGATATGCCTCATAAACTGCATATTTTTATGTCAGGCCTGATTATGGGGCATTGTACACAAATGTAAATATTTATCCATATAATTGTGGACTTATAGCCTTATTATGCTGATAAACGGGAGCATGATATATAAATTTGGATTATTAATTATTATAATTTTTATATTTCAATTGGTTTTCCTATCATGTAAGTGGTGCTCGCGCCGCATATTTTCACGTCAAGGCGGGCGCCCGGAGGGAGAGCTGCCGGGATCACTACCATGTGATACGAGTCATCCCTCGCCACTGAGGACCCTGGCTTGCCCTCCTCGGTAACGAGCACGCTAAGCCGCCGCCCTATAGAGCTGCGCATATACGCAGAGGTGATTTCATGGTGAAGCCGGGTGAGCGCCCTGGAGCGCTCTTTCTTTATTGCCATGGGGAGGTCGTCCATTTTCGCCGCCACGGTGCCCGGCCTTGGCGAAAAGCGCGTTATGTTCACCTTGAGGGGCTTATTGGCCCGAAGGTCTTCCATCGTCATCTCAAAGTCGCCATCGGTCTCCTCAGGGAAGCCGACTATATAATCTGTGGAAAGCGTGATGTCTGGAATGCATTCCCTCAGCCTTCTCACCATGTCGCTATACTGGGATTCGGTGTAGGGCCTCCCCATCAGCCTCAATATCCTGTCTGACCCGGATTGTATAGGGATGTGGGCGAACTTATATACATGGGGGTCCTGGAATATGCGTATAACGTCGTCTAAAATGTCGGCGATAGAGAAAGGGTTCATCATGCCCAGCCTCACCCTGTAGTCGCCCTCGATGCCGAGCATATCGTGCATGAGCTTCGGGAGCCTTATGCCAATATCTATGCCGTAGGCGCCGGTATCCTGGGCGGTGAGAAAGATTTCCTTTGCGCCCATTTCCAGGGCATCTTTAACGGACTTCTTTATAGAGGCGGGCGGAGCGCTGCGTAGAGTGCCACGGGCCAGCCTGACGATGCAATATGTGCACTTCCCCACGCAGCCTTCGGCGATGGAGATGATGGCGGTCTTGCCCTTGAGCAGGGGCTTTCCATGGACGGGCCGTATTCCCAGCAGCTTCATGGCAGCTTCGGCGCCAGGCGCCCCGGCACATTCGACGTTCCCGCCCAGCCCTTCGAGCAGGTATGGCTGCGCCGCCGCCATGCAGCCCGCCACTATGACCCTCTTATCTTCGTATTTTTTAATCGCCTTCAGCATGCCCCTCGAAGTCGGCTCGGTTACAGCGCAAGTATTAATAATGATGACGTCGGCCTCATCGGGCCTTTCTGCCACGCAGCATCCCGCTGCCTGGATGGAGCTACGCATGCGATGCGAGTCGCCCATGTTAGCCGTGCAGCCGTATGTCTCAATGTAGACTTTCATCGCCCTTGACCTTCTTCTTGTACGTCCTGTAGGCGGCGGTGACGAGGCCTACTGCCATCGGGGCGGCGAAAAAGCCCGACAGGCCCGCCGCGACCCCGCCTCCTATGAATGCCAGTATGGTCAAAAGGGGGTGTAGGTTGGACGCCCTATTTATAAGATATGGGCGGATTATGAAGTCTGGCGGCAGGTACACAAAGACGACCGCAGTGCCAAGAAATAAGGCTGCAATGAGCGGGCTTCTATAGAGGTAGACGTAAAGGGTAAGCGGTAGAAATACCATCATGCCGGAGAGGATTGGGACCATGGCCGCGATGAATACAAAAGCCGTGAATAGCGCCTTGTAAGGTATGTTGAAGGCGGTAAAGATGATGAGAGAGCCGGCGGCCACGAATAGCGCCGTGTAGAACGTGCCCGTGAATATGCCGGACAGTATGCAGTCTGCCTCGGCTAGAAATGCGTCAAGCACAGGGCGCTGGCTGTCGGGGGTTAGCTCTTTGAGGCTGCGTACGAAGCCTCTCCCGTCCTTGAGAAGGTAAAAGCATACGAAGAGCGATATTAAGGCGTTCATGGCCAGCGATACGGCGCTGGATACCGTGCTCCTGATCGGCAGGGACTTTAAAAGCGTGATCGAGTAGTCGTACAGGTTTTTCAGCGCCTCGCTAACGGCTTCATTGAGGTCGAAAGGAAGCCCCAGCCTTTCCTCTGTTTGGTCTAATATGGCGGTAAGCTCGGCGCCGTGGCCTGCTGCCCATCGTACTTCTGTTGCGACCGCTATGATGCCGTAAATGATGATGGCTATGAGTGGAATCAGTATGCAAAAAGTGGCGATGTAAGGCGAAAATTTGGTGTATTTATCGAGGTATTCCTTTATGGGGCGGGTGACGAAGAAAAAGAAGACCCCGAAGATTATCCCGTCCGCTAGCGGCATTATGTAGTATATGGCTGCTAGCGATACGGCTACAATTAATAATATAGCCGCCAGCATGAAGCGGTTTTTGTAGATGTCCTCGAACCTGCTTTCTAAGCTCATCGTATTCCCTTTTAATTAAAGTTTTATTTTTACTTATTCCTGGAAGGATTTTTATAGTTACTCGCATTATGTCAGCAAATATGGAGGATAAGCTCATTGAGGAGACGGTGATAGCGCTGTTAAGGCGTGCCGTGGCCACGCTGCCCGGGGACGTGCTCGCTGCGCTTGAGGCATCGCTGCTTATAGAAAGAAACCCGACGGCAAAAAGGGAGCTAAGCAGGATTTTAGAGAACGTCAGGGAGGCGAGGGCGTGCATGTTGCCTATGTGCCAGGACACGGGGCTGCCGGTCTTTTTCGCGAGGATGGGCTTTACCTTCCCGGGCTTCGAGGAGGCGGTGGCGAGGGGCGTGCGCAGGGCGACCGAGGATATTCCCTTAAGGAAGAACGTGGTCCACCCACTCACCAGAGAGAATACGGGCGATAACACGGGAAAGGGCATGCCTTATATATGCTATTCATATGAGCCTTCCGATTATATTGAGTTGATCGTTATGCCAAAAGGCGGCGGCTCGGAGAACATGAGCGCGCTTGCGATGCTTAACCCTTCGTCAGGGATAGGCGGGATAAAGAGGTTCGTGCTGGACACAGTGGTGAATGCCGGGGGGAGGCCTTGTCCTCCGATCATACTTGGAGTGGGAATTGGAGGCACGGCGGACGAGTGCATGGCGCTGGCGAAAAAGGCGCTGTTAAGGCCTGTAGGCTCGCATAGCCCTGATTCTTCGATTGCAAGGCTGGAGATGGAGATGCTCCACGCCATTAACGCCACAGGTATCGGCCCCATGGGGCTGGGCGGCGACACGACGGCGCTCGCCGTCCACGTAGAGTATGCGTGCTGCCATACGGCGAGCCTTCCCGTGGCCGTCAACTTCCAGTGCTATGCAGCGCGCAGGGCCAGGGCCCGCATTTATAGGGACGGCAGCGTCGAGATAGGGGGCGAGTGAGTGGAATATCATTTATCCACCCCACTTTCAAAAGAAGCGGTAGCTTCACTCCGGGCGGGCGACGTGGTCTATATTACTGGCGTTTTCATCGTCGCTCGTGACAAGGCGCATATGCGCATGGCAGAGTATTTTAAGGGCCAGAAAGAGTTGCCATTTAAGCTGGAGGGCGCAGTCATATTCCACGGGGCACCCATCGTTAAAAAGGAGGGGAATGAGTGGAAGATAGTGGCCATCGGACCTACCACCAGCGCGAGGATGAGCTCCCTGGAGCCTGCTGTAATCGAGCACGGGGTGGCGGTAATTGTGGGCAAGGGGGGCATGGACAACACGGTATTAAAGGCGCTCCACGACTACGGCGCAGCATACCTGTCGATGACGGGCGGCACGGCAGTTATGGGGGCGCGCATGGTAAAAAAGGTGCTGGGCCTCGTATGGGAAGACCTTGGGATGTCGGAGGCGGTGTGGCTCCTGGAAGTGGAGGATTTCGGGCCGCTCACGGTGGCCATGGACTCCCATATGGAAGATTTATATGAAAACGTGAGGCGCAGGGTGGCGGAAAACATTAAGAGCATGCACCTCTAAACTAGTATCGAGGTGAGCTACTCATGTGCACCACCGGAGGCATGCCAGCGGACATTGAGCTGAGCGAGATAAAGTTTAAGCGATATAAGTGTAAGGACTGCGATAGCAAGTTTAAGGGCGCGGGCAAGAAGCCGGTATGCCCGTCATGCGGCTCCGAGGACGTTGAGCTGATCGAGTGAACGCGGAGTTCGTGCTCCACGAGGACGAGGTCTTATTCTTATACGATGACAGGAATACCGTGGGAATCGTCAAGGCTGCCAAGGCGAGGCAGGCCTACGTCGAGACGGATGAGGAGGAGCTTATCCAGTTTCTAGAGCCGGAGGACTTGATAGCGGTATCCTGTTTCTCTGGGGGAGAGAGGGCCATGCGGATGGCCCGGTGCATGCTGTTCCTGGTAAGGGAGGGCGGAGTGCCGCTCCTCGTGCTAAAGAAGGGCCACCCGGCCACCCGCCGCATTCCCCTTGTCGTCTCGGCGGGGAGCCGAATCGTTTTGAGCGGATGTATCGTGCCCGGCACCCACCCCGAGCAGGACGTCCTTTGCGGCAAGGGAGAGATGGACGGCATTACTCTTAAGGCAGTTAAGGGCGGAGTAATCCTGGAAGGAGGCGGGTCTCCCCGTACTGCCATACAGCGCTTCCAGCCTTAATTAGCCTATATTTTGACTAGTTGTTGTCGAGATGAAAAAGTTTTTGTAAGAAGAAATGATGGTCGGGCAGATGATTTTGTAAAAAGAAATGATGGTCGGGCAGATGATTTTTCTTTTTCTATAGGCTAAAGGGGGGCTTCGCTTCGCTACGCCCCCCTCGCGGACCCCCAAGCTTGTTTTGCCTCTTCGGGGCAAACGAACAACAAGCCCGACCATTGGTTCTCGACGAAAAAGGCTAGCTAGTCATAAGACTTTTTAGGATTTAACATCGCTAAACCTATGGTTCCTCTTATATTAGCTTGTCCGAAGATTAGCTTGTCCGAAGGACAATCAAACATGGGGGGTCCGCGAGGGGGGGCGTAGCGTAGCGAAGCCCCCCTTTAGCCTCTGGAAGTAGAAGATTCTATGTATAACCATCCATTAAAGATGATACATTCAATATTATAATAATTAAAATATTATACTAATGCAAAAATGGCCTTTAAGCCTGTATGCCGAAGCACTCCTTAAGCTTTGCCTCGTTCAGCTTGAGCCTGATCTTGGGCCTTCCGAACGGCGTCTTGACGCTCTCCTCGAACAGGACGTTCAGGTTCACGAGAAAGTCCTTTCGGCGCGAGAACGTGGCCTTGGACGCTATTCCAGTATCCTCTCCCCACTGGACGACGTCGTAGAAAAGCTCGCCGTTTTTCGCAGCCGCAAGCAACGCGATGGAGACCTTATCGATGGCCTTGGTCTTGAGCACCGAGTAGCGCGTATCATCGAACGCCTTGCTATACATGATAAAGTCCACTATGGTCTGCTCCGACAGGTACCCCGACATTGATGCGACTATATCATTTAATTTCATGATTTGAATTTTTGTCTTTAGTGATAATAAAGTTTTTGATGAAATTGTTTTATATTTTCGAGATTAACTGTTTTTCAATGTATTATGGGGTAGTATGCCAAATTTTTCTTCTATTGGGGGGTAAAAAAGCTGGGGCCGGCTTTAGAATAGGCCGGCCAATTCTACGAATAGGCCCGGGTTACGGGTGATGATCTCTTTTAAGAGCTTGGGGACGGACATGTTCTCGAAGTTTACGCCGACGAGGGACTTCGCCACCGAGTTCATGACCTCATCGCTAGTCTTGACGACGAACTCCTTAGCCTTATAGTTCCTGTCCAGCATCTTGCCCAGCGTTTCCCGCACCTCCCGATCGTAGCGCTGTAGCCTTTTAGCGGATACGTCGCCCGATTTTATTGCGTCAGCTATGACGTTGCCCGCTATTCGGCCGCTCACCATTCCATTATATATGCCGCCTCCGGTGATCGGGTCGGACACCCTGCCGGCGTCGCCCACGAGGACGAGGCCACCGGTGGAAAGCTGCTTGAGCATGCCGCTTGCCGGCACCGCCCCAACCACCGTCTCAATGACCTTCCCCTGGGGGAACCTCCAGGCCATGAACTCGCGGAGGTAGTCGATAGGGTGCTTACCTGTAAACCTGCTGCCCAGCATACCAAGGCCCACGTTTGCCTCCCGTTTTCCCTTGGGGAAGACCCAGACGTAGCCCCCCGGTGCGCGTTCGTTGCCCAGGTAAAAGTCACAGCTATCGGCCTTGATGTCGATATCGGTGACGAGGAACTGTGCGCAAGTCTCGATGTCCTTCGGCTTCAGGGTGGTGTTAATGCCAGCCCACTTGCCCACCTTTGACTCGATGCCGTCTGCGCCGACCACCACCTTGGCCCGCGCCTCAAAATCGTCTCCCCTATGCTTGCCCCTGATGCCGCATACAGTGCCATTCTCAATGATGAGAGAAGTGGCCTGGGTCTTGACCTGCACCTCAGCCCCCGCCTTTGCCGCCGTCTTCGCCACGGCGCGGTCGAAAATCTTCCTTTCCAGGACGTACCCGACTTCCTTGCCGGCCAGCTTTTCGGAGAGCTCTATGCAGGTGCCGTCAGGTGCGAATATCCTTGCGCCGGTGACCTCGGCGCATATCCACCTTGGGTCGGGGTCCATGAACTGCGTGAGGCCCACCTTCCCGGTGCCCTCGGCGCACCTCACCGGGTCCCCTATCTCCTGGCGCTTCTCTATCAAAAGGACGTCCAGGCCATGCTCCGCGGCAGTCCTGGCCGCTATAGAGCCTGCCGGCCCGGCGCCGACCACTATGACGTCATACGCGCTCTTCATCCTCGACCAGCTCCAGCGCCCCCATGGGGCACACCTTCGTGCATATCCCGCAGTTACTACAATTATCGCCGACCTCTATGTAAGTCTCGACGAGGTCGAGCGCATCCTTCGGGCAGACGCTCACGCAGGCGCCGCAGTACCCGCACCTATACCTGTTAACCTTGATCACTTTTTCTCCTCCAATGGTACGTCCAATAGCCTTTTAAGATATGATTCTAAGTCTTTTAGTTTAGCCTCATAATTCTCTATGAACTCGACGTGCTCGCACATCTGGGGGTCCTGTGAGCCCTTGGCGTCGGCCTTGGTCGACTGTAGCTTGTTTAGCACCACGAGCACGTAGTCGTCATGGATGGTCTTCAGCACCATCCGCATTATCTCGTCCAGGTTCGCCCGGCTCGAATAGTAGTTCTTACGGCTGTCCTGCCGCTTTTGCCGGGCCACCAGGCCCACCCTGACGAGCTCGTCGATGGCGGAGCTTACCGCTGGCACGGAGTAGCCCGTGAACTCGCTTATCTCGTCCTGGGTCATCGGGTCTACAGCCAGCAGGATTGCGCCGAAGACGCGGCCGTGAAGCGCCCCCAGGCCCCTTGCCTTAAACAGGGCCTCGAAGGTGCCCAGTATGGCCTCCCTCTCCTTGATGATGTCTGAGTAAGTCTTGGTCATCAAGCGTATTGGCTCCTCTAAACTATTTATATTTTTTGAATTTTCAGAAATGATAAAAATTATGGGTTTTTCATGAGGAGCTTTAATATATTTTCTGCTTCTTTTCTTGCTTCTTCCCTTTCTATGAGGCGTTGTTTCTGGTGGCCGGTGGTGTATGAAGGCTCTTCCTCGTCGGGCTGCAGTGCCGGCGTGAACCTTCCCTCAAGCCGGCAGATGACGAGGGCGTCGCCTGCCTTGAACGCGTTAATGGTATATCCGTGGATGACCGCCATCATCCTTTCTGCATGGAATATTGCCTCGCCCTCTTTGAAGACGCTCTTTATTTTATCCGATAGCCCTGGCTCAAGCATCTCATAGAAGATAATACGGTTGCTGAGGTAAACCGCCATTCCCGCATAGCCTTCCTGTTCTCGTAAGGTATCAATTAGATGCTTGAGCATCTGCCTCACCCGCCAGCCTGAATGAGAGGGCCAGCAACCCTGATGCAGCCATCATCGCAGCGCCCGATAATGTGAGCATGATATCGGAGAGAGCGGCCGCCTGTGGCCAATAGCCGAGGGATAGTGCAGCGGCGCATGCGAGCGCTGTAATCGATGAGAGCATGCAGAGGAAAAACGGGGACCTGTATAGCCTGTATGCCGTGCGGTATATGGCGATGGAGAAAATGATGGCGGCCAGAGCGGCGATGGCCTCAACGGTTTCCATTCATTCCACCTCTTTGGCGAGCCGTATCAAAGCCAGGCCCGCTCCTGACAGCAGCGCTGCTGTGCTCGTCAAGGCCACCGCCCTGTTTATTGCCATAAAGGCCGATGCGGCCTCGCACCCGCCCGCCGCCGTCGATGCCAGCGACGCGCAGTATAGCGCCTTAAACGCCCCTCTGCCGCCATTACGCAGGAACGTTTCTCCAATAGCTTTCGAGAGGAGTAATGACCCGGCGCACATGATGCTCCCTGCGCCTAGCCTGATGGTTGCCATATAATTATCTGCAGGAGGCGATGAAGGCCCCATGAGGGCCGCAGCGAAAGCTATAAACAAGGCAGCGGCAAGCCCGGATGCCTTAAGGAGCGCTGATGCTGGCATAGCTCCCACTACGACTGCATGGATAATAAATATTTTCATTAAAATGCAAAAAAGCTTTAGATGCGTGAGCTTAATATCCATTGGATGTAAATGTCATCACGATGGCCCAAAAAGGCATTTTAATCAGCGTCGAGGGCATCGACGGCACGGGTAAGACCACCCAGGTAAGGCTATTAAAAGAGTGGCTCGATAAGCGCGGCAAGGACGCCGTAGCGCTGAAAGAGCCCACTCAAGGCAGGTATGGCCGGGAGATAGCGAGGCTGGCATCCTCAGGAGGCCTAAAAGACCCCCGGAAGGAGCTAGAGCTATTCATGCTGGACCGGATGGAGGACGTCAAGGAAAACATATTGCCGGCGCTCGAGGCGGGCAAAGTGGTCATTATGGATCGTTATTACTTATCCAACATAGCCTATCAGGGCGCACGGGGCCTCGACCCCATGAAGATTAAAGAGGAAAACGAGAAGTTTTCCCCCGTGCCCGACCTCATCATAATATTAGATATCGACCCCCGCCTTAGCATGGCCAGGGTGAACGCCCGTAAGGGCGTGGTCGGCCACTTCGAGAACGAGGCCTACCTCAGGCGGGTCAGGGAAATATTTCTGAGGATTGGCGAAAGCCCGAACGCAGTCGTAATAGATGCCAGCGGCCCTGTAGAGGAGGTCCATCGCAAGATCGTGGAAGCCATAGAAAAAAGGTTGAACATATGAGGCCCCGACAAGTATATCATTAACTATAAGCCAATCTGGGAGAAATTGTCTTCGTCAAATGGTGATATGAAGTGAAATACGTGGTCGTAACAGGTGGCGTGATGAGCGGCTTAGGGAAGGGGATAACTGCGGCCTCAACGGGCAGGATCCTGAAGAACAAGGGCTACAAGGTCACCGCCATCAAGATTGACCCATATATTAATATTGATGCTGGCACGATGAGCCCCTTTCAACATGGGGAGGTGTATGTCTTAAAGGATGGCGGCGAGGTGGACATCGACCTGGGCCACTACGAGCGCTTCATGGACATCGACCTCACCTCGGACCATAACATTACGACCGGCAAGATCTATAAGACCGTTATTGAGAAGGAGCGCCGCGGCGACTACCTGGGCAAGACGGTGCAGATAATCCCGCACGTCACGAACGAGATAAAGGAGCGGATAAGGCACGTCGCTAAAAAGAGCGGGGCGGACATATGCCTGGTAGAGGTGGGAGGCACCGTGGGCGACATCGAGAGCATGCCGTTCCTGGAAGCGGTACGGCAGATGCGGTCCGAGGAGGAGAAGGAAGACTTCGCTTTGATTCACGTGACCCTCGTCCCCATCGATACCATGGACGAGCAGAAGACCAAGCCCACCCAGCACTCGGTAAAAGAGTTAAGAGAGCTGGGCATCCAGCCGGACATCATCGTGGCGAGGTGTAAGAGGCCGCTTAATAAGTCCACGAAGGCGAAGATCTCCCTATTCTGCGACGTGCCCGAGGAGGCGGTCATCAGCGCCCACGACGCCGACGATATCTACAAGGTGCCAATCCAGCTCGAAAAGGAGGGGCTTGCGGACTATCTCATGAAGCGCATGAGCCTGGTGCCGCTGAACGACTCGCAGTCATGGAACGAGATGGTCAGGAGGATGGAGTCGGCAGACAGGTCCGTTACCGTGGCCATTATAAGCAAATACGGTATTGAGGACGTGTACCTGAGCGTCAAGGAGGCGCTTAAGCACGCCGGGATCGCCATGGGCACGAAGGTGAAAATAAGGTGGGTTGAGTCGGAGGACCTGGAGAAGGCCGATGATGTTTCGCCGTTTTTTGCCGACGTTGACGGCATTCTCGTGCCCGGAGGGTTTGGCATGAGGGGCATCGAGGGCAACATCAAGGGCATCAAGTATGCCCGTGAGCATAATGTACCCTTTTTAGGGCTTTGTATGGGCTTCCAGCTTGCAGTCATCGAGTTCACGAGGAACGTCGTGGGCTATAAGGATGCGACGAGCAGCGAGTTCAGCGCCACGGGCACCCATGTTATAGACATTTTGCCCGAGCAGAAGGATATTAAGAACATGGGCGGGACGATGAGGCTTGGCGAGCACAAGTCGTGGATTAAGGATAATACGCTGGCCCACCGGCTTTACGGCACCACTAAGATTAGCGAGAGGCACCGGCACCGCTACGAGGTTAACCCTGACATGATAGACGAGATCGAGAGCCATGGCCTGGTATTTTCGGCGAAAAACGATAACCGCATGGAAATACTGGAGCTTCCCACTCATAGGTTTTTCCTGGGCACCCAGTTCCACCCCGAGTTCAAGTCGAGGCCCGAGAGGCCGTCCCCGCCCTTCCTCGGTTTCGTCAAGGCCATGCTCGAGGGCAAAAAACCAGAGGCAGGAAAGATAACGGCAAAAGCTGAAAAACACCCATTGAGCACTTAATGTAGTCTTAAGGTTCTTAATGGAAAACGGCTTATGAAGAAATACAGCGGATTACAGGTATAGATAATAAAAATAGAAAGAAGCAATGCCTGGTAAAAGAGTACATCGACGCTAACGGCTTTAGCTTAGGCTTAAGCCCTGTTCTTGATGACCATGGTCTCCACGACCTTTAGGGCCATATCATCGGGCACTTCGAGGGCCTTCTGCAGGTCATCCAGGTACTTCTTCTCCTCGTCCTCGACTACGCCGTCCGCCAGGACGAGGTCGGCTGCGATCGCGAACGCCGTCTGCTTCTGCTCCGGGGTGAGTGCCTCTTTTGAAAGGTTGATCACGGCGCCCGCCCCCTGTTTCTTAAGCAGGTTGAGCACGCGATCGAACATCTGCCTCATCTGGCCATCGTTAACGCCCTTAAACAGCTTCATGCGCAACAGGGCGGTAAACAAGCCCTGGGCCTCATCCTGGTTTATCACTCCATCCGCGGCCACCGCGGTCAAAGAGATTCCGATGAAAGCTTCCTGTGCATTGAACCTGGCAGGCTGGCTGCCGCCTAATACCTTATCGAATAATCCCATGTTTTTCCTCCATCATTCGTTAAAGCGGGCATTGCATAGCCCAATTATAAAGGCTGTAGCCATAATAGCCTGCTCATGCTTAAGCTTATCGGTCGAAAAGAATTTTTATGAGGCCTCTTCTGGGCGTCCCGATTGAGCCGGGCACCTGCGGCACGCAAGCTACTCGGGCATAAGCCCGTTCGCAGCGCTCGCCGAAGCGGGAATAAGCTAAACAATAGCTACCTCTTCCACATATAGATAAAGATTCCGACCGCCACCGCCAGGATTATGAGAAGGATTGCCAGCAGGACCGTGCTATCACCGCGGCTTTGCGAAGGGACGCCGCTCGCGATCGGCCCCTGCGTGGCGGCCTGAAGAGTTGTCGGCGAACTCGTGCTGCCGCTACTCAAGCCATTACCAAGCTGGCCATAGTTGTTATTCCCCCATATCCAGATGGTGCCGTTATAGTCCAGCGCCATGGTATTGAAGCCTCTAGCGGAAACCGCCTTTATTGGCGGTAGGTGTACTTTTACAGGGCTATAGCTGTTTGACGTGGTGCCATCTCCGAGCTGTCCATATTTGTTCTGGCCCCACGTCCATACCGTGCCATCGCCTTCGAGGGCTACCGAGTGTCCCTCCCCCGCGCTTATCTGGGTAACGTTTGATAGCCCATGCACCATTATCGGCATATTCGAAAATTCTTTACCCGCGACGCCAAGCTGCCCATAGCTATTATCGCCCCACGCCCAAACAGTTCCATCATTTTTAAGGGCAAGGGCATGTGCATGGCCTAGCTTTACTTCCTTCACGTTTTCCAGCCCTTTCACCTGGACTGGCGTTGTAATAGCGAGCAAGCCTGTGCTATTTTCGCCCGCCTCGCCGAATAGGCTGCGCGAGTTTGCCCCCCATACCCACACCGTGCCATCGTCTTTCACCGCAGCCGCGTTTATGGGGCCGGCCGACACGTAAGTGACATTACTTAGCCCGACAACCATGCCCGGCTCTGCGCGGTGTGCGCCGGCATAGTAATCATCGATGGTAACCTGTTTACCATCTCCGAGCTGCCCATATCTGTTATCCCCCCACGTCCAAACCGTTCCATCGCTTTTAAGGACAACGCAAAAATGCTGTCCAGCAGATATGCCGGTTATATCGCTTAGGCCTGGCACGGGCAAAGGCGAAAAATGCTCTCTCGACTGATTATAGGTCGTATTATTCGGGACATACCCTAAATCCCCGAATATGCTCCAGCCCCAGGTTAGCACTGTACCATCTTTTTTGAGCGCTATTACGAAAAGCTCGCCAGCATCTATGGAGGTAACGTTATCGAGCCCGTGGATTGCCACGGGCCTTGTGACATATTCCAGCCCCTCGCTGGCGGGTATACCGCATTCGCCGTCATAATTCGACCCCCACGCCCAAGCCGTCCCGTTCTCATCTAAAGCTAAAGAAACCGTGGGGCCTTGAGCGATGAACGCGAATGGCGGGACCTCTGCATGCGCTAGCCCGGCGAAACTTATCATCACCAGGAAAAATAAACATATTATAGCGCTTCTCGCCCTAATTCCTCCTCTTCAAAAGTATATAAGCCAGCAATCCGGTGATTACTGCGACTACAATAAAAAATACTATGGGCAACGCGTCATACCAGGGCGAGCCTGCCATGGTCGGGCTCGTACTAGGAGTGGGGGCAAGCGTGGACGGGCTGGCTATAGGCCCGGGCGTACTCGTGGCCGTTGGCATGATTGTCGGGCTACCGCCGAAGCTTAATAAAACCTTTTTCGGAGTAGGCCGGTATAACATTTCTCCATGCTCCCCATCGCCTAGCTGTCCATAGTCATCCATGCCCCATGCCCATACGTTATCATCTTTATCGATGGCGACGTTAGAGTAGTACCCGGCGGATATAGCCTTAGCAGCAGGTATCGGCACTCTGCAAGGAGTGCCACGGCTTTCATTCGTTGAGTCGCCCAGCTGCCCCGCGTAATTCTTTCCCCACGCCCAGACTGTCCCATCGTCTTTAAGCGCTAACGAATGGGCGCCCCCGCAGGATATATCGACTATATCCGTAAGCCCTATCACCTGTATAGGATTGTAAACCTTATCTACGTCCGGATAGGATTTTACCTCCCCATTACCGAGAACTCCATATCTATCCTCGCCCCACGCCCAGACAGTCCCATCCTTCTTAAGGGCAACAGCAGACAGGCCCCCCAGACAACAGGCCTTTTTAACGTCCGTAAGGCCTACTATTTGAACGGGAGTTGATGTATATAGAGAATTCTCGTTATTCTTAGACCATTCCCCCAGCGTACACGTGTTTTGCCCCCATCCCCATACCGTGCCATCGTCTTTCACCGCAAAAGCTTGCCATCCAGAAGCGTCTATCGAGACGACATGGTCGAGCCCGCTAACCATGACTGGAGAGGGCTTATTTTGCATATCCCACTCTTTACTATAAGTTAGCGGTGGAGGTATGTCTATGGGCTTTCCATCCCCGAGCTGGCCGTACGAGTTCGAGCCCCACGCCCAGACCGTCCCGTCGTCTTTGAGAGCCATTGCCAATTGAAAATCGGCGCTTATAGCTATTACGTTTGTCAGGCCGGGCACTTGTACGGGCTCAGGGTGCCGCCCATCATCCGCGGTCCCGATTCCGAGCTGGCCGTACCTGTTATCGCCCCATGTCCACACTGTGCCATCGCTCTTTAGCGCCATAGAGAAGTTATTCCCTACTGCGACATCCTTCACGCCTTCCAGCCCGTTAATCATTACTGGCTTTAGTAGTATGTCATCGCTACTGCCTTCCCCACACTCCCCATAAGTGTTGCTCCCCCATGCCCACACCGTCCCATCATCAGCCAGGGCCACCGTATGGAAAAGCCCAACGGCCACCTTTTTAACCCCTATTTGAGCGCCCGCAGAATCTGCGGGGCACGACATGCTGCCAAGCGAAGACGCCACGAGTATCGCTAGCAGCGCAGAATATACCATGAAATGCCTATTTCCAAACACTTTACCTTTCATTCGTCATCACCATTAAATGCCAGGAAAGCCAGAACCAATACAACGATAATCTCGAGTAGAAAAGCCGTTATATAAGGTGCCGCGTCTTCAAGCCACACCTGATATGGCATCGTGGTATGCAGCAGTCCCGGGCCCGTCGGGCCCATTATTGTGAAGAATAGCATTCTCTGGCTAATAATATACTTTAGACTACCTAGAAGGCTGGAGAGCCAGTCCTCTATGCTTATAAACCATTCGAAGCATAGCAGCGACCCGGCGAGCATTAGAATGCCCAGAATATTTTTAACCGCCACGCCGATAAGCATCGCTATGGCCATGGTCAATACGCAGTTTAAAAATATGAGTAGAGTGTAAGTGGAAAGCCTTACCAGCGCATCCTGTAGTGACAACGGGCCGCCATAGAATATTAGTATGGCTGAAACGCACAGGGTAACGCTCGTGACCGTCAGAATTAATAGAAGCATCGAGATGCCCAGGAACTTTCCAAAGAAGACGTCCTTACGGAACACAGGCTTTGTTAAAAGCACGCGTAGCGTCCCCCTAGACCGCTCCTCCGCTATGGAGAGCACCCCGATAAACATGGACACTACCGATAAGAACAACGATGTATAATACGTCGTATTACTTACCCCTACCTTTAAAAATACATCGTCCTTGTCCGGTAAAAACTCCGGTATTACTTGAGCGCTTGACGCCCCGTTAATGAGCAGGATCAAAAATAATATGGCAGCTATTACCAGTATTATCGGCTGTCTCATTATCCTTGAGAACTCGTTCATGGCAATCGGCAATACTCCGCTCAACGGACGTCCCTCCTCAAAAATGATATGTAGCATAATGCCAAAAGCGCTAAAACTATGACGATAAATTTCGCGAACTCTAGCCAGCTAAGGCTTAACGCGCTAATAATACTAAAAGACGGGTCGAAAATGCCAGAATTACTAATATTAACCATTGACTTCTTGGGGTCAATAATCCTGGATATGCCTAGCAAATAGACTTCATCCACGCCGAGCAAAGCCGCAATATTACTAATAATAACAGAACTCGAAGGGATTATTAGTATTACGAAGTAGAATAAAACGCTAAACGTTAGCGCCATCCCGTTATCGTCTATGAGGGTCCTGAAGAGAACAGAAACGAGGAAGAACATCATCACGTATAGCAGGGCTATGATAACGATAAACGGTAACCTTGCGAGTAATCCTAAAAGCTGTCCGGCTATGACGTCGCCACATAGTATAAACTCCGATGAAACGTAGAGGATAGCGGTGAGGATGAAGAATAATAGCATATACGCTATGCACCCTAGTAGCTTCCCGGTAATGACCGTATCGCGGTATACTGGTTTAGCTATAAGCGTATTCAAGGCTCCACTCGTCAGCTCGCCGGCCATTGATGAGAACCCGATCATAAGGGCGGTGACCCCGCCATATATCGATGATAGATACATTACGTCGAACAGACAGGCCTTAATAAAATTTGGGTCGCTTATACTCCCCTCCTTATAAAAATTATAAAGGCTAACTAAATGCATTAATAAATTAATTAAGAATATTATTAATACGATGTACAGGTATTTATTGTTTGCCAGGTCAGCGAACTCTTTCCGGGCAATATTAAGGGTATTGCTCATGATATCTCCTTAAAAATTAAAAAAATAATAACTCAATTTACTTGTGTTTGCAGGCCTACTATGTCGCAATTAATAAACGGATTATCCGTATACCCATAGTTGTGTGACCTGGCGAAATAGTCATTATATGGGTTGGGATTACTATTCACCGGAACCTTATTATTTCTGAATGTTTGGATCTCGCCATAGTATAGCTCTCCAAGATCGTTAGCAGTGGTGCTCGTGAAACCGGTAAATGAGCTGCTCGTTACTGCTATGCTGCGCCATGGGTGCCCAGAATCGGCGTTATACCATTTATTATCCCAGGTGATCGTATCGCCGGCATGGTACAATTGTCTCTGGACTGTCGAGTCACCCGTTATCGTCGGCATGCTCCCGGTATTAGCCCGCGTTTCAAGCGCATTAAGGGTCCAATCCTGTGCGTATGCGGGCATTACTGCCATTACTATCAGGCCGCAAAGTGCCAATGGTATTAAATACTTTAAATCCATATTTTTATACCTCCAACTATGTTGGACAAGACGCCTGGCCAGTTTTCCGTCTATATTGGTTGGCCAGGCGCTTGCATAAAATGTTATAACTACTAGTTTATGCTTATACTTTTTGCTAGCACATGCGAGTATCGGTTTGCAATTGCTCATATGGCACTATAATAATATTTTTATTACTTGGTTGATGAGCTATTTCATAATAAGATATTTATGTCTATTTGATATAACTTTAAAGGGTATGGATGCAAGCGACGAAGCGGTCATGAAGTCATTAAGGCGAAGCAAAATACGCGTCGTAGTGCTCATGTTCATCGCTCATAGCTTCTTCAGGCAGGCGAGCCTAAAAGAGCTGCAAAAGGGCTTGAACGTCTGCGCAAGCAACATACTCGGAGCCATCATGGGCGACGGGAGACGGTACAAAGTCGAGGACTCTCTGATAGGCATGGGATTGCTGGAACGAGCAGAAACCCATGTGGGAGGATACGCGATCATCTGCTATAGGCTAACGGAAAAAGGAGCCCACATAGCGGACATGCTTGAAAAAGAGCCGAGGATCAACGCCATGCTGGGCGAGTTAAAAATCTACCGATAGCCTGACACAAATTAGCAGGATATGGCAAATTATAAAACCTGGAAGGCTATTCTATTTTGGTACAGGAAAGATGAGAGATGCCTGACGCAGAGACACAGCGCAAGCTGATCGAGATATTGAGGATACTGAGCGAGTCGAACGGCGAGGTCGGGGCCAGGAAGATAGCCGAGGAGCTCAACCGGAGAGGCTATAACCTTGGCGAGCGGGCAACTCGTTACCACCTCAGGATGCTCGACGAGCGGGGCTTCACGAAGAAGCACGGCTACCTTGGGAGGGTCATAACGCCGCTCGGCGAGGAGGAGCTAAAGCACGCCCTGGTAACTGACCGCCTGGGCTTTATCTCCACGAGGATAGAGGACTACGAGTTCAGGACCACCTTCGACCCTTCTGCGAATACGGGCGACGCAGTGGTCAACATCTGCTACATCAATAAGGCTGACTGCGATAAGGCGCTGGAAGTCTTAAAGCAGGTGGTCGAGGCTGGATACGCGATAAGCCCTCGCCTCAAGGTGGTCGACGAGGGCCAGGAGATACTAGAGAACGATGTGCCGGAAGGCCAGGTGGCCATAGCGACGTTTTGCAGCATCACCATAGACGGGGTCTTATTAAAAAGAGGCATACCCGTCAGCTTAAAGTATGGCGGCATCATACGCGTCAGGGATAATAAGGCCGAGCGCTTCACAGATATCATAGATTATAGAGGCACGTCCATCAACCCAATGAACGTGTTCGTGTCCCGAAAGATGACGTCCGTGCTGAAGGTACTTGAGACCGGCTCGGGCAACGCCCTGGCCAACGTCAGGGAGATACCGATTAACGCCAGGGAAAAAGCGCTGGGCATCATAGAAGAGCTGAGGGGCGCGGAGGTGTACGGCATATTTTCGGCGTGCGAGAGCGTGAGGCCCCTCCTGGGCGTCCCAGTCGAGCCGGGCACCTGCGGCATCGCCAGCTACTCGGGCATAAACCCGTTCGCAGCGCTCGCCGAGATGGGGATAAAAACGAGGATAATACCGCTGGCAGCGGTCATGAACTCAAAAGAGCTAAAGAGGCTGGATTAGATGTATAAAGTCGTTGAGACCACGAAAGGGCTGTCGCCCTTGCTTAAGACCTTCAGGGCGCAGATGGCTGCGCTGGGCATGCAGCCGGCTAACAAGATAGTATTCATGGGCAGCGCCGGCACGTGTGTGCCCTTCATCGAGCTGTTCGCCTATACTATCAGAAATGATAGGGTTGAGATGGTTCTTGTGCCCGACGCCATCCTGGATGACACCCGCTCCCTCTGGCAGGTTCCGGGGATAGGGATGCAGGCCGGCGGGGCGGCGGACCCGAACGGGGCGGACTTCGTCGTATTGCTTGGCGGCCTTTCCATGCCCGGCAGCAAGGTAGACGCCGCCGGTGCTGCAGAGCGCGTCAGGGCCATCCTCAAGCCGGGCGGAAAGGTTGTGGGCATATGCTTCATGGCCATGTTCGAGAAGGCCGGGTGGTACGATAAGGTGCCCTTCGACCTGGTGATAGACGCCACCATAGACCCCATACAGGTCCAAAAATTCGAGAAGTAGGCTTATCCTCCGGACACGGGCGGGAATATGGCCAGCTCGTCTCCATCCTTTACCCTGTCTGATGGCTCCGCCCTTCTGCCATTAACCAGTACGTTTACGTAAGGCTTTATTTTCCCTTCCTGTAGCATGAGTGGCTCCAGCCCCGGGTATGCCTCTATCAGCGCCCTTACCGCATCCATGACTGTGTCCCCATTGACGTCCAGCGCTATTTCCTTTTTGCCCGCTTTCTCCCTAAAGTTGGCGAAAAGCCTGAACTTGAGCATCATCAATGCAAAAAAGCGACACACAGTATAAATAAATTTTGTCGACTAGAAGGCTAGCTCCTATCTCCAGGTTTCGAAGGGTTTTAATATCTGCAGGGCTATACGCCAAGTGAGAAATCGCAGGGAAAACCATGGTGGATGCAGTCACGCCTATTCTAGAGGAGTACTCGGCATATACGGACGCCCAGATGAGGGCGTTATTCGAGAAAAGGAAAAGCGTGGGCCACCTATATGACATGATGAAGTACCACCTGGGGTGGCTTGACGAGAATTTTAGGGAGTGCAGGGCTCCCAGAGGGAAGAGCCTGCGATCCACGATGTGCCTGCTGGCGTGCGAGGCCGTGTGTAATGACTACAGGAAGGCCCTACCGGCGGCAGCCGCGGTGGAGCTGCTGCATAATTTCACTCTAATACATGACGATATAGAGGATGGCGACGAGAAGCGCCGGCACAGGGATACCCTGTGGAAGCTCTGGGGCGTGCCCCAGGCAATAAACACCGGGGACGCCATGGATATCGTGGCGAACCTCTCGCTATTGGAGCTTGAAGGCACGGTCAGTCCGGAGATGATGGTCAGCATCATGAGGCTCTTCAACGAGACGGTGATAGAGCTTTGCGAGGGCCAGTACATGGACATGGAGTTCCAGGAGAGGGACGACGTTTCTGTGGATGAGTATATTAAGATGGTGAGCGGGAAGACCGCCGCCCTTATCGAGGCCTCGACGGCGATAGGCGCAATGGTGGCCACCGAGGACCAAAGTATTATTGGGCGGTTTAAGGCCTTCGGCCGCAAGATAGGCATCGCCTTCCAGATACGTGACGATATACTGGGCATATGGGGCAACCCCGAGAATACCGGCAAGTCTGCTAAGAATGATATCCGGAATAAGAAGAAGTCTTTGCCGGTGCTCTATGCCATGGAGGCTTCGCCCGAAAGGGATGAGCTGAAGAGGATTTATGGGAAGGAGCATCTTACTGATGGCGATATCGCCCGCGTTTTCGATATTTTGACCAGGGCAGGCGCCCTTGAATTCGCCCAGAAAGAGGCCAAGCGCTATAAGGATGAGGCCATGTCTCAGTTCGAGGGGCTTAAATTGTATAAGGCTCCGATGGATAAGCTAAATGCTATCGGGCTATTCCTTGTCGAGCGCGACTATTAAGGGTGATGTGTTTTGGATGCCCGTGAAGTGCTTGAAAAGCTCGTCAGCGGGGAAATTGACATCGACCAGGCGGAGCGGCTTTTGAGGCTGGATTATGTTGAGAGGATCGGCAACCATACGGTTTTTGACATGGGCCGCGAGTGCAGGTCTGGCATACCCGAGGTGGTCTATGCCAGCGGCAAGGAGCCTGAGAAGGTTGGCGAGATCGTCGAGCGGGTGGTTAATAAGAAGGACATCATCGTGGTGTCGAGGGCCTCGGCCGAGTATTATGACGAGGTTGTGAGGCGGATTGGCGGGGAGGGCGTGGCCTTTAAGCCTGAGGCCAGGATGATTATCGTGGATAGGCGGGGCTGCTCTGGGGAGAGCCTTGGTAAGATTGGCATCCTTACAGCTGGCACCTCGGATATCCCAGTGGCCGAGGAGGCCGCCGCCATTGCCGAGGTGATGGGCTGCTCGGTCATAAAGGGATACGACGTGGGCATCGCTGGTATTCATCGCCTCCTTGAGCCTCTTAAGAAGATGATAAAGGAGGACGTGGCCTGCGTGGTCGTCGTTGCCGGCATGGAGGGTGCGCTGCCTTCCGTGGTCGCCGGGATGGTAGGGGTGCCGGTCATCGGCGTGCCCACCAGCATCGGCTACGGGCTGGGCGCTGGAGGCATAGGCGCCTTAACCACCATGCTACAGTCATGCGTTCCAGGGCTGGTCGTCGTCAACATAGACAACGGCTTCAACGCAGGGGCCACGGCGGCGCTGATAGCTAAGATGCGGCGTACTCGATAAATTTGGTCTCGATTATAAGGCGTATTTCCACCCATCTCTTCTAAGGCTATCCTTCCTAAGCTCATAGTCGGGCATGACCAGCTTTAGCAATTGCCAGAATTCTTTAGAATGGCTTTTATGCTTGATGTGGCAAAGCTCATGCGCAACTACATATTCGATCTGCGACACGGGCACCATAACGATTAGCAAGTTAAAGTTCAAATTATTCTTATTTGTACAGCTGCCCAAACAGGCAATTCAAATAAGCCACGACCAACTCATAATTCACGCTCTCTAAACGATTCACATCTAAAGCCAATTTTCTTTAATATTAACTATTTCAACCCATTCAACATTAATCCTACCATTAAGAGGCCTTACATGTAAAATAAACTGCCATGATACTTGTTGTATCAATTATTTTCGTTACGCACACAACTAAGTTTTATAACTCTACCATACCTTAATATAAGAAAGGATAATAATCGCCTGAGGTATCTATGATAGACCTTTTAGACGCTATAGTGCTTACAATAAAAGCGGCTAATAACCAAATTTCTGGACGTACAGCCATTCAAAAGTTGCTGTACTTTGAGTCTATAGCTGGAGTGATAGAAGCAAAATATAGACCTTACTATTATGGGCCTTATAGCTCAGAACTGATGGGGACTATAGAATCAGCAGTCAAATTGAATTTTATAGATGAGAATCTTGACGTCTTTAATGGTAAGATGGATGCTGATTCTGTCGAGTGGAAAAGATATGTATATAGCCTAACTGAGGATGGAAAAGAGCTGGCTGAGCAATTGATTAAAGAGCATGAACCAGACTATGAAAAAATCAATTGTATCGTGAATACGTGTAAAAAAATATCCGACTTAGATGTAAACACGCTTTCATATGCTGCCAAAATTCATTACATCCTTAGTAGTAAAAAGAAGCCAATGATGATTAATGAAATTACTGAAATGGCAAGCTCGTTCGGTTGGAAATTATCAAAGCCTAAAGTGGAAAAAGCTATAGGCCTACTCCAGGCTCTTAACCTTTGTACATAATATGATTCACTATGAAAAATTTATAAGAGACCCTATTTATGGCTATATTGGCATCACTACTGATGAGCTTAAAATTTTAGATACGCCAGTTGTTCAAAGGTTAAGGCGAATAAAACAACTAGGAAATACCCATTTAATTTATCCTAGCGCAAATCATACCCGGTTTGAGCACTCGCTGGGTGCTATGCACGTTGCGACGCTAATGGCTAAAAAGCTAGAATTGTCAGAAGAAGAGATAATAGATGCTCGCTTTGCAGCTCTTTTACACGATATTGGCCATGGGCCGATGTCCCATGTGTTCGAAACGGCATTATCGAACTGTGGCCTTAATATCAATCATGAGGACGTTACCCGCAAAATAATTTCTGAGAATAAAGAGATAGGGGATGTTTTAGGTAAAAGAAAAGAGAGTATACTGGCATTATTTGATGAATATAATGATACGGTCAATAGCAAAATAATCTCCGGGAACATTGATGCTGATAAGCTCGACTATCTAAGAAGAGACTCTCATCACATAGGCGTTGCTTATGGAAATTTTGACCTAGAGCGTATATTGCATACAATCAGTAAAAAAACTGAAAGAGATAGGTCGGACCTTGTTATATTAATAAAAGGAAAAGAAGCAGTAGAAAACTATAGGCTTGCAAGATATTTGATGTATACTCAAGTGTATTTTCATCATGCCAGATTAATTGCGGATAAAATGTTTGAACGCGCAATTATGATTGCAATTAGAGAAGGGGTCCTGGATAAGAATCTATTAGATATGAAAAATGATGGCTTTCTAGACTATTATTTATCAATGGACGATAACCGACTATTTCAAAAATTATTATGTAGTAAAAGTAATGCATGTAGATTAATCGATGATTTAGACAATAGGCGTTTGATGAAAGCAGGATATGGGATTAATATAAGCGATATTAAAAATGTTGGCCTTAGACATAAGCTAGCCAGTGGCAAATACCTTGAAAAGCTGGAAATGAGCATAGCTCAAAAGTGTAATTGCGAAAAGGACTTCATCATATCCTATCTAGTTGAAATCGATAACCCCCTATACAAATCCTCGAACGAATTTTATAAAGCCGATAAAACACCGATATTAGTTGAGAAAGAGAATGGTGAAATCGTAGACTTTGATGATGTATCCCAGTTTGAATTAAAAAAGAATGCACCTATTACTTTCTATATTATCGGTTTGGAAGAATATAGAGATAGAATTAAAAAAGCTTCTGAGAATCTAACTGATTTAATATAATGGCGTTCGATAAGACTTTTCGGGCTTGGCCGTATCAGTTCTGCGGAAATGTATGATATGGCATAGGTGGCACCCCAACTTATCATGGACCCAGTACCTTATCGCCATATCGTTTAGAGCTTGCTTACGAGCATGCTACGAAGTCCCCATAACTTTTTGGGGGTTGCTTAGCAAGTTCCCCAATAAGTAAAAGAGCCTTTTTCATGCAGGAAAAACTTATTGAACTCCTGATACAAAATAATATATAGAACCCCAAAATGGCGCTTCAAACCATATTCGGCGTAGATATAGTAAAAGGGTCAAGCCGCTCCAGGGAGGCACCCCACTACGCGGTCGCCATCCTCAACGGCAACGTGGAAAAGTACTCTTCTGTAAGCCGCTTCAAGCTTCTGAGGCTGATAAAGCAATACCGCCCTGGAATACTCGCGGTGGACAGCATAACCGAGCTGGCGGAGAACAAGAAAGACCTGGTGAGCTTTTTGAGGCGGCTGCCTCCAGAGGTCAAGCTCGTACAGGTGACGGGCAACGAGCACCAGGAGCCGCTTACCAAGCTTGGGAGGGAGAATGGCATTTCTTTTAACCCAATGGTGCCCGAGGAGGAGGCCCTTGCGGCTGCCTGCCTCGCCTCAATGGGCGTGGGGTATATAGTATCGGTATTCGAGGACAAGACGCTGATAAAGGTGAGCAGGGGTAGGTCGCCGGGTAGGGGCGGGTGGAGCCAGAACAGGTACAGGCGAAAGGTACAGGGCAGGGTCCGGGAGAAGGTCAGGGAGATAGAGGCAAAGCTCAAGGACAGGGTCTATGACCTGCATATCACCGAGGGGTTTGGGGGATACGTCAACGGCACTTTTATAGTGAATGCGAGGCGCTCTGAGCTGGGCATACACAGCTCCAGGGAGGAGGACGTCCAGGTAACGGTCACAAGCGTGGAGAAGGAGGCCATCGAGTTCATACCGCTCGAGAAGAAGAAGCGGGACTACATCATAGTGGGGGTGGACCCGGGGACCACCACAGCGGTCGCCATCCTTGACCTTAATGGGAAGCTCGTCGAGGTCTCGAGCTCGAGGGTGTCGTCAGTGCCCGATATAATCGAGCACATAAGCGAGATGGGCAGGCCGGTGGTCATCGCCACCGACGTGGTCCCGCCACCCGCCGCCGTGGAAAAGATAAAGAGGACGTTCAACGCGGTGCTTTTCACCCCCAACGAGCGCATACCCGTCGAGGAGAAGGTCAGGCTGGCAAGGCCTCTCGGCTATAGCAATGACCACGAGAGGGACGCCCTTGCGGCTGCCGTTAAGGCGTTTAACGCTTACAAGAACAAGTTCGCACAGATAGATAAGAAGACGCCATCCCACCTTTCCGGAGACGTTAAGGCGCTGGCCCTCGAGGGCAAGCCAGTCGAGGTGGCGCTCGACATGCTCACGGCGCCGCCGATAGCGGAAAAGCCCAAAGCCCCCGCCCAGGCCGAGACAGACGTGGACGGCCGCCTTGAGGAGCTCAGGGCACAGCTAAGGAGGAAGGATGAGCAGGTGGAGCACCTGCGAGCGTACGTGAGCGACCTGAAGCGCGAGCTTAAGCACCTCGAGCTAAGGCTAAAGTCCCAGGAGAGGGTCATCGACCGGCTCAAGAGCAAGGGCCTCGATGAGGCCCGCAAGGCCAGGGAGGTGGCCATAAGGGACGGCGAGATATCCCGCCTGAAAAAGGAAGTGTCGGGCCTGAAGAGGCGGAACGCAGAGCTACAATCCAATATCGACCGCTTGAAGGACATCCGTGCCATGGAGTTCAGGGGGGATAAGGCGCCCGTGAAGGTGATAGAGAGCCTCTCAAGGGACGCCATCCTGGAGTGCGACAGGAAGTTTGGCATCAAGGCCGGGGACGTCATCTTTATAAGGGACGCGGGAGGCGGAATGGAGGCCGCGTCCATGCTCATTGAGCGTGGCGTGAAGGCGCTCATCAAGGGCACGCCCATGTCCCACCTCGCCGAGGAGAAGTTCTTTAAGGCCGGGGTACCGGTCCTATCCAGGGAAGACGTCCCCCTAAAGTTCGTGGATGGGTACGCCGTCCTGGACCCGGGCAGGCTGGAGGCTGCAATGAAAAGGTGGAAGGAAGAGGCGGCCGACCAGGAGAGGAGGAGCAGAGAAGAACGACTCCTGGGCATCATAGACGAGTACAAGGCGAGGCGGGCCCGGGAGTATCGCCGCGATGGCAGGACGCTTCAATAGTCTATGCGAGTCACGCTGCTGTAATACGGCATCGAGACGTCTACGCCTGCCACGTTCATGCTGGTCGCGTTTACGTAAGTCTTTATGAGCAGGTAGGGCTTAAGGCCAGAGTTCTTAAGCGAATACCGGTATTCCGTCACGTCCACCCAGTTCCCGCTTTCTGGCAGGTATGAGCAGTCTATGTGCCTCACGTTGTTGCCCGATATGGCGTCGCTTGAGACGCCGAGCTTCTCGTATATGGTTGAGGCCAGCACGTTTTTATAATACTGATATGCGGCGTTTTGGGCTGCCAGCGAGGTGAGGCCGGCCACCTGGTGGGTTGTCAAGTTTACCCTGTATGCAGCCGTCCAGCCGGGGACCCTGGTCATGTTATCCCTGTAGTATTGGCCGAGGTAGACTATTGCCTCGCCTGGAGCCGAGCTCCCAGGAGTATTATCCAATCGAGTCCCTGACGGGTCCTGGAGGTCCAGTATCAGCGTGAAGCCCTGCGTCGCAATAGTGTCCGCCTCTACGATGATGCCCTGGTTCTGTAGGGAGACGTACTCGCGCTGGTTAGCTGACACCCATGCATTCCTGGCCGCCTCCATGTCAGCCCCATACGTGGAGGCGACAAAGCGGGAGAGCTCCGCCTGCTGCCTCTCGTAGAGGCTTATCTCATTCCTCAACGACGCGATGGCATAATAGTCGGATACTGCGACGACGAGAAGCACCGCCACCGCTATGAAAAACGCCGCATATATGTAAAGGCTTCTCCGCTCCATGCCACTTCATAAAATAGACGGCAAAACTATATAAGGAAGACCCTGGTCGCGCCAATCTCGAGGGCGTCGAATCTTCATGGGATGCCCATCTACTACGAGGTATTGATAATCATCGCATTCGATATCGTAATGGCCATAATAGGGGCTTATGCGTTCAGCAGGACGCAATAGGAAGCAGAATAATTGAAATAGAAGGACGCTTCTATTATTCTCCGCCTGGTGAGAGTCATGAAAATCCTGCCATCGTCCCTGAGAGAGAAAAAGCGGTACATCGCATTCGAGGTCGCATGCGAGAGCGAGCCCGTCGAGAGGAAGGCCCTACTTGATGAGGTCTTTTTCGCCACCCAGGCCCTGCTGGGCGACGTCGGCAGCTGTGAGATCGGCTACAGGCTCATGGACTTCAACGGATTTAGAGGAATAATGAGGGTAAACCTCAAAGGCGTGGAGCTCGCCCGCGCGGCCATGGCCACCGTATGCTCAATAAAAGGAAGCCGGGCCGCTATAAGGGTGCTGGGGGTGGCGGGCACCATCAAGGCAGCTACAGAAAAATATATCCCTTCGGAAAATATATCTCCCACTAGTATCCTTTCTAAGCCGATTAGCAGCGAGCAAGTGTCCGGAACGGTGGTGAGGAAGAGAGGAGATGAGCTAGAAATAGTTCCGGACGATAAAGAGGTGCTAAAACGGGCCAACGTCCACTATGTCGGCCTGACCTCTTTTGACTTAAGGTCATTAAAGGAGTGAAAAGAAAGATGCAGCAGATGACACCCCAGATGATGGGTTATGACCGGGCCATTACCGTATTCAGCCCGGATGGAAGGCTTTTCCAGGTCCATTATGCCCAGGAGGCCGTTCGCCGCGGCGCCACCGTCATGGGTTTAAAATCCAAGGATGGCATCGCATTGATCGTCGATAAGCGCATCTCGACCAAGCTGCTCGAGGCCGAGTCCATCGAGAAGATCTTTAAGATTGACGACCACATAGGGGCCGTGGCCTCGGGGCTGGTGGCGGATGGGCGCGCATTGGTGGACAGGGCGAGGGTTGAGGCCCAGATCAACCACATCACGTATGGCGAGCCAATAAGCATCGAGATACTCGCCAAGAAGATATCGGATCACATACAGACGTTCACCCAGTACGGCGGCGTGAGGCCATACGGCAGCGCGCTGCTGATAGCGGGCATCGACGAGACGGGCCAGAGGCTGTTCGAGACCGACCCGTCGGGCGCGCTATACGAATACAAGGCAGTGTCCATAGGCGCCAACAGGAATACGGTCATGGAGATGCTCGAAAACCGCTACGACCCCGGCATGAGCATGGACGAGGTGATACTCTTAGGCATAGAGGCCCTCTACAAGTCGATGGAGTCAAAGGGCGAGGCCCCGACGATCGAGATAGGCGTAATCGACGTCGCTACCAGAAAGTTTAGAAAGCTGTCCGAAGCGGAGGTAAAGGCATACATCGAGAAGGCCGGGGTGGCGAAGCCCGGGGCGGAGCCCGCCAGGAGAAGCGGCGAAGAATAGAGGCGCATCGGCATGGTGACGCTCGATAAGGCAGTCGTCGCTAGGCTTAAGACGCACGGCGGGCACTTCGAGATCCTGGTGGACCCCGAAAAGGCCTACGAGCTCAAGAAGGGCGCGGACGTCAAGATGGAGGACGTTCTCGCCGTGGAGGACGTTTTTGAGAACGCCTCCAGGGGAGACCGGGTCCCGGAAGAAGACTTGATTAAGGCCTTCGGCACCACAAGCGTACCAGAGATCGCCCGCAAAATCATAAGAGAGGGCGAGATCAACCTTACCGCAGAGCAGCGCCATAGGATGCAGGAAGAGAAGCGGCGCCAGGTCGTCAGCTTCATATCCAGGAACGCCATAAATCCGCAGACAATGACCCCTCACCCCCCGGCACGCATTGAGCGGGCCATGGAAGAGGCGGGAGTGCACATCGACCTAACAAAGTCGGTTGAGGAGAACGTCAACGTGGTAATGAAGGCCATCCGGCCTGTCATCCCCATAAGGTTCGAGGAGGTCAAGATCGCCGTGAAGGTGCCGGCGAGCTACGCGGCAAGGGCGTTCGGCGAGGTCTCAAAGTTTGGCAGGCTCGTCAAGGATGAATGGCAGAATGACGGCTCCTGGATAGGCGTCGTTCAGATACCCGCCGGCATGCAGCCGGAGTTCTACGACCTCGTGAATAGGCTTTCGAAGGGCGAGGCGGAGACCAGGTTATTGAGATAAGGAATGAAAGCATGGAACGGGAAATAGTTGTGCCGGGCGACCTGCTCGGCGAGGATCCGAAGCTTGCCGGCAGCGGGACCTACGTGCAGGGCGGCAGGGTGTATTCCGCTAACTATGGCCTCGTGGACCGTAGGACCAATATCAGGGTCATACCGCTATCCGGGCGATACATACCCGCAAGGGGAGACCTGGTCATAGGTAAAGTGGTCGATGTCACATTCTCCAACTGGATTATCGACATCAACTCCCCATACGAGGGGCTATTGCATGTCTCAGAGTACCCTGAGCGCGTTGACCCTGCGAACATGAGCAAGTGCCTGCACGTGGGCGAGCTTATAATAGCCAGGGTCGCGGACGTGGACCCCTCCATGAAGGTCGAGCTTACGATGAGGGACGAGCACCTGAAGGTCCTGAAACAGGGCAGGGTCGTGGACATATCCCACGTCAAGATTCCCAGGGTGATAGGCAGGAACGGCTCGATGATAAGCATGCTAAAGAAGGACCTCAACGTTAGCATCTTCGTGGGGCAGAACGGCAGGATATGGCTTAAGGGCGACGAGAAGAGGGTGGATATCGCCATACGGGCGATATTCAAGATCGAGCACGAGGCACACACTTCAGGGTTAACGGATAAGATAAAGGAGTTTATTAGCAAAGAGCTTGAAGAGCTGAGGAATACGAAATGACCAAGCCAGAAAAGTTAATCGTGGATGGGAAGCGGCTGGACGGAAGAGGGCTAAACGAGTTGCGCCCCATCAGGTTCAAGGCCGGCGTGCTTAAAAGGGCCGACGGCTCATGCTACTTAGAGTTTGGAGGCAACAAGGTGATGGCCGCGGTGTACGGCCCCAGGGAGGTACACCCGAGGCATCTTCAGAATGCCTCGCGGGCGATAGTGAGATACAGGTATAATATGGCCGCGTTCTCGGTGGAAGAGCGCAAGAGGCCTGGCCCGGACCGGAGGAGCATCGAGATATCGAAGGTGAGCAGGGAGGCCCTCGAGTCGGTCATCATGCAGGAGCTATACCCGAGGTCGGCCATAGACATCTTCGTCGAGATCCTTCAGGCGGATGCAGGCACGAGGGTTGCGGGGATAAACGCCGCCTCGGTGGCCCTCGCGGACGCCGGGATACCCATGAGGTGCCTGGTATCTGCGTGCGCGGTTGGAAAGGTGGACGGCGAGCTGGTGCTCGACCTTAACAAGGACGAGGATAACTACGGCCAGGCGGACCTGCCCGTGGCGATGAACCAGTTCGGGGAGATAACCCTCTGCCAGATGGACGGCCACATGACCGAAGAGGAGTTCGGGAGGGCGCTGGACATGGCCATAGAGGGGTGTAAGAAGCTCCACCAGATGCAGAGGCAGGCCCTGATAGAGAAGTACGGCGAGATGGTCTCTCCCGCTGAAGAGGCCCATGCTGACGGAGGCGAGGCCAATGAGTGAGGACGTCATAGCGGAGATAAAGAGGGATTACATCTATAGCCTGGCGAACCAGGGCGACCGCGCAGACGGCAGGAAGTTCGACGAGTTCAGGCCCATCTCGGTGGAAGTCGGGGTCATTAGCAAGGCCGAGGGCTCGGCCAGGGTTAAGATAGGCGAATCCCAGGTGGTCGTCGGCATCAAGGTGCAGCCAGGCGAGCCTTTCCCGGACGCCCCCGACAGCGGCGTAATCATCACAAACCTCGAGCTTGTGCCATTAGCCTCGCCTACGTTCGAGGCAGGCCCGCCGCGTGAGGACGCTATAGAGCTTGCAAGGGTCGTGGACAGGGGAGTCCGCGAATCAGGCGCAATTGATTTATCTAAGTTATGTATTGAAAGTGGTCAGAAAGTATGGATGGTCTTCATAGACGTCCACGTCCTCGACCATGATGGGAACCTCATGGACGCCTCTTCGCTGGGCGCCATCGCGGCGCTGATGAACACCGTGATACCGAACTCTAGGTTCGGCCTGGGCGAAGACGTCAAGCTGCCCCTGCGAGACATCCCAATTGGCGTGACCGCAGTGGACATTGGCGGCGCGATCATGCTGGACCCGAGCCTTGACGAGGAGAACGTGGCATCGTGCAAGCTCACCGTAATAACAAATAAAGAGGGGGCCCTGGCTGGGATGCAGAAGAGCGGCGTTGGAACGCTGACCCCCGAAAAAGTGAAGTATATAGTACACCTCGCAAAAGAGAAGGCGAACGTTATCAGAGAAAAGCTGGAGGAAATATAATGGTTGAAGGAGCCGCGAAAGGCAGGAAGACGAGGAGCGCCGGCAGGTTCGGCCCAAGGTATGGCCGCAAGTCCAGGGTGCTCGTCGCCGAGATAGAAGAGAACATGAGGCAGGCTTTCAAGTGCCCGAAGTGTGGGCGCATGTCTGTATGGCGGGAGGGCACGGGGATATGGGCCTGCACCAAGTGCAAGTACACTTTTGCGGGCGGGACATACCTGCCCCAGACCATGGCCGGCAAGGCGATGGCCAGGAACATCAAGAAGGCCACTGAGACCCAAGGGTGAGCATGTAATGGTCTATAAGTGTGCCCATTGTAAGCATGTCGTGGAGCTTGATAAGGAGTATGGCGGCGTCAGGTGCCCCTACTGTGGGCACCGCGTGCTCGTGAAGGAGCGGCCGACCACCATAAAGAGGGTTAAAGCAATATAATGCATACCCTGTTCGTCGAGTTCGAGTTTGGCCCCCTGACAGGAAAGGTGTATGAGGCCCTGAAACCCGAGCTCCAGGCCTCGCCCTCGGAGCGCTCGAGAGTCGAGCTCACCCAGGAGGGAGGCCTGCTGAGATTATTTGTGGAGGCCGAAGACATCGTATCTCTTCGGGCGGCGGCCAACACATGGCTGCGGCTTGTGAGGATAGCCGAAGAGATGCTGAACGCTCATAAGATTTTAGTTAGCAGGTGATATCATGAATGAACTGCCACCGCAGATCCAGAACCAGCTTGCCCAGCTGCAGCAGATACAGCAGCAGGCGCAGGCGCTCTTGCAGCAGAAGTCCCAGGTTGAGATGGTCTTGAGGGAGACCGAGAGGGCGCTGGAGGAGCTTAAGAAGACGGGCGAGGATGCCGTCGTGTATAAGGCAGCCGGCGAGTTGCTTATAAAGGCGAAAAAGGACGAGGTCTTGAAGGAGCTTGAGGAGAAGAAGGACTCCCTTGACGTGAGGCTGAAGTCGCTTGCCAGGCAGGAGGAGCGTATCCAGGCCCGGTTTACCCAGCTTCAGGAACAGCTTAAGGCAGCCCTGGGGAAGGGCCCTAGCGGTAAAGAGGCCTCTTAACTGTATATGCTGGATGAGCAAGTGGTCGAGGCGGTGTACAACGCCGCCCTCGAGTACATCTATTCTGTCGTCCCGCCCAAGCTTATCGAGGATTTGGATATCGTGGTTGGCCTGGATGAGGGCGAGGTGACCATCGAGGTTCGTCTCGTCACGAGCCGCCCCGTCGAGGTTGACCAGAAGACGGTTGACGAGGCCATAAAGGTGGCTTCAGAAAAGGCGGACGAGCTGATGAGGAAGGTTTAGGTCTTGCGGCGATTAGAGGCTCGCCGCGGGCCTTCGCTCATATGCTACACCCATTCAACCGCTGTACCGCGTTCAACAACTCAACTGTTCAACAGCTATACCGCGTTCAACAGGCTTTACATTTGATTGGCAATCAAATATTATTCTTTTAATGATATATAGGTATTGCTCATTGTTAAGTAAAAATCGTTATAAATTATATTGTATGCGCTGGAAAGATAAATAGTTGATGAGAGGCTATCTATAGTCGATGCAGAAAGAGGAGATGAAGCGGAGCAAGAGGATAGTGGTCTGGCCCATCTATCTGGACTTGAACTATAGCCGGAGTAAGGGTAGGCTTACTAGAAAAGAGTGCTCGGTCAGGGCCCCTAAGGTTTCTGAGATTAAGCGGGCGGCGGAGAGCCTGGGCCTGCACCCGGAGATTGAGGCTGATAAGGCACACCCCTCTACCTGGTGGGACAAGGAGGGCCGGGTAACGATAGATAACGTAGGGCCGAAGACAGTCTTGCTGGATAAAATTGGCGTCGAGATCATAAGGCTTAGGGGCGGCAAGCAATAAGCCCATTAAGCATAAATAATAGCCTATTATAGTCATTATGATGATAGACCTTCACACTCATACAATTTTTAGCGACGGGGAATTGACGCCAAGCGAGCTGGTGAGACGCGCAAAGGTTAATGGGTACACCGCTATAGCGCTCACGGATCACGCGGATTTTACTAACCTGGAGTTCCTGCTGGAGGGTGCGAAGAAGGCCCGCTACCTGGAGGAGGGATACGATATTAGCGTTTTGGCAGGCGTGGAGATAACCCATGTGCCCCCGAAGTATATAGCGAAGCTCGCTCGAATGGCAAAGGAGAAAGGCGCAGAGATAGTCGTGGTACATGGCGAGTCGCCCATCGAGCCTGTGGCACCGGGGACGAATCTGGCTGCGGTGAGGTGCGAGGACGTGGACATACTGGCCCACCCCGGCTTCATAACGGAGGAGGAGGCGAGGCTCGCCGCGGCCAGCGGCATATGCCTCGAGATAACGGCAAGGTACGGCCACAACGTGACCAACGGGCACGTGGCCCGCACCGCAAAAGAGACGGGCGCAAGGCTCGTGGTCGATACGGACACGCACTCCCCGGAAGACCTCATCAATGATGAGAAGGCCCGGGCAATAGCGCGAGGCTCCGGGCTCTCGAAAGAAGAGGCGATGGCCGCCCTACATAACTCGAAAGATTTATTATCAAGCATACTTAAAAAGAGAAAATAGGTCAGCGGCTCATTTACATGGCATAGATAGCGAAGCTTATTAAGCATTACGTAAAGTTTATATACTATTAGGCGAGACTATTTATAGTTTTGGAAGTGACGATTTTTGAAGCGACTTGGCAAGGCATTACATTTATCGACACATGGCAACCTCATTGTCCGCTTGGATGAAGGCTCACTTCCGAAAGTAAACAGCAGCGTGTTGACCAAAAAAATGGAGAAAATCGGCACCGTTTACGACATCTTTGGCCCGGAAAATCGCCCATACGCATCGGTAAAGCTATCGAAGGGCTTTCCCGCGTCAAAGGTTAAAGCGCTCATAAATGACCGAGTCTACACGGCATAGAAGGTGTAAGCGTGGCAGAGATAGAGAAGATAAGAGAAATTGAAAGGAAAGAGATCCCTAAGGAGAAGACCATAGAGAAGGCCAGGAAGGAAGTCGAGAAGGCCGGGGAGACCGAAGAACGCATCGTCGAGTGCCCGGAGTGCGGCTCCCGCCAGCTCGTCCACGATTATGAGAGGGCTGAGCTGGTCTGTAACGAGTGCGGCCTCGTGGTCGACGAGGACTTCATAGACATGGGCCCAGAGTGGAGAGCCTTCGACCACGACCAGCGCATGAAGCGGTCCCGTGTGGGCGCCCCGATGACATTCACCATTCACGATAAGGGCCTGTCTACGATGATCGACTGGAGGAACAGGGACTCTTACGGCAAGTCAATCTCATCCAAGAACAGGGCTCAGCTTTACCGCCTGAGGAAGTGGCAGAGGCGCATCCGCGTGTCCAACGCTACGGAGCGTAACCTGGCGTTCGCCCTATCCGAGCTTGACAGGATGGCATCTGCGCTGGGCTTGCCCAGGAACATAAGGGAGACCTCAGCCGTAGTATACAGGAAGGCCGTGACCAAGAACCTTATAAGGGGCAGGAGCATAGAGGGCGTCGCCGCTGCGGCGCTGTACGCCGCGTGCAGGCAGAACGGTGTGCCCAGGACGCTCGACGAGATAGCCGAGGTGTCCAGGGTTAGCAGGAAGGAGATAGGGCGTACCTACAGGTTTATATCGAGGGAGCTTGGCCTCAAGCTTATGCCTACCTCGCCTATTGACTACGTGCCGAGGTTCTGCTCTGGCCTGAACCTCAAGGGCGAGGTGCAGAGCAGGGCGGTCGAGATCCTCAGGCAGGCGGCTGAAAAGGAGCTGACCAGCGGGAGAGGCCCGACTGGCGTGGCGGCGGCGGCCATATACATCTCTTCCATCCTCTGCGGAGAGAGAAGGACGCAGAGGGAGGTCGCCAACGTGGCCGGCGTCACCGAGGTGACCATAAGGAACAGGTACAAGGAGCTCGCCGAAGAGCTCGACATCGAGATAATACTATAAACAGGACGGCGTTAGCCGCCCCATGATTTTTTTTATATTTATATTATCGTCGTGTTCCACAAATTAGGTTCTAATATTTTTTTCGTTTACCGCTTATCGCTACGACATCTTTAATGGGTAGCTCTACGAGTACCGCTTCGACATCGTATATTCTACTATTCCAAACACTTCATTCCCGTCAAATCCTCGCGCCCACACTGTCCCGCCATTTTTTAAGTCCACCGACCAGGCCCCAGCCAGCCAGTAGAGTTTTAACGTCGACAAGGCCCTTACTGGAGCATCGTAGTCCAGTGTGGTCGTTACCCGTTATTTTTTCCGTAATAAAAATGCGTACACGAAGCCTCCTGCTAGTATGAACAGGATTACTACTCCAATGCTGAACGTGTTGAGATCATTGCTTTGTCCATTAGTTATACGTGGCGCGGTCGCTGTGACTGACACAACTGCGCCCCGAGGCTGAAAATCATTAAAACTCATCGGGTATCCTGGTGATGGGCAATTCGACTTTGAGTCTGTTTGTAGTGCCGGCGCTCATCTCTTTCCACCTGCATACCTGGAGATTAGAATGGCGGTGATGCTCAGACAGCCGAGAACCACTATGATGTTGGCGCCGAACCCCGGGCCTGAAGCGGGTTGGCCTGTGACCGTGTTGATCTGGGGTTGTGACGTTACTGTGGATGTTGTGGCGGTTTCGATGGGCGTTATCGCGTCGCCGTTGAACGAGGCTTTTACCGGTAGCGTTCTAGCCTGGGATTTTCCTGCGCCAAGCTCTCCGATCTCATCCCTCCCCCACCCCCACAGGTCATCATTCTCGTCGATAATGAACGTCTGGTAATAGCCCGCGAACACCGTTTTGGCCGGTGGAACATCCACTTTGTAAGGCGTTTGTCGGTCGGTCGTGGTGCCATCCCCGATCTGCCCGTGGTCGTTCTCACCCCAGGCGTACACGCTGCCATCCCGGCCAAGAGCCACGACATGACTTATTCCTGCATTGACCAGAAGAATATCCTGCAAGCCGAATACACGACTCGGGATTAGCGATCCGTTAGACGTTCCATCTTTCACCCAGACCTCTCCGTTCTCAGTTACCATGTACAATTGTTCGTTGTTCACCGCGCAGGACACGATGCCGGGCAGCGAGACCACCTGTATCGGCTTGGAGGTGTACACTTTTTTACCCATGCCACTCCAGCCAGTCATCGCCTCGTGTGTCGCGCCCCATGCCCACACCCCGTCCGCCTTGACAGCGAAGATCGTGCCGCCATTGGTTGCAATCAGCCTGACTTCGGAAAGGCCGGGCACCTGCACCGGCGTCGTATAATAGTGTGCTGACACCTGGGTGCCATCGCCGAGCTGGCCGTGATCGTTGCTGCCCCATGCCCATACCGTGCCATCATCCCTCAATGCTATGCCATACCACTGGCCGCAGACGACCTGCCTGACCCCGGAGATGCCGGGGACCTGTACCGGGACTTGCAGTCCCACGCTATCGTTTTTAAAGTAGCGACTACTCTCCCCCCACACCCACACCGTGCCGTCGTCGCGCAAAGCCATCGAATCCGAGAAAAAGGAATCGATAGCCGTCACATTTGATACGCCTTCCACCCTGGCAGGCTGAGTCACGATGACATCGTTCTGCTCAATGCCGATACGGCCCTCACTATTTAGGCCCCATCCCCACACTGTGCCATCATCCCCGAGAGCCAATATATGGCTCTGGCCACCTTTAATGGAAATGAACCCGGGTAAATCTACGCTGCTCTCAGCCACCGAAACACCAGCAGTTACAACTAACAATACCAGCAATGCCGCCGATAACATGATAACCTTCAACATGCTTCCAACTTCCACTTGACCAGCCCCTGCTTATCCATCAGGCATCATACCTACTAAAGAGATAGCTATTGACCAGCAAGATGATGATAACCAACAACGCAGACCACACCACTATGGGTAGCGCCCCCGAAATCCACTCGCTGAAAGGCAGCAACAAATCAAACATCGAATGATCATTCACATACAAAGCCTTAAACAAAACGTGCACGGGGCTGATATAATTTAAAAATTTATTGATTTCCTCGATGACGCTGAATACGCCGGACATCGTTAGATCCGACCAGTAGAATAGTCCGGCGAGTCCCAATGCCAAATAAACATTGTTACATACAAATCCGATGAGCATGGATATAGCCAGGAAAAACATGACGTACACGTACAACACGACCATATAGGCTGGGACCCTGATCAGCTCATAGGGAGATTGCGGCCCCCCGTAGAATATCAACAATGAAGCGACGAATAATGATACGAAGGCCACGGTGAGAAGAAGCATCAACAGCGAGATGCCCAAAAACTTGCCGACGACGATGTCTCTACGGTACAGCGGCTTGGCGATGAGCACTCGCATCGCCCCGGATGACTTCTCATCAATACTCGAGAGAATCCCGATGAACATGGCCACCGCCGATAGGTACACAGACGTGGGCCAAACGATATTCTGCACGCCGACATCGAAGAAGGGATCGACCTCCGGAACCGGATTGACGGCGAGGCCGGACCTTATCATCAATGCGTGCCCCATGCCGTGCAGAATAGCCAGGACCAACAGTATGGCAAACACCGCTATTATGATCGGCTGCCTGAGGATGATCGAGACCTCGTTCCCGGCGATTCTCGTGATTGCTCTCACGCGATATCCCTCCGCAAGAACGAGATGTAGCATAAGATCAGCAATACCAGCGGGTAGATAAAGAGCAAAACCTTGGCATAAACGGAGAAATAATCCGACCAGCCGAGCTGCGGCATACTCGTCATGTATATATTGGATATGATGATTTTGGGCATCATCTCAGTAAGCAGCCGGTTAGCCGGCGCTTCGAAGGCCGGGTTCACCATGCCAAAAATTTTCGACAGGCTGCCGACGAACGGTGCGGTGGGAATTATAAGGACTATAAGGATGAGCATTAGCATGCAGACCAGGAAGGCCGCGCTCCTCTCTTTGATGAGTATGCCGATCAGCATGGAAAACAGAAGGAATATCGATGAGTAGAGCAATGAGAAAAAGAAGAGCACCACAATCGTGCCGAACATGCTCAACAATGCCTGTACAACTATTCCGCCGAATAAAATGATCATCAGTGAAGCCATGAACAGGAAAGCAAGGACGTTCAGGCAGAGGATGCCACCCAGGCACGCGATCAGCTTACCATTGATAATCGTATCACGATATACCGGCTTAGTGAGCAACGTGTTCAACGTGCCGCCGTACTCCGAGGCCATGCAGGAAAAACCGATAAAGACCGGGACAATACAAAACCACGTACTATAAATGCTGGACATCCGATGAATTAGCATTCCCTGGATTACCTGTATGGACGTTTCACCCTGAAAACCGTCAACGTCAATCTTAACCATCAGTATAATCAACAATATGTAGACGGCGACTGCGACCAGGAACGCTGGGTTACCGGTAATCTCTGCGAACTCCTTCCTCGCGACCTTCAACACGTTACCCAAGGTACCACCCTACTCGTTGCCTGTGAAATAAAAAAAAAGAGGAGCCACTTTAAATGAGCTCCTCCTGAGCGTACGGCCAGGTCTCAGAGCACCGGTAATCATTCCAGTAGTAGTGATTTCGGTAGAGGTCCCAGTCAGTGTTCTGTGCGGTGGTCGAGAACAGTTCACTCGAGTGGTCATGTAACCACCAGGTCGATCCACTGGGGATATCGTATGCGTACGTGTGGCCCCACACCTGTCCACCGCTGCCGAACTTGTAGTTGCTCATCGCATTGATGGACTCATTGCCAGGCATCTCGTTCTTATATGCGATGTCCCATCTGAGCACTTCAGGCGGAGTGATGTCGGTGGACCCGGTACTTCCCGTCCAGAGAGCATTATAACCGCTGGTCATCCTGCTCGTGGCATCCGGGACTCGTGCTGCCGATGCCATTCCACTGGTCACTACCGCAAGCATTAAGCCTGCGAGTGCCAATACTAGTATTTTGTTCGGTTTCATTGTATCACTCTCCATAGTGTGCATATGAAATCGCCGCCTTCGGGGACCCGGCACGGAAACAAAGGTTTAGATGACCGTTCACCATGCACGAGTCCCTGAAGGCATTAACTCTCATACGCCCGTTTTTCAAATGATTAAAAAGCAATCAAATTATTTATATTTAATTGAGCCAATGATGAGCCAAGGATGAGCCAAGGATTGTATGATCAGGCTAATGCCGGACGGCATCTACTAACTTTCTTACAGGCAAAAACACGGACTCTTAATAATAAAAAAGTAATATAAAATATAGTTAGAGGATGTTACGATAAAGGATATATATTAAAACGATTAACCAACGATAATAAGGGGCGATAGTATATGCGACTTTCAACACGGGTGTAAGAATGAACGAAATTAACGAGTACGCGGATGAAATGATAAGGACATACGGGGTTAACGTGTACAAGGCAGTACACGAAAGCAAGTTACGGGGAGACGTCCTCATATTTTTCATGAAAAACCCCTTTCACATGACCATAAGCCAAGTATCCAGAAGTATGCGCGTAGACTACTCGAACATCAAGCGCGTAATCAAGGGTGGCGGCGGCCATTATGCTAAAGATAGAGCGCTGATTTTTTTGGGGCTGTTAAACTATGAAGAATCGAATGGGGAAGAAACGTATAGCATCAACTTCCAGGGGTTTAACGCGGCAGTAATACTCGAGAAAGAGCGCGAATCGAAATCATCCGACCAATCCGACCAGCCTGTCAAGAATACAGCATTTAAGGAACGAAATGCTGGCAGTAATAGAAACAAGTAATTCGGCCGAGAAATAGGCCAAAAGATAGCAGTTAATAGTTTACCTGAGAACTGGCGAATGCTAAGTCCCCGGCCTCTTCAGTATGAACGACGCAGGGAATATGACCACAATTAAAATTCGCCAACGTGGCCGGCGTCACCGAGGTGACCATAAGGAACAGGTACAAGGAGCTCGCCGAAGAGCTCGACATCGAGATAATACTATAAACAGGACGGCGTTAGCCGCCCCATGATTTTTTTTATATTTATATTATCGTCGTGTTCCACAAATTAGGTTCTAATATTTTTTTCGTTTACCGCTTATCGCTACGACATCTTTAATGGGTAGCTCTACGAGTACCGCTTCGACATCGTATATTCTACTATTCCAAACACTTCATTCCCGTCAAATCCTCGCGCCCACACTGTCCCGCCATTTTTTAAGTCCACCGACCAGGCCCCAGCCAGCCAGTAGAGTTTTAACGTCGACAAGGCCCTTACTGGAGCATCGTAGTCCAGTGTGGTCGTTACCCGTTATTTTTTCCGTAATAAAAATGCGTACACGAAGCCTCCTGCTAGTATGAACAGGATTACTACTCCAATGCTGAACGTGTTGAGATCATTGCTTTGTCCATTAGTTATACGTGGCGCGGTCGCTGTGACTGACACAACTGCGCCCGAGGCTGTTTGAGAGTCTATCATTACCTGGACGGGAGTTAACGATCCTGTTCCTGCTCTCCCGTTTCCTAATTCGTTATATTTGTTGCTTCCCCACGCCCACACTGTTCCGTCGCTCTTTAACGCCAGGATATGAGCGTATCCGCCAGCTAATTGAGTTACGTCGTTAATCCCTGAGACCATTGCCGGCGTATTAGTCGTTACTCCGCCGCTTCCAGCAACTCCCAGGTATCCTCCCCCCGCCATGCTCTGGCCCCACGCCCATACTGTGCCGTCGCTTTTCAAAGCGACCGAATAAGTTGTCTGTGCAATGACGGACGTAACGTCAGTTAATCCTTTTACCTTGACCGGCTGGCCGGCACTGATTGTATTGCCTGTTCCGAGCTGGCCGTACGTGTTATCGCCCCACGCCCACAGCGAGCCGTTAATTATTACAAGCGTATTCTCACCATTCGAGGAGATAGCAGTAACACCAGAAAGGGGGATTTGTATCGGTTTGGCCGCGACCGCCCGCGTATTGTTACTAATGTCAGTCCATACGGTTATCCCGCTATCGCTCACGTCCACTCCAAGGCTTCCCTCGTCATCGCTCCCCCATCCCCATAATGTGCCATCGCTCTTCAAAGCAAAAAAGTTGCCATCGCCCGCAGTAATAGAAGTAACATCAGAAATGGGGACCTGCACCGGGTAAAAGGAGTAACTGCCGCCGCTTAGAAGACCGGGAGTGCCGCCAGTTCCAAGCTCGCCGTAATTATTGCTCCCCCACGCCCACACCGTGCCATCACCCTTCAAGGCCATGCCAGTACTGCCTGACGCGGCGATCATTTTAACATCCGATAAGTCACCCACACGGACAGCGTGATCATAACTACTCGTATTGCCGCCATCGCCGAGTTCGCCGCACCGATTATCGCCGCACGCCCACACCGTGCCATCGTTCTTCAAGAACAAGATGAAATTCATTCCCGGCGCCACAGCAGTAACATTAGAAACATCCAGCATTACGGGGACCGAAGAGCCCATCGGGCTGTCGCCCCACGTCCACACAGAGCCATTATCCATTAACGCAACCGAGAGCGTATTATACGCGCCGATCTGAACGACCCTGGATGAATAAGCGCTAAACGGCATAACGCCGATAAACAACAACAAAAAAACCAGCACTAAAGCATACCTGACACGGACCATATCTGTTCATTCCTCCCTCGTAAAAATCATACAATTCACAGCCGTCAAAACAAACGGCTCTAAAATCATGACAATGATAAACGGCAACACGCAACCAAGCCATAACGAATACGAATTCGAACTTTCCGTCAAACGCACAACCTCAGAAGAACCCACGTGGGAGTAGCCCAACATGATCATCATGAACAATAGCTCCGGGCTTATGAGCACTGCCAGGTTACCCAGGACGGATTCTAGATAGTTGCCTGCATACCATATGACGAAAAACCAGGTAACGACCAACGATACGACTGCAAGCAGGTTTTTAAGCACCAGGCCGGCTAGCATGGTTATACAAATGGTGATCGAGCATTCAAGCGTTAACAAAACAATAATAGTGACAAGCCTCAAAACACAATCACCGATCGGGACAGGGCCGCTATTAAACATCATCAAGACCGCAAGGTCCATGATGGAGACGAAAGCGGCTAAAAGAAACATGAACGCGGAAAGGCCGAAAAACTTCCCCAGGATAATATCCCGCCTATAAACAGGCTTAGTAAGAAGAACACTAATACTACTTCTAGCACGATCCTCCATAATGGATAATACGCCAATAGACAATGCTACAATCGATAAAAACATCGCATTAAAATATACCGTATTGCCCAAACCTCTCAATGCATAGTCGTAATAACTAATACTATGATTCGCCATGCTCACCTGATAAGACCAATAATATCCGCTGAGAACCGCCATAACAAACAATATCCCCAGTACCGTGTAAACCAGCGGAGCTTTCATCACTCTGGTAAACTCGTGGTTAGCTATACAGTATGTCGGCCGTAACGTTCTTAATAAAGCGTTCAACTAACATCCCTCCTCAAAAACACGATGTAGCTGAACAAAACCGGTATAACCGCATACAAGACCATCCAGAGAATATCGAACTTAGCAACCGATAAAGCACTAAAAAAATCATACGAAGGATTAAAAAGCCCAGCATTATAAATATGGTCTCTAATAACGTGGGGGGATAAACCCGCAACCAACTTGGTGGCAAGCGAACTATTAAAAAATACGCCAAAAGGCGCCGCAACATCTACAGCGTTTGCACTATTGATAATAACGACTAACAAGAGGATTGATATGAGCGCCAGAGACTGTTCCGGTATCACCAGGGACAATAACATGGATAATGCCATGTATATCATCATAAAAGCCAGAACCACCAGGAACACGAGAGGCAGCCTGGATAAAAATTCCAGTAGATACGGGGCGGCATAGTTACCCGCAAAAATGAGCATACAGGCCACGGAGAGCATAATTGTAAAGCCGCAAATACAGGCTAAAAACCCTAAAGCCCCCAACAGTTTGCCATTAATTATCGAATCACGATACAACGGCTTAACGAGAAGCGTGTTCAAAGAATAACTGTACCTATCGCCCGCAAAAATCGAGAAACCAACAATTACGCCGACAAACTCTCCAAAAAAGGTTAAACAAGTCAAAATACTGCCAAGCAGAAGATTAGAAACACTATTACCATACATATCCCACATCACAAGGCCACTGGACATGTAATCCATGTAATCATCGATCCCCTGCGCATTAAGTATAATAATAACGGCAAAAATGGCGAGTAAAAGAAAAACTATCCTATTACCAAGCAAATCAGCGAACTCCTTTTTAGCAATCCTGATCACGTTGCCCATGCTTACACCTTTCCTCTACATAAAATAAAAATTTAAGTTTTTAAATACATTTTATATGTTCTGAAACTTTTCATCTTGACGTGTATCCGTGTTTCTGGATATGCCAGAATTACAGGTGAAGATATTCGTATTTCTGGGTCTGCCAGAAGTCAGTACCATACCAGTATGGCGAGGAAGCAGCCCTATACTTGTGGTTAATATTTAGAGTGTCAGTCGTCGGAAGCGGCGGCATGTAAGTTGTATCTACCGTTGGCGTAGTTACGGTGACTTCAACATGATAACCGTTGGGTGGAAGATAAAGATCGCCGCTGCTCTCCCAATTCAAGCCTCCTGCATATCCAGAACTATACTGGATTCCAAAATACGCATTCCCTGAACTCATATCGTTTTTCAAGTCATTCTTCCATCTCAATTGTACTGACCCGGCTACCGGGATTTGTTCCGTTATCGTGCCTGTATTCGCTACAGATGAAGGCCCTGTTATATGCGAGTAATCTGTGCCTGAATACTCAGCTATGTATGCGAATGCTGTACTACTTGTGGTTACCGCAAGCATTAAGCCTGCGAGTGCCAATACTAGTATTTTGTTCGGTTTCATTGTATCACTCTCCATAGTGTGCATATGAAATCGCCGCCTTCGGGGACCCGGCACGGAAACAAAGGTTTAGATGACCGTTCACCATGCACGAGTCCCTGAAGGCATTAACTCTCATACGCCCGTTTTTCAAATGATTAAAAAGCAATCAAATTATTTATATTTAATTGAGCCAATGATGAGCCAAGGATGAGCCAAGGATTGTATGATCAGGCTAATGCCGGACGGCATCTACTAACTTTCTTACAGGCAAAAACACGGACTCTTAATAATAAAAAAGTAATATAAAATATAGTTAGAGGATGTTACGATAAAGGATATATATTAAAACGATTAACCAACGATAATAAGGGGCGATAGTATATGCGACTTTCAACACGGGTGTAAGAATGAACGAAATTAACGAGTACGCGGATGAAATGATAAGGACATACGGGGTTAACGTGTACAAGGCAGTACACGAAAGCAAGTTACGGGGAGACGTCCTCATATTTTTCATGAAAAACCCCTTTCACATGACCATAAGCCAAGTATCCAGAAGTATGCGCGTAGACTACTCGAACATCAAGCGCGTAATCAAGGGTGGCGGCGGCCATTATGCTAAAGATAGAGCGCTGATTTTTTTGGGGCTGTTAAACTATGAAGAATCGAATGGGGAAGAAACGTATAGCATCAACTTCCAGGGGTTTAACGCGGCAGTAATACTCGAGAAAGAGCGCGAATCGAAATCATCCGACCAATCCGACCAGCCTGTCAAGAATACAGCATTTAAGGAACGAAATGCTGGCAGTAATAGAAACAAGTAATTCGGCCGAGAAATAGGCCAAAAGATAGCAGTTAATAGTTTACCTGAGAACTGGCGAATGCTAAGTCCCCGGCCTCTTCAGTATGAACGACGCAGGGAATATGACCACAATTAAAATTCGCCAACGTGGCCGGCGTCACCGAGGTGACCATAAGGAACAGGTACAAGGAGCTCGCCGAAGAGCTCGACATCGAGATAATACTATAAAGTGGCAGCCTATACCTGCCCTATCTTTTTATTATCAGCGACTTTGGTATCGTGAAGTAGAAGGTGCTGCCCTTTCCCTCCTCGCTCTCCGCCCATATGCGGCCGCCATGGCTCTCCACTATCCTCCTGGAGACGGCCAGTCCAAGGCCCGGGCCCTTATATTCATATGAAAGCTTATAGCCCGCATGGTAAAACCCGGAAAAAATCTTGTCCAGGTCTTTCCTCGGTATGCCTATCCCGGTGTCGTGGACGGAAACGAGTATTTCGCTCACCTGGTCTCTCGCCGAGACGCTGACCTCCCCGCCTTCTGGCGTATACTTCATTGCGTTATTTAAAAGGTTGAGGAGGACCTGCTCTATCTTTTCGCGGTCCACCTCCACCAGGGGAAGGCTCTGGGGCACGTCAACCTTAAGCGTTATATGCTTATTCTTAAAGAGGAAGCCCATCTCGCTAACCAGCCCGGCGACCATGTCGCTTAAGGATACGGGCATCCTCTCGAGAGGGTAACGCTTAGTCTCCACGATGGAAACCTCAGACATCTTGCCGACCATGTCGGCCATCTTGTCCACGTTTTCCATTATTCTCTGGAGCTTTTCCTTCTGCCTGTCGTTCAGCGGCCCCAGCGTGCCCTCATATAGAAGCTCCGTGAAGCCCCTTATTACCGCAAGGGGGTTCCTCAGCTCATGCGAGATAAGGGTAAAAAAGTCCATCTTCATCTTATCCAGGTCTTTCAGCTTTTCGTACGACTCCTCAAGCTCCTTGAATATGCGGGCGTTATCGATGACTATGGCCGCCTGGTCAGACAGGGCCATAGCGCTCCTCTTGTCATCCTCGTCGAACTTCACCTTCTTATCGGTGCTGTATAGCCACATTACGCCCAGCACCCTTTCCCTCGCTATCAGGGGCAGCACGATGGCCGACTTGAAGCCGAGCATCCTCACTATGCGCTGCGATATATTCGGGTAGGTGAGGGCATCCTCGATGAACAGCGGCCTCCGCTCATCCATGGCTATCCTGGAGGCCACGAGCTCGTCGAGCCTGAAGGTCAGCTTACCGAACTTTTTCTCCACTTCATGCGGTGCCTTTACCGATACGATGTTACGCTGGGCCGGGTCTAGCAGGTAGATCAAGCAATACTTAAGCTTCGTGATGTACGGAGCATTCTCCACGATGCTTTCCGTTGCCTTTTCAAAGTCTATGCTCTGGGTGATCCTGCGCTGGATCTCGTATAGCCTGCGGAGCTCATCGCTGCGCTTCTTCATCTCCTCTTTATAGTAAAGCTCGTCGATGGCGTGCGCTCCCTGCATCGCAGTAATCGCGAGAATCTCTAGTGTGTCAGCCGTGAATTCAGGCCTTTTTCCAGCGGAAAAGAGCACTGCCAGGCTGATGGGTTTCCTATGAAAAAGGAGTGGCATGCAGAGGAAGCGAGTATGCCGGTTAGCCTCGGTGTCGGGAAGCCCCAGGTCCCTGGCTTCGGCCAGCGTTGGCATTTTCTTTTTGAAGGCCTCCGCCGCATCGCCTCCGAGGACGACCCTGTCGAAGCCATTGGCCACCGCATGCTTTGCCACGGCCTTAAACCTATTGTCTATCTCCTGTTGTAGTATCACACAGGAGTCCACGCCGGCCAGTGCTGCCATCTTAAAGGCTAGCCCCTTCAGGGCATCCTCCATGCTCGCCGCCCTGTCCATCATGGCGGCATTCTCCATGAGAAGGGCGCACAATCTCTTCAAGTTAAACTTCTTGTAGCGCCCGCGATAGCTTTCTTGCATGCGTTAATAGATATTATACTATAAATATAAAAAAAGAGTGGCCTCGTAAATTATATTCACGGCCCGTTGTATAAGCCAATTTCGAAGCCGTCGCCCGCCTCGTACACGCCCGCAGCGCACACGGGCTTCTCGAAGGTCAGGTCGTACATCTTTCTGGCGACGTCCTGCGCGGAAGTTGCCTCGACTGCCAGCTTCGAGAAAGAGGTCTTCTCATAAGTGGCCACCATGAAGCATTCGCTATCATTGAGCGGGAGCTCGCTCACGTTTACCCCGCCCCTGGTCACGATACCCAGGTATGCCCTGCCCTTGGATATTGCAGCAGCTATCCTCGGGGTGTCAAGCGTGTCCTTCTCGTAGTCCATCGCCAGGAGGCTTAGCGCCATGGCATCCCTCGCCGGGTATCCCATGGCAATCTTCTCAATGATGGTATCTGTATGTGAGCCATTTGTGACCACCGCCGTCCCGTGCGCCAGCTTAACGCAGTTATACGATATGTAGGGGCTCTTCTCCAGGTCCTTTACGTCTTTCGGCATGATGGCCACGGTGCTATCGTTCAGCTTAACCGCATACCTGTTAGGGAAAGAGCGGGAGGATACCCTGTATCCCGCCCACAGCCTTCCATTCGTTTTTCCCACGCAAACAAACCTTCCAACGTACATGTAAAGCTCCTGCCTCACTGTTTTCCGGCGGCAGCCTCCTTGCCCTTAGGCTTCACGTCAAGGCCGAAGTGCTCGGCGTTAAGGTCCGCTATCCGCTGTATCTTCTCTATCTCCTTATCGCCGCCCGGCATCTTGAAGAGGTGGGCGAACCGCTTCTGCTTCTCCAGGTACTCCCTGACCGGCTTTCTATCCTTGATCTTATGGACGCTCGTAATCTGGCCGTTCTCGTACTCGAAGAGGGGGTACATGGCCGTCTCGACGGCGAGCCTCAGGACCTCCAGGGACATGGCGCTGTCAATGCCCCACCCAGGCGTGCACGTCGCGTGCACCTGAATATACTTAGGCCCTTCTATGGATAACGCTTTCCTCACCTTCTTGGTGAAGTCCGCAGGGTAAGCTATCGAGGTGACGGCAACGTATGGCACCCCGTGCGCCGCCATTATCGCCGGCAGGTTTTTCTTGGGCCTCTGGTTGCCGAAGGATAGCTTGCCAGCCGGCGTGGTCGTCGTGGAGGCGTCATACGGGGTGGAGCCGCTTCGCTGTATGCCGGTGTTCATGTACGCCTCGTTGTCATAGCACAGGTATAGGATGTCGTGGCCCCTCTCCATGACCCCGGAGAGGTGTCCGAAGCCGATATCGAAAGTGGCGCCATCGCCTCCTATGGCTATCACCTTGGTGTCGTTCTTACGGCCCGTCGCCCTCAGCCCGGCCTCGATGCCCGCCGCCACCGGCGCGGCGTTCTCGAACAGCGAGTGTATCCATGGCACTTTCCAGGCGCTCTCGGGATAGGGAGTCGAGATGACCTCCATGCAACCCGTGGCCTGTGCTATTATGACGTTCGGGCCTGTGACGCGCAAGAGCGTTTTCAGCGTCAGGGCGCATCCACAGCCAGCGCAGGCCCTGTGGCCCGACGCGAACAGGTCTTCTAGCGCGGCCATTTAGCTCCCCTCCGGCAGTATATCAGTATCCAGCTTACACCATTCCATGTCAGTCACCTTCTCGCCCCTGATCCTCGCGAAGCCCTTCCTTGCCATACCCTTGAAATCGTCTATAGTGATATCACGGCCGCCCATCCCGGCTATGAAGCCTAAGATGTCAGCCTTCGACTTGCCGTAAAGCGCTGCCTTGAGGTCGGTGAATAATGCGCCCTCCATGCCCATCGATATGTCCCTGTCTATGACGCATGCGCACTTAACGTCCTTTAAGGCGGCCCGCAGCGCCTCAGCGGGGAATGGCCGGTAAGAGCGGACCTTCACCACGCCGACCGGCATGCCCTCGGCGCGCATCTCATCAACTGCGTCCTTCATCGTGCCAATGATGGACCCCATGGCAATGAGGGCCACCTCGGCGTCCTCCATCCTGTAGGCGTCTATCAACCCTCCCCCATACCTGCCGAACTTCTTTTTGAATTCCAGGGCGACCTCCTCTATTACTTCCTTAGCCTTCAACTGCGCCTGGTGGATCATGTAGCGCGCCTCGGTGTAGACCTCCGGCTGCGCCAGCGAGCCCATAGTAACTGGATTCTTTGGGTCAAGGGCATAAACCGGGCTGTATGGGGGCAGGAACTCGTCGACCATCTTCTGGTCGTATAGCTCCACTGGCTCGTAGGTGTGCGTGATTATGAACCCGTCAAGGTTGACCATCACGGGCAGCAGCACACGGTGGTCCTCGCCTATCCTGTAGGCCTGGATTATCATGTCCGCGGCCTCCTGGCTGTCCTCCGCCCATAGCTGTATCCACCCATTATCCCTCGCAGATATGGCATCCTGGTGGTCGTTCCATATCGAGAGCGGGGATGAGACGGAGCGGTTCGCCATCGCAATGACGCACGGGAGGCGCATGCCCGCTATGCTGAACAGCACCTCGTACATCAAGACCGCCCCCTGGCTCGAGGTGGCGCTGAACGACCTCGCCCCCGCCGCCTCGGCGCCCTGTATCATGGAAGCGGCACCGAACTCGCTCTCGGTCCTCACGTACTCACAATTCTGCATCTCCCCATCCGCTATCATCTGCGATATGTCCTCGACGATGTGAGTCTGGGGGGTGATGGGGTATGCCGACACCACGGCAGGCCTGCAGGCCTTCACCGCCTCGGCCACCGCCATGGAGCCCTCGATTACCTTCATCTTTGCGGCCATTACTTTTCCTCCTTCATCATTTCGATAGCGTCAACGGGGCACTCGAACGCACAAATTCCACATCCCTTGCAATAATCATAATCGACGCAAAACTTCTTTTTCTTCCCGTCGTGGGCGCACTCGTATGGCGCCCCATCGGGGCAGGAATCGGCGCACCTCTTACAGCCTATGCACTTCTCGTGGTCGATGACCGCCCTGAACGTCCTCCATCCGCCAGTCTTATAGCCCAGCGTGCCGCCGGGCTTCGCCACCAGGCCTATTGTCAACTTCTCCTTAGCAGCCATGGCTTCACCCCCTCATCATCTCGTAGGCCTGCCTGACCGCCTCTACGTTCTTCTCGCCTACCTTGCCAGGGAATCTTTCCTTTATTGCCTTGCTCACCGATTCCAGGCGTATCTGTCCCGAAGCCCCTGCGAAAGCGCCCAGCAGGGCCGTATTCACGATTGGCACGCCTAAAATTTTTATGGCGAGCGTCGTTGCATCGATGGTCTTGACCGTCGCATTGGTGTCCATCTTCAGCTCCGATGGGTCCTTCTCCGTATTGACTATAATGAGGCCATCCTTCTTGATGCCGCTCGCAACGTCTACCACTGAGAGCAGTGATGGGTCCTGCACGATGACGTAGTCTGGCTCGTATATCTGGCTTCTGACCCGTATCTTTTTGTCTGATATCCTTGCGAACGCCGTCACGGGTGCGCCTCGCCTTTCCGTCCCGAAGTATGGGAAGGCCTGGCTCCATTTGCCGTCCTCGAATGCGGCGACCGCGATGAGCTCTGCCGCTGTGACGGAGCCCTGGCCGCCCCGCCCGTGTATTCGTATCTCCTTCAACTTCTGTCCTCCATACGCGTGAAAGTCCATAATGATTTTACATGTAGAATGTCCTTGCGTCTAAATAAGTCTTGTGAAAGAATCGACAGTTGTTTAGCCATTTATTTGATGTTTTTTATTGTATAAAAATTTATTAATCGATGGTAGCACTTGTTTTGTGCCTCTTTTCCTTTTATGAGCGGGAACTCGGTACCTTATTTTGGCGGAGTGATGTTTTCGTCAAATAACGAAAAACCTTCTTTAGACTGAAGAGGAGGCTCTATTTGATAACGGATGGTTTGACATCGCATCTTCTTTTATTCGCCAACCATCTACCCGACCATCGTTTTAGTAATTCAACGTGACGCGTTCGGGTCCCGGGCCAAATAATAAAAGAGGATGAGCGTTCTCATTTAAAAGAGGACAATAATTATTATAAGTATGATTGTTGTTATAATTTTATCCGCTCAACGGCCAGCTTAATGTCGTCCGCCTTTATGGTCTTGCGGCCCGCGTGGGCGCAGAGCTTGCTGGCCTCGGCGCCGACCTTCAACACGTAATCTTCAGTGTACTTCACCATCTCATCGACCGCCTCGGCGGAGACCCTTTCCCCGCCCGCCTGGCTTAACAGCCGGGCGATTGGTGCCTTAGATATCTCTGACATAATGGTATCCTCTCGTCGTCTAACTTAATTTGCCCTATACCTAATAAAAGTTTGTGAGCTCACTTCTTAATGAGCCGCATTAAGTTATACTTGGTGATGACGCCCACCACCCTGCCCATCTCCATGACGAGGACGGCATGATTGGTCTCGAGGAGGGCGGATATGGTCCCCATGTCTGTAGCCGGGGCCACCGCTGGGAAAGACCCCTCCATTAGCTCGCGCACCCTGGCGTTACTTATCCGATCTATGTCACGACTGCCCATCGCCTGCACGAGCACGTTCTCCGAAATGCTGCCGATGGGCACGCCGTTCTCGAGCACTGGCAGCTGAGAGAAGCCGTACTTCTCCATGAGCTTGACCGCCTCCTCCACGGTGTCGTCAGGCGATAGCGAGACGACAGGGGACGTCATCAGGTCACGGGCCGTTATCCTCGACCTTTCCATCTCCTCCAGCGCCGTCATTATGCTCCTTATCGTGGATAGCCGGGGGTCCACGTCCCCGGACTCGATGCGCGCTATCAGCGGCTGGCTCACCTTCGCCCGCTCGGCCAGCTCGCTCTGCGTGAGGCCTAGCCTTATGCGCTTCTTTTTTATGCTTTCTGGGGTGGGTAGTTCCATCATTATGTATGGTGAAGCATTTATTATATATATTTAATGCGTGCGATGCATAACGCTGGAATATAAGCCTTTACGGGGCGGCTTCTTTTTAATTAAATAGAAATATATTTATAATTTATCCCCCAGATTATATATTTGGCATCGGTCGCGGCACTTGCCATTAGCGTGGCGGGCTTATGAAGGCGCATAAAAAGAACTACGTGGGCGGAGCATTCCGTGGGGCGATAGCCCTCACAATTCTCATATTGTATTCTATGATGCCGTATTCATTCGGCCAGTCGACAACGATAGACTCCGGCAGCGATGGCGACCGGCCAATATACGTTGAAGGCTACATAACCGGCACGGATGCCGCCCGCTCCGACACGTCTTACCCCGTCCCTGGAGCGGTCATATACTTCATACGGAGCCAGCAGATAGTGAACCAGAGCAGGTCGAACGCCATAGGCTACTACAGCGTGGTGATAACCCCTGGCACCTATTCGGTCGTGACGGCCGCGACGGGGTTCCAGACCCTCATGACAGAGGAGGAGTTCAGGGGGACCAGGACGCTGAACCGCCTCCTGACGAAGGTGCCATATAACGGGCTGGTGCCCTACGTGGTCAACCCCGTCGTGGAGACGAGCCCGGGCAGGCCTGTGGCGGTCACAGTCTGCGTAGAAAACAGCCAGCTTACCGACCAATACGTCGCGTTCACGCTTCAATCCCCCGAAGCGGACTATAAGAACTGGTACGGATGGTGCCCCGATGGGGAGATGATAGGCATACGGTCCGGCGATAAGAAAGAGGCGACCTTCATGTTCCAGTATAATGGGGATAGGCGCGGGGCATACGTTTGCTATGTGCTGGTCACCGGCGGGCCGTTCTACGCCAGGATTCCAGTGGTGGTCATCGTGAAGGACCTGCCCTACGAGACGCTCGACCTTTACACGAACTATCCGGAGAGGACGGTGAAGGCGGGCGACACCGCCCATTTCGTCTTCAGCGTGAATAACCGGTATAAAAGGGATAAGCCGCTGCAGCTTGACATAGAAAAGCCCGCAGGATGGGGCGCGACCACCGGAAACGGCACGGCGTTCTACGCCGCCGAAAGCCAGATCGCATCTTCGGACTTCTGGGTGTACGTCCCAGGGGGCACCGCGCCGGGCCACTATACGGTGAACCTCACGCTGAAAGGCCAGGACACCACCTCAAATAAGCTAACGCTGCGCATAAACGTCGAAGGGTCGCCGCTATATGAGGCGATAATAAAAGGGTATAAATCAGTCGATGGCTGCCCGTCGATAAACCTGTCCGAGGGCGACGCCTTCGACCTTCCCGTCCGCGTGTACAACGACGGCGACTTCCCCCTGGAGCTGATGGCCACCGCAGAGGTGGGCGATAACTGGGCATACTATATGAGCGGGGCGCCGTGGGGCAAGATAAAGGTCGAGCCAGGCTCCGCCTCAGAGTTCGTCGTGAGGGCGAGGGTGCCCAACGGCACGACGGGTAACTATACGGCTAAAATATATTTAGAATGCGAAAGCCAGGACACCACCCTAATAGCGCAGCTCAGGGTGCTGCCCAGAAGCGAGCCCCCGCTAAAGGCCGGCTCCATTGAGGGCCTATTGCTGGCCGCCGGAACCGCCGGAGTCATCATCACGGCCCTCGTCGCCACGGCCCGCAAGCGCCGTGGGCGTTGATCGCTTCCACGGGCCCGGCATCTTCTTGTAGCGGAAGTACTCCATCACCATTATCAAGAAGATGGCGAGCAGGCAGCCCGCAAAGAAGATGACGCCGGGATGCTGCAATAATGCGGGGGCGCCCTGGGCTGCTTGATCGAGCGATGGCGCGGCCTTGGGCGCGTATGCCGGCACCGGCGAGGATGCGACCCGAAGCATGGGCTCGCCTGCGGCGCCCATCTCATAGGGCACGGCGCCAAAATAAGATGACATTAGGTACTCCACCGCAGCGGAAATTACCGCTATTATGGGCAATAAAACCAGGCACCTCTTGAGGGCGTCCAGCGCCGCCCCCGCCCCCGACTTCCCGGGCAGGATGATTATAGCCCTATTATAGGCCTCGTAGAGCTTGACCTCCCGCCCCTTCTCGCTGTACTTCGTCCTGGCGACCTTCACCAGCCCGGCCTCCATGAGCTTCTCTATGTTATACTGGGCGGTGGTGAGCGGGATGCCGAGCCTTTCGGCGACCTTAGATGTGGACAGCGGGCCGTCGGCCAGCAGCTCCATTATCTCCATGGCCGTATCGTTAGACACGGTCTGAGTTATGGCCTTGGACTTCTTGCCTAAAGGGACCACCAAAAACTTTTCATCATCCATATGTAAGCCATTAAAGCGGCATCCTTCATCTCTTTTTCGATGACTACGAATTTATTCGCAGTTAAAAAAGTAAAAGGGGGAACCTGCTGGCCCCGCCCTTCTATTTGGCACCACTATCGTCTTCGGAGGAATAGCGACGTGCCTGATAGAGCCGCAAGCGCCAGCACGGCCTCAAACCCGGGCAATCCGAAGAATCCGCCACTGGTGCTTCCGCCAGGCTTAGCGGTAGGCGTCGGGGTGGCCAGGATGATATCGGTCATGACTAAATTGACGTGGGTCTCCTGCTGGTATGCCGTGAAGTTTGTCCTGGCGACGTGGTTATCCTTTGTAATTGCCACTGCCTGGTATTGCCCGTAGCCCAGGACGTTGGGGATGTCGAACTGGCCACTTGCATCAGTTATCGCCGTCGCCACAGGGGTCGTGCCAACAGTCCCGTTGGCATCGCGAGCGTAAATCTTCACGGTGGCGTCGCTTATCGGCAGCGCGTTCGTCGCCAGGTTGCCGCTCTGCACCATGCCCCTCAGGTCGGTCTTCCAGTCCCACATGCCCAGGTCGAGCACGATGGGCTCAGCCTTGGGAGCCTCTCCAGCCTGCTGCGGGGGCACGATGTACACCATGGCGTGCGCCTGTGCGCCATCCTTCTCTGCCTGCACTACCCAGTTGAACGTTTTCGATGGGTCATATGGCACGTTCTTGAACTCAAATGCGCCGGATAAGCCGTCTATCGTCGCGCTGACCGTGGTGCTCATTGGCGATGTGCCCATTTTCTCTCCATCCCATGAGTATATTTGTACCTTGGCTCCGTCTACGGGCAGGGCCCCTTTGTAGACGTATCCCTTCACGTTCACGACGGTCTGAGCGCTCTGCGCCATGCATGCTGGCGCCATTAAAGCTATCAGCATAATAGCCATTAGGATAAATCCGATCCTCTTCACACAGATTCCCTCTACATTTTTAAATGTATAGTCATTTGTAAAGGAAAGGAACATATAAAGCTTTTCTCACAATCGTTCAAGTTCATAGCCCATCTGTTTCTGCAGGCTGGCGTACTGGTCCATTAGGGCCTTTAGGTCCAGCGAACCGGTGACGTCAACCACGCCTATGGCCGCGACCGGCTCGCCATCGATACGTATGGGCGACACCACGACGGGGATGCCATGATACACGCCGGAAGGTGGACGGTCATGGATTACCCTGTTCTCTGCGATCGAAAGCTCCAGGAACGGCCCGGTATAGTCCATCGATATCACCCTGCCCCCCTCCACCCTGACGCCACGCTTATTCTTGCTCCGGGCCGTGACGGGGAGCTGCCCGAACAGGTTGTGGACGCATACGGCCAGGGGCGCCAGGTCATTTGCGGTAGAATCCTCATGTATACAAATTTGACGCATATAATAATTCAAGGCGTTAAAAAATAAAATTGTTGCCGTCGAGCACGCCGGGGCCGCAAACGTAAACGTCGAAAAATTTTAATAGTTACCAGACATCCTGCTTACGATGCAACTCAGCTTCCTGGCCGACACCCTATTCGTCCATGCGCTGGTAGGCGTATTCGTCATCGTCAACCCGTTTGGCAACGTCCCGCTATTCATATCCCTGACCCAGAAGCTCACGCCTGCCGAGCGGAAGAACGCCATTATAAAGTCGGTCATCATCGCTACCGCCATCCTGCTCGTCTTCGCCCTGATCGGCAAGATGCTCTTCGACATGCTCAACGTCACATTGGACTCCCTCAGGATAGCAGGCGGCTTATTGTTATTGGCCATAGCCTTCGACATGCTCATGGGAAGGAGCCCTGCGTCGAAGATAGACGAGGATGAGGAGCGGGAGAGCGTCGCAGTGACTCCGATGGCCACACCCCTCCTGGCCGGCCCTGGCGCCATGACTACGGTCATGATATTGATGAACGAGGCTAGCACCCCGGTGCTCAAGGGCTCCATAATGCTGGCGATATTGCTGGCCATGATCGCCGCCTTCATTATACTCATCAACTGTGAATGGGTCTATAATGTCATAAGAAAGGATGGCGCAAGGGTCCTGACGAAGATAATGGGCATCGTGCTCGCCACCATAGCGGTGGAGATGGCGGTGAAAGGCCTGCTTCATGCGTTCCCGGCCCTCGGCGTATAAAACGCTGCGGAGATAGACAGGCTATATATAAAAACAATTCATGGGTGTTCGGTTAAGGGTATGTTAAGCGTTTAATAATCTAGAATACTATAATAATATATATTATAGTATTTTAATGGGATGATGTATGAGTGATTCTTTAAGCATGCGGATGGTTGATCCGTGCGCACCGTGTCTGACCGAGTTGTTTCCTGAGGATTTTCTCCGTAAGACGGCTGCTGAGACGGGTTTTATTAAGCGTAACCGGAAGATCGAATCCGGTGATCATGTTCTGGGTGGTCGTCCTGGGTTTTGGCATCAGTTTTATGAGGTCGATGCGTGGGCTGGAAAGAGGCTATGAAACCATGTCCGGTGTCAACCTGAGCATTAGCAGTTTTTATGCTGTTTAATCCGGAGATGGAGCGTTTTCTTCATCGGTGCGTGGTACATGCCTTCGAACTTCAGGCGAGAGAACCTTGTCTCAAATTAGGGGACAAGCTGGGGTTCAAGGACCTTCTCATCCAGGATAGCACGATCATTCGTTTGCATGCGTCCCTCGCGGATTTGTGGCCTGCCGCCCGCTCTAGAAAAGTGGCCGCGGGGTTGAAGCTCTCCTGTATAGTGAGCGCGGTGACGGATAGTGTCAACACGGTGAGGCTCTTCCCGGAGAGGACCGGTGAAGTGAAGACCCTCCGATTAGGATCCTGGCTACGAGACCGAGTCCTATTGACCGACCTGGGTTTCTTCGATTACAATAGTTTCGATAAGATCGAGCGCTACGGCGGTTTTTTCGTGAGCCGGCTTAAAGGAAATGCTAATCCCCTAATCGTAAAAGTGAACCAGGTATGCCGGGGCAACTCGGTAGACGTCCTGGGCAAAAAGCTCAGAGACGTACTACCATTGTTGAAAAGGCAACTCCTGGACGTGGAGGTCGAAGTAGAGGTGAGGAGACGGAAATACAAGGGCAAAACTACCAGGACAACGAGGACTTTCCGTATGGTCCTCGTGCTCAACGAAGAGACCAGGCAGTACCACTCGTATTTGACCAACATCCCCATTAGCGTGTTGAACGGCGAAGACGTGGCAAGCCTGTATGGCGCAAGATGGGAGATAGAGCTCGTTTTTAAAGAACTCAAAGACGTTTACCACCTGGACCAGATACAAAGCACAAACCCCAACGTGGTCAAATGCCTCATATGGGTAAGCATCCTGACGTTCATATGCAGCCGCCAACTGCTCAGACTGGTAAGAAAACATAACCCTGCAAAAGCCCACCTGTACACCCATCTACAATGGGCAAAAGCCTTCGCCCAGAACGCATACGGAATACTAAAAGCAGTCCTCAATAGCATGGACCTGGAACTGGACATGATAACATACTTCAGCATAATGATAGGCCAAGGACAAACCCCGAACATCAACAGAAAAAGGCTAATGCAACCATGGATAGCTTAACCGAACACCCATGAAAAACAATTAAATTACTTGATGCATGTTTATAGGCATAAGCTTTACTGGTGTAATCGTTATGTACAGCAGAATATTTATACTCATATTCACATATGGCAGATACCAATATTGACGTCGACCATGGGGTTAACATTGCTAAAAGTCGCCATTGTAGATGATGAGCCGGACTTACAAAGGCTATATACGCTAGCCCTGTCTTCAAAAGGCTATGACATCGCGTTCGTTGCCAACGATGGGACTGACGCCGTGGAAAAGGAGCACTCGACCCCCGCCCCTATCATCATAATGGACCACAGGATGCCGACGAAGAACGGCATGGAGGCCACAAAGGAGATACTCTCGGAGCGGCCTGATACGAAGATCATCTTTGTGTCCGCGGACGATGCTGTGGAAAAGGAGGCCAAAGAGGCTGGTGCCGTCCGCTTCCTCAAAAAGCCTATATCGCTCAAGGAGCTTTTGCATAATATAGAAGAGGTAGCTAAGGATTGTAAGTAAAAAATTTTTATTTTATTATGCTTCCTAGCGAAGCGCTCGTTACGCTCCTCGCATACCTTGCCAGGTAGCCCTTTAGCTCCTTTTTCCTGGGCATGAAAGACTTCCGCCTTGCCTCTATTTCTGAGGGGGACAGGTCGACGTCCACCCTTTTCCCGGGTATGTCAATGGAGATGACATCGCCATCCTTTAGCAAGCCTATCATGCCGCCGTCCACGGCTTCAGGGGTGACATGGCCTATGCAGGGGCCTCTCGTGCCGCCGGAGAAACGGCCGTCGGTGATGAGGGCGACTGATTCGGAGAGGCCCATCCCTGCTATGGCAGAGGTGGGGCCGAGCATCTCCGGCATGCCAGGGCCTCCCCTGGGGCCGACGTACCTCACGACGACGACGTCGCCCGGCTTTATCTCGCGCTCTATGATCGCTTTGTTGCACTCGTCCTCCGAGTCGAAGACCTTCGCCTTTCCCCTGAACTTCAGCATCTTCTCGCTCACCGCGCCGCTCTTGACCACCGCCCCGCCTGGGGCGAGGTTTCCGTACATCACAGTTATGCCTCCCGTCTTGTGCACGGGAGAACTCAAGGGCCTGATGACCTCAGGGTTCAGCACTTTTGCCGCTCTGGCGATGCTCAGCAGGGAGGCCTCGTTGACCGTGGGGACGTCAATGAGCATGCCAGCCAGGCGGCTCATCACCGCAGGAATTCCCCCGGCCTCGTCAAGGTCTTTCATGGTGTACGGCCCTGCCGGCCCCATGTTGCAGATGTGCGGCGTCTCGCCGCTAATCCTGTCAAAGTCATCCAGCTCGAGGCTGATGCCGCCCTCCATCGCTATGGCCATCAGGTGCAGGACCGTGTTCGTAGAGCCGCCGATGGCCTGGTCCACCCTTATTGCGTTGAGGAGCGACTCGCGGGACACGACGTCGAGGGGCTTGACGTCCTTCTTTACAAGCTCCACGATTCGGCGGCCGCTCTCCAGGGCTATCCTCGCCTTAGATGCACTCGTGGCGTGTGCGGTTGCGCACCCGGTGAGCGACAGGCCGAGGGCCTCGGCCATGCAGGCCATGGTATTGGCAGTATATAGGCCCTGGCAGCTTCCGCATCCCGGGCAGCATGCGTCCTCGATGCGCTTGAGCTCGGCCTCGGTCATCCTGCCCGCCCGTACGCTGCCGACGCCCTCGAATGACGAGATAAGCGTAAGGTCTTTGCCGTCAAGCCGCCCCGGCTCCATGGGGCCGCCCGTAACCACCACGCAAGGTATATTAACCCTCAGGGCGGCCATAAGCATGCCCGGCACGATCTTGTCGCAGGTGCCCAGCATGACGATGCCGTCAAAGCGGTGCGACTCCACCATAAGCTCGATGGAGTCCGCCACGACCTCGCGGGACGGCAGCGAGTAGAACATCCCCTCATGGCCCATGGCGATGCCGTCGCATATGCCGATGACCCCGAACTCGAAAGGCACCCCGCCTGCTTCCCTGATCCCCTGCTTTATCTTATCAGCCAGGCCTTTCAGGTGCTTGTGGCCGGGCACGACGTCGTTCCATGCGTTGGCCACGCCTATGAAAGGCTTATTCATGTCGCTGTCCGTGACGCCGACAGCCTTTAGCAGTGCCCTGTGCGGCGTCCTGTCCAGGCCCTTTTTAACCGTATCGCTCCTCATGCCAAGGCCTCTCTATACCGGTATCAAGCACGTTATTTTAAAGGTATTGCCGAACATATAAGGTTTTCATTATAAAGCATAAGTTTTGGCCAACGTATAAGACCCGGAAGTGCTAATCTATGGGTAATGGCCGAACGATGCTCCGTGAAAATATTCCTTTATAGGGCAGTGCTCTTCGACATGGATGGCGTTATCGCTGACACCATGCCCCTTCACTATGAGGCGTGGAGGCGCGCCTTCGAGGCTTTTGGAGTCCACGTTGATAAGATGGATGTGTACTTGCGTGAGGGCATGACCACGATGGAGATGGGGAAAGATATAGCCCGGTCAAAGGGCATGGAGCTTTCTGAAGGCGAGCTTAACTCGATAGTTGAGCTGAAGACGAGGATTTTTAATGAGCTTGTGGATTCGAGCGTGCGGCTGTATGAAGGCGTCCCGGAGACTCTCACGATGCTGCGCAACAACGGCATGAAGCTCGCCCTGGTCACCGGCAGCAGGAGGACGTCCGCCATGGCAGTGCTAAAAAAGGTGGGCCTTGAGGGCGCCTTTGACGCCATCGTTGCCGCCGAGGACGTCAGAAGGGGCAAGCCAGACGCCGAGCCTTACCTCGTCGCGATGAGGGCCGTGGACGTGCCCGCCTTGAACTGCGTGGTCGTCGAGAACGCCCCCCTCGGCATCAGGGCTGCGAGGGCTGCCAAGGTTGGCTACATAATCGCCATCGCCACCACGCTCGACGAGGCTCATTTAAAAGAAGCCGACGAGGTGGCTCCTTCATTTCCCGAGCTCGAGCAGTGTATTGCCCGCAGGTTTGAGGCGAGGCCTGGCAGGGCGATAATGTGATCTCGCTATAGTCTCGGCCCCATCTTTCCGCTCAGCACCATGTGGTCGGCCAGAACGAGCGCCACCATGGCCTCGACGACGGGCACGATGCGGGGCACGATTGAGGGGTCATGCCGCCCCTTGACCTCGATTATGGCGTCTTTCATTTCCTTCACGTTGATGGTGCGCTGCGGAATGGATATCGAGGGCGTGGGCTTGACTGCGACCCGGCAGACGATGGGCATGCCCGTGCTTATCCCGCCCAGGATGCCCCCGGCCCGGTTCGTCCTCGTCTTGACCTCGCCATCCACGTAAAACTCGTCGTTCATCTCGGAGCCCCTTAGTTCAGCAGACCTGAAGCCGAGGCCTATCTCCACGCCCTTAACGGCGCCTATGCCCATGAGGGCGCCGGCCAGGTCTGCGTCCAGCTTTCCGAAGACGGGACTGCCTAGACCTGCGGGGACTCCGGTGGCTATTACCTCAACTATTCCCCCGACGCTGTCCCCCTCCTGCTTAGCCCTCATTATCGCATCCTCCATCGCCCGTACAGCGCTAAGGTCGGCGCAGCGCACCCGGTTCGTGTACGGGTTTTTAATCACGTCTTCCAGCGTGACCTCGCCAGCCTTCACGTCATGGATGGAGACCGTGTGGGCGTACACGCCTATGCCTGCCCGCGAGAGCAATTTTTTGGCGATGGCGCCTCCCATGACCCTTCCCACCGTCTCCCTTCCGGACGACCGCCCTCCGCCCCTGTAGTCCCTGAACCCGTACTTCGCCAGGTATCCATAGTCAGCGTGGCCCGGCCTTAGCAGGTCTTTGATAGGCTCATAGGAGGACGAGTCCACGTCCACGTTGCGCACGAGCATCGCCACGGGCATGCCCGTCGTCTTTCCCTCGAACACGCCTGATAGTATCTCCACGCGGTCGGGCTCGGAGCGCTTCGACGTCACGGCGCCCTGCCCGGGCCTGCGCCTGTCAAGCTCTGCCTGGATATCGCCCTCGCATATCTCCAGGCCCGCCGGGCACCCGTCCACGACGGCGCCAACTGCGGGCCCGTGGCTCTCGCCGAACGTGGTAAGCCTGAAAGCCCTGCCAAACGTGTTCACAGTTCCACCTTAGCCCCTATCCTCTTCAAGTCATCAAAAAAGCCTGGGTACGAGATGCTGACCGACTCGGCCGTGCTTATGGAAATCGTACCAGAGGCGGCGAGACCTGCCACAGCCAGCGCCATGACTATGCGGTGGTCATCGTATCCTTCCACGCTGGCGCCCTTCAGCTTGCCGCCCGTAATGACTAAACCATCGGGCTCCTCGACGATGTCCGCCCCCATCTTCTTAAGCTCCACGGTTATGGCGTGTAGCCTGTCCGTCTCCTTGTAGCGTACGTGGGCGGCGTTGGTGATGTGGGTCTTACCCTTCGCGCACGCCGCCAGCACCGCCAGCGTCGGCACCAGGTCCGGCGTCTTTCCCACGTCTACGTCGATGCCCTTTAGCTCTGCCTGCTCTACGGTTACCGACCCCTTCTCCCTGTCCCAGTAAACGTTTGCGCCCATCTCTAGCAGGTGCTCCATGATGGCCGCGTCGCCCTGCCTCGACTCGAACAGGTTATTGACTGTCACCTTGCCGGCCAGCGCCCCAGCCGCCATCATGTATGAGGCCGAGGAGAAATCGCCCGGTACACGATAAGACTTCAAGCTGTATTCCTGGTCGCTCTCTATATGGAACTCCCTGAAGTCTGTTGCCACCGAGCCTCCGGCCTTTTCTATCATCTCCAGCGTTACTTCGACATATGGCCTCGACTTAAGCTCACCCTCGACCTTGATGACCGTGCCCCTTTTCGCGAACGGGCACGAGATGAGCAGCGACGATATGAACTGCGAGCTTATTCCGCCGCCTATCGTCACCTCCCCTCCCTGCAAGACGCCCTGCACCACGATCGGGGCGAGCCCGTTGAAGCGGGTGGAATAGCATATTGCGCCAAGGTCATTGAGCGCCTGTATAAGTGGGCCATTTGGCCTCTTGCGCAGGGAGGCGTCGCCCGTAAACACCGTCGCTCCCTCGGCCAGCGAGGCCATCGACATGCAGAGCCGCAGCGTGGTGCCGCTGTTTGCCGCGTTTATCACGTCGTCGGGCACCTTCGGCCTGCCGATGACTCCCGCAATCTCCAGTTCCCTATCCTTAACATTTATCTCCGCCCCCATCGCCCGGCAAGCCCCCACTGTTGCGAGCGTGTCCGCCGATAGTAGCGGCCCTTCTATCCTGGAGTATTGTCCCAGGCTTCCAATGACTATAGCCCTATGAGTATAGCTTTTAGACGGTGGCGCCTCCACGCTGCCCCACACCTCAGACTTCTTTACCTTCGCAATCATCTTGTTCAATGTATGCGGCAGCATATAAAAGATTATGCAGGCTTAAATAGGGCCTAAAGCAAGCAACCGGCAAAGTCTTAATAGTATCAAGCCTAATTTATTTTATCCATCAGAGGATGCGTATGCTCATAAGCAAGATAGAGGTTGAGCTGGAAATGCTGGAGAGGCATTTGCTGATTTTAAAACACGTCATCAGGGAGGAGCCTATCGGCATCATGAAGCTGGCGGAGATTACGGGCCTCCCTAAGCATAAGGTGCGCTATTCTTTAAGGGTCTTGGAGCATGAGGGCCTCATCGGGCCTTCCATGCACGGGGCGGTGACAACTGAAAAGACGGCGCAGTTCGTGCAGACTCTCGGCAGCAGGATAGAGGCGCTCGACAGAAAAGTGGAAGAGATAAAAAGGCTTAGCGGCGAGATATGAGGCCTGATATAGTGTTTATTGGGGCGGGTGGGGCCGGCCTGACGGCAGCCTTCATCATCGCCCGTAAGCGCCCTGAGACGCGTATCACCCTTTTCTCAAGAGACCCCGTGGTCGCCTATAGCCAGTGCGGGATGCCCTTCGTTTTAGATAATAAGATTGAGAGCTTTGATAGGCTTATATTGTATACGCCCGAGGTGTTCAAAGACCTTGGGCTGGACGTGAGGACCGGGGTCGCCGTTACAGGCGTGGACCTGGACGCCAGGGCCGTCACGCTGGAGGGGGGCGAGACAGTGGAGTATGGAAAGCTGGTATTTTCCACCGGGTCGATCCCATTCATCCCGTCCGTACCAGGCGTCGGGCTTAGGGGCGTGCACCGTTTATTGACTTTAGAGGACGGCCGCTCGCTCGCAAGGGCCGTTGAAGGCGCTAAGAGCGCAGTCATCATAGGAGGAGGCCCCATCGGCCTGGAGACGGCGCCAGCATTCCTTGATAGGGGCATTGAAGTCACAATCGTTGAGCGCATGCCGCATCTTATGCCCTCCGCCCTCGACCCCGACATGGCCGTATTCCTGGAGGACTACCTGAAGGAGATGGGCGCCACCATAATTACGGGCAAGGGCGTGGAGTCCATAAATGGGGCTGGTAAGGTTGAGTCCGTCACGGTGGGCGGGGAGACTATCAAGGCGGACCTGGTGCTCATGGCCGCGGGCGTCAGGCCCAACGTTGAGCTGGCAAAAAAAGCGGGCATCGACATAGGCCCTGCAGGGGGCATCGACGTAGACGAGCGCTTCCGCGTAAAGAAGAATGGCAGGGCTCTGGACGATGTCTATGCGGCAGGCGATTGCATCGAGGAGGTAAACGCCATCACGGGCAGAAAGGTGGTCTGCGCCATAGGCACAGTTGCGAATAGGCAGGCCCGATTCCTGGCCGAGCAGCTCATGGGCAATGACGTGCCCTATGGGCCGGTTTTATGCCCCGCCATCGCCGTCGTTGGCGACCTTCATGTAGGCAGCGTGGGCCTCACGACCATGGCGTGCGAGGCCGCGGGCATCAAGCCCGTATCCTTTAAGGCGAGGAGCAATACCAGGGCCAGGTACTATCCGGGAGGCTCACAACTAAACATTAAGCTCATAGCGGACGGCGAGCGCATCGTCGGCGCCCAGCTTATGGGAAAGGAGGGCGTCCACGGGCGCGTCAACCAGCTCACGCTGGCCATCCACAAGAAGATGACTCCCTCGGAGCTCGCCGACGTGGAGACTTGCTACGCCCCGCCCGTATCGCCCATGATAGACCCCATCACGTATGCTGCAGAGATGCTTGCCCTGAGGTGTAAAAAAGGCAAAAGATAGCTCAGGGCCGTCTCCTTCCCCTTATGGCATCCATGTGCTCAATCCTTTTACGGATGAGCGTCTCCTTGCCTATATCATGCCTGCAGTGGAACTCCCCATGCACGTTCGAGAGGCCCATCTCGGCCAGTATCTCGGCCTCCGCAATTGTATCAGCCACCCCCACGATGGCGAGGGACCTCGAAGAGGTCGTATAGATTTTGCCATCCCGCTCATTTACGCTGGCATAATAAACCTTATACTCAGGCTTCTCCGTGACCGTGAGCGGCGAATCCCTCAAAGGAGCTTCAGGATACCCTTTTGGAACAACGTACTTACACACCGTGGCGCTCTTCTCGAACTCGACGTCCATCTTATCAAGAGAGCCGTCGATGATGGCCTGGCAGACGTCCACGAAGTCCGTCTTTAGCAGGGTGAGCACGTTCATGGCCTCCGGGTCCCCAAACCTGGCATTATACTCGATGACCTTCATGCCATCCGCGGTGAGCATGAACTGGCCATACAGCGTGCCCTTGTAGGCTATGCCCAGCTCCTTTTTCAGGGCCTCTACGGTGGCCTTCATTATCTCCACGCCTTCCTTGTAGTCGTCCAGCTCCATGAATGGCAGAAGCTGCGTATGGTCTGTATACGAGCCCATGCCGCCCGTGTTGGGGCCTTTATCGTCCTCGTACGCCCTCTTATGGTCCTGCACGGCTGGCATGGGGGCCACGTTCTTGCCGTCCACGAAAGCCTGGATGGTGACCTCCTCGCCCTCAAGCCTGTCCTCTATGACCACTCGGCCGGCCCTCAGCGCCTCCTCCAGGTATGCCTTGCCCTCCTCCAGGGTTTTCAGGTGCTCGCCCATCACCTTGACGCCCTTGCCCCCGGTCAATCCGGCGGGCTTAATCACGCTATCCGGGTATTCCTTTAGATACCTGAAGGCGTCATCAAGGTTATCATAGACCTTAAAGCGGGGCACGCCCCTAATGCCATTCCTGGCCATGAAGGCCCGCGTCCACGCCTTGTCAGACTCCAGGAGGGCGGCTTCCTTTACAGGGCTGGCCGCCGGTATCCCCCTGTCGTATAATTCGTCTACAAGGCCCGCGGCCAGCGGCGCCTCGGGGCCAACAACTACGAAATCAACGCCCCTGTCTTCGGCGTACTGCGCTATTGCCTGGACATCAGTTTCCTTAGTTAAGAAATAGTCTACCGACCTGCGCCTTATGCCCGGGTTCAAGTTACCCATGGCCGCATAAATCTTAGGCTTATACGCGCTTCTCGCGAGAGCTTCTACGATGGAGTTCTCCCTGCCCCCGGAGCCGACCACGAGGACCTTCATGAATATCTAACCTCTCTTAACTACTGTGCTGGAATGATAAATAAGCTTGTTGAAGCCGATTAAGGCTTGTAGCCCAGCAGCTCGCTTGCCTTAACCAGCGCGGCGACCCTGACGCCCTCTTTCTCGAGGTTTTCACGTCCACCTTCCTCCCTGTCGACGACGCAGACCACCATGTCCACGATAAGGCCCGCATCCCTCAGGGCATGCACCGCCCCCAGGGCACCTTTCGCTGTCGTGACCACGTCCTCGATGACCAGGACCCTATCGCCCTTCTGATAGACGCCCTCGATGAGCTTGTTTGTGCCGTAGCCCTTCTTCTCCTTTCTCACTATAACGAAAGGTATGCCGCTCTTCACGCTGGCTATAGCTGCCAGGGGTATAGAGCCTATCTCAATGCCGGCCAGCCTCTTGACACCCTGCGGAATCTGAGCGGCGATGCGCTCCCCGATGGCCTCCAGACACGAAGGGTTAGTCTCGAAAACATACTTATCAACGTAATAATTACTCTTCCTGCCTGACGAGAGCGTGAAGTCGCCGAACTTTACTGCGCCAGTCTCCTTTAGCATGTCAACAAGCGGCTTATCCATTTGATCACCATGGCACGTCTTTCCTGCCTATCTTGAACCCTATAAAGTTTGTCGCCAGGTGTAAGACCGGCGTGATTAAGAGGACCGTCAGGATTATGGCCGGGCTGAAGTTCGCCGTGAACCATGCGCCATCTAGGAAGTACGTCAGGGCCCAGGCGCCCAGCACGAAATCGAGCTGGTCAGCCACGGGCATCATCGCGCCCCTCTCGAACCCCAGGCGACGCTTGAAGAAGCTTTTCACCATGTCGCCCAGCAGCGCGCCCACCGGCATGGTGAGCAGCGCCACGTATGAGGCGTGGGTAAGCATGCCCTCGCTCACATAACCCTGTAAGTAAGGGGCGATAGATGGAGCCAATAATATCTGTAAAATCCCCACCATTGTCCCGCAAAATGAGCCTAATACGAAGCCCCGGATGGTCTTTCCATCCCCTAGTATGCGCTTATTATCAGTAAAATTTTTGCCCATGTCGATAGGCCTGCCGCCGCCGAGGAGCGCTGCCGCCGGGTTGGCGATGTACGCCGGTAGCATGAGCCAGACAGCTAAGATTATCAAGTCGATCATTTTTTTCCTCTGACGGCTTTTCAAAATGAAATGTCCTATCTTCCTATATCAAGGTTTTTATGTCTATAAAAAATGACGGGCTTATCTGCCGCGGAGGGAGGCGTACATGACGTACCCCAGGTAGCAGAACATGCCCAGGAGAACGGCAACGATGAGATAGTCGAGGCTGGTCGGGCCGGGCGCCAGCAGGTACGAAAGCGAGATGTACAAAAGGACAAGCTCGATGAGCGCCTCCACGGCCAAGGTCAAATAAAAGACGCTGCCACGCGGCGCAAATACTTCATCGCTGGCAGGCTCAAGGCTGATATCCTCCTGCTCTAAGCCCATGAGCCTCACGTAATTTCTCAGCTCCTGGCGGTCGAGCTCGTCCTCAATGCGGGTGACCCTCATGCCTCGCCTGCGCTCGTTGATCTCCCTGACCTTTTTGTTGATGAGCTCCATCTTCCTGGAGAGGCTGTCGCTCGTGGGCTTTTTACTCATGAATCTAACCTTATGCTTATGTAATATAAAGATTTCCGTGTATGGAAAACAATATTCACTTTTTAGCGCTATACATATAATATATTTTTCGCCGGTCAGAAGAAGTCTGATAGTAGCTTTTGCTCTTTAGTAAGCCTATAAAGCCTGCTCGCCTCTAGCCACGGCCTTATCGGGGATCTGAGGCGCTTTTCGAGCTCCTTAAGCGCCTCTTCGAGAGTGTCGAAGGGCTGAGGCGGCCTGGACAGGGCTTCTTTGGCCAGCTCACGGAACCTCCACACTCCAAGGGGTATCCAATCGTTCAGGACCTCCATGAAGGCGATGGCGCCAGCCTGGCGGCGTATGGAGTGGAGGTGCTCCGCAACCGGCAGGCGGGCCGCATAATAGGCCCCTGCAAGGCTCGAAGCGTAACCCTTTCGCCCATCATAGAGCTCGTAGTCCGAGTCCACATGCCAGCTGGGGGCGCTAATGTGCCATAGCTCGAGGCCTTCAAACATCCAGGGAGTGGGCATTAAAAGCACGCAGACGTTATTGGCTAGCGCCTCTGCGCTGAACACCTGGTACTTATCGACCGTGGGGTAGCACTTCACCTTTTCGATAAGGCCCCTTCCTATTATGTCGTCCACCGCTGTGATGCTCCACCCCGTGGGCACGAGCCGGCGGCTATTCTTTTCGCCCAGCAGGCCCACCGAGAACAGCCTGGTTATCTGCCTCTGGTCTATGTTACACTTGAACAGGTCGAGCACGGCCGGGGCTGCCTTATAGTCTCTATCGGAAGTAACCCTGTCAACGGCTGCGGGCACCGAGGGGTTATCTATGAGCGAGAGGCTCTTCAATTCTGCCGAAGGCCCCGCGGGGGCCTCGCGCATTGAGAACGCCACCCTGCTGTCTGGCTTTTTCTCGAAGGTTGCCTCGGTGTCCACCGGCCTCTCCGACAGCACCATCTCCTGCACCTTTTCGAGCACGCCCGATGGCTCGCGGGCGCTTGTAACGTCTATAGCCGACTTGCTCCTTATAAGCTGGAACCTGTATCGCAGAATGTCATCGAAGCCCAGCCCCAGCCACTTCTCCGAGTCCATGACCATGGTGTCGCCGGTGAGGGGAGGGATGAGGGGGCCTGCGATCACCCTTGGATAGCCATAGCTTCCCACGAACACGGCTGGCGGCGCCGAGCCAGCTATGCTATCCCTTATATTCTTAAGGTCCAGGTACGTCTTCGCTTTCACCAGTATGGGGCATACGCGTCTGCCGCATAGTGCCATGAAGCCCCTGCACCTGACGCACATCGACTCCTTCTTAGTCTCACCATATCCAAATATGGCCTGCCTGTCCACGCCACATAGTAAGGCGTGATAAAGAATAATGGTTATGCAAGCGTGCAAAAAGTATTAAAAAAGGAGGGCGAGATGAAGCCCCCTCATTTCGTGTAGTACGTCAAGTTGATATTCCTGTATAGCTGGGCCTGGTCAATGGAGCCCTCCAGGTAGTCGAGCACGGGCGTTGAGGCGGCATCGATAACGTAGTACTCGTTACCCCTTTCGAAAATCAGGTTAAGGTAGTACCTATCGAAGTCTCCAAACGCCCCTGCACAGGCCCTCAATCCGGCGTCGATCGCCCCATACTTCTGTTCATTGGTGAGGCCAGACGATATCGAGTATGCCAGGCTCACCGCCCTGGCTCCATCCTGCATCGTGCCGGTCTGGAGGTTCAAGAGCTTATAGCCACTCTCGTTGAGCGCTTTGGTTACGTATGCCTGCCTGTCAACGGGCGGGGTATAGTTCTTCGCAGGCTTCGGAAGCTGTTCTGGCTGCCTTGACGGGCTGCCCGACGCCCTCAGGCTCTCGGTCTCCGGCGTCACGTACAGCGCCTTCTTGACCAGCTCGGCCTTAGCGATATCGCCGTTCACGTAAAGCTCCACGAGCGGCCTTTCCAGGGCGTAGACGTCCACCTTATACTGCTGCTCGCTGATCTTCTGGGTGGTATCGATGAGACCCACCAAAAGCGGGTCCCTGGCCGGGAATATGGAGTAGAGCGCCGAGTAGCCATCGGCCAGCAGACCAGAGACGTCGCTCGAGCCTACGGGCTTGTATAAGTATATCATTGCGGTCTCGTCGCCCTTTATCATCTGGGTAGCAGCTCCTCCGAACCACAGCCCGGAGGCGTTGACCTTCGCCTTCAGGGCGTCGAATTTCTCAAGTACGTCGGCCGTCGTTTTCACGGCCGGCGGCAATGGCGTGGGCGAGGCGCTGGGTCCTGGCGGGCGGAAGCTCAATGCCACCAGAACGGCAGCGCACACTATGACGGCTCCCACGACTATCGCGATTAGCGTGCTTTGTTTCATGGTCACCCCTCTTTTAGTGCTAATTACTTAATAATCAAAACATTAATATATAATTCATTGAATTTTTAATATCAGCTTACACGATGGTTGAGAGGCAAAAACACGGAAATCGTGCCTTTGAATCGTATAATGGCCAAAATTTCACTTTGATGGAAATGTATTTGAACGTCGAGAGAAATATCAAGGGAAGAAAACCTGGCCAGCAGCGTGCTGGCGTTTTATGGGAGTAATATCATGTGTCTCGCGGTCCTTGCTCAGCTTAAGGAGATAAAGGGAAACGTCGCGGTGGCCGACTTCGGGGGACTGACCCAGGAGATACGGCTTGACTTGCTTGAAGAGCCCAGGGTCGACGACTGGGTGCTAGTTCACACCGGGTTCGCCATCCAGGTGGTAGACGAAAAAGAGGCGCTGGAGATGAAAAAGGTCCTCGACGAAGTGGCGGCGATTAACGAGGGCATGGATAATGCATGAGCTGAGCATCGCCACCGACCTGGTTAATACGGCCCTCAGGACGGCCATGGACAATAACGCCAAGAGGGTGATCAGCGTTACGGTAGAGGCTGGCGAGCTTGCCATGGTCAACCCCGAGCAGCTCGAGTTCATGTATGACATCCTGGTAGAGGACAACATGCTTAAGGGGTCGAAGCTTAAGATCGAGACCGTGCCCGCCGCCGGAGAGTGCACCTATTGTGGCTATAAGGGCCCGATAGAGGACCGGTTTGCGTGCTCCTGCCCGAAGTGCGGGCTGACGCTGAAGATCATAGCGGGCAGGGATATCTGCCTAAAAAATATGGAGCTTGAGATATAATGGAAAAGTTGGCTGCCGTTCAAAAGATGCCGGAGAAGGTGAGCCTTATCCATGGCGCGGGCGGCGAGATGATGCAGTCGCTCATCAGCGGGGTGTTCGCCGCCATCAGGAATAACAATGCGGGCGGCATAGGCCTGGAGGCGCTGGACGACGGCGCCGCTATACCCTTCGGCGATCAATACATAGTGCTCACAACTGATAACCACGTCATTAAGCCTATTTTCTTCCCTGGCGGCGACATAGGCCGCCTATCCATATCGGGTACCGTGAATGACCTGGCCATGATGGGCGCCAGGCCGATAGCGCTAACTAATGGCGTGGTCATACCCGAGGGCTTCCCCATCGAGGATTTGCGCAGGATAGTCAGGTCGGTGGATGAGACGCTGGAAGAGGCTGGCTGCGCCCTCGTCACCGGCGATACCAAGGTGCTGCCAAAAGAGGCGCTGGACAGCATCATAATCAACACGGCCGGCATAGGCATCACCGATAACCCGATAAGGGATTGTGGCCTTAAGCCAGGGAATAAGATAATCGTCACGGGCACAATCGGAGACCATGGGATAGCCATCATCGCGCACCGTGAGGGGTTCAAGTTCGGCTCCGAGCTGAGGTCTGACGTGGCCCCTATATGGAAGACCGTAGAGGCCGCGCTCGATGCGGGCGGCGTCACCGCCATGAAGGACCCTACGAGGGGTGGGGTTGCCAGCGTCTTGAACGAGATGGCGAGGAAGAGCGGCGTTAAGATAGTCGTCCGTGAGGAGTCGTTGCCCATAAGGCAGGACGTCAGGGCGGCCGCCGACATGCTGGGCATCGATCCGCTTGAAGTGGCTAACGAGGGCAAGGCCGTCATCGGCGTGGAGGCCGACCGGGCTGAGGCGGTGCTCGAGGCAATACGTAAGACGAGGTATGGGAGAGACGCTGTCATCATCGGTAGCGTTGAAGAGGGCAGCGGCGTCATCATGAAGACCCGTATCGGCGGGCAGCGCTTCATCGAGCCCCCGCTTGGCGACCCGGTCCCCCGCGTTTGTTAAGCTCTCTAAGTTTAAGAAGGCCACTAATTACTAAGCTCTCGAAGGTTTTTTAATATGATTTATGTTGCTTTGGCTTAGTATGGGGTCTCCGAGGGGTAGCCTCCCCTTTCCAGGCTATGGCAACCTTTGCGTGCTTTAGAGGGCTTAAGGGAAGTTTTTTGTTGTTTGGCGTGTTTTAGGTGTTTTATATGAAGGAACTTTCGGGCAGCGAGCTGGCCAAGAAGAGGGCGGCGGAGAAGGCGTGTGAGCTGGTAAAGGATGGCATGGCTGTGGGGCTGGGGACGGGCTCGACGGCGGCGTATGCGATAAGGCTTTTGGGCAGGCGTGTAAGGGATGAGGGCCTTGATATAGTGGGGGTGCCCACCTCGTACGCTTCTGAGGAGCTTGCAATCGAGTACGGCATACCCCTCGTGTCGCTGGCGGAGAGGCCGGAGCTTGATATCGATATAGACGGCGCTGACCAGGTTGATGCCTCCCTGAATTTGATAAAGGGCGGGGGTGCGGCCCACACGAGGGAGAAGGTCGTCGCGTGCTCTTCAAGGCTGTTTGTCGTGGTTATAGATGATAAAAAAATGAAGGACCTGCTTTCCCGCCCCGTGCCAATCGAGGTATTGCCGTATGCCCGAAGGCTCGTCGAAAGGAAGGTCGCAGAGCTGGGCGGCAGGTGCATGATGAGGATGGGTACGGGCAAAGATGGGCCAATCATTTCTGATAACGGCAACATCATCATGGACTGCGACTTTGGCCCCATCGAGAGCCCCGCCCTACTAAGCCAGAAACTATCCGCAATACCAGGCCTCGTCGAGCATGGCATCTTCACCAACGCAGACATCGTGTACATAGGATATGAGGACAGGGTGGAGAGCCTCGAAAGAAAAAGATGATGCCGGCGAGAACCGTAAAAGTTATATCATTTGATATGCTCTAAACTATGCCAGTTCGCGATGTCGGAGTGGCCTAGTCTGGTTAGGGCGTCGGACTCATAGGGTGTCATAATGCCCAACCTGAGACATCCGGAGGTCGGGGGTTCGGATCCCCCCTCCGACACTACCTTTTATAAAATAAAAACGGTTTTTCATGAACGCACCCGAACGTTAAGCTTTTAAACGTAGATGCCAAACATGTAGGTCCGATAACGGGGTCATCATAATGGGCAAATCAAAAAATAAGGAGCGGCCGACCGGCAAGTCGATGAGAGAGGTACTTGAGCTGCTTGAGAAGGACTCGAGGCTTACGGCAAGGGAGATTGCCGAGCAGACCGGCCTCAGCGAGAAGGATGTCGAGCGATTCATAAAGGAGATGGAGGCCCGCGGCATCATTAAGAGGTATAAGGCCATAATCGACTGGGAAAAGTACGGCGACGACTCGGTCTACGCCATCATAGAGGTACAGCTTAACCCGGAGCGCAACGTGGGCTACGATGCAGTTGCAGAGCGCATCTCGAAGTTCCCCGAGGTCGTCACCTGCATGCTGGTCTCAGGCGACCACGACCTTCATCTCGTCATAAAGGGCAGGACGATGAAAGAGGTTGCCTTCTTCGTGGCCGAAAAGATCGCCCCGTTAAGCCAGGTCACCCATACCGCCACCCACTTCATGCTCAGGAGCTACAAGCAGGAGGGCGAGATCATGTTCGAGAAGGAAGAGGACTCAAGGCTGGTAATCCACCCATGAAGATCGCTAAGAAGGTCATCGATCTCCCCCCCTCAGGCATCAGGAAGTACTTTGATATAGCCTCTACAATTAAGGATGTCATCTCGTTAGGCGTGGGGGAGCCCGACTTCATCACGCCATGGAGGGTCAGGGAGGCTTCCATATATGGCCTGGAGAAGGGCAGGACAACCTATACGTCAAACTGGGGCCTGCTCGAGCTCAGGGAACTCATATCAAAGTATACTTATGAAGGCATGGGCGTGGATTACGACCCTAATGATGAGGTACTCGTGACCACGGGGGTGAGCGAGGGCATCGACCTGGCGGTGAGGGCCATCACCGACCCCGGGGACGAGATCCTGGTCGTGGAGCCCAGCTACGTGTCATACAAGCCCTGTATAATAATGGCGGGCGGGGTGCCCGTTCCGGTGGCCACAACGGAGGAGAACGAGTTCAAGGTCAGAAGGGAGGACATCGAGGCTAAGATTACCCCGCGGACCATAGCGATCATAATGAATTACCCCAACAACCCGACAGGCGCCATAATGACGAGAAAGGACCTCGAGGAGGTCGCCGACGTTGCGGTGGAACACGGCCTTATGATACTATCGGACGAGGTTTATGAGAAATTGACCTATGATGGGAGGCACGTCTCCATAGCGTCCCTGAACGGCATGCGCGATAGCACCATTCTGCTCAACGGCTTCAGCAAGGCGTTCGCGATGACCGGCTGGAGGCTGGGGTACGCCTGCGGCAACTCCGATGTTATAGAGGCCATGATGAAGATCCACCAGTATACAATGCTCTGCGCGCCCATCACCGCCCAGGTTGGCGCCATAGAGGCGCTGAAGAACGGCCAGAAAGACATGCTGGAGATGGTGAAGGAGTACGATAGGCGGCGGCGCGTCATCGTCAGGGGGTTCAACGCCATGGGCATGCATTGCTTTGAGCCCAGGGGAGCGTTTTACTCTTTTCCCTCTATCAAATTCACGGGCCTCTCGTCCGAGGAGTTCTCGGAGCGGCTGTTATACGAGCAGGGCGTGGTCACAGTCCCGGGCAGCGTGTTCGGCGAGCCGGGCATAGGCCACCTCAGGTGCTCTTATTGCGCTTCCATGGAGGATATCAAGGAGGCGCTGTCCCGCATCGGGAGGTTCCTGGACGGCCTCAAGAAGGAGGAGAAGGCTCCGAGGATAAGGGGCAGGGCCAGGCGACGCTAAAGGCGGCATTGTGGCCGCCCTTATGGTTTTTTGCCCGCCTTTTTACTTAGCAGAAGATAGGCGGCGACAACGGCTGCAGCGACGAGCGCCACCATAATGCATACAGCCCCTACGAGGAGGTAATTGGCTCCGGCAGCCTGAGGCGTTGGGCTTGGCTGAATCGTGGTGGTGATTGAAGTAGGGGATGCCGCCGTGGGTATCTGGGGGCCTATGAGGATGGGCACAGGGGAAGATGCCGCTGAAAAGCTTGCGTTGCCGAGCTGGCCATCCGAGTTTGAGCCCCACGCCCACACGCTTCCGTCGCCCTTAAGGGCCAGCGTGTGGTACATGCCCGCTGCTATGGCCGTCACGCCTTCTATGCCCTGCACCCGCGTCGGCGAGGTCACGTCGCTACCCCCTGCGTGTCCAAGGCCGAGCTGGCCATCCGAGTTTGAGCCCCACGCCCACACGCTTCCGTCGGAGGCGAGGGCGACCGAGTGCGACCCGCCTGCGGCAACCGCCTTCGCGTCGGACACGCCCCTCACGATGTCCGGGTTATAGTTATCCGCCTCCCGCCCGAGCGATATCCTGCCCTGGTCGCTCAGGCTCACCCCGCCCGTGCCGAGCTGCCCCTTATAGTTGAACCCCCACGCCCACACGCTGCCGTCCTCCTTAACGGCGAGCGCATGGCTCAACTCGCCTGCATCGAAGGCCTTCACATCCTTTATCTTAGGCTTCACGGGCTTGAACTGGCTCTCGTTTGTCCCATCGCCCAGTATACCATGAGAGTTCTCGCCCCACGCCCATAAGACGCCATTTTCCTGTAGCGCAAAGCAATGCGAGCCTCCGCATGATATGGATACCACGCCTTCCAGGCCTTCAACCTGTATTGGCGTCAAGGACCCCATGAAGCTGAGCGGGTTTTTCCCTAACTGGCCATACGTGTTTGAGCCCCAGGCCCAGACACTACCATCTCCTTTTAGCGCGAGGCTGAAGCCCTTGCCCGCGCTTATGGCTTTCACCCCCGTCAGCCCGGCCACCTGTACCGGCTCGATGCTGTTCTCATTCGTGCCATCGCCTAGCTCTCCGTATGAATTGGACCCCCAGGCCCATACGGTGCCGTCGCCTTTGAGCGCCAGGACGTGGCCGCTCCCGGCCGCTATCTGGCGTACGCCTGAAATGTCCACCCTTTGTGGCGCGCTCCACTCGACACCGTCGCATACGCGGCCCCACTGCCACACGCTACCATCCTCCAGCAACGCAACTGAAGTACAGTTAGACGCGGCTATGGCCACGGCCTGTGGGGACAATGCGCCTGCCTGGGCGGAGATGGCAAAAACACACGTAATAAAAATAGCAAAGCTCACGAACTTTATACGGTGCATACTAAGCTCACCATCCAAGAGGTAAGGGGGCGTGATATAAATAGCTTATATCACCATCGCATAACCTCATCCCACTAAAAATTATGAGAATCAACATAACCCCGGAAGTTATTCGAGCATTCATGAACCTAAAGATAGTGCGCGATCTTACCAGGTATAGGCAGCGGATAATAGACGAGGCCGTGGCCGTGCTCACGGCCAAAGACTTCTTTTCGGGGTTCGATAGGCCTGCGGAGAGCGTCGCACGTGCCGTATGCGAGGGGTTGCTAGACCTGCTCACCGACCCCGACAGGTCCAGCGACCCCCGGACAGTCGAGATGTTCATGGAGCGCCTGTATAACCTCATCCGCAAGAAGAGCCTGAAGGTAGACACCACGCTGGAATTCCTGGACACTTTTGAAGGCATAGTCAGGAGGCCGCTCGATAACGTGGAGGACAGGGATATCGATGCTTTCTTTTCCCTGTGTAGGAGTATCATCCGCCAGAGGCATAAAGAGCTGGCGAGAAAACTCCGATAGGCCATGCTATTCAGGGTCTCGGTAAAGGTTTTTTATTGAAGACGCCCTATAGCCAGTGGAAGATGAGTGCATGTACGCGAAGATAAAGGACGTACTCTCAGGCAGGTTTGCCGATGGCGAAGAGGTCGAGATCGGCGGGTGGGTCGTAAAGAACAGGTCGAGCGGAAAGATAGTCTTCACGCTCATAAGGGACGCCACGGGCGAGATGCAGGTGACGACGAGGAAGGGTAACGTGTGCGACGAGGCGTTGAAGGTCGCCGACGCCCTGTCCATGGAGTGCTCGGTCATCGTAAAGGGAAAGGTACGGACGGACCCGCGCGCGCCTGGCGGAAAAGAGCTATTGGCCACCGAGCTAAAGCTGATAGGCACCTCGAAAGATTATCCTATATTTGGCAGGGAGGAGCACAACCCGGAGGTTCTATTAGACCTGAGACACCTTCACGTTCGCAGCAAGGAGCTGGTGGCGGTCATGAAGGTCAAGGACGCGGTGCTGTCCGCGTGCAGGGAATGGTTCAGGGCGAACGGATTCTATGAGGTTACGCCGCCCATCATAATATCAAGCGCCTGCGAGGGCGGGTCTACCCTGTTCGAGGTTAAGTATTTCGAGGATAAGGCGTACCTGTCGCAGAGCGCCCAGCTATATTTGGAGTCGCTCATCTTCGGGCTGGAAAAGGTATACTCGATAACCCCGTCGTTCAGGGCGGAGAAGTCCCGTACCACCAGGCACCTCGCCGAGTACTGGCACATCGAAGGAGAGATGGCCTGGATGGGCCTGTACGAGATGATTGACATGCTGGAGAGCCTCGTGTGCTTTGTGTGCAATAAGGCGGCCGAGGAGCGCTACGGCGAGATCAAGCTCATCGGGGGCGACCCTGAGTACTTTAAGGCGTTAAAGCCCCCATTCCCCAGGATAACATATGATGATGCCATAAAGGCCTTGCAGGCCGATGGCTTTAGCATAAAGTGGGGCGAGGACTTCGGCACCCACGAGGAGAGGCAGCTTTCCACGCACTATGATAAGCCCATATTCGTCACGGAGTACCCGGCCGAGGTAAAAGCCTTCTACATGAAGGACGCCGGTAACGGAAAAGTGCTTAACGTCGACATGATCGCCCCGAAGGGGTTCGGCGAGGTTATCGGGGCCAGCGAGAGGGAGACCGACTTAAGGATAATAGAGGAGCGGCTCAGGAGGCAGGGCGAGGACCCCTCTAAGTATGAGTGGTATCTCGACTTGAGGCGCTATGGCTCGGTGCCTCACTCCGGTTTCGGCATGGGAGCCGAGCGGCTTGTCCGCTGGATCTGTGGCCTCGAGCACATCCGCGATGCCATACCTTTCCCGCGCACCATCAGCCGCTCCTACCCATAAAAATCAACCATGGCACCACGAGGAACAACACTATCTAGTTCACCACAAGGTGCACGAAGCTAGCACAAAGTACACTATTTTTTTATATGTCATAATCCATTGGTGTGACTGCTCCCACGGTAAAAACAGAAAAATTTATCTAACCATTAATTAATACGACATATTAACGCTTTAAACGTAAATCTGGCCATTTTTTACATGTTTTTACGTGACCAACATATTTAGCCCGAAACGCGAGAATTTCTCATATGAAAGTTTGTTTCGTCTCCCAATCCTTTTACCCATACATTGGCGGCGTTACGCGATATTTACTATCGCTTGGCAAAAAGCTAATCTCGAGAGGGGACGAGGTGGTTGCGGTCCACCTGAGGACGCCGGACATGCCCGACTACGAGGTCATCGACGGGGTCAAAGTGTACCGAATGTCCGATCTAGAGGGCATGCAGGAGTCCATAGATGGGTACTTCAGGTTCAAGGAGCTCATCATAGACGTCACCCACGGAAGGAAGGCTGCCTCACTCGACGACAGGTTCAGCCTGGGCTACCCCGAGTTCCTGGGGTTCAACCTGAGCATGTACGAGAAGGTGCGGCAGGTATACGAGGCGGAAAAGTTCGAACTCCCGCACGTCCACGACTTCCAGGTGATGCCCCTGGCCTTCCTCATACGGGGCGACGTGGACGTTCCTGCTATATTCACCTGGCACATACCGTTCACCGAGGCGACTCCGCCGGAGTGGAGGGAGTTCCTGGTCAGGTATATGCGCTACTATGACAGGGTGGTGTTTTCTACGGACGAGTACATGCGCACGGCCATCGCCAGCGGCATGGACCCCGAGAAGGTGGCCAGGATAAACCCGTTCATCGATACTGACGAGTACGCCTTTCATGGGGAGAACGACTTCAGGGCGAAGTATGGCATCCCTGACGGCGATAGCCTGGTGTTGTGCGTTTCGAGGATTGACCCCAGGAAGGGGCAGGAATACCTCATAATGGCGATGGCGGAAGTGATCAAGAAGCACCCGGACACGTCGTGCGTATTCATAGGCAATGGCTCGCTGACGAAAAAGTTCATCGGCCGCGCCAACCGTCTCGAGGAATTAGAGGCGATGGTAGAGGAATATGGGCTTGCCGGCAAGGTAAAATTCTTGGGCAAGGTGAGCCAGGAGGGCCTCTTAAAGGCTTATGATGCCTGCGACATGCTGGTACAGCCCTCCATCAACGAGGGCTTCGGCTTGGTGATTTCAGAGGCGATGTGCTTCGGCAAGCCCGTGATCGGCTCCAACGTGGGCGGCATCCCCGAGCAGATAGTGGATGGCATGAACGGGTTGCTGTTCAGGCCTACCGACCACATGGAGCTTGCTAGTTGCATCATCGCCCTCATCGAGAGCCCCGAGCTTAGAATGCAGATGGGAGAGAATGGCAAGAAGATAGTCTGCGAGCGCTTCTGCGTTGACAGGGGCTTCCGCGAGCACTGCGAGATATATGACACCATATACCTTCAGAATAGGCTGAAGGGCCACGCGGGCACGGGACAGTCGCTGCTCACCGGCTAGTCACCCCCTGCCCATCAGGTAGTTGATGGACTTTATGAATTCCTCGTGTGAAAACGACTGGGGTATGTTTCCCACCAGGCGCTGGTAGTACATGTCGTACTCTTCTGCGAACAGCCCCAGGTCGCTGGAAGCGTAGCGCGCCGCCCTATTAATGATGTCCAGGGCGTTTACCGCCCTGCCCTTCTTCACCATGACCTGGGCGAGCCACAGCGAGGAGAGCATGAAGGCGTTTGGCTCCTCGGCAAACCTCTTGAGCAGCCCCCCTGTCCCAAGATGGTCGGTGATGCTCTTCACGGTCATCTGAACCATGGGGTCGTCCACGGGCAGCATGTTCATGAGCGGTATTGCCAGCACCGATGCGTCATACGAGTCGTCCTCATAGGCACGCTTAAAGCACTTTTTCTCCTCAGACCAGCCATTTTTTATGATATCGACCTTTACCCTTTCGGCCTCCAGCCCCCACCTGCTGGCGAGGCGCCTCTCGCCCATCGATGACGCCAGGCGGCCCCCGTACTCAAGCGCAGCCCAGCACATCGTCTTGCTATGGACATAATTCATATAGGGCCCCCTGAACTCCCATATCCCCGCGTCCTTCTCCCGCCAGTGGCCCATCACGTACTCCACGATACGCTTAACGGCCTCGAAATGCCTCTCCAGGTACTCCTGACGGCGGGAATATTTATAAAAGACATATATAGAATGGACCACCTCTCCCTCGAGGTCGTTCTGCTTCTGCTCCACGGCTTTATTTCCAATCCGGACGGGCCGGCTGTTCCCGAACCCCACGAGGGAGCCGATCTCCTCCTCCTCAGTGCCCCGGAGGTCCCCATCAATGGAGACCAGCGGGTGCGGATAGGGCTTACCCTCCTTCTCCGCGATGCCCAGCAAAAAGTCGAGTATCTTCCTGGACTCGTCGAAGAGGCCGGCCAGCGCCAGCGCCTCCGCGCTATACGCCCCATCCCTCACCCAGCAAAACCTGTAGTCCCAGTTCTTGTCCTCGCCCACTATCTCCGGGAAAGACGTGGTTGGAGCCGCCAGGATGGCCCCTGTCTTATCATACATCAGCAGCTTGAGCACGAGCAAGGAGCGCATATAATAATAGTGCAGCCTGGGGCTGAGCTCGAACACGGGTAGGGCGCTTACAGCGTAGCCTCTCCAGAACTTTAGGCACTCCAGGTATTCCCTCTGGTAGCTGGAGCCGCCTGCCGCCTTCCTTGCCTCCTCGGGCGTGGAGCCGTAAGCGAGCAGCACGGGGATGGCCATGGGCGGCTCGACCTCGAAGGCCAGGCTTTTCCGCTTTACCGAGGCCCTCTCCGACGAGGTTATGAGTAAGGCCTGGCCGGGAGAATGGATCAGCAGGCCGTTGTCCAGGATGTCGACCGAGGGCTTTTTACGGTTATAGTCCGGCCTCGCGTCCACCTCCATGACGAGCCTGAACGAGTCTGGCCCGGATATGCCCAGGATGCGCCACATCTTGCGCTTGTTAAAGGGCATGAAGTCGATCGCCCTAACCGTATCGGCGCCCACCCGGTTCGTGGTCTCAAGCAGGTTCGTGTCCTCCAGGTACCGCTGCTCTCCCCTCTCCAGCGGCGTCTTCGCCCCGCCCATCTCATACGATAGCATGAGCGACCCGCCGTTCACGCTATCCAGCGCCCGTGCGAAGAATGTGGGCGAGTCGAACCTGGGCAGGCAGAGCCAGTCCACCGAGCTGAACACGCTTATAAAGGCGCAGGTCTCGCCGTTCCCAATTACCCCATACATATAACTAAATCCGTAATCCCACGATAAAAATGATTTAGCCTAAATCAACGGCTCAATATGCTCGATGAACTCCTGGAGGCCTTTACCGTAGCCCTGCCTGCACACGTAATCAGCCGCCTCTTTCATGGAGGGTATTGCGTTCGACACGGCCCCCAGCAGGCCGCATGCATTCCTCAGGTGTACGTCATTCTCCGCGTCCCCTATTGCGGCGGTCTCCTCGCGTGACACGCCGTGCATGGTGGCCAGCCACGCCGCCCCGGAAGACTTTGAAACGCCTTTGGGCAGGACCATCAGCGAGTCAACATTCCGGATAACATGAAAAAGACTATCAACGCTAGATAGTGCATCCATTAGCTCCCGCTCGTGGCAGCTCCCCACCGAGAATATGACCTCTCCACGGCCGTATGGCACCCCCAGGCTTTCGAGCCTCTCGAAGACCGCCTCCCTGTCCACACAATTACCGATCATGTACTTCTTACCGCCATAACAGCCAATACACCCGTTCTCGGCCACGAAAGAGTCCACCAGGCCGTCCAGCCTCCCGCAATAATCCTCCAGGAAATCGTAGCTTCTCCCCGAAACGATGGAGAATGACGCGCCCCTCTTCTTGAGCCTGCGTATGGCCTCGACGAGGCCCGCCTCCACGCTAAGCGTGCCATCCGTAAACGTCCGGTCGAAATCGCTTATCACGAGCCTTATCGTCATCAAACCAGGATAATTAGGCCATCCTTAAATACCTTTTCCGCAAACGAAGTCGGGGCGATGACCTGCCCTTGCCACTGATTATAAATATAATGATTTACTATGTAATACTCATCACGCCTGGTGTTTGTATGGATGGGTCGCTACTATTGCTATCTATGACAATAGTGCCGGCGTTGTTCGGCATTATATGCTACCTGGCGCCTGGCTACGAGGTGAAGAAATACGTCGTCATCCTCGGCGCCATCGTGCTCACGGTAGCCTCCCTACTGGTGCTGTCCGGCGGTTCCCAGCTAATAACCGTCGAGTCTATCGATTTGGTGGGGCTGAGCATCCCCATCTCTCCAATTATACTCGTGCTCGATTATCTATTGCTATTGACGTTCCTGTGGTATGGATGGAAGGATAAGGAGTATAAAGCAGTACTCCTGGCCATCTTACAGCTTATACCCCTCACCTATCTGGAGCTCTTCATGCCAAAGGCAGCCCATGCCGGGGCGGCCACGTTCGTGATTGACCAGCTCGCAATCGTGATGGGCCTCATCGTCTCGATAATAGGCTCGCTCATACTCATATACTCAATAGGCTACATGAGGGGGGACAAGCACGCATCGTCCTTCTTCCTGGCCATGATGGTCTTCCTTGGGGACATGAACGCCCTGGTGTTCGCCAATGACCTCGCCTGGATGTTCTTCTTCTGGGAGGTCACCACGCTCTGCTCGTTCCTGCTGATAAGGCACTACAGGGACGAGGCGTCCATCAAGGCGTCAGACAGGGCGCTCTGGATGAACCTGCTCGGCGGGGTGTCGCTAATCTGCGGCATCGTGCTAATCGAGCATGTCTATGGGACTACTTTCCTCTCCGAGATAGCCTCTGGCGCAGGCCAGAGCCTCCTGCCCGCCGGGGCCATAGCGCTCCCCTTCGCCTTCCTGGCATTCGGGGCGTTCACCAAGTCCGCCCTAATGCCCTTCAACTCGTGGCTGACCGGCGCAATGGTGGCACCAACGCCGGTGTCCGCCCTGCTCCACTCCTCGACGATGGTCAACGCCGGAGTGTACCTCCTGATAAGGCTCGCGCCCTTCATAATCGGGAGCTACGTGTCCACGATGATAGCGGTGATAGGCGGGTTCTCGTTCATGTTCTGCGCCCTATTAGCGCTAAGCCAGACCGACTCAAAGCGCATCCTGGCGTACTCGACCATAAGCTACCTCGGCCTGATAGCCATGTGTACCGGCATCAACACGGGGCTTGCGCTCACCGCGGCGGTCGCCCTGCTGGCATTCCACGCCGTCTCAAAGGGCCTATTGTTCCTGTGCGTGGGCAAGGTGCAGCATGACATTGGGGCGAGGGACATCGAGTCCATGGAGGGGCTGGTCGCGAGGATGCCCCTCGTGGCCTACATCATGGTCGTGGGATTGATATCGCTGATGGCGCCCCCGTTCGGCGTGTTCGTTGGCAAGTGGCTCGCGTTCCAGTCCGTGTCCACCTTCACCTCAATTAGCCTGTCGCTAGTGGACATATTCTTCATAATATTCGGCAGCATCTTCTCGGTGTTCTATTACTCGCGCTGGGCCGGAAAGCTGCTCGCCACTAAGCCGTTCACCGAGATAAAGCCCGAGCACCACGAGTGGTACATGGAACTACCCCTAATAGTCCTGGGGCTTGGCGTGTTCGTGACCGTGGCGCTCACCACGCTCTTCTTCAGCAGCCTTATCAGCCTGCCACCGGTCTACGGGCTCGAGCCCTCGAAGCTCGTGACGGGCTGGAGCATCCAGAGCGCCATCGGAGGCTTCTCGCCCCTGGGATTCCTCATCGCATTCCTGATAATAATACTGGTGCCAGTGGTCGCCATAAAGGTGCCTAAGACGGCTATAACCCATACCTATGCCTGCGGCACCGGTGAGGAGCCCGAGCTTGGCGGGGGGTACTTCCAGGACATCATAGGGGAGGGCGTGTCGCTGAAATACCTCGACCCTGTAGGAGTGCTGCTTATGATAGCCTTGTTCGCGGCGGCGGTGATATGATGGCAGAAGGAATGCTTGACTACCTGATACCGCTTGCCATACTCATCCTGTCGCCTTTCATCGGCGGCCTGCTCATAGGCATAGACCGCAAGGTCACCGCCAGGATACAAAACCGTGCTGGCCCGCCCATAGTCCAGCCGTTCTACGACGTGCTCAAGCTCTTCGGCAAGGAGGATAAGGTGGTTAATAAGACGTACCTGGTCTTCGGGTGCGCGTACCTGTTTACGGTGATATTGAGCCTGGCGCTCCTGCTATTCAAGTACGACCTGCTTATAACCACCTTCATCTTCGGCCTGTCTTTCATATTCCTGGTGCTGGCCGGTTACAGCACGCGCTCGCAGTTCGGGTACATGGGGGCGACGAGGGAGCTGATGCAGATGCTCACCTACGAGCCAATCCTGCTCTTCGCGGTGTTCCTCATCAGGCTCGTGACGGGGAGCTTCGAGACCGACGCCATATTCAAGGCGTCGGAGCCGCTGCTGTTCACGCTACCCCTGGCGCTCCTGGCGATCTTCGTCATACTCCCCATAAAGGCCCGGAAGTCGCCGTTCGACATATCGGAGGCCCACCAGGAGATAGCCCAGGGCCCTGAGACCGAGTACTCGGGCAAGTACCTGGGGCTGCTCTACATAGCACACTTCTTCGAGCTCATCTTCGTGCTCTGGTTCGTGAGCTTATTCTATGTGAAGGGCTTCTGGCTCCTGCCTGGCTGGGCCATGCAGGCATTGCTAATGGCCGCAGCCTACGTCTTCCTCATCGTGGTGGATAACCTGACGGCCAGGCTCAGGGTGGACCAGATGCTCAAACAAGTATTCATAGTAGGGATGGCATTGCTGGCATTGAATTTGATTTATATCATCGCGACGGGGAGGTGGATAGCATGAGCCTGACCGAGCTGGCGAGAAAGAAGTCGCCGTGGGTCATCCACGTGGGCACTGGCGGCTGTAACGGCTGCGACATAGAGCTTTTAGCGTGCCTGGCGCCCCGCTACGATATAAGCAGGTTCGGCGTGATGAGCACCGGCAACCCGAAGCACGCGGACATCATGCTCGTAGTAGGGCCTGTGAGCCTTAAGTATAAGGAGATAATCAAAAACCTGTACGACCAGATGCCCGACCCGAAGGTCGTAATCGCGGTGGGCACCTGTGCGAGCACAGGTGGGATATACCAGGGATGCTATGGCCACTGTGGCTCGGTGGACAAGGTAATACCCGTCGACGTGTATGTGCCAGGGTGCAACGTGCGCCCGGAGGCGATAATAGACGGCCTCGTGCTGGCTCTCGACATCCTGAACGAGAAGGAGAGAAAGCTTTTAAGCGAGAAGAAGGGGGCGGCATAATGGAGTCTAAGACGGTCACGCAGTCCGAGCTTCAGGGCATTGTGAACAATTTAAAAGCGCGCGGCGCCCGTCTCATCACGATTGTAGGGGCAGACGCAGGGGAGAATATAGAGGTGCTATACTTCTTCAGCACAGGCGTGAACAGCACGGAGGTATACCGCATAGTCGTGCCCAAGAAGGGCGGGAACGAGGAGGTCGAGAGCATCACGCCGCTCATGCCAGCAGCCTACATCGCCGAGAACGAGCTATCCGAGATGTTCGGGCTGAAGGTGAAAGGAGTGCCGGGACGCTTTTTCCTGCATCCGAGCCTGAAAGCCCCGCTGAGGAGGTCTTAAGATGAGGACAGTTGTTCAGTTTGGCCCGCAGCACCCCGTCTGGATAGAGCCTCTCCGCTTGAAGCTGACATTGGACGGCGAGGTGGTGAAGGACGCGGAGCTGGAGGCGGGCTACGTCCATAGAGGATTGGAGAAGAAGTTCGAGTGGGACTACAATAAGGCCGCCTACCTTTCGGAGAGGGTGTGTGCTATTTGTACTCAGCACCACTCGACGTGCTATTGCCTGGCGGTCGAGGGCACGATGGGCCTGGAGGTTCCCAGGCGTGCCGCGATTATACGGACCATCATGCTTGAGCTTGAGAGGCTTCACAGCCACCTGCTCGCCATCGGGCTGACACTGGAGGCCATTGGGTTCGAGAACCTGTTCATGCAAAGCTTCAAGGACAGGGAGCTGGTGCTCGACGTGTTCGAGCGCACCACGGGGAACCGGGTGCTCCACGGGATTAACATCGTTGGCGGGGTGACCAGGAACATCGGCCCGGAGATGGCAAAGGAGATATCGAGCTTCTGCGACGTGATGGAGAAGAGGTGCCATGACCTGGAGAAGATGGTCGTTAACAGCTATACGATAAGGCAGAGGATGCAGGGCGTTGGAGTGATGAGCCAGAAGATGGCCGAGGACCTGTGCGTGGTCGGCCCTGTGGCCAGGGGAAGCAACGTCCCATACGACGTCCGTGCGGTAGCCCCTTACCTGCTCTACAAGGAGATCAAGGTTACCCCGGTCGTGGAGAAGGGAGGCGACTGCTGGGCACGAACCATGGTAAGGGTCAGGGAGCTCTTCCAGTCAATAGACATCATCCGGCAATGCCTGCCATTGCTGGACGGCGCGCCTGACGAGCTCTTTGCCAAGTCCAGGTCCATGCCCGATGGCGAGAACTTCGCCAGGGTGGAGGCGCCGAGGGGCGAATTGTTCTACTTCGTGAGGGGCAAGAAATCCAAGGAGCTCGACCGGGTGAAGATAAGGACCTCCACGTATGCCAACGGCATAGGCATCGTCCCGCTAATCAAGGGGGCGCAGCTGGCCGACGTGGGGTTCATCACGATAACGTTCGACCCGTGCATAGAATGCTTTGACAGGTGATGGACATGCTGAAGATACTCGAAAACATAGTGAAAAACGTCGCGAGCAAGCCGTACACGTCTAAATACCCGTTCACCCCGTACCAGCACTTCCCTGGCACGAGGGCCGACGTGACCTTCGACGGCACCAAGTGTATCCTTTGCGGGCTGTGCGAGCGGTCGTGCCCCGCCGATTGCATCGCTGTACACAAGGAGGAGACTACCATCGAATACCTCAACACCCAGTGCATCCGGTGCGGCTATTGCGTGCGGGTCTGCCCGACTAACGCCATCTCCCAGAACGAGGTGTATACCAAGCCCTCCAGGGAGAAGCTAACGGTCTACACCCTCGTGACGAACGAGAACGCCCCGATAATTAAGAAGCGGAAGGCTGAGGCTGCCAAAAAAGCCGGTGAAGCGAAGAAAGATTAATGCTTATTTTTCCGTGAGTGGCACTGATAAGAGGGCGCGTAATAAAAAAGCCGTCAAAAATGTGATTTTTTTAAAATAGTCATAATAAATTCCAGCTTATCCCATAAGATTTATTATGTATGGTTTTGAATATTTATAGAAGTATTAAGAATGCTAAAAATGCGTGGATAATGATAAGATGCCAAAAACCTCAAGCAAGCTTATACTGGTGACGGATGACGAGCCAGACGTGGTCGACGTTATAGCGGAAAAGCTGGAGAGCATGGGATACAGGACAATGAAAGCCTATAGTGGCGCAGAGTGCATCGAGATGGCCCGTAATAGCAGGCCCGACCTGGTCTTTTTAGACATAAGGATGTCTCCTATGGACGGCTGGGAGGTCGCCAGCGTGATGAAAAACGACGGCAGCCTTAAGGAGGTCCCGATAATAATGCTCACGGGCATGGAGCTCACCCTCGAGGACATCATGGACCGCGCCCACCTCATAGAGAACTACATCATGAAGTCGGACGCCACGATGGAGAAGCTCAAAGAGGCGATCGAGGACGTGCTGTCCGCCAGGACCGACGCTGAGCGCATCCTCCGCATGGCGGGGAAATCCGGCGTCCAGAAGGAGATGCTGCTCGAGCTAAAGGCCCGCTACATGCGCAAGTTCACTCAGTACAGGAATATAAAAAAATTGTACAACCTGTACGCCTTATATGAAAAGAATAATATTGAGCAAAATGACGTGCTTCTGTCCTGCCTCAAAAAGGGGCTCGAGCAGCAGGCCGAAGACCTGGCCCGCCTCGAAAAGATGCTCACCGCGCCGAAGCAGGCTAAAAAAGGCGGCAGAAAAAAGAACGCCGCCTGACACCGCTCACAAGATCTTTTTGCCTGCATCCGGGCCGGGCTTGACCATGTAGACGTCAGTTATCTTCATGACGATGGCCGTCTTGGGGTTCAGCGTAGGCTTTATGCCCTTGACCCATGCCACGTCTTCCTTGAATATCTGGTCGTCAGTATGCAGCGTCACCGTGCCCTTTATCTGGAAGCCGCCCTTCTCGCCCCAGTATGCGATGGCAACCCTCGGATTCTCCTTCATGTTGGACAGGCTCTTCTGCATGTACTGGTCCGAGAGCAGCATGGTCTCGTCGTCGAGGAGCTTGAAAGCGCCCATCGGGACTACGTTTGGCACGCCAGCCCTGGAGCACGTTGCCAGGAAGATGTTCTTTACGCCTTTCAGTGATTCCTTTACTTCTTCGGTCAGCTTTACCATGTCATCACCTTCTATAATAATCAGCAATATGATAGTCGTCCGCTCATAGCATTAAGCTTTTCTAGCGGCTACCGGTAAAAGGCCTGAGCAAAAAGAAAAAAAAGGGGAAGGCCTAGGCGTCTATCTTTTTCAAAGGCACCGCGGGCGCGTTCGCCGGGAACGTGCCCCCACCTTTTAACGCTTCCTTAAGGCCTTCAGTGAAAGCGGGGTTCCCGGATATAGTCGCAGTCATGTTCGCCTTCGTGTGAGCCAACTTCACCGGCGGAGTGAACGTGTAGGATTTTACCTTGCCATCGGGCAGATATGCCGATAGCCCTGAGAACTGGACGTCCGTCTCATTCCTGTCGTGCCTGAGCACGGCGAGGCTCTTGATCGCAAGCACCGCCGATGCTCCCGCCACATTAACGGTGGCATTCTCATAGTTCACGATCACCGGCTTCGGATACGCACCAGGAGCTTTTTCCTTCATTGATAAGGCGACCTTGCCCGTCGAGAAGAAGTACTCCGCGGAAATCGGCTTCGAAAAGCTCATGATCGCCACCTTTCCATCCTTGCCCTTGACGGCGACGCTCATGATGTCAAAGGTGCAGGACTCGTTCCTTATGCCCGTTACCTTGACCACGTGATACGCTTCATCGATGTTCTTGATGCCCTTGTCTCCAGTGGCAAGCGTGCCTGTACCCGGTGAGGCCGCTCCCGTCACCGCCAAAATTAGCGTCAAGCCCAGGGCCAGTATAACTAATACTTTCATGCCATGCACAATATATCCCCTCTTGCAACTAGCATTGTGCATTTAAAAACATATTCGAGCATAGCAACGCTTTTATCAAGCGCGAATTACGGGTTAGTATACTCATGTTTATATCGTCAGGCCGCCTAAATTATCGTCAATGTCGGAGATAATTTTCCTGGGGACGGCGGGCGGGCGCATGGTAGTGGCCAGCCAGATAAGGAAGAGCGGCGGCATGTGGCTGGAGCTTAACGGCAAAAACATATTGCTGGACCCGGGGCCGGGCTGCCTCTTGAGGTGCGCGGAACTGGGCCTGAGGCCGTCCAGGCTGGACTGCATCGTGCTATCCCACCGCCACATCGACCACTCTAACGACGTAAACATCATGGCGGAAGCCATGTCAGGCGGAGGCTTCAAGCCAAAGGGAATCCTCATAGCCCCCATGGATTGCCTCGAGGGCGACGACCCGGTTGTGCTTAAATACGTCCGCACGTATATCAAGAATAACGTTTTCGTGCTCAAGGATGGGTTCAAGCATGGCCTGGATGGGGTTACGATAGAGTGCGCCCTGCGGCTCATGCACTCTAACGTGGAGTGCTACGGCATAAAGTTCCATTTCGAAGGGAGGACCCTCGGGTATGTGGCCGACACGAAGTATTTCGAGGGCATTGGCGAGGCCATGAAGGGCTGTGAAGGGCTCATACTAAACATGGTCAGGGTCACACATGACGAGCGGTTCCAGCACCTCATCCCCCAGGATGTGGAGAGCATCCTCAAAGTAGCGAGGCCTCGTCTTGCGATACTGAGCCATTTCGGCATGCAGGTAGTCAAGGCCGGCCCAAAGGACATGGCCAGCCGGGTCGAGAAGCTGACGGGCGTGCGCACCATCGCCGCCGAGGATGGCATGCGCCTGAAGCTCGATAGGCGTGAGGAGAAGGCTACCACGCTCGGCGAGTTCATAGGTAAATAATGGTCACGCCCTGTAGGCGAGCAGCCTTTTCGAAGCGAGGTAGAAGGCTAAGACGAGCACCACCAGGGGCAACAGGTATAAGGATACGTCAAGGATGCCCGCGTGTGGGTCCCCCATGGCCAGACGGGTTAGCAGGTTTATCGGGGAAGGGTTGACGGCTAAACCCCCACCCGCCGCGGTCATAAGCAATATCGAGTAGGTAAACTGAGACCTCTCCCTGTCCTTAAAATACATGGATATTAACGCGGAGCCAAAGGTGACAAAAGCCGAGATGATGAAGGCCAAAAACAGGACCAGGACGGCATTCTTGACGTAGAGGCGGTTCATGGAGAGCAGGAGCAGCCACATGATGCACTGTATCACGGCCAGGAGCACAGCGGCCGCTGCCTTGCCAAAGAGCACCTCGTTTAACGATACCGGCGTAGACAAGAGCGTGTCCAGCGTCTTATTCTCGATCTCCTCCGAGATGGAGTCTATTATCATGCTCCCCGCTATGAAGGCGGGGAAGAACATGAGCAGGGGGATGATGAAGGAGTACAGGAACTCGTAGGTGGTGCTATCCTTGCCGCCCATATGCGTATACCTTACGTGTACGCCGTTCTTCTCCCTCAGGTAATTCTCGTACTTTTTCAGGGGCCCTTGCATGGCCATCGTGATGACCGTGGACTTAGAGTCCGAAGGGGGAAGGTAGAGCCGCACGTCCACGACGGTGCTCTCACCTTCGGGAATCGCCATCACGGCGTCGAGCGACCCTGACCTCATGCTTTCCAGCGCATCATCTACAGAAGTGAACGGCGTGACGGTAAAGCCGGCCCCCCTAAGGCAGGATGCTAAAGCCCCATCATGGTCGCCGGCCACCCCAACGTAAAAGTGCATGTTAGTGTTCTGGCCGATGGACGCCGGGTCGTAGAATGACACCAGGCCAACCAGGATGACCGAGGAGAACGCCGCTATCAAAAGCTGGATGAGGATGGCCAGCGCCATCGTCTTCTCCTTCATGACCGAGGCGATCTCCTTTCTTATGATGGCGTAGATTCCGCCCATCATATCGCCCCCATTTCATGCGAAAGTATGGCGAAATTGTAGAGGAAGTGCACGATAGACCCCGCGGCTATTGCGAGCGCATAGTACTTAGCGCCCAGCTTTTGCGTCAGCAGGCACACGATGGATGTGAAGATAAAATGTGCGGCAAGGGGTATTATCAAAAGGTTGGCGCTCCCCAGCGCCTCGAGGAGCATGACGTTTGAGACCACGCTCAGGGATAGGTAGAGCAGTAGCTTCTCGCCCAGGAAGAAGCCGAGCGCAGAGGCCGCTGCCAGCGCCAGCACAGCCCTCACGGATGCGACCTTTTTATTTTCCAGGAGCGCCGCAATGCCCGCCGACTTGGCCACCTCCTCCATGATGACGCATAAAGCCAGCAACATGGCTAAAAACACGATGGGAGGCAGGCTAATGGGCACCATAAGCGAGAGGATGGCGACGATCATCTGAGCCATGAAGACTACTGGTATCAGGAAGGCGCTCAACAGGGCAATGGAGATGAACATATGGCTCTTGTCTATGGCGAGGTAGATGGCATCCGCCGCCCTCCTGTACAGCGGCCCGAAGCTCATCAAGTATTCCTCGTTGAATATCCGGACGCCAAGGAAGACCGAGAGCACGAACACGAGGTACATTGGCCCGGTAGAGAGGACGTACTCCACAGGCCCGAAGCCCTCGCCCCGGTACATCTGCACGGCAAGGGTGAGCGGCGAGACGTAGCACACGTTGTTTATGCCCGTAAACAGGGCTGGCAGCACGAGGTACCCAGTGACGAACGCGATGGCGGCCATGGAAAAGAACGTCTGGTCCTTGAACGTACGGTATGCCATGGCGACCAGCAGGTAAACTGCGAAAATGAAGAGTATGATGGGGAGGAATACGGCTAATGCAACGGCCACGTCGCCGCCGAGGGCGAGCGTGATCACGGCGACCATGCCCAGCGAGAACGCTATGTAGGGGAGCATCTTGCCCGCTATGATGTCGAAGGGGGTCACCGGCGTAGACATTAATACGTTAAGCTTACGGTTGGTCTTCTCCTCCATGAAGCTGCTGTTGAAGAAGATGCCAAGGAATAGGATGGGCACCACGTAGATGAAGGCGAGGATGACCTGGGAGAGTGGAACCGGGGGCTTCATCAATGAGGGGATTATGACCTCGTTTTCGGATACGAATTCGGCCTTGAACTTGCTGCTTCCACTCTGCACCTCCTTTATCTGTTCCTGTACAGCAGCCCCCGTGTCAGTGGATGCGGAGGGAGGGGGCGCGGTAGTGGTAGTGGCGGTGGCCGTGGATGCGGGCACGGATGGCGTGGGCTGTGCCGATATAAAGCTGGCCTGGATGCGCAGGGGGAAGGATTGGTTGATGTCGTATTGCTCTATGAGGCGCGTGGTCTCGGCCTTCTCCAGGTACTTCTTCAGGGCGCCCTCCGCGTACTGCGACCGCTCATCATTCCTGGCATGGGCGGCCTCGCCATCCACGTAGAGGTCGATGGAGCCGTTGCCGAGCATTTTTAGTCCCGCATCTTTATCCATGGTGACGACGTGGAACCTGGAATCTTCTATGAGAGGGCCATCTGGCGACACTCCAACCGTGTAGATGCCCTTTCCCATCATCGGCCCTTGCTGAGCCACAAAATATGATGCGAGCAAAGAGACTGCTATCAGCCCCAGTATGACCGCCCTGGAGCCTCCGCTGAACCTCGCCCTAAATCTTTTTAGTTCCCTCTTCGCCACAGTTAAGACTTTTCTCATGGCCGCCACGAAAAGCTATTTTACCCAGCCAGCCTATGGAGGGCTGATGATTAAACTGAGAGGCGTGACCAAGTTATATAAAGATTTTGCGGCCGTCAAGGATCTGGACCTGGATGTAGATAAGGGGGAAATCCTCGGGATTATCGGCCATAATGGGGCGGGCAAGAGCACCACCCTGAAGATGATGGTCGGCCTCGTCAGCCCGACCTCTGGCAGCGTTGAGGTCATGGGAAGAGACATGGCAAAGGATGCCTTACATGTTAAGCGGTTTTTAGGATACCTCCCCGAGGATAGCCCGCTCTACGAGAACATGACGGTGAGCGAGTACCTGCGGTTTTTCTCGGAGCTTTATGGCATGCCCTCGAAGAAGGCTGATGAGAGGATTGGCCTGTTGCTTGGGTCGCTGAAGCTCCCGGAGAGGAATAAGCTTACGGGCGAGCTATCCAAGGGCATGAAACGGAAAGTGTCGATTGCCAGGGCGCTTCTGCATGATCCTGATATATTGGTTTTGGACGAGCCAAGCTCGGGGCTGGACCCGCTGACGTCGTTTTTCATCGTAGATTACCTGAGAAGGCTCAGGGCGGAGGGAAAGACCATAGTGTTGAGCGCCCATAACCTTTTCCACGTCGAGTACGTCTGTGACCGTGTGGCCATCCTTAAGAATGGCAAGCTTCTCGTGTGCGATAGCATGGCGAATATACGTAAGAGCCTCGGGAAGAGGGAGTACGAGGTGAAGTTCATGAGTGGCCAGAGGCTCGACTACGAGAAGGAGGATGGGCATTACATCTTAAGGACTGCCGATCTGGGCGAGGTTGCCGCCATTTTGAGGGATATCTCTGAGAATGATTGGGCATTGGTGGACCTTTCCATGAGGGAGTCCGCCCTTGAGGATATATACGTCAGGCTTATGGCTGAGTAGGCGTCACCCCCTATTTTTCCGGCAGCCCTGCGTCTATCATCCTTTCCATGTATTCGCTGAACTGCGAGCTATTACCAGGTATATTGTGCCTTATCTTGAGCGCCAGTGACCTGTAGTCGAAATCCGGGTCGAGCTTATCCACTCCTCTAAAAAGGGGAGGCTTCCGTAAATTTTCCCCCTCCCAGCCGTAGCGAGGGATGAGGTGCATGTGGAAATGGTCGTGCATGTTCATGAAGACCGCGTAGTTGACCTTCACGGGCTTGCATGCCTTATATATGGCTTCGGCCACCGCGGACACGTCCTCCATGAAGGCGATGAACAATAAAAGCTTGTGCTCTAGTAGATAGCTCATGCTGGTCTCGTGGTCTCTTAATATGATCGCCGTCCTCCCTGGATAGTCCTGCTCGTAGCTTAGCGCCGCCACGCTGACCGGCAGCCTCTTTATGAAGGTAGGCTCAGGGTGCTCATACTCATCTTCAGCGAGGTATACCTGCCTGTTTTTCCGACAAAAGCTGCACTCCGGGTCCACTTTTGCTTTATAGGGTAGCGTGAGGCCTGCGCTGCGCTCTAGCACCGACTTCGAAAACAGGGGCAGTAAATCCTCGATTTCGGGCATGATATTAGGTGGCATCTACATTGTTGAATACCTTTTTCTGAGACTGGGGCCTAGGGAGGTGCGCTACGCGCGTAGCGCCCTAGTAAACCGCGCGTAGCGCTCGAACTAAAAGTGAAGCCCCTCTCTAGCCTCAAATAAAAGAGCCATCTACCCGACCATCGTTTTTATGAACGAATGCTGCCCGGCAACAAGAAAGCCATAAGGGTGGCGACGACAGGCAATATAGCAAGAGAGTACAGAGCAACCGTAATGCCAAAAGAGTCGGCAAAGGCGCCGGTAAGAGACACGCCCAGGCCACCGATGCCAATGGCCAGGCCAAGGATGATGCCAGACGCCATGCCCTGGTTCCTGGGAATAAGGCCCTGAGCGATGAGAACTGCAGGGGAAAAAGAGGCGAGAAGAGCCATGCCAGCAACCGCCGTAAGCGCCCACTCTATAATGCCACTCGTGGAGAAGGCCAGGTAAAGCAGGGGGGCCGTGATGGCAAGCGAGGACACTATGACGAGCTTGCGGCCGTACATGTCTGAGGCGTGGCCCCCGATGAGGCCGCCTATGGCGCCGAAAAACAAGAGGATGAACAGGTGGACGCTGGCAACGGCTGGAGACTCGCCCCTTGAGGCGAGGTAAAGCGGCAGGAAGGTGATGAGGCCGAAGAAGAGCCACGCGCGCATGCACACGACGCCGGTGACCGCCATGAGAGGCTTGATGACAGACGTTATATCCCTGGCCAGGTCCTCCAGCCTCAAGTGCGCGCCGACCGAAGGCGCCTCAGGCGCATACCTGTATAGCAGAAGGGTCATGACGAGGCCGGGCAGGAGGAAGGCCAGCGTGCCGGGAAGCCCCCATATGGCGGTCACAGGCACGACCAGCAGCGGCATGATGGCGTATCCAAGGTTGCCGCCGGCCGAGAAGAGAGACACCCCGAAGCCCTTGTGCTCGCCGCTTATCCGGGGCACCATCATGGAAGCCTGGGGATGATACGAGGCGGAGCCGAAGCCGGCGAGGGCGATGAGGGCCAGGAGGGCGGCGTACGAGCCGGAGCGGTCGAGGCCCAGCCACGAGATTGCGCCTATGAGCGACATGAAGAAGGCTATCCAGGCGGTGCTCAGCGCCACCAGCCACCTGCGGCCATGCTTATCCGCATAGTAGCCGAATATGGGCTGCACGATGCTCGAGGTGATAGTATAGGCGGTGGTCAGCATGCCGGAAGCGGCATACGACAGGCCATAGGCCTCCTTTAGCAGCGGCAGCAGCGGGGGGATCAGGTTAGAATAGCTATCGTTGACCAGGTGGCCAAGCGCGAGTATTGAGACCCGGAAGCCGTCAAAAGAGCGCTCCGCCTTAAATGTTTTCACGTTTTCTTGCGTACTCAAGGCTTCTCATCCCTTCTTCCAGGCTGCGGGCCTCGATGACCATCATGCCCTTAAAATCCCTCAAATCAGAGAGCACGCGGTCCCAGTTGATGCTGCCCTTGCCCAGCTCCAGGTGCTCATCACTTTTGCCATTGTTGTCATGTATGTGGACGTGCGTGAACCTCTCCTTCTCCTTCAGGAAGGCGTCTATATTTCTCATCGTGTTGGCATGGCCCACGTCGAAGGCCATGCCAAGGCCCTCTATAGACTCGACCATGCCGAAGACCTCGTGAGGCGTCCGGCCCAGCAGCCTCTCAGTGTTCGGCATGTTCTCCAGGCACAGGGTCACGCCGTATTCCCTGGCATGCCCGCACAGCTCTTTGAGCGCCTCGACGTTCCTCCCCCACGCCATGTCCGGCATCTGGCTGCCGAGGGGCGATAGTATGCCGGGGTGCACCACGACCACCCTCGAGAAGTCCGCCGATAGCTCCACGCACTGCTTTATCTGCCTGACAGTCTCCTCCCATATCGCATCGATGACCGAGGCGGGGTTCAGGTCCGAGAACGGCCCGTGCACGGTAATCTCGATGTCCATGCTATTGATGATATCCATGAGGGCGGGCAGCGACTCCCTGGTTAGCCTCTGCCGGCCCTCGCTCACTATCTCCCACCCGTCGAAGCCCATGTCTTCGAGGCCGTAGGCCCAATCTATGGGATGGGTGACGAGCTTATAGGCGGAGAAGCCCAGCTTCAAAGCTCGATCTCCTCCACGGGCCTGCCCTCCCTGGTCTCGGGGGCTAACCAATCTATTATGAGCCGTGGCTCCTCGTACTCTATGGTGACGTAGATGCCTCCCAGCGCCACCTCGTGGTCCAAAAAGTTCAGGCAGCCCATGTACGCCGCCTGCTTGTTTAGCTCGAAGGATATCTCCCGGCCCTTCAGGCCGCTGAGCATAGCGCTCCTGGCCGTGTCCAGTATCTTTTGCTTTCTGAGGAGGCCGTGCATGTGGTCAAGCCCCGCCGTTCCCTCGAGCCGGTCCACGTAGCCCTTCTGCCTGACCATGCGAAGCCTGGCATCGGGGAAGACGTTCCTTATGGCGCGCACGACCTTTTCCTCGGGCTCGGTGGGAAAGACGAGGGCGGAGACCGTGGTCGTGATGCTCTCCCTTATAAGTATAGACCTGACCTCCTTCTTGAACCGCTCTATCGGCTCCAGGTTGGTGACGGACTTGTCTGCGGCCTCCATCGCCTTGCCCATGCCCCAGGAAAGCTCCCTCTCGTCCCTCTGCCTCAGCCAGTCCGCGCCTCCGGCGTCGTCTGAGCGCCCCCGCCTGGAGAGCCTCTCCAGCCTCACCTCGAACGGGGCGTCTATCTTAACCAGGACGAAGTCATCGCCAAATACGCCCTTGAAGGCCTCCACCTCTGCTATGCCCCTTATGCCGTCCACCACCACGACGTTAGACCTGCCCTCGTAAGCCTTGATCCTGGGGATGCACCGCTTTGCGATGGCATCCATCCCCTCCTCCTTCCTGAGCTGGCCTGCAACGCCGCCAATGTTCTCATCCGTAGGGGCGAGGCCGCGCTTGCTGACCTCCTCCCTCAGGACGTCTCCCATGACCACCACTGGCATGCCCAGTTCCCTTGCCACGTTAGAGGCCTCGGTCTTGCCGGCCCCGGGCATGCCCACGAATGCGATGACCTTCACGATTTTGACCTCACATCAACGAGTCCTTAACACGCCAGTTCATATTAATACTTATTCATGGCAAAATTTTTGCCATATGAGAAGTTAGATAGATGTAAGCGGAGTCAAACATGATAAAAAAGGAGTCAATAGTACCGGCAGGACAGGTAAACAGGAAGGAGCTCATCCTCTCGACCATCCTGAAGGTGTACGCTATCCGGAAGGAGGTCGAGGAGAGGGCGGAGGAGGGCAGGCTGAGGAACGTGCCATTGCTAGGAGGCCTGGCCATGAAGCTGTCCAGCACCGCCCTCACGAAGAGCCAGTACAATGACGCCGCGGCCTTCGTCACCGCAACCTGCACCACCAAAGAGTCGCTCGTGCTCATGGAGCAGATAACGGGCTTCAAGTCGAGGATGGCCGTGAAGAGGCCTTTAAGGGTCTGGCTCTCGTACGCAGGGCTTGTGGCGCCGATGCTGCTCATCATCGTAGCAGAGGCGTACATGTTTCACCTCGGCGTGCTGGCCCGGATGCCTTACCTGGCCATAGCAATCGCGCTCGTCTTCCTGGCGGCCATCGCCTCGGTCGTGCTTTTCGCCTGCCTGGGCTACGACGCGGTATACAGGCGCGACACCATCGAGAAGGCGGTATGGAAGGCCATGCACGACGAGGCGGTGAGAAGGCTAAAGAAGAGCGGCGCAATGAAGACACACGTACAGCTCACTCCCACGGCTAAGGCAAACCCGAGGGAGTGATCATTCCACTACCTCGTCGCCGAAGATGTGCGTCCTCACCTTTATTGACCCTATGCCTTTTGAGGCCTTCCGCGCGGCCGCTGCAAGGCTTAAAAGCTCATTCCTGGGCACAGCGTCAAGGGCCTTTATTTTCTCGTCCATCGCCACCTCCGGCCTTCCCTGCTGGACGACGTAGGCGTCCGCAAACTCTATAGCCCTGGCGATTTTCTCGATGTCCGACGGCTTATCGCCGATGCCCCTGAACACGGTGGTGCGGGCCTCCAGGTACCGTATTTTCTGGCCCTTGCGGAGGCCGCAGCACAGCGCCACCGAGCGCTTGATGGCCTCGAACGTGGTCAGATCGGCACCGCACGCCGCCCTGTACAGCTCGTACTCGAGCGGCGCCTTGACGTCCAGGAATACCGAGTCCAGGAGGCCATCGTCGGCCATGCTGCCAATGCGGTCGGGATACGCCCCGTTAGTGTGGACGCCGACGAGGAGGCCGATGCCTTTTGCGTAAGACGCAAGCTCCTTAAGCGCCATGGGCTGCATGAAGGGCTCGCCGCCGGAGAACACTACCCCGTCGATGAAGTCCGCCGCATCGAGTATCCTCGCCCGGACCTGCTCGACATCCGTGCCCTCGCCATCCTCCGGAGCCTCTATGAACCGCCCATTAGAGCAGTAAGGGCACCTGAGCGGGCACCCGCGCGTGAACACTACCAGGACGACCTTTCCCGGCCAGTCGAGCGTCGAGATGGGGACGATGTCCCCAAGGTTGAGCCTCATATTAGATACAGTACCTTCTCCTGTCTCTCAGCTCCGCCACCTTGGAGTCGTTCCAGCCGCCCGTACATGAGTCGCCGCTCCCGATGCGCTGGCAGTACCCCGTGATCCTCGAATAGTACTCCAGGTCCGCCCCGCTGGCGCCGCAGTTCGGGCACGTTTTTTGCAAGCCGCCGGACACGGTGGCGCAGTTCTTACAGGTCGTCAAATCCCTCGTGTAGTCAAACAGGCCCATGTTGGTGTGGCGGCAAAGCTTCTCGGTGAGGCTCATCAGGCCCTCCGGGTTAGGCGTCCCCTCGCCAAGGAATAGGTGAGTAATGTGGCCGCCATTACAAATAGGGTGGAACTCTCCCTCAAGCCTCGCCCTTTCAAACAGGGGCACGTCCGCGTCCACCTGAAGGTGAGAGCTGTTCGTGTAATAGACCGAATTAGGTGCGGCGCCGTTCACGAGGGCGCGGTCCCCGAACTCGCGGAGGTCCAGCTTGGCAAACCTCCCCGCCGTCGACTCTGCAGGCGACTGGGTGAGCGTCCAGCGCCAGCCCGTCGTCTCGGTCAGGAACTCGGCCCAGTCCCGCATGTATCTTATCAAGTCCATGCCGAAGTCGTATGCGTCCCTTGACTCGTGGAGGGCGCTTCCGACGTGAATCCTGGTGAACTCGTTCAGGCCGACAAACCCAACCGTATGCGTCAAATCCCTGAACTGGTAATACTCGTCGCCGCTCGCGCCCTTCTGGGTCAGGAACGGGAGGAGCTTATTCTTATACAGCCTCCTCTCGATGAGGTCGTGCTTTATCTCGAGGGACTCCCTTATCAGGCCGAGCCTCTGGTCCAGTATCTCAAAGGCCTTGTTGTCGTCCCCATTCGCCTCGATTGCAATTCTTGGTAAATTAATGGTGTTATAGTGGATGTTGCCCGTCCTCATGGTGCTATACCTGGGGTTCGGGTAGCCCTGCCTATCCGCCCAGTCTCCGCTCAACCGAGTCCTGCATCCCATGCTGTTGACCGCCTGGTGCTGCCACTTCGGCAGGAGGTTCAGTATATAAGGGGTGCCATACTTAGAGAACAGCTGGTGCACCTTTAATAACAGTTCGCGCTGCTCGGGGTCCTTAAAGGCGCTGTCCCTGACCTTGACGATTGTGTTGGGGAAAAGGTGCGGCTTGCCCCTGGCGTCCCCTTCCAGGAACACGTCCAGCAGGGCGTGGGTGAAGAGATGCATCTCGTCCTCGAAGTCCCCGTACTTTCCTACAACCTTGCCCTTCGGCCCTATCGCCGGCTCGTCCCTCAAGAACGGCGGCACGGTCAGCTCCAGGTTGATGTTTGAGAAGACCACCTGGCCGCCCCTGGCCACGTACTGCATGTTCATCTCGTAGACGAACGCCTGGGCGACCTGCTTGACCTCATCGTAGGACTTGCCCACGAAGAAGGGGGCCATGAACACGTTGAAATTGTCCAGCGATTGGCCGCCGGCCATGTTGGTCTGGCTGCTGGCGAGTATCTTGGCGGCGTGGAGCGCGGCCACCATGGCGTGCTTTGGCGGCGCCGCCACCGAGGTGTGGTTGCCCGTGCCGTCGACCCTGAGGCCGTTCGCGAAGAACCACGACAGGTCGTGCTGCAGGCAGTTCGGCCTTACAGCATAATAATCGGAGTCGTGCAGGTGGATGTCTCCTCTAAGGTGGGCGTCCGTGATGTGCCTTGGGAGGACCTTCACCAGCAGGTACTCCCTGAGGATCTGATCGCCCGCGAACTTGTGGATGGTCTCGGGGTTGTGGTGCAGGTTAGCGTTCTCCTTGCTGCCATGCTCTATTAGGTGGGTCACGTCGTAGACGGGCATGCCCAGCCTGGTATACTGGGAGCGCGCCTCTTCCAGGCCCTCCTCCAAAAGCTGGACCGTGACGACCTCGCGTATGAGCGGAGCGGTGAGGTAGCCGACCTTGAGCTTGCGCAGCTTTGCCTCGACCTCCCTGGAGATGTGGGCCGCCACTTCCTGGGTCAGGCCCGCCTCCTTTACTAGAGAATCCTCTATTAATTTCGGGTCGAAGCGCTCGAGAGTGCCCCTCGACGTCCTCACGAACATCTCGTGGGCCTGCTTGTACCTGAGCGCTGCCTCGGGGCTGCGCTGGTCGACCAGGTTTATCAATATGGTGCGCAGCGTCCTGGTTGACATGCCGTCGTATACCTTGTACTGTAGCTCGTCCGCGATCTCTGCCGCCGTCTTGTATGGCACGCCTGAACGTATGAGGCTAACGACTACCTTGTTGGGGTCGTATAGCTCTACCCTACCGTCTGACTTTATAACATATATGCTGCCATCTCGTGCCCTGCCCCCGTATGGCGTGGATGGGTTGCTTGTGCTATCTCTCGTATAATAGGCCATTTAACCATCCCTTTTTGTGGTGTGGGATATTTTACAGGAAGGTTTTTACTAACTATGTTATTATAACGTTGTACAGATATACTTATTCGCATATTCTAGAAATTGGTGGTTTATAAGTGGCGGCCAGTTAATCCCTCGCCCCGTAAAATAAACGCCATATGGCCGACGTACTCCGATGGTGAGTTTTATGAATGTCGTGACGATTGATGAGAAGTGCCTGGAGCGCATACGTAAGCTAGGGCTGCCGATGGTTAAAGATAATAACCCCTATGTAGTTTTAAGCGTCCGCGGTGACGGTGTCAGGGCATCCGAGAAGTGGAATGCAAAGATATACCGGGATAGCAGGGGGCGGCTTAAGCTGGTCACAGTTGACCTTAAGACGCTCATGGACATGCTGGAGGGCCAAGCTCCCGTGAAGAAGGCCCGTACCATATGGGTGGACGACGCGGGCTGGGGGTTTCCTCTGGGCGGCGTCATGATAGGCGCCACGGACGGCGTGCGGGTGGAAACAGCAGTGGTGCCCGTGGAGTGCTTCCAGGGGGAGCGGTTCAAGCGGAAAGAGTATTTAAAGCAAGCGGCGACGGCCACCCTCGGCCTGCTCGAGCGCCTCGGCGCCCGGCCGGAAGACACGCTGGTCGAGATATGCACTGGATACGTGAACGTCGGCTCCAAGGAAGCGCTCCGGAAGGCGGGGTACGACGTTAGGGTAGCCGAAATAGCCGGCCTCCTTCAGGAAGAGCTGGAGAAGAGGTTTGCCGAATACGTCAGGAAGCTGGGATATCCTGGTTACGTGGACCCCAAGACTACGCACGACTCGAAGGGGACCTTCGAGGGCATCGTGAAGTGGATAGAGGAGAGCCCTGAAGGGCGCATGAGGCTCGCCAAGACCGGCTGGAGACGCTTTAAGCGATAAAGCCATGCCTGGCGCAAATAACGTGGAATAAGGGCATTTTAATCGGCAGGACCGGCATAAAGTATTAAGGGGCTATCACGGATAGATCATAATGATAAAATTTATATACAAGAAAAACTAACAATATGTTAGCAAACGATTGGAGGTGTCTGATAATGGCCAGGTATATATGGGACCCATTCGAAGAATTAAGGAGAATGCAGGAACGGATGAGCAGGCTATTCGAGGAGCTGCCCGAGACGATCGGGCCCTCGCTACCGGTAAGCCCCGAGATGACCCAGATGCCCTACGTTGACGTCATGGAAAAGGGCAATGACGTTATAGTCACCGCGGACTTGCCGGGCGTCGATAAAAAGGACATAAAGATAAGCGTCAGGGGAGACGTGCTGGAGATCAGCGCCGAGAGAAAGATGGAGAGGGAGGAGAAGGAAAAGGGCTACCTTAGACACGAGCGTAGCTATAACAGGTTCTACCGCTCCATCAGGCTGCCCGCGGCCGTGGATAAGAGCAAGGCCAAGGCCACCCTCAACAACGGCGTGCTGGAGGTCACCCTGCCGAAGATTGAAAAGGCAGAGGTCAGCGAGATCCCCATCGTCTAAAAACGTTTTTAACTATTTTTTTGTAGGTCTTTTATCCTTTTAACGGCCTCCTCGGCCTCCGCGATGACTGGCCCAATGTTTCCTCCTTGATCCGCGAGCACGACGAGGAGGTTCCTCTCGTCCGCGCCCCTGACAAGGAGCCTGCGCTCGTCGATATCCACCACGAGCCTGCCCAGCTTGCCCTCCCCCAGGTTTTCAGCGGCGGCCTCTGCGGTGTTCAGGATGGTGGAAGCGGCGAAGGCGAGCTTCTCGCCTTGTACGCCCCCGGGGACGTCCGCCGACTTGAGGATGCCGCCCCTCGACACGATGGCCGCGGCCCTGACACCCTGCACCCTCTTAAGGTCGCTTATAACCACGTCGAACTTCTCATTCGGGCTGGAGCTCGGGCATTCGACCATCATGCCTATGAGCGTCTCGAGCGTCCTCTGCACCTCATGGCCGTTACTGGCGCAGATCCCCATAACAGGGACGTCTCCGGGCACATCCAGCTCGCCCCTTATATAGTCTGCATCCCCGGCGCCCGCCGCATCCTGCTTGTTGGCCACCACGATGTAGGGCACTCTCTCCTGCCTGACAGTACTAAGTATCTCCGCCGCGGTGTCGAAGTCCGGGTCCGCCGAGTCGACAATGACCACTATTCCCATGGCGTCGACGGCAAACGCTTTAAGCGTCGGGATGAAGGGCTTCTGGCCAGGAGTGCCGAACAGGTCCATCGAGAAACCTTTTATCGTGACCTGCGCGTGGTCGCCCGCAATGGTGGTACCCATCCTGTCCACAGACACGTACTTGCCCGCCGAGAGGGCTGCGGCGGTCCTCACGAAGGTGGACTTGCCAGACCCCTGGGGACCGGTGACGAGGATCTTGGGGATGTGGACGGTAATCCCGCCTGGCCTGGTTATCTTGAAGAGCGTGGGCCGCTCCGGAAGGCGGGCCCAGTCGCAGGAGTAGGGCTTAAAGTAATGCCCATATATCATGTCCTCCCCCAGCCCGCCCACCTGTACGGTGGCGTTGCACAGCCCATTCTTGACGTGCTCCACCAGCATCGGGTCATACCCGCGGTCCACGAAGTTGTAGACCACGATGCCTCCTCTGAGGACGGCCATCTTGTTCCACTTGCGCGCATGCCTCAGCACCGCCTCGCCGCCGCAGGAGCACTGGTCGAATAAGGCGGATAGGGAGGAAAACGTGAGCATGTCGCCGGGCGAGAGCATGTCAATTATCGAGGAGATGGCCTCATCGTAGGACTCTATGCTCTCCGGGTCCTTTACCGAGAAGCGCTCGCTTGAGGAGGCGCCCACGAGCGGCGAGTAGGCGTCGACGACCTCAAAACGCTTAGAATATTTCGACGTGTCCCAGCCGTACTCCTTGAAGGCCGCCCTTGCAACGTCCGGGCTGTAGCCGCTCGTGACATAGTAGCAGGTCTCATCATCGGCCAGGTTGGTGTAGACCATCTGCATGACGAACACGTCGCTCTCAGCCAGGGGCCTGCCGTAAAAGAGCACCGTCTTCCCTATCGGTATGCCCCCCATGAGGCAATCGTCGAGCGTAGGTATGCCCGTCTTCTTCACATTCCTGTTTATCATTCGATCACCTCCCCGAACCTGAACCAGGGCGTCGGCAGGGGCGTGAGGCGGACCGCCCTCACGTAGCAGGCGTCCTCGCCCTCCTTTAACTCCAGGGCTGCCCTGTAGAGCTGCCTTAGCGAGGCCATCGTCTTCTGGTCGTGCATGCCCTCATCGACCACGCCCACCGAGAGCCCGCCAGCGGCAAAAACTTTGCCGTTCAGCATGTGCAGGAAGCGGAATATCAGCTGTAGCGAGGAGTACATGAGTAGCGTCGAGAGGGAGTCGATGCATAGCCTCACCGGCCTGCCGCTGAACTCGGCCAGCAGCCTGCCAGTCCACACCCCCATGCCGGTGACGTCCCCGGGGCCGTTGACGTACTTAACGTTGGCCGAGTCAAGCCTATCCAGCCCCAGCGGCCGGGACATGCAGTCGACGACCCTCAAATTTTTCGTATTCCCATATGAGGCGAGCACGTTCTCGCCCGTCTCCATGGTCGGTATGAGGACCACTCCTTCGCCATCGTCCAGGCCCTGCCTTATCAGCGAATATACGATCGCTTCCTTGCCGCTTATCGACGGCCCCTCGACCAGTATGCCTATGCCACCGCTAACTCCATCGATGGCCGCGTCGAGCTCTTCCAGCCCCAGACGATATTTGTGCATGCAGCTCATTAACACTATGCAATTACACAGTATATATTTATTTCAGCGATATATAAAAGCGGCTTAGCCCTTGTGGGGACGAAAAATATTAACCCGTGAGTCGGGATAGTAAGCCCCCTTATGTTCATGGCCCGAAGGCCGACGGCATTCATCTAAGCGCTTCTACCGGGGCCAAGGGCTGGACTCCCTTCAGCGGCCCGCTCCAGCTTGCACCCGCAAGGATTCACCGTTTCATCGGCGCACGGGCGGCCTCATCGTATCCGAATCATAGCATTAACCCGGCTCCGTATCGTTTCTGTGCCATTGCCACGGCTCTCGCCGTATGCCCTTACGGGCATTTGCGTGTCCAGGTGGTGGGGGGACTTTCCTCACCTAAAAGGCGGCAGCCGTCCCTCCCCTCTCACGGGCATTGTTTTCATAAGACTTTGACATAGCCCCTATATAAAGATTTGGTGTCACGTTACTGGAAACCAAAGGCAAAATAGAAGCTAACGTGATCATACTCAATACAACGCTTAAAAGCCTATGCTAAGACGTGTACCTACGCATCTGGCCCACATACCTGGGCAGCCACGGAGGAAATCCTTCACACGTTTCCAGGCGAAAAGTCCTGGCGCATATCTCGGTATCCTCGATGGAGAAGCCCCTGCGTTTCGCATATACCGGGTAGCGCCGCCTGAGGCCATCGATGAATCGCCTTACTTTACCCTGCTCACCCTCCACCAGCGCCCCGAAGCAGGTCTCCTTCGTCCTCAGCCCGGCATCCCTGGCGTGAGCGGCAAGGTCCATCGCATACAGCCCCGCCTCGGTCAACGAGAACATCATCCACGTCTCTTCCATTATAAAAAAAGACGCAACGCATAGTTAAATACCGTTGCCGTTAAAAAATTGTCGCGGGCCAACCTTTATTTAAGCGAGAGAGGAAATAGACTATTATGAAAGTTCTTGCCCTCGCGGACCTGCATGGCAAATTCTTCAGGCTGGACGGCATAATAAAGAAGAGCGACCGGGTAGACCTCGTCGTAGTGGCGGGCGACCTGACGCACGGCGGGCCGCCCGAGAACGCGGTGAGGACCATAAGCATTCTAAAGCATTTCTGCAGGCACGTTTTGTGCGTGCCTGGCAACTGGGACCCGCCGGAGGTGAGACAGGCGATTGGCCAGTACGCCGTGAACCTTGAGGAGACCCCTAAAATTTATAACGATACCGAGTTCATGGGCCTCGGCGGCTCGAACCCGACGGGCAATAACACTCCATACGAGCTTTCGGAGGAAGAAATAGCGTACAGGCTTGATGTGTTGTTCAGCCACACGCCGGCCGCCAGAACCGTTTTAGTATCCCATGCCCCGCCCTTGAGCACGCTCGACATGACGCCCAAAGGCGCCATGGGCAGCTCCTCGCTGCGCAGCGCTCTCGACAAGGCCGACATAATAATATGCGGGCACATCCACGGGGCGAGGGGTAAGGTCAAGGACGGGGCCTGGGTCATCAACCCCGGGCACGCGGCGGAAGGCCAGGCCGCCATCGTGGACTTAGACACCATGGACGTCGTCTGGATAGATTCTGTCTTCTGAAAATAATTTACCTGGATTTTTTGGCACAGGCTTTCCCTTCTATCGTTCTCATGACCATAGATGAGCCCCATATAGTTATTCAGGGCTTTTTTAATATGATAACCTCTTCGGTTACCATGCGTTGCTCTATATGTGTATTCCCATTTCCAAAAGGCATCATACGTCTGTCCCTGTCGAGCTCTCGGGATTGTATTGTCTCTAATTGGAAACCTAGCGTCCGGGCAATATCGCCCAAGCACTGCGGTGTCTTGACATCTACGCCGCGCATAATTGACGTCCCAACGACAAGAATGGCATAATGGCCAGGGATAAGGACACGATACATTTCCCGCATTGCATCCCGCATCTCCATGTAATATTTCCGAAGCACGGCTTCCTTTTTCTTATCCTTGGCCATCAGACTACTTAGGATACTTTCAGTATATTCAGGCAGCATTTCCATCTTCATCTTTCCAGTAGCTTCATTGCCAATATATTTGCTACGCAATTTGCCTAATTTTCATTATTGTTATTATGGTTATGTGAGCGTATCTCGAATGTTATCGTTCGTGTTCTTACCGTCTCCTCTCTTTGCCTTATACTTTCTTGGCGTTCATTTGCCATATTACTTATTAAAGTCTGCTTTGGCCTTCATGCGCCCTACCCTTAAACGAAAGGTATATATCATAAAAACGTAATAAACTTTTTTGCAAAAAAATGTAACTAAAGAGGTGCTATGTTGAAAAGCGTTTGGGATTTTTTCAATGATGAGCGGGGCGTCGAGAACGCCATGTACAGTATCCTCATGATAGCCATCGTCGTCATAGTTGCGCTCATGATAGGCTCCCTCGTGCTGTCGAGGGGCGGGGAGCTGCAGGCGCTTTCGGGCACGCCGAAGGCAAGCCTGAGCGGGGTGCTTGAAAGCTCCCCTCCAACTTTGCGAATCAACCACGAGTCCGGGGACCCTATTGATATATCGAAGATTTCGCTCGCCGTGTTCAATGATGACGACATTTTGATTGGCACGACTAATGTGTCTAGCGATTCCGGGGTACTAAGCCCGGGCATGCAGTCATCTGCCATCACGCTGAACGGAAGCATCACGCCGGGCAACAGGTACACGGTTAAGGTGATAAGCACACAAACCAGGCAGCAGATAGGCATGATGGTGCTGGTGGCGCGCTGATGGACGACTCAGGGGTCGCCGACGCCTTCTACACTGTACTATCAATAGGCATAGTGCTCGTCGCGGCCATAGCCATCTCGGGCGCCGTGCTCTCCATGACGGCAAGGCAAGGAGAAGAGGCGAGCGTCGCGGTGATCTCTGACGGCGGAATGAAAAAAGGGATATACGCCTTTTACTACGCCGTCGACGCCGCTTCAAGCGATTATAATTCAGGCAACCCGGACGATATCGTATTCCAGAGGCTCGCGGCGGAGAAGGTCGAGGGCTGCATAGCCTTTAACTCCAGCACTGCGCCGCCAGGCGCCCCCGTGGCAAACGGGGCCGTGCTGTGGTCGGGCTACCTATACGTCCCATCTGAAGGCGAGTACACCCTGGAGCTCAGAAGCGAGGGCCAGGCATGGCTCTGGGCAGACGGCAAGGTGGCCAGCCCATCGAATGGCCAGTCAAAGCTGTTCACGCTAAAGCTTACGGGCGGCTACCACCCAGTAAAGGCCAAGTATTTTTATCGGGACCTCGGTACGGCGTCATGCTCGTTATGGTGGTACCAGGGGGGCCTAAGGGTCCCCGTGACAGCTCTCTACAGGTGACATCGATGCCTTTATGATGCCCTGCGCCTTATAGGCTTTGTATATCTAAAAACTGGAGCATTTAAAATGACGGTCCCACCATCCCCGCTTGTAGAGATATTTGGCGCAAACTCGTCCGCGCCATTGCTGGTATACCTCGTCTTCAACCATGGCAACGAGTTCACGATTTCGGACGTCTCCGACCGCTTAAAAATATCGAAGGCCAGGCTTAACAAGATGAAGGACGGCCTCTTAAAGTATAAGGTGATCCAGGAGACCAGGAAAGTGGGCAAGACCAGCTACTATCGGTATGACCGTAATAGTAAGATGGGCAAGCTTCTATATGAGCTGGTGTTCAATGCCGGGACCTCGGAGCATGCGGCCAACTTGGCCGCTGCCACCGCCACTCCCAGGAAGGACAGGGAGGACGGCGGAGGGAAGATAATCATAGCGTAGGCGTTGCCTTGTTGAATATGGCTGGCGATATAATAACGATGGTCTGGCGGATGGCTCTTTTATTAGATGCTGAATGGGAACGGAGCGAAGCCCCCATTCAGCCTCAAATAGAAGACGCGATGCCAAACCACCCATCCAGCAGCAGGCGTCAGGCTACATTACTGGCGGCCGGACCAGGAGCCTGTCAGCTTTTTTTCCAGGGCCAGCTTCCCCAGCAATTTATCTACCTCGGGGCTTAGCGGTTCAGGCCTGGCGTTAGCCAGCTCGGTCCCGGGCAGGGGCATGAAGCGGTGCGCCCGGACCTTGCCGCCTTCCTTCACGATGGAACTGATAAGCTCCAGGGTGAGGCGCTGATCCTCCTCCCGCTCCCCAGGCAGGCCAAAGATGAAGTCGACGACCGGCGTCAGGCCCGCGTCGCGCGCCCTCTCCACCGCTATCACGATATCAGCGGCTGAGTGGCCCCTATGTATGGCCCTGAGCATTCTATCGCTGCCCGATTGGCCCCCTAAATGCAGCTCCTTATTAGCGCAATAGGCATTTACGAGCTCCAGCATCCTGGCGGTGACGAACTCTGGCCTCACCTCCGAGGGGAACGTCCCGAAGTAGACGTTACCTGAAAGAGATCTAAGTAGTTTCTCTACGGCCTCATAGTTAGGCGTAATGCCATTAGAGCCGTAGGCGAAGGCGTTCGGGGACACAAAACGCTTATCCTCATAGTATTTGTCATATTTACAGATCGCCTCGACGCTCCTGTGCCTCATGTGGCGGCCAAAGAGCCCTGGGGTCTGGCAATATGCACATCCCCACGGGCACCCCCGCGTGATCTCGATGGGGCCATAGAGCGGGGGCTTGAAAGGCGGATATCTATCCAGGTCAGCCTCATCTCGCCTGCCCGTGAAGACGACCTTCCCCCGCTCTTTGAACGCTATGCCCTTAACGCTGGACACGTCTCGCCCTTCGCTTATGGCGGCCACCAGTTCGGGTAGCGTCTCCTCCCCCTCGCCAACCACAACGTAATCGAAGTGCTCCAGCGCTTCTTCGGGGCAGCCGGAGGGATGGGGGCCGCCGGCGATGAAAATGGTGTCGGTATTTGCCGCGTCGACCTCTGCATATACCTGGCGTGCCTGAGGCGATGCGAAGCTGTAGAGCATGATGCCGTCCACCGGCTGCCTGACTAGCCCAAAGTCTAGCACTGCTCTGAGCGCTGCTATGCTATAGCGGTTTTTCGGGTTCCATCGAAAGCTGACGCGGTGCATCACCCCATATTGCGGGCTTTCAACATTAAAACGTTATTGGGTATAAGTGCATTTCTCGGAATACATGCCTTTTATCAGTATATTATTAATATATTGTTTTTATATATTATATGGTCATATGTCCCGAAGGTACCTCGCCATCCTCATGGCCTTGCTGGCGATGGCCGCAGCAGGCTGCACGTCTGGCAAGGCGCCGCCCGAAAAGATGGGCGGAGAGGCCACGCCTTCCATATCAATTATCCCTGCTGAGCAAATGATGGGGCAGGTGCAGGCGCAAAAGCCCTTCGACCTCTCAAGGGTGAGGTGGGCGGAGTACGTGGTGGCCCCGGACCGTCATACAACGGTGAGGCTGGAGATAGATGGCATGGCGGCCGGCTCTAGCGTGAAGAAAATTGAAAGGACAGTAATGTCAAGCGACCCGTCATATATCAGAGTTTTTACTGGCGATGGTATTTTGAGAATGCGCGCCTCCCAAGCCACGTCAAGCATGGAGTCAAGCTGGCTCGCATCCTTTGAGCAGCTTAAAAAAGACGACCCCGTGTTGTCCGCAGACGATATAACGGGCACCCCATCGGGCTCAGAGACTGTTAGCGTACCGCTAGGGATGTTCAGCTGTAATGTATATGAGGGCGGCTTCAATGGCTCGGATGCGGCTTACTGGGGCGCGCCAGGCATCCCGGTCCCCATAAAGGTACACACGGCATGCGACGACGCAACCCTCGAGCTGTCGGGCTGGGGCTGAAGCCGCTCACCCCAGCATCCATTGCGCCAGGTATGGCGCCATGAAGGTGAAGATTATCGAGGCGAGCAGCGTCACGGCAAACCCGTTCACTATGGCTTTCGAGACGCGCTCGGCCACCTCTGTATCCTTTATGAACCTGCCCATGAACGTCCGCGTGGCCTCGCGGAAGATGTGGCCCCCGTCTAGCGGAATCATGGGGAGGCAGTTGAAAAGGCCCACGTTGAAGTTGAGCCAGCCTATCCAGAACAGGCACTCGGCCAAGCCGTACACGAGCGCGCCAAACGAGGCCGCCCACCCAACCGGCTGGTAAAGGCTTGAGAACTCTCCCTGGAATATGCTGAAGCCCGGGTCGTCCCCGTTGAACTGAAGGACCGGGAGGATCATGATGCGAAGCCAGCCCGACGCCGAGAATGGCATGCTCCTCAGGCCCTCGAGGTACCACTTTGCGAACTGGCCCACGCTGAGGCCTATGGGGTTATCCGTAGAGTACACGCCGATCTGGCCATGTCCCCCTGCGCCCTGCCCGAGGACCACCGTGAAGTTAGCTATCGTGCCATTCACGTCAGCCATGGTGAGCGTGGCCTGCTGCCCCGGCAGCGTGTGGTTCATGTACTCAGAAAAACCGGTCGTGTTGTACACGGGCGTGCCGTTGATGGCGACGAGCCTCATGTTGGGCTTTATGCCCGCCTGCTTCGCAGGGTAGGCGTCATCGTCCATCACGCCGACGATGTAAACTCCGTCGGTGCCGTTCACGGGCACCGTGTAGTTTACCTCTTTATTATTCAATAGCCCCGAGATGGTAACGCTATTATTCCCGATGGCGTGCAGGAGAGCGTTAAGCTGGTACACGCTCGTGACGGGCGTGCCGTCTATTGATGTGATTATCATGTTGGGCTTTATGCCGGCAAGGTCCGCCGGGCTTCCCGGGGCCACTTCGTATACCACGACGTCCGTGCCCGTGGCGGCGATGGCTCCGAGCACCGGGCCGAAGAGCAGCGCGAAGGCGACGAAGGCGACGATGAAGTTGGCGATGACGCCCGCGCCCAGGATGTTGACGAACTGCCGGGGGGACGCCTTTCTCTTCCCCTCGCCAGGCGCCTTCGTCTCCATGGGCCCGATTATGTCCGAGGTCGTGCCCTCGCTCTTTGTCCCGAACAGCTCTTCCTCGTCTATCTCGGCGAACGCTCCTATGGGTACGGGCATGAGCATCAAGCCAAGCGAGTTGACCCTGATGCCCTCAACCTTGGCCAGGATAGCGTGGGAGAACTCATGGGCTATCAGGGCGACTATCAGGGCGACCCAGCCCCACCAGAACGGGATGAACTGGTTCAGCCCCGGGATGGCTAAGATGTTCTGGGGCGAGTTTGCCGGCCCCGGCGGGGGCAGGTCCTGCATCCTCAGGAGCATCCATACGTCCATGCCGACCAGCGTCACCAGCATTATAACCATTGACGCTATCACCACGGGCATGCCAAGCAGCGTTAAAGCCCTCCATAATCCCTTTGGCCTTGCCATCCAGTCCAGCAATTTCTGTCCCTTGAAGGTCCGTATCATCACTATCGGCCCGATGGCGGTCATGTTATGCTTTTTAAGGATGCCCGCCCTGTCGAGGTCGGTTATGATGAGCCACCATATGGCGAAGACGATGAACGCGGCGATCCAGATAAGGTCTACCAAACTCGCGACTCTCCATAAGTATTATATAAGCACGGCTCGAGTTAAATCCTGGTAATAGATGTTCTCGGTAGTATATATAATTTGTAGGGACATGGAAGAGGCGGGCCGTATAGCCAGGGCGCTGGTTGAGGAGAGGCTTGTGGCCTGCGCCAACTGCGACGTGGTCAGATCGGTTTATCGCTGGGGCGGGCGCATCGAGGAGGACAGCGAGGTATCCATTGTCTGTAAGACCACGACCGATAGGGTGCCCGAGGTCGTCAAGCGCGTGAAAGAGATGCATAGCTATGAGCTTCCGTGCATCACGTGGTGGAGCCTCGATGGCGGATACCAGCCCTACCTCGACTGGGTGAGGGAGGAGACCCTTCCAGGGCATGAGACGAAAGGCCGCTGAGATGGGGCCGAGGCGGGAGGTCGCCTACGGGCCGGAGACGTGGGAGCTTTTAAGGGCGCTGCGAGAGAGGGCCATATCCGTTTTGAAGGCGCTGAGGGGCCACGATATCGAGGCGTCAGTATTCGGCAGCGTGGCGAGGGGGGACGTCAGGCCGGGGAGCGACGTGGACATATTCATCCCTGCCATGGTGAGCTCTATCAGGGTTGGCCTGGCCCTGGAAGGCCAGGTAAGGGAGAGAAGCGTCGTGCAGGCCACGCCCAGGGCGCTCGTCAAGGCGCTCTTCGTGCTGGATGACGGCACGAGCGTCATATTCCCGCTCATACAGCCCCGGCAGACTGAGCTCGAGTTCTACAGGTTTGGGGGCGAGATGGGGCTGGAGGGCATTTTGAAGGGTGAGCGGGCGTGCGGGGTCGATAAGCGGCTCATGTTCATAGAGCCTACCCCCTGGGGCCACATCGAGACGCCCCTGTCTGACCTTTCGCCCGGGTGGGTGGCGAAAAAGATAGGGGTTGGCCAGGCCATAGTGGAAGAGCGCATGAGGGTGCTAGAACGAAGGGCCGAGGTTGGCCGCACCGGAATATACCTCCAAAGGCCACTCGCCCCTGACGAGGCGCCGGAGCAGGTTCTATCGCAGCTGGCGTACGAGGACCCTGCGCTAAGAAGAAGAATCCAAAAATAAAAAAATAACAAGAAAAAAGATAATAAACGCTTTACTTAAGCTTATCAGACAGCGACCTTAGCTTCTGGATGTTCTCGAGGTGGAGCTGAGCCTCTTCCCTCTTGCGCTCTTCAAGCATGGAGATTATATCCGTGATGCTGGTTGCCAGCTTGTAGCACTTCAGCGGCCTGCCCTTACCCTCTTTCTTGATCTCCCGCTCTTCCACCCAGCCCTGGTCCCTGAGCTCACGCATCACTATGCTAACCTCTGGCTGCCTCAGGTCCGCGCCAAGCTCGATGTCCCTGCTGATCGTCTCCTCCACGTTCGCCAGGTAAACGAGCGTCTTGGCCACGTTTCGCTTTAGGCCGACGTTCACTAAAGTCTCAACGAATTCCTTGTCCTTCTCATCAAGTACCGGTACCGTTAATTTTTTCATCCGATCCACCTCGATCGATAAATTTTTTCTAATTTACGACAATTTATTAATATGGGCTAATAATAACAGTCTTGATTTATATACTTTATCCTTATAATTGGTTATTTATTAAGGGTTTGTGTAAATAAATATTTATTGTTTTTATTTAAAATATAACCTTTTTTAATATTACCTGTTTTTGGAGAGTTTATACCCCTTCTTTAAATATAAATGTTTTGCTTAATAACCCATCCATATTACAGCCTTTATGGATGGGGTGGGTAATTTTTTATTTATATTTTTCATATCTTTGTTTGGCGTCCTATGAAAGCCCGCGTGTATTATTCGGACGACTTTTTAAGGCATGATTGGCCAGGCCATGTGGAGCGTAGGGAGAGGCTGGAGGCGACCATGTCGAGGCTGAGAGGGGGCGTGCTGGCAGAAAAGGTTGAGGTGGTGGAGCCTCGCCCTGCTACTGCTGATGAAGTGGGGTCTGTCCACGCGCCCTGGTACGTGAGATACATACTGGAGCATGGAGAGGGCATGCTCGACCTCGATACGTACATGAGCGAGGGGTCGGCGATTGCCGCGCTTAGGGCCGCGGGCGCCGCGGTCGAGGGGGTGGACGAGGCGCTTTCCGGCAGAAGGCTTGTCGTGGGCATGGTCAGGCCCCCGGGCCACCACGCCTTACCGGCGCAGGCCATGGGCTTCTGCCTTTTCAATAACGCCGCCATTGGTGCGAAGCACGCTTTGAGGAGGGCGGGTAGGGTGCTCATCATCGACTGGGACGTTCACCACGGCAACGGCACCGAGCTTGTTTTCTATGATAACCCGCGTGTGTTGTATTTCTCGGTTCACCAGTCTCCGCTCTTTCCGGGCACCGGGGCCGCGCCTGATGCCGGAGTCGGGGAGGGGGAGGGCTTCAACGTGACCCCTCCCCGCCGGGTCGACGGACGCGGACTACGCTGAAGCCTTCGGCAGGATACTCCTGCCCATCATGGATGACTATGGGCCAGGCCTGGTAATCGTGTCAGCGGGCTACGACCCCCACTATGCAGACCCTATAGCTGATATGAGGATGACTGAGGCGGGGTTCTACGCCCTGGCATCCATGGTGAGAGGCGGCTCAAAAAATGCCAGCATCGTGGTGATGCTTGAAGGGGGGTATTCGCTGGAGCACCTCCCCTCAAGCGTTGAGGCCTCTCTCCTCGGGCTCATGGGGGAGCCTTACGATTATAGGGCGAGTGAGGAAAAGACAGGCGCGGCGGCGGAGCGCATCGCGGAGGCCCTTGAAGTGCAGAGAAAGTATTGGAGGCTCTAGCGGCGTGGGGCGTGCAGGAACTGCGCCAGGTACGCCGCGAACTCGGGGCCGAGCTCAAGGGCGTCCACGTTGAGCAGTATATCAAACCCTCCTGCTATGGAGGCGGCCACGTGCTTCCCCAGGCCGCACGATTTCAGCCCATCCCTTATGAGGTCGGCGGCGTTCTCGTACCTCCGTGGCAGGTCCACTGCGTATCGGCAGCCCATGACGTAAGCCTCGGGGTACTTCTCCCTGAACCTTTCGCTGTGCTCCCTCTCCTGGAGGGGCGGCCCCATGTGGCGCTCGATGGCGGGCAGGCGCCAGACGAGCATTTCAAGCACGACCGCGCTCCTGCCGTTCGACCAAACACCGCTCCTGTACACCTTGAACTCGTGGCGCTCGAGCAGCCTGACGATGGAGGCCTCGGCCTTACGTAGCTGGGGATACAGGGTGTCCTCGACGACGTCGGGGGTCTTGAACGTGACCGCGATGAGAAGCGTGCCCCTGGATGCCAGGAGGCCCTCAAGCTCGCCTTTCTTTATCGGCACATAGGGCGGGGGGAAGAAGTGGTCGAGCGATGGGGATGCTATAAACCTTCTACATGCGTCGATGAACTCGCAGAGCTTTTGCTCGGATAGCGCCGCTGCCACGTTCCGGCCAGGGTCCACCGGGTCTATGACCACGAGCGGCTCTTTATGCTCTATCCCGTTGACAAGGCCCTCTATGTCAATAATCGTCCCCGGCCTGAAATTTGCGCCGTGCTGTACGACGCCCATGAAGGACCCGTACTTTATCACTAAAAGCTCGCAAAGGTATCCTGAGAAACCCTGCGTCCGAAGCTCGGACCCGTAGACCCCGGCGCCCCTGGTGAACTGCTTCAGCAATCTCACCTGATCGTGGAGGCCGTCGATGTGCCTCATCACGTACTCGTTATGGAAAGGGCTCCGGTCCACCGCCGACTGGATGTGGGCCGCGTCCTTCACCCTGTAGCACGGCACGAGGTCGACGTCGAGGCCCTTGTAGGAGGCCGTCACGTATGGGTGCTCGGCGTAGCGCTCCTCATGCATCGGGGAGATTGCCTTCGCCAGCCTTAGGCCGTCCTCTTCCAGCCTCTCCCTCGGCGTATCCGCTGGAAACATGAGGAAGATGTCGATGTCCTTCTTCCCCCTGAGCCAGGTGCCCCGCGCCGTGGAGCCTACGTGGATGGCGTAGACGTCGAGCCCGCTTTTCCTTGCCTCGGCGTCTACCTTTTCTATTACCTCCCGGGCGACCGCCTTCATGTGGCGCTCCTCCTCCTCGGAGGGCCTGACCCTGGCGAGCGCCTCGTCCAGTATCTCAGCGAGCAAGCTTGATCTCCTTTAAAACGTCGTATTTCGGCCCGTTAGGCCCCAGCGTGCTCTTCATCAGGCAAATCGAGTCCACGTACATGCTCCCCGCGTCATAGTCCTTGTACTTTTCGAAGAGCTGAGGGAGTTTCTGCTTCTGCTCCGGGGTAGGAAACTTCACCCGGCCTATGGTGACGTGTGGCTCGAACCTTCCCTCCCTTTTGAATCCGAGGCCCTCCATGAGTCCCTCGACCTGCTCGTTTAGCCCGTTAAAATCGCCCTGCGCGCCTATCCATATGACGCGGGGGCTCCTCGTGTTCGGGAACCCTCCCAGGGACCTGAACCCTGCCAGGAACGGCTTTACTGTGACGTTTTTTAGCGCTGCCTCGATGTCGCCCACCATGCTTTCCTCTATGTTCCCTAAGAACTTGAGCGTGACGTGTACCATCTCCGGCTCGACGAGCCTGATTCCTTTGATGTTAAAGCTTTGCTCCACCTCGCCAATCTTCCTGTGTATTTCGGGGGTGAGGTTTACTGAAATGAACGCGCGTATCATCCTGGTATTAGTCGCGCCTCCCGGTAAAAAAAGCTTATTGGTTAAAGGTATTTAAGAAGGCTTTCGTATGGTAGGGCGTTAAGTGCCTTATTTTTGGGGGCCCAGCCACGCCTGGCGTTATACACGCCATACTCAATGAAGCCGAGCTCCTGAAGCGAGTGGGCATCGGTGTTTATGGAGATGAGCGCCCCGGCCCCGACGGCCTTCCGGACGTTCTCATCGCTAAGGTCAAGCCTGTCAGGATATGCGTTTACCTCGAGCACCTTACCATTAGCTACCGCTAAGTCAATCATCCTATCCACGTCAACCATGGCGGCCTCCCTCCGGCCGATGATCCGCCCTGTGGGATGGCCGAGTATGGTCACGTAGGGGTTCTCAAGGGCGCTGAAGACCCGCCAGGCGATGTCGTCCTGCCGCAGGCCCTTATGGACCGACGCCACCACGATGTCAAGCTCCTCGAGAACGTCGTCCGGCAGGTCCAGCGACCCATCGGCCATGACGTCCACCTCGCACCCTTTCAATATGGTAAAGCCCTCCAGGTTTTCGTTCAGCCTGTCTATCTCCTCCATCTGCTCCCTCAGCCTCTCCACGCTCAGCCCGCTGGCCACGGTGAGGGAAGGCGAGTGGTCGCAGATGGCGACATACTCATAGCCCCTGGCGCGGGCGGCCATGGCTATATCATGAATGGAGTTAGCCCCATCGCTCCAGCTTGAGTGGACGTGGAGGTCGCCCCTGATGTCCTTTAACTCGACCAGGTCGGGCAGGGCGTGCTCCGCTGCAGCTCTCACCTCTCCCCGCCCCTCCCTGAGCTCAGGGGGTATGTAATCAAGGCCCAGCGCCCCGTAAAGGTGCCTCTCCACGGCGATCTTCCTTTGCTCCAGGTTGACCGCGTCCATGAGGCCCTCGTGGCTGAGGCTGAACCCCAGCCCCGCCGCGTACTCGACCAGCTCTTCAAGGTGCTTCTCCGAGCCCGTGTCGAAAGCCATGTGGAGGCCCCAGCTTTCCGGGTCAACCACCTCCAGCGTGGCGGGGACCCGGTAGCGGGTGGCCACCTTCACCTTATTCGCCGATGCCAGCTCGACCGTCGAGACTATGGGCGAGCTGATAAAGCAATCGATGGCCCTCTCCGGCTCCTCCGACAGGCATATAATGTTCACGTCTGACACCAGCGGTGCCCAGCGCCTCACGCTCCCCACCACTTCCACGCGCTCGAGACCGCAGCCCTTTAGATGCTCGAGGAGCTCCCTCGCCACCTCGCGTGCCCTGTATAGGGGGAGCCTCGTCTCCGCCTCCATGCGCTGGTACCGCTCGATGGAGTCCAGTATCCTGCGCTCGACGCTCTCCCCCATGCCCTTAAGCTTACGGATGCGGTGTTCGCGTGCGGCCTGCTTGAACTCCTGGATGGTGGTGGCCCCCAGAGCCTTATGGACCTTTATGGCAGTCTTTCGGCCTATTCCTGGCACCTCCATGACCTCGAATAGCTCTGAGGGGATTTCCTTTTTTAGGGCTTCGTATAGGCTGCTTCGTCCGGTCTCTATTAATTCTGTGATGAGGTCGCCAATGCCCTTGCCAACCCCCGGTATCTCCTGTAGCCTGCCCTCCCTGTAATACACGTTTATGTCGCCCTTTAGTGCTTCTACTCCATGTGCGGCCTTCCTGTATGCCCTGACCCTGTATGTGTCCTCGCCCTCTAGCTCGAGTAGCCTTGCGATGTCTGCCAGGATTGCCGCTACCTCATGGTTGTCCATCTATCCTTTGCTCCCCCTGTTGTCCAGTTTTGCCGTCCTCTATTTTTATCTTTGCCTTGAGGATTCTTATAATCGTGCCTTTGGGATGGACGACTTCGCTTGTTGTACCTCTATACGTTCTTCGCCCTTTCCGCTCTCGCGCAATTTCAAAACATCGGTTATCTTTATATCAAAGCCAAGCCTTAAAAGTCCTGAAATGGCCGACAAAAAGAAGCCCTTCAACGTAGACATGGCCGAACAACGCATAAAAAGGCTCTTCAAGCTGGCAGAAAAGGCTTACAAAAAGAGGCCCGACCTGGCAGACAGGTACGTAGAGATATCGAGACGCATCAGCATGCGCCACAGGGTAGGCATACCAGGAGAGCTCAAAAGAAAGGTGTGCAAAAAGTGCGGCTCCTACCTGGTGGCAGGGGAGAACAGCCGCGTCAGGCTAGACGGAAAAAACGTGATAATAACCTGCCTCAAGTGCGGGGCCATCAAGCGGTATCCATACAAATAGATATTATTTTCTAACCAATTATGGTACGACCGATAAGCTTTATATCTTCCTAGTGTATTAAGAATCACTTGTATAGCTGTTCCTATGGGGGCGAAAGGTATGCTACGAAATATCATGGCCGTCGCACTAGTGATGATAATGCTGGTGGCGGTTGCCGCTCCGGCGATGGCGGCTTCAGCCCAGAATAAGGACGTCCACGTGACGAGGGTCGTAGTAGAGCCCTACGGACCAGACATGAACTTCACGGTTTATTACGAAAGCACCTTTTTCACCAGGCTATTCTCTCTCATATTTGGCGCTAAGGTATTACAGCCATCCATAGAGGACCTTTTCGGCAACTTTTCTAACGTGTCGATTGTGAGCATCGACCCTAGTAGCGGGGTGGCAAAGGTGACCGTCAAGGACGTATCAAGGCTAACCGATGGTGGCTGGTACGTATACGATGGCGATGAGGAGCTCGCAGACGTTGTCGACGTCATCGAGGTCCACAACCCTGATGGGAAGGTTGAGACCATGAATGATGCCAAGAAGCTGCCGGTCATCTCTAATAGGCTCCCATCCATCAACAAGTCATAAGTCCCTAATCAGCGTGGCTTTTCGACTTGTGGGATGAGTAAAGCATATTACTGTTGTGCCATGTACCTGTTATTCGTACATGTTGCCGGAGCTATCTGAGGAGAACAGGAGGGCCATAAAGGGCACAACGCCAAAGCAGGCGGTAAAGGACGTCGAGAATGCGGTCTGCGAGGCGGTGAAAGAGGAAAAGAGGGGGGAGAGGCGCCTCATAACGCCCGAGGAGCGGGCGAAGCTAGAGCTAAAGCTGCACAGGCTGCTCGTCTGGGTCGGAGTAATAACGCCCTTCGAGTTCGAGCTTGGCGGCAGGAAGGTCCCCTTGCACGATATAGTGTGGGACCTGCTGGCCAAGGATTGCCTGACCGAGGAAGAAAAGGAGTACGTCAACAAGCTCATCGATAAGCTTCAGAAGCACGAGAAGGTGAACGAGGAGATATTGCATAGCCACGAGCTGACCGAGGAGGAGGCCGATGCCATCTTTAACGAGACGGCAGGGCTTTTGAGGGCCATAGTGAGCCTGAAGTCCCTCGTCGGCAGGAAGGACACCTGCCCGGTCAGGGAGCGGGTGAATAAGCGCAGGCTTGAGGAGGCGAAGTATTGGCTTAGCTTTTTAAGGCAGATAACATGAGTTATCAGATTGTGAGAGAAATGCTATAAATGGGTATGGCTATAGGCCTTATTGGTGGTATGGCCATGCGGCTTACGTCCAGGAATAAGGCCTTTATAGCTGGGTTGCTGGGGTTTGCGCTGCTTCTAGCCCATTTCGTTTTTCCGGCTACCTTCTCCTCCCTCACGTTTGGTTATATGGCCAATAATTTTGGCGTCATCGTTTTATCCGGCCTCGCCTGCGGCGTTGTGGCCTGTTTTTTATTGTATGGTGAGGGGCTGGCCGTCGTCGCCGTCCGATCCTCCGCGGCGGGTCTGGCGGCCGGCCTCATGGCCATGCTGGCCTACTTCGCCCTAGCCTTTTACCTTCTAGCTAATAGAGGCCTGTTGTCCGCCGCCGTGAGCGTTCTCTCCAGCGTCATCGACCTATCGCCCCTGTTCATCCTGGTCATCCTGTCGCTGGCTCTATTCTCAGCCGTAGGTGGCATGGCCTGCAAGCTCCTCTCGATCGCTGTGATAAAGCTCATTAAAAGAAAGGCCGCATAATGGACCGGCCCGGGGATAGGCGAGCCAGCCATCATTTTTAACGTTCTTAAAGCTGACAGTTAGCAGATTATGAGATAAGACTTAAATATTTACAAATCAATATATTGCCTGGTAAGCGCCTGAAGGCACGATAAGTACGTGTGGCCCGGCCATCGGCAAGGACAAGCCGGGCCACACGGCCAAAAAGAGGCAGTGTCGTGATAGGCTTACAGGTATTTAAGGCTTATCTGGCTTGCCTTTGAGAATATATTGAGCCACAGAAGGTAAAATATGCTGATAAAGCCGTTGGTAATCAGTGTTATGTCATTGCTGTTATGCATTGCAATACTGATTACCGTATCAGCTTCGAGCACAATTAACACATCAACAAAAGAAAAGGCCAATGATGGCCGGCTTTTGACGCGAGATATCGTCTTACAAAAGGATGGGCAGGTGACGTTAGGGCAAATAAAAACAGGGGTCGATAACAAAACGCTTCTTAAAGGAGTTGAGATACCTCAATCCTGGAAGAATCTCAGCACCGAAAAACTTGAGCCAACGGAAAAAGATTGGGCGTTTATAAAGGACGCCATAAAAGACCTCTCAGAGGAGGATAAAAATAAATTAATTAACGAGTTTAAAAAGATATGCGAAGGAGAATCGAAGCTCTCCGCCGAGGAACAAAATGATGTTTGCCAAAAGATCGCATACTATACCCTCGAAGCGACAGAGGGTGGCGAACGTGCATAACTGGCGGCTCAAGGTAATGGATAGCGCGGGAGGAGACGAGGGAGCGATAACAGAATTCTACGACTTAATTGGGTAAAACTGTTTTACCCAATTTTTATTTTGTTACAGTGATGATATGGTCAAGGTAAAAATTTCATTAGCTCTGGCATCGGCCATCTTCTTTATGGCGTGGCTCATTGGCTTAGCGTCCATTATACTCCGCTTAATATCTATTATACCAACATCGCCTTTCTTTTTAATCGCTATAATCGAGCTATTAAGCATTGTCTCGCTTTTTGGCTCCGCGCTTTTCTTGCTAGAAGCGAAAAAAGCACGATATCGATGGTATCTGGCAATCCCCATGTGCATAACAATGTCAATGCTTGCCATAGCAAATCTTTTAATTTATCTTAGTGGTAAACCATTTCTTAGCGACCCTATAATCGCCGTGGAAACGCTCTGGATCACTATGCTGGCGCTGCTGGCCCCGTGCTCCGCGTTATTCTTTTTATCATTCCATAGTCGTTTTAGCAATGGATGCGTCGCCGCCTCGTCCGTGGTCAGCGTTTTTTCGATATTTTTCCTTCTGCTCGCCCTCTGGGAAATTTTGAGCTCGACGAGGCCAAGCATACATGCATTTATTGGGGTATTAGACTTATACTGGCTTATCGGGATGCCAATCATCGGCATATGCTTTTTAGCGAACGCAGCAGCGTATAAGAATAAATAATGCCTAGCGGTGCGGGAGCTGAAAAGATGATTAACGATCATGGTATCTTTAATAAGACATGGGAGTAAACACGCAGCATCATCTCTATCTAATGCTTCACGACCTGTCATAGGTGGCGATACCAATGGAGCCTTATGGCACTAACTGGGGTGCTGCTATTGATAATAAAAAGGACAGCGGCCACGAGATGGACCGTCAGGCCTCGTGCTTTACTTCTTCTTTTTTGATGGCCTCGTCGGGGTGGGCGTGCACGTCTCCCGTCATGAAGGTGAGCACCTCGCCATCCAGGGTCTTCATGACCAGCGCCCCATCCTCGTTTATGTCCACCGAGTAGCCCTCATACAGCCTGTCCTGGTCCTTAACGATGATGCGGCTACCCAGCGGGTAGGCCAGCCGCTTGTACTCGTCCAGCAGGGCCGCAAACTGGCCCTCGTTAAAGCTATCGTACTGCCTCTCAAACTCGAGGAGGAGGGCGTCGATGAAGTCTTTCCTGGACACGGTCCTGCCCAGCTCCTCCTTGATGGAGGTGGCGGTCCTCTGAATCTTCTGCGGGAAGGAAAGCCTCTCCACGTTCACGTTCACGCCAAAGCCGAGCACGACGTATTTTATGGAGTTGACGTCCATGGCCATATCCGTAAGGATGCCGCATACCTTCCTGCCGCCTATCAGGATGTCATTGGGCCAGTTTATCCTGGCGTCCAGGCCATAAAGGTCTCTAATCGTCTTACAGACTGCGGAGGCGGCCGCAAGCGTTATCTTGGCGGCATGCCTTGGCGCAACCTTCGGCCTGAGTATCAAAGAGAAGCACACGCCGCCGAACGGGGATATCCACTCCCTGCCAATCCTCCCCTTCAGGCCCCCGCTCTGCGTCTCGGCGAGCACCATGGTGCCCTCCTCGGCCCCGGCAGCTGCCATCTCCTTGGCGATACGGTTCGTGGAGGCCACCTCCTCGAAATAGTGAATCTTATGGCCCAACACTTTAGTCTTCAGGCCCTTCTTGATCTCCTTCGGGACGAGCTTATCCTCGTTCAGGATACACTTCGATATGAAGTTCGTGCTATAGTCGCCCTTACGGAAGTAGGCGTTAAACAATATCATCTTATGGAATGGTATGGTGGTCTTCACGCCCTCTATGACGTACTCGTCGAGCGCCCTGCGCATCCTGTTTATGGCCCCCATCCTCGTGCTATCCCACACGATAAGCTTAGCCACCATGCTATCATAGTATGGGGGAATCTCGTAGCCAGCGTATGAGCACCCGTCAATCCTCACGCCAGGGCCTCCTGGTGCCATATAGCTCGTAATCTTTCCTGGAGATGGGAAGAAGTTCTCCTGGGGGTCCTCAGCGTTAATCCTGCACTCGATGGCGTGGCCGTTAATCTTGATGTCGCTCTGCTTATACTGCAGCTCCTCGCCCGCCGCTATCCTTATCTGCTCCTTGACCAGGTCGATGCCCGTCACGAGCTCGGTGACCGGGTGCTCCACCTGAATCCTGGTGTTGACCTCCATGAAGTAGAAGTTGCCGTGCTTATCCAGTAGAAACTCAAAGGTGCCCGCGTTCTCATATTTTACAGCCCTCGCGCCCTGCACTGCGGCGTTACCCATGATTTCCCTGAGCACGGGCGTCATCCTCGGTGAAGGTGCCTCCTCTAGAAGCTTCTGGTGTCTTCTTTGTATTGAGCAGTCCCTCTCGCCCAGGTGAATCACGTTGCCATTCTTATCCGCCAGTATTTGAAACTCGATGTGCCGCGGGTCCTCCATATACTTTTCAATGTACACGTCCGGGTTGTTGAAGAACGCCTCGGCCTCCCGCCTGGCGCTCTGCAATGCGTCCGGTATCTCGGCGTCGGAGAAAACGGGCCTCATGCCCCTTCCCCCGCCCCCGCCGGCGGCCTTTATTATGCACGGGTAGCCGAACTGGTTTGCAAGCTCGATGGCCTCCTCGTCGCTCCTAATCGCCCCCGGGGAGCCGGGTATCAGCGGTAGCCCCGCCTTCTTCATGGCGGTGCGGGCCACGGTCTTGTCGCCCAGCTTCTTGATGACCGATGGCGGGGGGCCGATAAACGACAGGCCAGCCTTTCTAACGGCCTCCGCGAAAGGAGCGTTCTCGGATAAAAAGCCATACCCCGGGTGTATCGCGTCGCACCCCGCGTCCTGGGCGACCTCGAGCAAGGCGTCCACGTTGAGGTAGCTGCTCTTCGCGGGGGGTGGGCCGATGCAATAGGCCTCGTCGGCATACTTGACGTGCAAGGACTTCACATCCGCCTCTGAATACACGGCCACGGTGGATATGCCCAGCTCCTTACACGCCCTTATAACCCGGAGCGCTATCTCGCCCCGGTTTGCGATCATTACCTTATTAAACATCCTTTCACTCTATTATGGCGAGCACGGCGTTCGCCTCGACGTTCTTCCCCTTCTGAGCGTAAACGGCCTTCACGACGCCAGAGCTGTGGGCCACGATGTCGTTCTCCATCTTCATGGCCTCGAGGACCGCTATCACGTCGCCCTTCTTTACGCTGTCCCCCACCTTCACGTTAACCTTAAGGATGGTGCCCTGCATGGGGCTGGTCACCGCGCCGTTAACCGTGCCCTCCTCCACCGGAGCGGCCTCCTGCACGGGGCCAGGCGCCGGGGCCAGTGCAACCGTCGGCAGCGGGGCGTCGAGCGCCTCTATCCTAATCTCTTTCACGACTCCGTCCATCTCTATCAGGAAGCGGCGGGCGTTAGGCCCGAGCTTTGACTTCTGGCCAGATGCCCTGGGTGTCAGCGGCTCGGGCTTGATCTCCCCCTTGAGGAACTTCTCAGCAACCTGCGGGTAGAGCGCATAGGTCACGTAGTCCTCCTCCTTCACCTCCTTGAGGCCGAGGGCGTTCACCTTTGCCACCACTTCCGGCATCTCAGGCTTCAGGAGGTCCGCGGGGCGGCAGGCTATAGGCTGCTCGTCGCCTATGACCTTCTTCTGTATCTCGGGGTCCACGGGAGCCGGCGTCCTGCCATAGAAGCCTTTCACGTAGTCCTTGACCTCCTTTGGCACTACCTTGTAGCGCTCCCCCATCACCACGTTGAGCACGGCCTGGGTGCCCACGATTTGCGAGGTCGGCGTAACTAACGGCGGGTATCCCAGCTCGCGGCGGACTACCGGCACCTCCTTAAGGACGGCGTCGTACATGTCCAGCTTGTTCTGCTGTTTCAATTGAGACACTAGGTTTGAGAGCATGCCCCCCGGTATCTGGTAGACCAGAACGTTTACGTCGATGCGCTCCGCGATGGGGTCGATGATGCCCTCATACTTCTCCCTTACCTTTAAAAAGTACTCGGCTATCTCCGCGAGCAGCTTTAAGTCGAGGCCAGTATCATAGGGCGTTCCCTGCAGGGCGCCGACGACCGATTCCGTGGCGGGCTGGGAGGTGCCAAAGCTGAAGGGGGACATCGCAGTGTCGAGGATGTCCACCCCTGCCTGCGCCGCCGCGTAGTAGCTCATCGGGGCTATGCCATTCGTACAATGGCAGTGCAAATCCACCGGAAGCCCGACCTCCTTCTTTAGCCTCGAGACGAGGTCGTATGCAGGCGCAGGCAGGATGAGCCCGGCCATGTCCTTGACGCATATTGAGTCGCATTCGAGCTCCGCGAGCCTTTTGGCCATCTCGACGAAGGCTTCGTTGGAGTGCACAGGGCTTATGGTATAGCAAATAGTGCCCTGGACGTGGGAGCCACACTTCTTCGCCGCCCTTATGGAGGCCTCCATGTTCCTCACGTCATTAACGGCGTCGAATATCCTGAAGATATCCACCCCGTTCTTCGCGGCGAGGGTGACGAACTTTTCCACCACGTCGTCCGAGTAATGCCTGTACCCAACGAGGTTCTGGCCCCTGAGAAGCATCTGTATCGGGGTATTTTTGGCGGCCTTTTTGATCATTCGCAGCCGTTCCCACGGGTCCTCGTTGAGGAACCGTATGCATGAGTCGAAGGTCGCGCCTCCCCATGCCTCTAGCGAGAAAAAGCCTACCGCGTCCAGCTTCTCGATGATAGGGAGCATGTCCTCCGTCCTCATGCGCGTCGCCGCCAGTGACTGGTGGGCGTCTCTCAGGATCGTGTCCGTTATCTTTACCATGCCCTTTTCCTCACGGGATAAGCTAAAAGCCTAGATGATGATATAATGATTAATGAATGCGCTACGGTATTTTTAAGGTTATATGATATAACCTTAACGCCTCTCGCTGAATTGGAGCTGGTGCCCGATATGGATAGAGTTAGCATGGTCAGAAAAAGGGATGGGACGCTCGTCGATTTCGACCGGAACAGGATCCTCGGCGCGGTACACAGGGCTTTGATGGCCACAGGCGCCGGGGGAAAGGCCGAGGCCGAGAAGGTCGCCGATGAGGCCGTGAGGAGGGTTGATGAGAAGTACGCGGGCCGTGTGCCCACCGTGGAGGACATCCAGGACATCGTGGTTGAAGTTTTTAGGGATATGGGCTACGAGAGGGTGGCGCTGGAATATGAGAGCTATAGGAGGAGAAAGGAGGAGGTCCGGGGCATCCAGAGAGCGCTGGGGATAGGGGTGGAGCCGAAGCTGACCGTAAACGCCCTTGAGGTGCTGAGGAGGAGGTACCTGCTGAGAGATGAGAGCGGCGAGATCATAGAGACGCCGGCGCAGATGTTCAGGCGGGTGGCCCGCGCCATCGCCGCCGCCGATGGGGCGTACGGCGATGACCCTAAAAAAGCTGAGGAGGAGTTTTATCTTATGATGAGCGGGCTGGAGTTCATGCCCAACTCCCCGACGCTGTTCAACGCAGGCACCGGGACGGGGCTTGCCATGTCTGCGTGCTACGTGCTCCCCGTTGAGGACTCCCTGGAAAGCATATTCACTACGGTGAAGAACATGGCCCTCATAGAGCAGAGCGGCGGTGGAGTGGGATTCGACTTCTCCAGGCTCAGGCCGGCGGGCGACATGGTTCGGTCTACAAAGGGCGTGGCGTCCGGCCCCGTGAGCTTCATGAGGGCGTTCGACACGGCAACCGAGATAATTAAATCGGGGGGCAAGAGGAGGGGTGCCATGATGGCCATTTTAAGGGTTGACCACCCGGACATCATGGAGTTCATCGCCTCTAAGGCGAAGCACGGGGTGCTCACGAATTTCAACATATCCGTGGCGGTGACCGATGAGTTCATGAGAGCCGTGGAAGACGGAAGAGATTATGAGCTGGTGAACCCAAGGACGGGGAAGAGCGTCAAAAGGCTAAGCGCAAGGCATGTCTGGAGCCAGATGGCGGAGAACGCCTGGAAGGGGGGCGACCCAGGCGTGGTCTTCATAGACGAGATTAACAGGCATAACCCTACGCCGCATGTGGGGCGCATCGAGGCCACCAACCCGTGTGGTGAGCAGCCGCTTCTCCCGTACGAGTCGTGTAACCTGGGCAGCATAAACCTTTCGAGGATGTGTAAAAACGGGGACGTCGACTGGGAGAAGCTGCGTAGGACTATAGGCGCAGCCGTCCACTTTTTGGATAACGTGATAGACGTCAACCCGTATCCTCTCAAGGAGATCGACGCCATGACGAAGGCCAACAGGAAGATCGGGCTAGGGGTCATGGGGTTCGCCGAGATGCTCATAAAGCTGGGAATCCCTTATGACTCGAAGGATGCGCTGGCGCTCGGCGAGAGGATCGCCCGCTTCCTCGAGGATGAGGCGGCGAGGGCTTCGGAAGAGCTTGCGGGGCGGCGGGGGGCTTTTCCAAATTACCAGGGCAGCATCTGGAAGTCTCCCAGGAGGAATGCCACGGTGACCACTATAGCCCCGACCGGGACGATAAGCATAATCGCCGGGTGCTCGTCTGGCATCGAGCCACTGTTTGCCGTCGCTTTCATGAGGCACGTGCTCGGCGGGGAGAGGCTGTTCGAGATTAACCCATTGTTCGAGAGGGTGGCCAAGGAGAGAGGGTTCTACAGCAGCAGTCTGCTCGATAAGGTCGTGAGGCAGGGCACGCTAGACGGCATAAAGGAGGTGCCCGAAGACGTGAAAAGGCTCTTCGTCACGGCGCACGAGATAGCCCCTGAGTGGCACGTGAGGATGCAGGCGGCCTTCCAGAAGTACACCGAGAACGCGGTCTCCAAGACCGTTAACCTGCCACGGAGCGCGACGCCCGCCGACATAGAGGGGATATATAGCCTGGCATACCGCTTGAAGTGTAAGGGCGTCACTGTATACCGGTATGGCAGCAAGGGCGAGCAGGTCCTCAACCTGGGCCTGGGAGAGGAGGAGGCGAAGAGGCGAGTGACGGCGTCGGGCGAGTACGCGGGCGGCATGCCGTCTGACACGTGTCAGGTCTGTGGGTGATAGCTATGGGATACGTCTACCTTTATCATGGGACCGGGGCCGGGAAGACCACGAGTGCCCTGGGCCTGGCCTTGAGGTCTATTGGCCAGGGCAGGAAGGCCGTAATCGTCCAGTTTTTAAAGTGGTGGAAGGATACGGGCGAGTATAAGATCATGGAGCGGCTCGGGCCCGACTATGTCATCCGCCAGTTCGGGAGGCCCGGATGGATATGCCAGGACGTCTCGAAAACGGAGGTGAATGAGGGTGGCCTGTCCCTAAAGGTGAGGGGGATTGAGGATGAGGATAAAGAGTCGGCCCTGGAGGGCCTCGAATTCGCCAGGAAGGCTCTTCTTGATAGGCCTGGCCTCATGGTGCTCGACGAGGCCTGCCTCGCGGCTCATCTGGGAATCCTCGAGGTTGGCGATATACTGGCGCTTCTAAGGGATGTACCCGAGGATACGGATGTCGTGTTGACGGGGAGGTTTGCCCCGAAGGAGCTCATAGATAGGGCTGACTTCGTCAACGAGGTCGTGGGGAGGAAGGCCCCTGAGCGCTTCGTCACCACCAGGGGTATCCAGTATTAGCACGCCCCCAAAAATATACATACCCTTTAGGGCTATATGAAAAAAGATAAAATCATGGCCAAGTCGTGCATCGTTTATTTCTCGCAGACCGGGAACACTGAAAAGGTGGCGTACACCATAGCGGGCAGGCTCCAGGGCGAGGGATTCGAGCACGTAACGCTCCAGCTTGAGGATGCCCACGACTTCCCGGAGGCGTATGTGGACGCCGATATACTGGGCATAGGATTCCCCACGTTTTTCGGCTACCCTCCCCCACACGTCATGAAGTTTATCGAGTCTTTGGAGGGCAACGGGAGGCACGCCTTCGTCTTCACGACTTATGGCGGCTGTACGGCGGGGGACAGCCTCTACGATGCGGCGAGAGCGCTACACGAAAGGGGGTTCGCCATACTGGGAGGGCTTAAGGTGGAGGGCTTTGACAACTATCCCCAGAGCATATGGCTTAAGATAAACGAGGGCAGGCCTAACGAGCTTGACCTGGCAAGGTCGGAGGAGTTCGCAGCCCTCGCCATAAAGGCATACAGGGAGGGGAGAAGTCTCAGCCCCGAAGCCCTGGCAACCTCCAATCTCTTTTTCGTAAAAAAGCGCGATAAGTCTCGAAAGGAGACAATGGCGGCCATGCGCAAAAAGATAGAGGGTAAGGTGGTCTTCAACAAGGAGATGTGCCTGTTTTGCGAGACCTGCAAGAAGTCCTGTCCTACGAAGAGCATCACCACGGGCGAGGCGTTCCCCGAGTTTAGCTGGAAGTGTATCGACGGCGTGAGGTGTTTCCAGTGTGTCAGGGTGTGCCCCGGGAAGGCGCTGCTGTATGAGCAGCCCATCTCTGATAAGGAGTATAAGAGGTTCTTGAAGGGCATCGCCGACAGCCCTGAGGAGAAGGCGAGGCCCTACGTGGTCGCCTGAGCGTCCGAAAATAGCTTTATTAGCTTGTAGGGCGTGTAAGAGTGTATATGCTAGAAAGTATTGTGGATGTCCTGTTATCGACCGCTATCGTGTTCGCCCTGGCCTTCGGGGTGCTTTTCCTCATATATTATTTTACTTCGCCCATCTATACTGAGTATGGCGATAAGAGGTCGAGGCTGTGCTATAGCCTCTTGAACTCGTTGTATTTTTCCCTTGTGCTGGCCATACTTTTCGCCGTGCTGCCCGGCCTGTCGAATAGCTATGGGGTGCTCGTGAGCCTTGCCGTCGGGCTTGTCATCATCCTCATAACGACCGCCATCCAGGTGTATGCCGTGGCAGCTCTGGTCAGGGGCGGCTTCCTGAAGATGAGGCAAAAGACGAGGAAATACAAATAAGGCTGGGGCTCTAAGCTTAAGGCTTTGAATTACTTATTTAACACCAGGAAAAGCCTTATATATAATTCCCGCTGGAGTCATTTTCCGATGGAAAAGCTGAGAATTCTGGTAATAAATAACTATGGGCAGACCTGCCACCTCATACATAGGGCGCTGCGTGACCTCGGCATGGACGTAAAGCTCGTGCCGAACACTATACAGGTGGAGGAAGTCTTAAAGATGGAGCCTGACGGGCTTGTCTTTAGCGGCGGGCCCACCATGGAGAGGACAGGCAACGGGATGAATCTTGTTAAGATGGATTTGCCCATTTTGGGCATTTGCCTGGGCCACCAGCTCATGGCCCTCGCCTACGGGGGGGAGACGAGGACCGGAAAGTATGGAGGCTTTGCGAGGGTTGACGTGGAGGTAATCGATGAGGACGACATCCTGAGGGGGATGGCTCCCACCACTAAGGTGTGGGCGTCTCACCAGGACGAGGTGTCAAAGCTTCCGCCCGGCTTTAAGCTGCTCGCCCGATCCAGCATTTGCGAGATTGAGGCCATGCGGCATGCATCGAAGCCGCTTTACGGTGTGCAGTGGCACCCGGAGGTCTCCCACACTGAGAAGGGCATAGACCTTCTCAAAAACTTTTTAGAGGTGTGCTCCAGGGCTTGACTGAAGTGATGGAGCCGAGAAAGGCTATAGAGAGGCTAAAGGCCGCTGACGTAGGCCTGATAGCCCGCGAGGTGTCCAGGGCGGGCTTCAGGTGTAAGCGCTGCGGGAAGTGCTGCAGCGGCAGGTTTGGCGATAATACGGTAACGGTCTTCCCGTCTGAGATGAGGGCTATAATGGGCGCGACGGGCCTGGACTGGCTGGACATCGCAGTGCCCCACGAGAGTCGCGATTTTGACGAGGAGGGATACTGTCATACTTTTGAGTGGGCGCTGCGTAAGAAAGGGAATGGGGATTGTATTTTCCTTGAAGATGGGCGGTGTATGATATATGAGTGCCGTCCCTTTATCTGCCGTACATATCCTTTCAGGCTGGATATTGCCCGCATGGAGGTCGAATCGTACGAATGCGATGGATTAGGCTCCGGAGGTATGGATGAGGCGAGCGCGAGGAGCATGGCTGAGGCGCTTATACAAAGGGCGATAGTTGAAGCCAGTGAAGCCGTGTCACTCCTCGAAAAATACGAGCCGTTTCGCCCCGGAAAACCCATCCAGGGCCATCGGCCCATATACATTGTACACGATAGCGAAGGGTCGCGAAAAGTACAGAAAAACGACGACGGCGCATTCTCTTTCATATAAAACGCCCTTTTCCTCGAATTATATTTAATATAAAACGCGACTTCTATCACATTGCCATGTACAACGTCGAGTACCGCATAAGGGTTGGCGAGATGGCCCCGGACTTCACATTAAAAAGCACGACAGGGCGAGAAATAAGGCTGTACGACTGCAAGAATAAAAAGAGCGTGCTGCTATTCTTCTTCAACCATAAGAAGGCGGAGTGCCTGGAGCGGCTAAAGACGCTTGCGGAGGATTACGAGAAATTTAAGGAGGCGGGGGCGGTGATATTCCCCATAAGCGTCCTTAGACTCGATGAGGGCAGAGCCATCGTGGAAAGGCTGGGCCTTCCCTTCGGGATACTTTGCGACGACGGCCACTCGGTGGTCCGCGCCTACAACATGGGGAGGTGCAGCTCCACCCCGGCACACGTCTGCTTCGAGGTCATCCACGACGTCGAGCGCCCCACCATGCTCGTGGTGGACACGAGCGGCGTAATACGCTATATACAGCGAGTAGACGCCTCCGGAAATCCTGATAGCCTAACGCTTCTCGAGGAGTGCCGTAAGTCCCTCAAATAGGCCGGCGTCGGGAAAGCTGGCGCAAACCTGGGGCCTGGTCTCGTATATCGTGCACAGGCCATCCTCAAGGTAAACGCACCCATCCTCATCCTTTGGCATGATGAGGGAGCCATCCCTGGAGGCCGCGATGGCAAAGGCGAGGCCCGCGCTGAGGCTCTCGTCAAGGTCGAGCAGGCTGGAGCACATTATCTCAAGGGACCTGGCCTCGCATGTCGACAGCCTTCTAAACGAGCCTTTCCTCGGCCTATATTCTAAACTTTTCATTATGTCCAGCCTTTTCTCGTATATCCACCTCTGCACGTCGTATACTGAGACTTCGACCCGCCAGGGCCTGCGGCAGCAGCTGCCACACCTCATGCACTTAAAAGCGCCTCTACTCCGGACCGCCGGGCAAGTGGAGTACGTCTCATATGCCGCGTATAGCTCCTCTATCGTATGCTTTCCTCCCCGGGCGCGGGCGAAGAACTCCTGACGGCTTAGCATAAATAATGGATTATTATCGCCATATTATAATTTTTTGCGGTTCGGCCATGTCTTCATAAACGCTCTACCAGCAAGGCTATCAGTTTCAGCGGCGTTTGTTCTCATAATCTTTTAGCATGTTATTCTTAAATATCTCCAGGCCTTTTGTGGTGGGTGAGAATAGGAGCATCGTGTACCCATGAACATCGCTTTCACGGCATTCCACGATGCCCAGGCTTACGAGAGATCCCTCGGCCTTATACCTCTTTCCATCGCCTAGTAACGCTCCGAGGACTGCCCTCTCCGAGCAGCCTATTCCTCTTGCGATTTGCCTGGCGCTAAACCATTCTGGCTCGCCCATACAGCTATCACAAACCCATTCAAACGCTTTTTTGCGTGTGCTACTATGTTTCAGCGATCTGTAGACACTCCATATATCCGGCCCGTCGCTATCTTCCATGCTTCCACGTCACCCGCCCTCTTCTCTAGCCTGCTAGCCGTATGGTTGCCACATTAAAGCCATTCCATGTTTAAAATAAGGATTATATAAGGCTTCTCTCACAATCTGATAACTGAAAAACATTATGGGATAAAATTTTAGAGCTAGCTATCTTCTAAAATGGTTGTATGCCCTAAAAAATGGCAGATAAGCATAAAATATATTTTTGGGCTTCTCTCACTACTCATTGGAGGCATAGCCCAGGAGATGCCTGCCCGCTAAACTCCACCTTCATAAGAGCGGGCATCCACAGGCCATGCTTCCAGGAGCATAAAAGAATATGAAAATTAAAGGTATATTAACCTTAGCATCGGTCGCCATACTAGTGGCGACAGGAGGGGGGAACGCGTTCGCTTATACGTGGCCGGGCACTCCCAGCTATCAGGCCGAAACTTCCTCGGGAACCCACTATTTCATGATCAGGGACTACTACGGCTATAGCTATGCTGGCTCAGACTTTTCCGTGCAGAACAACCAGTATTATAGTGTATAAGAGGACATAAATGAAAAACATTTCTTTTATTCTTTATCCTACGAATGTGAAGGGCCAATTGTAGTTCTGAGGAAATGGCATGAGCGACGTGTTGATCGTGGCCAGGAAAGAGTTCTCTGATTTATTAAATAGCAGGCTGGTACTTATAGTCCTGGCTTTTTATATGTTTGTATTACTCCAAACATTTTATCAGATGTACACAAATACTATTACTACTCCTAAAGGGCTTATTTTAATGGAGCCTGGATTTGATGCGTGTTATCTTGGCAGCCTTGTCGCCGTAGTACTGGGCTTTTCCGCCATGTCAGAGGAGACCTCGGGTAAGGCGCTTAACACCTTGATGGTAAAGCCTTTGTATAGGGACACGATTATCAACGGTAAACTACTGGGCGGCGTAGCGTTCTTATCATGGATATTCTGGATAACGGTGGCTATTTATACGCTGGCGATAAACCTCATTGCAGGCAGTTTGATCAGCCCTTACATGGCATTATACGTTGAAAGGCTGCCATTCGTATTCTTACTATATCTCTTAATCACTATGCTCTTTTTCTCGCTGTCCATGCTGATGAGCATATTGTTCAAAGAGCAGAGCTTTGCCCTTTTCATGGGATTCCTCGTATGGATAGTCTTCATATTCTTGCTACACGATATATCAATAATGCAGAATCTCGTCGTCTCCTTGAATTTGGCGTTAGGCGGCCAGTACTTCTCGATGTATGATCCCTTCAGCCCCATATCGATGATTCGCTCCATGCTAGTGGTTGATAACTACGAAAATATAGGTGCTTTAATATCAATGGAGATGCCTAAAATTGTTAAGCTGGCGTTTTATTGTTTTGTTTCTATAGCATTAGCGTATGTCGCTTTCCTCAGGAAGGATGTGGAGTGAAGGCCGTGTTTGAGGTGGCTAAGAACGAGTTCTCGCTGGTAGCGAGAAATCGGATAATAGTGGTGTTCGTCGTGCTGGTCCTGGCATGGGCGGCCGTTAATACGCTTGGGTATTCTCGCACGTGGGATAAGCTACAACAAGATCCTTTGAATATCGATGATCCGTTCTATCTCCTCGGTTTCGGTAGTTTTTTCTACAACCTATCCATGCTTTTCGCGTTCCTGTCCATGTGTATAGGCATTATATCGATTGCTGACGAGAGGTCAAGAGGCTCTCTGCGGGTATTGATGACAAAGCCGCTATATCGCCGTGACATCATAACGGGTAAGTTTCTGGGCATAAGCCTATTCATGTTACTGCTAGTGTTTTTAGGCTATATACTATTTGTATTGCCGTTAATAATATTTTATGGAGGCCCTGTCTCTTTTTCGGATTTCCTCCTCAGGCTTGTCTCGATTATTATCCTGACGTTTCTTAACAGTAGCTTTACCCTGGGACTGGTAATGCTCTTCGGAATCGTGCTCGGCAAAGCAGAAGCCCTGGTAGTATCTCTCGCGTACATCGCCCTTGAATGGGTAATAGAATTACCCAGCGTGTCCACTTACCTGGGAAAACCCCTTGAGATCATAGACCCGGTGATATTATTCAATAATGCGATTAACCCGAACAGTGCCTATTATATTTTTAGCCCTGACCTCCCTCAGTTCAGCACATGGCTTGGTTATTCTATGCCATATATTGTATTGATGGTGGCCGAAGCCGTAGCCATCGTACTGGTTAATTGTACGTTATTCAATCGGGAGGAAACGTGATGTTCAGCTTAAAAGATTTACTGGTGCCTGGATTTTTATTGGTCATCTTTTTAGTAGCGGCTACAGCGCCTGCCGGCGCCTCTTCGCAGAAGTTTGTCGCCGTTGCCGTCGGGCATTTTCATACGCTTGCTTTAGCGGACGACGGGACGATATGGAAGTCCGGCAACGAGTATACGCCAGGTAGCGGCCCGTATGCGGACGAGTTCTCTTATGTCCAGATACCGATAAGCGACGTAGTGGCAATTGCCGCTGGAGGCTTTCATAGCCTCGCCCTTAAAAAAGATGGCACGGTATGGGCATGGGGCGTTAATAATTTTGGCCAGCTTGGCGACGGCACGACCGAGAACAGGTACACGCCAGTACAGGTGCAGGGCCTCGATAATGTCGTGATGATATCGGCAGGGGATTTTCATAGCCTCGCCCTTAAAAAAGATGGCACAGTATGGGCATGGGGATTGAACCGGGAGTATGAGCTTGGGGATGGTACGACCGAGAACAGGTACACGCCAGTACAGGTCGAAGGCTTGTCCGGCGTTAGGCAGATAATGGGGCCTTGTTTCGCCATCAAGGAGGATGGCACGGTATGGGCGCGGGGTAAAGCCATGGGCACGAATGGCACGGTACCATACCAGGTGCCAGGGCTAAGGAATGTAAAAGCGATAGACATGGACTATGGGTATACGCATGCTCTCTTTATTAAGGAGGATGGCACGGTATGGGCGTGGGGCCTCAATACTAATGGCCAGCTAGGAGACGGCTCACTACTCGACAGGAGCGACCCGTATAAAACCGTCCCGGTGCAAGTCAAGAACCTTAAAGATGCAAAGGCCGTGTCGGCTGGCATAATGACTTCTATGGCGCTTAAAGACGATGGCACAGTATGGGTGTGGGGATTAAATGGGGGAGGCCAGCATGGCGTTGGCATGGTAGGAGACATAGTAGCAACGCCAAAAATGGTACAGGGATTGAGCGGGGTCGTTGCCATAAGCTCTAAACTGGTACATTCAGCGTTCCTCAAAGAGGATGGAAGCGTATGGGTATGCGGTGAGAATGGCGTGCGTAACATGGCAGCCGAGAGCCCCGTGGAAGCATACGCTGGCAAGCCTATAAAAGTATTAGGGCCTGACAGCGGTAGCTCTGAACCGGCCGCCACTCCAGATGCGACTCCGGATCAAGCTAGCAATAGCAATAATAGCGCTCCCGTTAGCCAGGGCGTGATACAGGATAACGGACTATTAACCATATTATTGCTTATGCTCTGCATCGCCGTCATAATAGCCTGCGCCGTAGCTTACCTATTCGTATTCAAGAGAATGTAGGCGATCGAATAGGTAAGCTAACCGGGCTAAAACGTCAATTTTTAATTGAAAACGAAATACCCGGCAAGCTTCTGTGCCACGGCAATGTCATCCATCTTTTCTATGAAGTCCTGCTTATTTTTATATGGGCGGTTTCGGACGATTGCCATGGCCCGCTTCTCTCCCACGCCGGGCAGGCTTTCAAGCGCCTTCCGGGAGGCGTGGTTGACGTCTAGTGGGTATGGCACCGCGGTTATGGAGCGGAAGCCATGGCCAACCACATTAACCGTAAAGAACTCCCCCAGCGGCAACTCCTCAGGTACGCCGACGAGGAGCGGGTAGGTGGCAATCTGCCTTCCGAAGGTGATGCCGCCCTCGTGCAGCTCCATGCGGACGTCCGGCAACACGGTCCCGACGGGCGCCACCCTCCGGAGCATCTCCATGTCGATGTCCCGCCTTATCTTCTCCTTATAGGCGTGGAAGATGCCCTTGTGCTTCCTTATTATGCGGTCCCCAACCTCGCCCATGCAGGTGCCCTCGAAGGGCATCACCTGCCTTATGTTGATACGCCTTACAAGCAGGCCTTCCTCAAGGATTCTCCTCAAAAACTCGTAGTTGAGCTGGAAGGTATTCCTGGTCTCCCCTATGAGGCCGTGCACGAAGTTAAGGCCGGGCAATAGCTCAGGAAGCCCGGAGGCTCCCCTCGCCCCGCCCACCTCGTTCACGAGCCTTATCGCCTCGAGCACTTCCTCGGGCATCGCCTTCAGCCTGTTCAGCCTTATCACATGGGGGTCCGCGCTCTCCATGCCGAAGGCCGCCACGTCTCCCGACGTATGGTACTTTATTATGGCCTTGAGCGCCTCCCTTGACCTCTCCGGATGATGGGCGATTGTGCCGGGGTTGACGTTGTCCAGGTGCAGCACCTTGAGGCCTGGCGCGACCTCCCTGATGCCCCTGTAAAGCTTCTCTATGGCCTCGACGTTTGGCTCCGGGAACTCTGCGTCGCCCCGTGCCATGTAAGTCAGCAGGTCTGGCTGGCGCCCCAAGCGGAAGTGCCTCACGCCAATTGAATAGAGCGCCTCCACCTCCTTTATTATATCCCCGACCCTCCTGAAGTCGGGGCGGCCATAGAAGCCCTCAGTACAAAAGGAACAAGTGCCCCTAAAGCAGCCCCTATAAGTCTCCATCTCGAGCATTGTGTGAGGGAAGTCGGGGTGCATGGGCACTATCCTTGCCCCCTTCACCGCCCATTCTGCGATATCCCTGGAGGCCCTTCTCAGCGAAGGGTCGACGGATAGCCCCTCGGTAACGTAGCCGTGAACGACCGCCTCAACGTCCCCCGTCGCCACGATGTCAAAGGCCGGGCTTGCCTTTATTCTATGGGCCATCTTACCCCCCTCGACGCCAGGCCCGAACATGGACATGGGGCCCCCAAGTATCTTTACCGCCTTAACGCCTGTCATGTACCTTTCCAGCTCGGGGAGGGTGGCCGGGGTGCCTCCCAGGTACTTCCCGGGCACGGTCACGCCGGCGATGACGACCACAAGGTCCGACCTGTTCATGACGTCCAGTATAGAGCGGTCCCTTCGTAGCTGGTCAATCGTATAATAAAGCACTTCACCTGGCAGCGCGCCCGCCACGTACCTCGGGTAGGGGGACATGTAGGGGGGCACGCCCAGGCACGTGGGCTCGTCGACATATCCATCCAGTATGACTGTGCGCCGGATCTGCATCGCACGTATAATGGCCGCGCCCCTTTAAAACATTATCCCGCTTCTCACAAAAAGTTAAAATATGCTCCCATCCATGTAACAGGTTATATGCCTATTAAAACCCCATCCTCAAGGCCTCGATGGCACATATTCCGCATTCTAGCGTTCGAAGAGCGCCGGGCTGAAGCTCTAAAAGAATACCTGGACGGGCGGGACGAGGTCAGCCTGGCAAAGGTAAACTATAAGGATCATACGCTCATAGCCAGCCTGCTGCCAGGCGCCGAAGGGCGGGACGTGGAGGAGGCTGCCACTGCCGGCGGCTTCCCGCTCGTGGAGTCCCGTGCCCCGCTTGACTCGCCTGAGGGCAGGCTTGAGGTCGCGCTGCTTGGGTTGACCGCCCTGGCCACCATAATATCGTTCCTTGGTACCTACTACGGGGTCGTGACTGGCGACGCGGCAATGCTGCTCGGCGCTTTCATGGTCTTCATCTGCGGGTACCCCATCCTCAAGAAAGCGATCAGGGACGCCCTCGAGATGAAGTTCGGCTCCGAGATGCTGCTGGCGCTTGCCATCATGGCACCCCTGCCATACTCCTACCAGTTCACGCCATCGGTATACTATGCGTCCGGCATCATCGTGCTCATCGCCCAGGCGTCGAGCATTCTCAACCGGTGTATAGAGCCGAGGTTTAGGGATATGGGCTTTTTCCTGCCCACCATGGCGCTGGGCGAAAATGGCGGGTGGGTAAGCCTTGAGGGCGTTAAGGCGGGGGACGTATTGAGGGTTAAGCCTGGGTTCCGGGTGCCCGCTGATGGCACAGTCGTCGAGGGCGAAGGCCTCGTCGCCCGCCCCGGCTCATGCAAAGGCACACGGGTTAAGGCGGGGTCCATGGTGGACGGGGGCTCCCTCCTGCTGGAGGGGGAGGTCAAGGTTAAGGCTGCACGGGATAAGGGCGAGTCGAGGCTTAAAAGAGCCGCCCTGGCAATGGAGGAGGCCAGGAGGCCCATCGAGGTGCTGCTCAGCTATCCAAAGTCGATCGAAAGGGCGCTCCTCCTGGTCACCGTGATGGGCGTGTCCTTCGTCCTGATATTCTTTAATAATATGATGTCAGCCGTGGCAGTCCTTTTGGCGGCCGCCCCTATAGCGGCCCTCATCTCGAGGCCATTGTCTCTATTCGCCTGCTCCCTGGCAGCCTCCAGGAATGGCGCGGGGTTCATGAGCCATGGCTCGATAGAGCGCATGAGCATGGCGGATACCGTGGCATTCGACGGCCTGGGCTCGGTCGTGGACGGCGCCTCGCTCGCAGGCATCGCCGCGGCCGAGGGGCACTCAGATGGCGACGTGAAGGCTGCGGTCGAGGCGTACAGGGGCGATGACCCGACTTTCGGGGACGCAATAGGCATGGAGGGCGGCTATTCTCTCCTTAGCCTCACCGATGCCTCAAGGGCCACGGCCATACATGATAGCCTCATAAGCAAAGCCAGGGCTTTTGAAAGCCAGGGTAAGCTGGTGCGCTACGCTTTCAAGGGCGACGAGCTTCTTGGGGTTGTAGCATTCGACCTCTCGGTACCTGGCGACTTGAAGGCCTCGGTAGAGCGGCTGGGCAGGATGGGCGTAAAGAGCGTACTCCTCCTATCCGAAGAGCCTCAAGGCGTGTCAGAGGCCATGGCGAAGAAGGCTGGCATAAGCGTCGTCAAGCCTCGCATGGATGACGAGGAGCGTTTAGAGTTTATCGCAAAGCTGGCCGCCTCGAAGAACGTGCTGGCGGCGGGGAGGGGGTGCGGCATCTCGAGGCTCGCGGCAAATGCGGCCGCAGTGACCATAAAGGAGCCCGCAGTAGGCTTCGAGGGGCTGGAGGACGCCGTCTGCGCCTCTCCCGTGAACGTAGCGGGCTTATTGTCCCTCTCCAGGAAAGAGGTGAAGCGGGCGAGCGAGGGCATGTCATTTGGCTTTTACTTTAACTCCATAGCCATCGTCGTCGCTGCGGCCATGCTCGTGGACGTCGAGATAATGCTGCTCATGGTGGTGGCAAGCGTCGCCGTAATAGCCACTAACTCTGCCAGGCTATGCCTCTCCCGCCTGAAGTAAGCGGGAGGGGATTTTATATATAGATATATTTATATATTATTTTGATGAGGTTTACTTGCGTTCTGGTAGCGCTCCTGCTCATTTTTATCGCGGCAGCCCCTGCATTAGCGGAGGAGTACGGCTCCATATCGGGCGTCGTCACCTCCGCCAACAACGCCGCAGTGCCCGACGCCGTGGTCACGCTCTGGGCCATCGTGGACGGGACGCCCGTCTTCGCGGCAGTCCCTAATAACCCGCAATATACCTCTAATTTCTCTTCCACGCTGCCCGGGGCCTATACTTTTACCCACGTCCCCGCAGGCAGGTATAACGTCACGGCTGCATGGGGAGACTATTGGTACTATACGGAAGTGAGCCTTATCGGTGGCACTGCGACGGCTAATATCGTGATCCCCGCGTATATCAACGTCACGGCGCTTGCCACGCCTCTGCCGACGCCCAAGACCTACTATACTTACGTCCCCGTCGAGGTCTCTTCTCCCTTGCCGCATGCCACCACCCGCAGCCCGGGCCTTGGGGCGCTCATCGCATTAATGGCGATCCTTATAGTAGCATTTTCCCGGAAAAGGCCATGACCAGGGGGGCCATATTTTAATTATACCAGACGCATATTATAAGCGGGTCTTATGCTCAAGGTCATCTTTCTGGGCACTGGCGGGTCGATACCGAGCATCAACAGGGGCATGCCATCGCTCATGCTCGTAAGAGAAGGGGAGCGTATGCTCTTCGACTGCGGGGAAGGCACGCAGCGGCAGATGATGCGCGCCAGGACGGGGTTCATGGACGTGGACTCCATCTTTATAACCCACTTCCACGCCGACCACACTCTGGGCATGCCTGGCCTCATCCAGACCATGGGCTTCCAGGGCAGGTCCAGGCCGTTACACATCTACGGCCCCAGGTTTGTCAGGGAGTACTGCGACATCATGAATACGCTTGGCTACCTGAAGCCCGGGTTTGACGTGGTGGCGCACGAGCTCAAGCATGGCGACGTCGTGGAGCGAAAGGGGTATCGTATCGAGGCTTTCAGGACTTTTCACAGCGTGCCGAGCCTTGGCTACGCTTTAAGGGAGGATAAGAGGCCGGGGAGGTTTAATAAGCCGAGGGCGCTGGAGCTCGGGGTGCCCGAGGGACCGCTGTTCGGAAAGCTGCAGCGTGGCGAGGACGTAGCCGTGGATGGCAGGATTGTAAAAAGCTCAGACGTGGTCGGGCCGCCGAGGCCGGGCCGCCTCATAGTCTATACCGGCGACACGGTACCGTCGCACGCCTTTCTATCTATCCTGGAGGGCGCCGACCTGTGGGTCTCCGAGGCCACATTCGCCGACGAGGCCGCGGATAAGGCCGCAGAGACGCTACACTCGACGGCGGGGGATGTGGCCAGGCTCGCGGCCATGGCCGGGGTGCAAAAGCTGGCGCTTACCCATATTAGCAGCCGCTACTCCGAGGACGCCACCCCCTTGCTTGAAGACGCCCGGAAACACTTCAAGGATGCCATTGTCGCCGAAGACTACATGGAAATCGAAGTACCCCTAAGGGACTAGGGTAATGTTTATTGCCTTCAATGCCCGTCTTTCCATTATGACAGCCGAAGAGGCCAAAAAATACGCACACTTCCAGAAGTTCAACAAGGATGCTTACGAGCAGGTTAATGATGCATTGAAGCGGAGGACTCATCTGACTGCGAGGGAGTGGGTCGTGGCGAGGCTATGCGCGGACTTCAAGGCTGACGGGAAGTCGCAGATGACCTGGATAGGCGAGCACTTGCCCGAACTGGTGCCTTTCATGGACAAGCCCTACAGGCGCCAGGACGTGGCCTCGGCGGAGGCCGCCTTCAAGCGTAAAGTGGTCAGGTCGGGCACGACGTTCTTCTACGCCTACTATTCAGGCCTCATCTCGCTAGAGGAGATGCTCGACATCATCCAGGAGGTAATAGGGAACATAGAGGCGTTGAAGAGGATGGAGGGGGTGGAGCCTGGCGACGCAAGCCTGGAGGTCCAGCGGCTGATGGCTGAGACGATGCGGCGCATAACGGATAAGCTGGGCGAGTAGGCTTATCTTCTTCCGTATTTCCATACTATTAGTCCGAAGGCGAGCATTGCGAGCACTGCTATCCCAAGTCCTACGCCTATCCACGTGTTGCTCTTAGTAATACTTATTTCAACGGTTTTTTGTCCTGTTTTTGTCTCAGTGCTCGTCGCTCTCAGGTTTAATGTGCTGGTTTCCTGGGCTGCGTCTGGCTTTGCCTGGATTCTAAGGTTGAACCGGTGGGTTTCGCCCGGCCCTAGCGCCTCGATCCTGGTGGGCGGCTCGACGGTGAGCGAGTCCGGCACGTCTTCCACGTCTACGCCCACGCTGGTCAGCCTGCCACTGCCATTATTCCTCACGAGTACTTCGAGGGTTTTGCTCGCCCCGGCCTCGAGTGTCAGGTTGTCAGAGCAGGAGAGCTCGAGCTTGTAGTCCGCGCCCCCCGTGTCCACGAATAATTGTAACGAGCAACTATCCGCTCCGCTAGCGGCCATTATCGTTATAACCCCTGCATCACGTGGAGTGGCTTTAACCTGGAATGTCTTACTCCCCCCACGCTCCACGAACACCCTGTTAATAATATCACTACCAGTGTAGAATTTCACGTCCCAGTTTTTGGGCGCTTCTTTTACGGTGAGCGTGTAAGTCCTGTCCACCACCCCATCATTAGTTATCTTAACGTCAAAGGTCACGGTCTCGTTGGGCTTCACGCTCTTCCCGGGAAAATCGCAGTATAGGCTTACTCCCTCAGGGTTGCCGGTGTCACTACTTAGCATTGGTACTGGCAGGTAGCCAATGTACAACGAGTTGTCGAGGACATGGTACCCCGCCCCACTGTTATCCCTGGAAATGGTCTTGTAGCCGTTAGCCCTGACCAGCACGCTGTAGTACCCGTCCGGCACCATTATGGTGAACACCCCGCCAGAATCCGAGGAACCAGTATAATATTCCCCCGTAACCTTGTCCGTGATTGTAATGCTAGCGTCCTTCACAGGCTGGCCGGTACTGGCGTCCACGATGATGCCCGACAAGCCATACAGCCTGTCAAGGCTAATCGTAACATTATTGTCAACGCCAACCTTCGCCCTCACGCTCTTCTTCGCATACCCATCCTTCCAGACGGTGAAAGTATACTCCTCGCCCGCAGAGAGGTCGAAAGTCGCATACCCATCCGAGCCAGTGGTAGCGGTAACCGATACGCCCTTCGAGAGGGTTGCCACGCTAGCGCCGCCAACAGGGCCGGAATCATCCACAACCTTAACACTAATAGAAGAATTCGCCATGGCAAGAGGCGCGGATAAAAATAAAACTGTTAGCAACACGCCAATAGCCAGTATAGCGTTCACAACCATTCGATCATGCTCATATTTTTTAGTCGGGTTAATAAGTCTCATTTTAATCCTCCACTCTACTAGACATGCTATTTTTTCATGCTATTTTTTGTTCTTTACGATAATGTATATGATAAGACCGATAACCAGGATGATGCCAAGTATGCCTGCCACGCCCAAATAGTTAATCCTGGATGAGGCGCTAGTGTTTTGCGGCGACTGGCTACTCTCCGGGAGGCTACTCGTGGCGGGAGTGCTCGGAAGAGTAGTAGTGGTCGTACCATCCCCTCGTATTACCAGTGTGGGCCTGGTCACCGCCCCGGTGTACGAGAGGAACTCCCCGTTCCCTATCTGTCCCCCCTGATTGTCCCCCCATGCATAGACGCTGCCATCACCAGTCATCGCCATTATATGAGCACTTCCTCCTGCTATTGCTACAACGTTTTCCAGGCCGGGCACCTGCTGTGGCGTCGCACTATCAGCACCGTATAGGGCACCGTTACCCAAACGGCCCTGCTGGCCATTACCCCATATCCACACCGTGCCATCACTCCTCAACGCTATCGAATTAGAATCAGTGGTCGATACGCTCACCACGCTATCCACACCCTTCACCATGACAGGCGTATGACACTCCTTAACACTGTTAACACTGGAACCGGAGACGAATCCTAGCTCATTCTCCTGGTTCCACCCCCACGCCCACACCGTGCCATCCTTTTTCAAAGCCAGGGTATGCGCGCCTTCGCTTGCGGCCACGTCTATTACGTCATCGATCGGAACCTGTATGGGATATAATCTCGTAATAGTCGTGCCATCCCCCAGCTTGCCCCTACCATTACTACCCCATGCCCATAGTCTTCCATCTTTATCTATTGCCATTGAACACTGATATCCCGCGGATATTATTTTTATGTCAGAGAGCCCTGGCACCTGGACAGGAGTATACTCCCCCTCGCTAGTCGTACCAATGCCAAGCTGGCCAGCCACGTTCCAGCCCCAAGCCCAGACGGTGCCATCCCGCCTTAAAGCCAGACAATGAGTCCCGCTTGTTGATATGGCAATAATATCGTGTAGCCCTGCAACTTGAACCGGCTCCAGGCTGGTTTCTTCATTCGTGCCATCACCCAGCTCACCAAATTCATTATCGCCCCACCCCCACACCGTCCCATCATTCTTTAGGAAAAGAACAAAAAAGTTGCCAGCCGATACCGCTGACACATCGGTAATATTAACGACTACTGGAGTGGACGATTGAAAAAACGGCTTTCCCCTATTCGGAAGAAATCCCATCATAGTGCCCCACGCCATGACCGTGCCATCATCCTTCAACGCTAACGACAAGTGGCCCCCCGCATCGATCGCAACGACCTTTGACGAGGCAGCGCTGACAGGAGCCACGCATAATACCGATACAACGGCTAGAACCAACAAACCATATAACGTCATGATTAGCCTGCTCATGATCATTCCTCCATCCTGATAGATACCAAACAACTAATGGCAAGGACTACGAGAGTCTCGAGTAGCATTAATCCGATGTAAGGAAGAGCGGCATTAAGCCAGCTTGCGTATGCAACAGTGGTATCAGTAAGTAAAAAATGGCCGTCACCCTCAAAAGCGTTAAAATACAAGCGCCATGGGCTAATAAAAGTATATAATAGTCCCATACGACCAGTCAGAGCCTCCCCATACCAGTCAATAAAAAAGAGCGCGACAGTAACCGCCACCGAATCCAGCAGATTTTTAAAGACCAGGCCGACGAGCATGGCTATCCCGCTAACGAGAGAACACTCAAAAAATAATAATAATACGAGCGAACCGAACCTGAGCATGAATTCGCCCATCGAACCCGGCAGCCCGTAAAAGAGCATTTCCATGATACTGCACGTCGCCAAAGTAGTGAAGGCGAGCGTTAAGATGAAAGCGCATATGCCCAGGAATTTTCCGATGATAACATCCCTGATGTACAACGGCTTAGTGAGAACCACCTTAAATATATTGTCGCTGCGATCCCCGACGATCGAGGTGACTCCGAGGAACATGGCGGCAATCGTGCATACAATAGAGATTATGTAAAACACGTTGTCAAGGCCCACCCTCGTAACAACATCGAACGCTTCCCCCTCGAAATACTGGAAAAAATAACGACTGCCCACACCATTAACAAAAGCAATAAACAACAAGTAAAAAACGACCACAACTATCAACGGATTATAAAAAGCCCTGTAAAACTCTAATCTAGCAACCCGTGATATACTTTCAGGCTCGCCGAACAAGCTCATCTAACATCCCTCCACACGAATACTATATACGACAAAATCGTGGGAATAATGAAGTAAAGGGCCAGCGCAAGAAAATATCCATTGGCTTTGGAAAGTATGTCGCCTAAGCTGAGCGATGGGCTGAAAGGCCTAACATCCAATAATATCATATCAATCAACCAGCTCGCAGATAGATAATTTATCATAACGTTATCCGGGTTCATCCCGAATAATCCGCTAGCGATTAATTTGACATAGCCTGCAAAACCACTCGTTTTAATGTCATCGATGATGACAATCGCCATCATACTCAGGACAAGCGCGAGGGCCTGGCTTTTTACCAATAGGGCTATCAACATCGAGAGGGAAACATATATCAAAGAATAAACCACCGATATCACTAAGATTAGCACTACCCGCGCCAGATAATCTACGATATTGGATTCCAGGATATTACCGTAGAGCAATAAAAATGACGATGTATACAGTAACACGGTTACTCCATAGACGCATATGAGAAAGTAGAATACGCCAGTGATCTTGCCGTTAATAATAGTATCCCGATACAAGGGCTTGGTCGTTAGAACGTTTAAGGCACTATTATGCCTTTCACCAGCAATACAGGAAAAGCCGACGACGACGGCAACAAAACGACCAAAAGACGTCAAAACGTATAAAGTATGGTTGAGCGTTATCTCGAAAACACTGTACGGTTCGAACAAATTTTTGTTAACGCCCACATAATCAAAATTAATAGTGTCATGTAAATTAAAGAGGGCGAACAGGATGAATAACCCTAACGCTATCAGGACTAGCTTGCTATTCACCAGGTCCTGGAACTCTTTTTTAGCGATGATCAGCGTATTACTCATACGACACCCACCTATTCATCCGCCTATACAAAAAAAAAAAAAAATAAACGTTTTTATCCTTTAATGCTCCTTTTACGATGACCGTGTATACTTCTGCTCGTAGTGGAAATCATTCCCATACCAATCCGCACCGTTCAAGCTGTATACGTGGTTCTCGTTGACCGCGTCGGTATACCCAACGTATGGTAAATTGACAGTTAAGCTTGCATCCCTAGTACGGTCATCCCCGCCTTGTCGGATAGGATCCGTGGAGTGGTATGTGCTTCCACCAGCGTATCCTGCATTCCACTGCCATCCATAGTATACTGCCGAACTGTAGCCGTTGTGCCACCTGTTACCCCAGGTGAGCGTAGCCCCGTTAGGAGCGTTTATATTTTGGGTTATCCAGTGGTTCCAGTTAGACGATCCGTCGTAGTAGGAGAACTCCGTTCCATCGTTACTCCCGTCCGACGTAGTGGTCCACGAGTAGGCGAGCGCGCTTCCTATTCCAGTTGTTGCTACCAACATGACGGCTGCGACCAGCAATGCAATAGTCCTGGCCTTCAAACCATGTCACCTCCCTTTATAGTAAGCTTTACAGGTTCTCGCCTTACCATTTTTGCCATTTGCAGGCATTTACACTATCACCTCTTGCTATATTTAAGCATGGTATATCAGGTGATATACTACCCGGGTAGTAGGCGTTGTTTAACGCCATATAAGACCTATGAGCCTAGGGCTATTCGAATAGGCCCGGGTTTTCTTTTAGCATTTTAAACACCTTCTCCCCTTCCCTGGTGAGCTTGTAAACATGCCTATTCTCGAAGAGTTCGCATGACACCAAGCCCATGCCCAACAAAGAATATTTTTTACTATACTTCTTATCATCTCCCACGATGGCGCCCCACGTGTTCGCATAGCTGACGCCCGTCCCCCGAGAGATCTCGAGCATGGTCTTACCCGGATGCTCACCAATATACACCAGTGAACGTTTGCGAGACCTACTTCTTTTTAACGATTCTATACTAGCACCATTCGAGTGTACTGCCCGCACAAGCCACCACTACTTACTTTAGCACGCCCAAACCCATTCCCATCGGTTTTATTTCCCGGTCTCCGGTCTTGTCACCTCCAGGAATATCTCGTTTAATGAGGGCCTGTACACCTCGAGCTCGGTTACCACTCCACTACTCTTGCACAACACCCTGGACACCTCCTCCGACACGTCCTCCCCGGAGCTTATGAGGTAGTAGCCATTATTCCTCGTAACGTTAGAGATGCCCTCCACGCGTTTCAACGACTCCATCACACAACGCTCGTCCAGCTCTTTCACCCTGAGCTTGAGCCGGTAGCCCTGCCTCCTCGTATACTGGTCCACCAATTCGTCAACGTTTCCGCAAATCTTCATCTCACCATTCACTATAATACCGATACGGTCGCACACCGCCTCGACCTCGGGTAGAATATGCGAGGTCATGAAAACGGTCTTACCCCTCGACTTCAACTCCTTCACGAGGAGACGATAATCCTCCGCCCCCTGCGGGTCGATGCCAGCGGTAGGCTCGTCAAAAATCAGGACCCGGGGATCGTGGACGATGGCCTGGGCCAACCCAAAACGCTGCTTCATACCCTTACTAAACTTGCCAATCTTCAAGTCAACCGCATCGGAGAGGCCGACGAGCTTCAGGGTGGACAAAACTTTTTCCTCCAGCTCCCTACCCCTCAAACCATAAAGGCTCCCATAAAACCTGAGGTTCTGACGAGCCGTGAGATTATCATAAAAACCAGCCGGCTCCGGCAACACACCACAACTCCTCCGAACATCCAAAACCTGGTGCACAATGTCAAAACCACAAACCCGGCCCGTGCCACTAGAAGGCTGAACCAAGCCCATGAGCATCTTAATAGTAGTAGTCTTACCAGCACCATTAGGCCCCAAAAAACCGAAAGCCTCCCCCTCAAAAACCCTCAAATCCAAATCCTTGACAACAACCTTCTCATCATACTTCTTGGTTAAACCACTAGTCTCAATAACACTATCTACCAACCAAGACCCTCCCATTCTTTTTAATCATCATGGCTTCTCTAGCAGCACCTCGTGTCACATGCTACCCAAGCCAAGGACTATCTAAACTTGAGATTAAAGTTATATAAGGCTTCTCTCACAATCTGATAACCCGCCAACACAAAGCCCCCCATGATGCCCACGAAGGACTGCGCCATCGTCCTTCAACGCTAACACGAGAAAGTATAAAGTAGAATGCGCCAAAAAAGATGGCGGATTCGTGCTAATTCCCCTTCCGCCATTTCGTTAAACATATCGCTGTGGACATTAATGCGGCTAGCACTATGTCAAGATCCATGTCCATGGAGGGTATTCCTGGTTCACCAGACTGGCCGACGACCGGTGAATTTGGAACGGTCGTTACATTCATGCTTGTAGGATTCATCGTTATAGTTGGTTGTACCGGCCCGGAGAATAACAACACGGGGTCGCGCTCCACCACGTAATTAAATGCTGGATTAGGGTCCACGACTTTTGGCCATCCAAACAACCCCCCGCCATCGGCTCGTCCCCACCCCCACACTGTGCCATCATCCTTGAGCGCAACTTTAACCCCGGCCCTGACGCTAATATCCACAACATGGTCCAAGCCTTTCACCTTCACAGGGATCGGCTCCGGATCACCTATAAACATCCCCCACTCCCACACTGTGCCATCATTTTTTAAGGCAGTACTTCCGCCTGAAACTTTCTTCACGTTGTTTATCTGCGTCTTCACAGATGGGGGCTTGACTGGTAGTGGCCGCGAGCTATGGGTACTTCCATCGCCAAGCTGACCAAGGTCATAACGCCCCCATCCCCACACCGAGCCATCATCCTTAACATAAATCGCATGGTATCCTCCGTTCGATATTTGCGTGACGTTACTCACTCCTCTAACCTGGAATGGGATGGGCCTCACTCCTGGCCCGGAGTTGTCGCCCAACGCGCCATACGAGCCTTCAGATATGTCATTACTCCCCCAGGCCCATACTGTGCCATCATTCTTAATGGCATAATTACCCCCCTCACCCAATGCAATTATATTGGACAAACCCCTAACCTGCACCGGCTCCGGCCTGTCCTCAAGAGTACCGTCACCAACCTGCCCCTCATCGTTACGCCCCCACGCCCACACCGTGCCATCACCCTTCAAGGCGTAACACGTCCCATCCCCCACAGCAATGGCCACAACGTTCGCAAGGCCTTTAACCTTAACCGGCGTAGAACTCGAATTAAGAGTACCATCGCCCAGTCCACCATAATAATTGTCACCCCACGCCCACACCGTGCCATCACTTCTCAACGCAAGGCTAACCATACTACCCGCCGACACCGTCGTGACATTATCAATGGACACTTTTTGAAGATCATCCTTAGATCCCAACGAGTAAACTGTGCCGTCGTCCATCAACATCAACACCCGCCCCCCGCCTTCAATCGAGACTGCAACTACCTTCTGAGCATGCGCTGCGCAAGGAAAAACGGCAAAAACAATAGCAACGAGAATAGCTAGCCGTATAATTCTTCTCATACTCATTTTATCACCTACACGTTTTCGTCTCTTGAAAAGATGTGGATTTCTGCTAGCAATAGGACCACTATTTCGACGAGAAGCAGGGCTATGTATGGCATGGCGTACTGTACCCACACGTCCAGCGGTAGGGGCGTTTCGGGCACATATGGCGTGGGGTCGAGGATCCGGTAATAAAGCCTCGTGGGCAGCAATATTGATAGCCCGCCGAGAAAATTCTCGCTGAGCCAGAGCCGGTCGACGAAAATAAAGGTCATCGTAGCGGTAGTAACGAACAAAACGTTCTTCGACAATACGCCGAAGAGCAGGTTAAACGCGATGACGAGCACACAAGCCAACGTCAGGGTCAGGAGATACGAGATAACCTTCAACGTTCCATCCATTATTGATAACGGGCCTCCATAATATACAAGGATCATGAGACTTATACACGAGAACACGAAGGCGTTAAACAAAAGCATGAAAGCGGAGAGCCCTAAAAACTTTCCCAGCAAATAGTCCTTACGATATAAAGGCTTTGTGAGCAGCACGTTTAGCGCGTTCTTCCACCTGTCACCAGGAATAGAAGTGGCGCTCAGGAAGGCTGCCACTATTACGCTCGCCATCGAAGTCGAAGCACACAAATGGCTGACTCCCACGATAAAGGCATCAGCGCGGTACACGTCATACATGGAGCCTATCAGTCGCAGGGTATCCGCGTAGCCTGCCCCATTGAGGTATGCTACCGCCAATACTATCAATCCCACGATGAGGACAAGCGGGTGCAATAATACCCGCCGGAACTCATGCCAGGCAATATCGAACAACGCCATGGTCAAGAGACATCCCTCCATAAAAAAACAATATAACAAAGAAATATTGCAATAACCACGTAGACCAGCAACTTAAAAAGATCTGGGAGTATGCCCAAGAATGCCTCAATAGCGCTGGCGGAGGTGTCCATAAGCACGGGATGAGCCTGGTGCATGATGCCCACTGGCGATAAGCCTATGACCATGCCGGTAAGCCCATGGCCAGGAAAAACATTGTTAAGATTAATCGCTATGTCAGGATAGGGTATGATCTCCGAGATGTACACGGCCACCACGCTTAGGATCATGGCAAACTCCTGATCCCTGACTATAACCGATATTAGCATCGACACGGAGAGGAACACCGAGACGCTCACCATTGCATAGGCTAACACGAAGGGCAGGCGAGCGAAATAGTCGAATAGAAAGGGCGCCAGCGCTCCGCCACACAGGACAAAAAAACAAGCAGTAAAAATAGCCGCGAGAAAAACCAGGACACTAGCGAGGAAGGCGAACGAGCCCAGAAACTTGCCATTGATGATAGTATCACGATACACTGGCTTCACGAGCAGCGTGTTCAGCGCATGCCCCATCCTCTCAGAAGCAATCGTCGAACAGCCAATGACAATGCCGATGAGACAGCCGAACCAGCTCAACATGTAAAAGATAGTATAATCCGCCGAAACACCCAGATTATCCCTGTACTCCACACTTATGTTAGGATTATTGCCGTTGAGCGAGGAATAAAACTTATATACAGTAGAGATAGCATATACAGTAAAAGCCACGAGGACAAAAAGAACCATACGGTTACTTAACAAATCCCTGAATTCTTTACTCGCGATTACCAGCGTATTTCTCATGCGATGCCTCTTAAAAAAATTTAAGTTTTTAATATTTTAATAATATGCCATCCGGTCGTTCACTGGAGACGTGTAAGAGTTCCCATTATAATGCCATACATGGTATGCGTTAATCGTATGCGAACCAGAATTCACGACAACGTATTCAGCTGGTATATCGATAATGCCAAGGTCATAATCTCCCGTGTGTGGTATCGATAACCCAGTTATGGATCCCCCGGGTACGGCGTTTAGGCCTCCAGATGGGCTTGTGCTTTGCGTTACGTCGACGGTAGCCGTGTTAGGTAACCTATTCTTGAAGCCGTTATACCAAATTATGTGGTCACCAACGGCCCCTGATACATTTCCGGCAGAATGATACGTTAACGCTACACTATAGTCAGTTAGCAGTACGGTAACGAATTCTCCGGGATACGAATGTGTGATTGCGAGCGCGCTTCCTATTCCAGTTGTTGCTACCACCATGACGGCTGCGACCAGCAATGCAATAGTCCTGGCCTTCAAACCATGTCACCTCCCTTTATAGTAAGCTTTACAGGTTCTCGCCTTACCATTTTTGCCATTTGCAGGCATTTACACTATCACCTCTTGCTGTATTTAAGCATGGTATATCAGGTGATATACTACCCGGGTAGTAGGCGTTGTTTAACGCCATATAAGACCTATGAGCCTAGGGCTATTCGAATAGGCCCGGGTTTTCTTTTAGCATTTTAAACACCTTCTCCCCTTCCCTGGTGAGCCCTCCTTATTTTACTAGCGTATTCTTTACCTTGGCATAGCGAAATAAACTTTTATTTATTTCTTCATCGCTCTCCATAGGCAAGCGATTATGCCAATGACCACGAGTATTATCAATAGGCCGGTGGCAAGGTAACCATATCTAATGCCTTGCGATGGCATCGCCGTATTGGCATTTTGCGTATTATTCTGGGCGAAGCCCACGTTAGAGCCTATTGCTACCCTGGCCGGCATATTCCTATCATAAGTATTACCTGTCCCAAGCTGTCCGAACTGGTTATCACCTACTACCCATAGGCTTCCATCATTTTCCAGCGCGATGATATTTATCGTTCCGATGTCTACCAGCTTAACGTTTGATAGCCCGCTTGCGCGCCTGGGGCTGGACGCGTCTTCTCCGCCGCTGATGTATTTGCCCTGCTCATTATGCCCCCACACCCACAGGCTTCCGTCATTTGTAATGGCCGCAGAAGTCTCCCCTCCTGCAGCTATCCTGATGACGTTCGTTAAGCCTTGCACCTTAACTGGTAGAGGGCAATCTTTCGTGGTACCGACTCCAAGCTCGCCCTGGACATTACTCCCCCATGCCCAGATAGTGCCGTCATCCTTAAGCGCAAGAGAAAACGAGCTTCCACCCGCTACTGCTGTAACGTTGGCCAGCCCCTTGACTTTTTTAGGGTTGGGACTCGATATATTCGTCCCGTCTCCAAGCTGGCCGCAATCATTCAGCCCCCATGTCCAGACATTGCCGGCGTCATCTATAGCCAGGTTATGGTTATAGCCTGCGCTTATCGCCACAATACGCGGCAGGCCGCTAACCCGAACCGGCGTCATGCTATCCACATTAGTACCATCTCCAAGCTGGCCACAATTATTCTTCCCCCACGCCCAGACAGTGCCATCATTTCCAAGCGCCAGCATATGACTGATGCCTACGGCGACTGCCCTGACATTCCCTAATCCGCCAACCATCCCGGGCGTGTTATGGTCCATCGTAGTCCCGTCGCCCAGCTGGCCATACTCGTTCCACCCCCACGTCCACACCGTGCCATCGTCCTTCAACGCTGCCACTGAAGCAAAACAGGAATCGACGGACGTAACATTATAAATCGGTACCCGTTTAGGAACATACTGGTCCTGGACGGACTCGTAGCCGAGGCCACCATGCCAGCTATGCCCCCACGTCCACACCGTGCCATTATCCAGAAGAGCCACGGAAAGGCCATGGCCTTCCGCTACGTCCACAACTGACGGCTGAGACGCCGCGCAACGTACCCCGGCCATAGCTACCAGGCATACAAATAATAAAAAGAACAGGCAACCGACGAACCCGGGCCCTACATGAGAAATTAGTTTTCCCTGCCTTACCGACATGGCCCATCACGCCTCCTCCCGATTGAATAATAAGCATGCCGCTAAAAAGACGGCCAACGCCTCTAATGCAAGGAATATTATGTATGGCATGGCAACGCCAAGCCACACGGAGAAAATGCTGGGCGGGTTATTGAGAAAAATGTTGACTTCATTATCGAATATCCAATAATTTACAAGGCTGCTCTGGCTTAATACGATTCGTAGCCACTCCGTGCTCACAGGCATCTCCACGTACAATCCCAGGAAGAAGTACGATATGCAGGCAATGGAAGCGCTTAAGGCGTCCTTTAAAACCGTGCCCAGCACCATCGCTATGCCAAGCGTAAACGTACAGCTAATAAATAGTACCACTCCAATAGAAACAACCTTCAGGACGATGTCAAAATTCTCCGGCCCCCTAAACGCTATTGTCAACAGCAACGACGCTAAAAAGAGGTGAAACATGATGAGCGCTAAGAGAACAGCGCTTGCTCCAAAAAACTTGCCGGCAATAACATCTCTCCTGTACAACGGCTTAGTAAGCAATAGCCTCAGGACGCCATTCGAACGGTCTATCGACACGGAGACCACTCCAAGACACAAGGCCAGCGACCAGAACACAAGCGTAGTAAAATAATATATTTGGCCGATACCGTCCATAAAGACATATGGATTTCCAACAGATACCGTTACAGGCCCATGCACGGATTGTCCAGCAGCATTTATTACTGACATTGCACATAAAACTATTACGAATATTATAATAACAGGATGCCTCAATAGCCTTAAAAACTCGTTTTCCGCAATGATAAGCGCTCTCACTGGACATCCCTCCTCAAAAACGTGACATAGTTTAATACCAGCAATACTACGGCTAATAAAGCGAGCCTTATGATCACGCCACTATAAGCCGAAAGGACCCTTAAGGCGTTATCCGTGTCAGAAACATAAAGTATGATGCAATTTAGGCTTCCCACAGGCGATAACTCCCCGAGAAAAGCCTCCATCGCATTTCGACTCGCTCCGAAGAGTACAGCAATATTCTGCGCAAAACAAACAGAACAAACGTACAAGTTTAGCATTATCCATGATAATACGCTTAAAAATAAGGCATAGTACTGTTCTTTTACGAGAATTGAGATTAGCATTGATAGCAAGAGGGATATCGAGGCGGCGATAAGGGATAAGACGAAGAAGGGTGGAACCCATGCGAGGAATGCTCCAATAAACGAGCTCACCTGGCTGCCAAGCAGTATGAAGATGGATGAAACGTACAGGGCAGCTACAAGCCCGAGTACGCATGACATGAATGCCATTACACCGATTAGCTTGCCATTTATAATGGTATCCCGGTATAATGGCTTAACGAGAAGAGTGTTCAGCGCGTGGCTGCTCCTCTCGTTAGCAATCGAGGCGACGCCTATCACAGTGGCAACAGCGCTCCCATATAGGACGACCACGTCCACCCAAACTGACAGCAGGGACAGTACTGAATCGCCAGGATAGAAACCATAGCTAAGGATATTCCGATAATAGCTGTACAATTTCATCAAAATCATAGCGATATAAACTACTATAATAATGATGACAAGCTTATTGCTAAACAAGTCCTCAAATTCCTTGCGTGCTATTACCAGCGTGTTACTCAAACACCCACCACCATGATAAAATTAAAACGGATGGCGAATATGCTAGCCATCCGCCATTATTTTACTCATCTAGTCACATTGTAGTACTGACCATGCGTACCTGTATTAACTCCAGGATCGGTATCATAGTTCGTAGTATACCTGTGGTTAACCCCTAGCTCCCATCTACCAAGGCCGCTCGTCACAGTCCACGTCGTTGGAGTTGGATCCCAATAGGAATTTAATGGAATGGCATTCCAACTTCTAACGTAATCTCCGCCGGTCCCGTCGGTGAAAGCCCAGGACACCTGTCCTTTTATACTATTATTGCGGTAGTTGAAGAGTTTATTATACCATGCCAGGTTATCCTGGCCCTGTTTGACCTGGGCGATGGCGGTAGACGGTATCGTTTGCAACCAGCTTGCAACAAAATTGCTGTTCACCTGTGACTCATCAATACCTGACCACTGGACCGTTGTTGCTGATGCTCCTAGCGGTACGACTATCGAAAGTATTATGCCTGTAGCGGCTAATATGGCCAATTTGTTGTTCATATGTTTCGTGTCACCTCTTTGTGTGTACACGAAGCATAACCCCAGGGGCCGGTGTACGATTAAAGCTTTGAGCGGATGTTTAACCATACATCGGCCTTCGAGGACTACGCTTCTAAATCCTTGATAAGATAAGAGCTCATATATAAATTGTGCAAACCTCCCCATAAAAAGGGGAGGCCACCACAAATAATATATACCAGACTATCATGATCGGCGACCGTCAGGATGATAATAAATTAAAACACTCCATCGAGAATTTTTCCTCTTTTTCTTCCATCTCGGATTGCAGGACGTCTAGCATTCTATGGTCTTTAACGTGTTGGGCATACTCCCATAAAGCCCCTCGCACGTCGAATCTTTTTCTTCGAATCCCTGGCGTGTTAGGCTGTAGACGGTGACAGGCCTGCCGTTAACCACTTGTTTTTCGTGCATGACCAGTCCGAAGTGCTCCAGGCTCTCCTCTTCCCTGTAGCCCGTCGAGACGCCCCTTAACGCTCCGAGGACGCTCGTCCTGCTCGCACCAATACTACCAGCGATCTCCACAACGCTCACCTTCCCCGGATATACGCTAAAAAGAATACCCCTGTACACCCACCTCCTCCGGAAAATGCGGCGTATTATTATCCTGCTAGTCTCATCCAAGCCACACACCCTCTTTTCTACCGCCTCCACAACTTCTAGATGCTCTCGCAAGTTTTAAGCTTGCCTATTGTAGATTTAGGTTTGCCCGGTTTCTCTTCTCACCTCCTCGTAGGGGGAGGCTGGGGCTGGAGCGTATGCGTGTTGAGCCTAGCATTCTAATGCATACGCTCCACGAATTACCCTTAAATTAAAATGTTTTTCTATCTAAAGCATGCATATACAACAGGTCGACGTTATGCTCGCGCTATCTTTTTCTTAGTATGAGCAGGTAAGCCGCGCCTCCTATGATGATGGCGAGCGTTCCGAGTAGTATCGCGTTTAATGGCAAATTAATAGGCGTGCTAGAATTATTACCCGTACTAATGGGTTGTATTATCGTACTAGGTTGTATTGTGGCATTCTGATTCGAAGGTGGTTGTATCGTGGCGGTGGCCGTCGGCACGATGCTGCTCGGCCCTAATATTCTCGTGGGCGTGGTCACGACAGTATCATTGTAAGGGTCTATGACCCCTGAAAACCAGACGCTCCCATCGCTCTTAAGAAAAACCGCCCGATGGTCCCCGCAAGCGATGGCTATTATGCCGTCCAGGCCGGGGATTCTAATCGGCAGTGCCTCGGTGGTATTTCTTTCACCAGTGCCGAACTGCCCATAATTATACCCCCACGCCCACACTGTGCCATCTTCTTTCAAAGCCATCGAGTAGTCGATGTTTGTCGCCACGGTTTTAACGTTATTGAGGCCTTTAACCTGCACGGGTGTCACCAGGTACTGGATGTCAGGGGTCGTTAAAGGGCTGACCATGTGGCCATTCCCCAGCCTACCCCACATATCGTTGCCCCACGCCCACACCGTGCCATCATCCTTCACGAATGTCGAGCCAACGAGTGAGAAATCAATCGACCTAACGTTTTTAACGCCCTCCATCTTGAAAGGCGTAGGCTTACAATTCGGCTTGTGCTGGCCCCGCGTATAATAGTCGATAGGCTTTCCATTTTCATCGACGTCCCGGATGGACGGGCCCCACGTCCACACCGTGCCATCATCCTTGATGGCGAAAGCTCCCCCATAGATGGCCGTCACGTTAGAAAGGCCTTTAACCTGCACGGGCTCCCACCGATCTATAAGTGTACCATCGCCACACTGGCCATCGTCGTTAGGCCCCCACGCCCACACCGTGCCATCATCCTTTAGCGCTAGATGACTCATCCCACTGGATATGGCGATGACATGGTCCAGGCCTTTAACCTTTACCGGCGTAGAAGTGCTCACGTTAGTGCCATCTCCCAGCGCGCCATGGTTGTTCCATCCCCACGTCCACACCGTGCCATCCTTTTTAAGCGCCATGTCACTGCCTGAAATCGCGATGACGTCATTTAATGGCAACTTCACCGGAGTCGTCTGCACCCTGCAATATATGTCGCCAACAACCTCGACGTACTGGTCGGGACACTGGTTATACGCTGGCGAGCCCTTCTGCTCGTAGACCAGGCCCCATAGCCAGACGCTGCCATTCTCATCAAGAGCGAGGCTCGTGAAGCCACCGCTTGACACTGCGACAAACCTCTGCGAAGACGCCTCCACTGGCGCACACATACAGGCAAAGGCAAGGAAAAAAACCAATAGCAATGGTTTTAAAATACCGTTAATCCTTTTAGCGGACATGTTACGCCTCCTCCCGATTAAACAACAAGCAGTTTACCAGCATAATAATGGCCACCTCCATGAGCATCAAGACGATGTAAGGCGACGAGCCGCTAAGCCACGTGCCAAGCGGCATGGAATCGTTAAACAGACTACCTGAAGCCCCGTACATCGCATAGACATACAGGTACCCGGGGTTAATGAGATTCAGCTTTCCCAATGAGGCGGGGAGCGAGCCAATGTTTGTCAGCCACTCGAACGCTACGAACGCCATCGAAACGATGAGCGCCTCAGGCTTACTCAAAACGATCCCCAGGCACATCACCAGGCCCAGCGTGAAACAACAATTCAAGAACAACACCACTGCAAAGAGGAGCATCCGCGCCACAACGCCGACAGTATCCGCCCGCCCCACGTATACGAGCATCATCAAGGACACGAATAGGGCGAGAATAAGCGTTATCAAGACGAACAGGAGCATGCTAATTCCGACGAACTTCCCAATTATAACGTCCCTCCTGTAGACTGGCTTGGCGAATAACACTCCTAGCGAGCCCCCATAGCGCTCATTAGCCACGGATAGGACGCCGACACACATGGCAAGAAAGGCGAAAAGCATCGAAAAGTTCCAGAAAAAATTCGACACGCCCACCATAAGGTCGCCACCATGGTCATAATAATCCTCAGACACCATGCTAGAATAGCCAGCAGCGTTAATAAGCCCTAACACGAGCATTAAAACCACGAACCCTACGACGACCGGACTCCTGGCCAGCATCGAGAACTCGTTCCCCGCTATGATAAATGCCTTCACGAGACGTCCCTCCGTATGAAAGATGCATAAGCCATGACAGTGGCAACAAAACAATACAACAATAACGCAAAAACCTGCACGGCAACCTCAGAAAAACTCTTGGCCAGCATGTCAAAAACACCACCGCTATTTACAATATCCCCAGATATGAACGAGAGTATATTATACGGGGCCAGGCTAGAAATAAGATGGGTGGTGGACCGGTCAAAATTAAAGAACGAAGTAATATAGCCCATAAACATCATGTTCGACATCAAGTTTAGAAATATCCATAAAAAGAAGCCTGAAAAAAGGGCCAGGCTCTGCTCCTTAAAAGTAATACACATTAACATCGATAGAGAAAAAAAGAGCATCGTATAAAGCATATAAAGGATGAAAGCCAATGGCAAGAAGCCCAGGAAATCAAAAAAACAGGCGCTGATCACGCCACCGAAAAATAAGAACAGGCCTGCAAGGTAGAAAGCCGCCACGACCCAGAATACGCAACAGAGGAAACAAGACGCTCCAACCAGTTTCCCATTAACAATAGTATCCCTGTATAGTGGCTTCACCAATAAGGTGCTAAGCGCCTTCCCATCCGCCTCGCCCGACATCGAAGAATAGCCCAGCACAACGGCTACAAGGCCGCCATAATAACAGGCGACCATGATAAACGCCCCGCAAAAAACGCCCGCAGGGCTGGCAATAACGTCTGGCACCTCAGGCTTTGACGACAAAGAAGAAACATCAAAAGAACTGTAAAAATTATAGGACGACAGGATAAACATTAACACGTAGAACGCCAGGATGAAAACGACCAGCCTGCTGCCCACCAGGTCAGAAAACTCCTTCCTCGCTATCACCAGAATACTATTACTATTCATACCATCACCCATAATTTACTCATACGATTTTTTACTTAAAAAATAAAAATGGAATCCGCTCCACGTATTTTTCCTCTTTTTCTTCTATTTCGGATTGCAGGACGTCTAGCATTCTATGGTCTTTAACGTGTTGGGCATACTCCCATAAAGCCCCTCGCACGTCGAGTCTTAGCGGCCTAGCACCGTACAGCACAAAGCTTTTTCCATGTATTGTCACCTGCTTACGGGTCACCATGCCCAGGCCGACCAGGGAATCCTCTTTATTATACTTCCTCCCATCGCCCTCCAGCGCCCCGAGAACGTCTTTAATACCCAGCCCCGTCATCCCGGATATTTCACTAGCGCCGGCCTCCTCCGGCCTAATACTCCAAAGGCAGAAGTAGACCCTCATACGCGACCGGCTCTTCCGAAGAGAACGATAAACACGGCTTATATCAATTTTTAAATCTAACTCCTTCTCCATGAAAACACTCCAACTAGAATAGCAGCCTTACCAGCACGGCTGAGAAAACCAGAAGCCTTCTCCCCAACCCCGAGTATAAATCTATGACAGTGGCATTCTCATCATACCGCTTAGTCAAACTAAACATCTCAACAACATTATCCATAAAATCCCTTGGTTCTTAGCTCTTATTTTATGCTGGCCCTCTTCTGATCCGCGTCGACGTTTTCCATCAGTCCTTTTTCTTCGAATCCGAGGGGTGTTAGGCTGTAGACGATGACAGGCCTGCCGTTAACCACTTGTTTTTCGTGCATGACCAGTCCGAAGTGCGCCAGGCTCTCCTCTTCCCTGTAGCCCGTCGACACGCCCCTTAACGCTCCGAGGACGCTCGTCCTGCTCGCACCAATACTACCAGCAATCTCCACAGCGCTCGCTTTCCTGGGAGATACGTTATGAAGATATGAGAAAGCGTCCCTGGAGACCCATCTCCTCTGGAAAATGCGGCGTATTTTTATCCTGTCAGTCTCATCCAAGCCGTACACCCTCTTTTCTACTGCCCCCTAATTTCTAGAAAACAATTAAACAACACCCATTATATAAGCATTCTCTCACAATCTGATAACCCGCCAACACGACGCCCCTCATGATTCTAGACTCTTTGTTTAGCCCTATTCTGATCCGCCATGATGTTTTCTGCCAGTCCTTTTTCTTCGAACCTATCATCTCCTAAATTTCTAGAAAACAATTAAACAACACAATACAAGCCTGATAAGCAAAAAAGATAACGTCGACCTGTTGTATTTACTATACATGCTTTATATAGAAAGAACATTTTAATTTAATGGTAAGGCTTCATGGAGCATATGCATGCTAGAATACAAGGCTCAACATGCATATGTTCCAGCCCCAGCCTCTCCCCTTCACGAGGAGGTGAGAAGAGAAACCAGGCAAACCTAAATCTACAATAGGCAAGCTTAAAACTTGCGAGCGCAAGGGAGCGGATTCAGGCATCGGAAATGAGACACATCCTCCTGAATCAAGGACAGAATGGACGAACAACAAAAAATAAACCAAATAAGATGGAGGAGAATTATAATGCCCTTATCAAAAAATATAATAATACTAGCATCGGTCGCAATGATGCTCATTGCGATGTGTACAGGAAATGCGTTTGCGACAAAACACTGGTATAGTGGTACAGTAGCGTCTACGTTTAACTCGGGAAATAATGCGCAGTTTACGAGCACTATAAAGCAAGATATATCGCCGGTCTACAGGAAAGATGTGTTAGCATGGGGCAATATATGGTACAATAATTACCCGGGCACATCCGTAACGCCGGGAGCTCAGTATGGTGGATTCCCAAATGGTGGCGCTTCTGGAGGCTCGTCTACCTATAGCTCAATTAGCTATGGTAAGTATTATCCAGGTGGAGATAACCCCCTTCAGTCTCAGGAGATAGATTCCACCGTGCTTGATACTGCTAGCGGTAGTTACAGCGAGGGAATAAATCACCAATACAATAATGGCGGGATAAACTATGCTACAGGGTATAATATGGATATGACCTTCAGCGTATAAAGTTTAAATTTTTATTTTTTTATTATTTGGAGTGAGCATGAGAAACGTATCTATCATCGCGCGGAAGGAATTCAGGGACCTGTTAAGCAATAGGATAGTCATCGTTACGATGGCCGTTTACCTATTATTAATCGCGTATAGCGTTTATGGTTTTTATGTGGATGCGTCATCTAACAAGATAGTTAATTTTTACGGGGCGACCGTAGGCCACATTTTGTATGTACTAACCGATTATGGTGCTATACTGGGGATCGTCATCGGCGTTGTTTCCATATCCAAGGAGAGAAGTAACAGTGCTTTGAATGTGCTCATCTCGAAGCCATTGTACCGTGATACCATCATTAATGGCAAGCTGATCGGCTCGGCGCTCTTTCTTGCGGCCATGTTCTGCCTTGTCATCGCATTTTATACGTCAGGCCTTTTCCTGCTCTGCGGCAACATGATATCCACGCTCATATTTGATTATCTCATCAGGCTGCCCGTCGCATTCCTCGTATCCCTCATTTATGTCATGTTTTATCTGTCTATAGCCATGCTTATCTCCATCATTATTAAGGACCAGGCGTTTGCGACCATAATTAGCGTTATTGTTTGGGCTTTGCTGGGTTTTATAAGAAATGCGTCATTCGCTGATAACCTTGCGGCTATTATTGTAAAAATTTTTCCTGGAAATGTCCAGGGCTATATTAATTTTATTGCTGGTTTTTCCCCGGAAACGATGCGGTTCTGGATCAGCAACAGTAATTTTTTTGATCCGGAGTTTTACGGTAGTGTCCCCCCTATCGAAACAGCCGTATTCAGGCTTCTCATTTATCTTGTTGTGGCCATCGTGGTGTGTTATATCGGGTTTGTAAGGAGTGATGTTAGGTGACGTTCAACTCTTTTCCGATTTTTTTGATCGCCCATAATGAGTTTAAGAAGGTGGTCGGCCACCCGATTGTCATTATTATTGCCCTCGTGTTGATAATGATCTCAGCGCTTAATGGGATAACTTCGTCTGGCCTCTCGGGGTTTGAGAAGATAATGCCAAATGATGATGTGCTTATCAAGGTAGCTCTGAGCGGCATGTTCTGGGATGTATCTGAGTATTGTACGATCGCGGCAATGTTTATTGGATTAATATCCATTGCGGGGGATCGGTATAATGGCTCCTTGAACGTTCTTGTTTCTAAGCCATTATACCGAAAGAATGTCGTTGTAGGCAAGTTTTTGGGTATCTCCCTTTTCATGCTGCTCCTCGTGTCTGTGGTATACGTTGTGAGCGCTCTTCTCATAATGCTTTTTTATAGGGCGCCTCTCTCCCCCACGGATTTCTTGTTAAGGTTTACGGCTCTTATCGTGCTGCTATTTTTAGAGTGCTCGCTGACCGTAGGGATAACGATGCTTGTTGGCATCGCTTTTAAAAATATGGTAGAGGCCGCCGTGATTACTGCCTCGTTCTTCTATGTGGAATGGTATACGACGTTATCGTATTCTATCGGCGAGTTAGGCTTTCTGTTCCCGTCTAGCCTTTATATAAAAATATTTAGTACTGTCTCAGATCCACGTTTTACAGGTTTATTGGATACGTCTATGGATTTCATGGAGTGGGCGGGCCTCGCGTATCCATATATCCTGTTGATGGTGTTGTATATTATAGTGGTTTTACTTATCGATAGCTTTGTGTTCACAAAGGTAGGCGATTAAACTGGTGGATGGCTATGTGTAAATCTCGCAGTATATTTTTTGTTTTAGTGTTTTTTATTTTGGTCGTTATTGTTCCAGTGTGCGCATCATCTTCGAGGGTCGTGTCGGCGTCGTTTGGCATGTTCCACGGGGTGGCTTTGAAGGATGATGGCACGGTGTGGGCATGGGGCGCCCCGTATCCTGGCGCCGCCAATTTTTCTTACTATGGCGTGGGCGAGAAGGATGACGAGTCTATTCTCATCCGGGTGGATGGTTTGGATAATGTCACTATGGTGTCGACGGAGACTGCATGCTTCGCTCTCGATAAGAATGGAACGGTTTGGGCGTGGGGGTTTAACGAGGAAGGCCAGCTTGGTGACGGCACATATAATAATAGCGCGACGCCGGTAAAAGTAAAAGGATTAGAGGGCGTTGTAGAGGTCTCCGCTGGCGGTGTGCATAGCCTCGCTCTCGATAAGAATGGAACGGTTTGGGCGTGGGGCGCGGATTGGGATGGACAATTAGGAAATGGAATAAAAGTGCCGAGCACCTCGCATGGTAGAGTGATGCCGCCTGGAATGAGCGAGCGCGATTTTCATAGTAATGTTCCCATAAGGGTTAACGTGACGGGCGTTAAGCAGGTGGCGGCTGGCAACGATTTTTCCGCCGTGCTCAAGGAGGATGGAACGGTTTGGGCGTGGGGCGAAGGCTTAAAGATGCCTCCATATCCAGAGCGGATTGATTGTCTGTCGAACATCAAAATGATAGCAGCCGGCTACTCGCTCCTGGCCCTGGCTGATGATGGGACGCTGTGGGAATACTGGGTGGAGTGGACGAGCTGGGACTCTCTTCCAGAGGTCAGGTTGACGAGGGTGGAGGGGTTGGCCAACGTGGTCTCAATATCCTCCGGGGGCTCGCACTCGATGGCCCTGCTGGCGAATGGAACGGTTTGGGCGTGGGGGTATAATGAAGATGGCGAACTGGGAGACGGCTCTACATCAGCCTATACGCGGAGTACGCCCGCCAGGGTGCAGGGATTAGCTAACATAACGAGTATAAGCGCCGGGTGGCGTAATAGCATAGCAGTCCAGGATGACGGCACCGTGTGGGCTTGGGGGAGAAACCTGGAAGGCCAGATAGACCCGGGCTCGACCGAGACAAAAATCACAACCCCAAAAACCATACTAAAGGGGACTGGATTACAAGAAGCGCCAAACTCGAGTTCTGAGCCGTTTAAAACGCAGGTAGCTGACACGGGTTTTATGACGATGGTGGCAGCAATGGTAACAGCCTTAATAGCGTACTCGTGGAAAAAGAGGCAATGAGGCACTCAGGATAAGATCAAATGACCCTATCCTAGAATACTATAATAATATATATTATATTATATTGATTGGATGATGTATAAGCGGTTCTTGTGGGACAGTTGGTCCTTGCGCGTCGTGCCTGACCGGTTTGTTTCCCGATGATTTTTTTTCTCTGGGAGATGGCCGCAGATACGGGTTTTATTAAGCGTAACCGGAGAATTGGATCCGGTCATGTTCTGGGTGGTCGCCCCGGGTTTCGGGACTAGTTTCATGAGGAGTATGCGCGGGCTAAAAAGAGACCACGAAACAGTGTCCGACCTGAATTTGAGCAACAATGGTAATGGCGAGGTTGGGAACTCTGGCGATGGGTTTATCGTGGGATATCCTGTGATGGTCCAGGCTCTCCTCTTCCCTGTAGCCCGTCGACACGCCCCCTAACGCTCCGAGTCTAGAAAACAACTTAACAACACCCATATAAGCCTGACAAGCAAAAAGAGGATGACGTCGACCTGTAGTATTTACTATACATGCTTTAAATAGAAAAACATTTTAATTTAAGGGTAATTCGTGGAGCGTATGCATTAGAATGCTAGGCTCAACACGCATACGCTCCAGCCCAAGCCTCCCCCCTACGAGGAGGTGAAAAGAGAAACCAGGCAAAACCAAAGTATACAATATGCAAGCCTAAAACTTGCGAGTGCAAGGGAGCGGATTCAGGCATCGGAAATGAGACACATCCTCATGAATCAAGGACAGAATGGACGAACAACAAAAAACAAGCCAAACATTGGAGGAAAAATATGAGATTTAAAAGCATAATAATGCTAGCATCAATCGCCATACTAGTGGCGACAGGAATAGGGAACGCGCTCGCAACGACATACACATACACCGGTGGTGATGGAATATTGAAAACAACGTACAATGGGCCTAACAGCGTAAGTTTGGATAAAACCGTGTCAGGATATGCGACTCCACGCTACGACGACGTGCTTCAATGGCTAAATACGTATAAAAATGCACAGGGCTCAGCAGTAATGGCATTTACTTCAGTAAATGTGCTAGGGTAGAGACATGAGGATTCAATTCTTATTTTTCATTTTGTTGAGGAGAGGCGGTTAATGTATATTAATAATGTGCTTATCATCGCAAAGAAGGAGTTTTCTGACCTGCTTAGTAATTGGATGATGCTGCTGGTACTTGCAGTGTATCTTATTATAATACTGGTAAATGTTTTTAATATTAATAATATGCTGGTAGCCGATAATGCTCCTATAATCCACGAGCTCTTTGGGGATAGTTATGGCGCTTATTTTGCGAGCTGCCTGTTCTGGGACCTGACGAAGTTCGGGTCCATCGTTGGGGTGATGATCGGCTGTCTTTCCATGGCCAACGAGAGGCATAACAATGCCTTAAACACTCTCCTCGTTAAGCCTTTATTTCGGGATACGATCATAAACGGTAAGCTGCTGGGGTCCATCGCGTTTATGGCGTTCATCATAGGCGTCACGCTAGTTTTTGACACGTCAGCATTATTCTTGTTCTGCGGTAATTATCTCGCACCCTTCCTGAGCGATTATGTATCAAGGCTTATCATCGTTTTTTTATTTGCCATTATCTATGTTATGTTTTTTTTAGCATTATCAATGCTGATATCCATACTGGTAAAGAGCCAGGCGTTTGCCATGATACTGGGCTTGATGGCGCTCTATATCTCCGAAATGATGAACGTCTACGAGTTCGCCTGGAACTTGTCTTCGCTTTTTCCGGGAGATAGGGGGTATACTACTAATCTAATCCTCAGCTTATCGCCTGATACCATGCTATGGTCTTTGTATCTTACGATTTTTAAGCCTTCCCTCGACTTTTTCAGCGCCCTGGCGCTAGCCATACCCTCCATCGAGGAGCTGTCACTCTTTATAGCGGTCGCCTGCATTTCAAGCTATATCGTTTTTACGAGGCGTGACGTTACATGAGCTTTAATTCGGTTTTTCTCGTCGCGAAAAACGAGTTTTATAGGACTATCTGGCATCCTGTGGTGATCATAGTCGGGATTATCGTGCTTTTTCTGGCCTTTGTTTACGGATATGGTAATACGGCGACCTTTGAGAGTTACGATGAAATGGATGCCTTTTTACTATGCTATTGCCAGAGCGAGTATCGTATCCTGCTAATCTGTAGTATTATGGCAGCGTTCCTCGGCGTCCTTTCAATGGCCCGGGATAGGTGGGAGCATAGCGTTAATGTGCTCCTCGTGAAGCCGCTCTATAGGAGAGACGTCATTCTGGGCAAGTTTATCGGCCTCAGCGGATATATCTACGTATTCGTCAGCGTCGCGCTGGTTTTTTCGACTTTAATGTTCATGCTCTTTTTCAGAGAGCCGTTGTCTTACATTGATTTGTTGTGCCGGCTATTATCCTATATTTTTATCCTATCATTGGAGTGCTCTCTAATCGTCGCGTTAACGATGCTCGTGGGGACTCTACTCAAAAATGTTATAGGGGCGGTTTCGGTTGTTGTCGTTTATGTTTATGCTGACTGGTTCAGGTACATAGTACAATATATGGGCGGCCTCTCAATCATAATGCCGAGGATGCTTTATCATAAGATGGCAGATCCTGTTAGTAGAGGTTATCCTCAAGAGCTATTTAACACTTTAATTCCGTTTACCACCTGGCTGAACGAGGCCATGCCCTATATTTTGCTCACGCTATTTGAGATCATATTGCTAATATTAATTAATTGTTTTATATTTGCGAGGTTAGACGATTCCTAGGATGGTCGAAAGAATATGAGAAAGAGTTGTGTTTTTCTGCTGGTACTGGTAATGCTTCAAGCTTTAGCGGCGCCATGTTACGCTTCTTCGCCGAGCGTTATATCGATTTCTGCGGGCGCGTCTCATTGCCTGGCGCTTACCAGTGATGGGAGCGTGCTGGCATGGGGAAATAACGATCACGGCCAGCTGGGCGATGGCACTACTGTGAGCGCTTCTACCCCGGTCAAGGCGAAAGGCCTGACCCATGTCGTAGCAATTGCGGCCGGGGCTTCCCACAGCCTCGCCCTCAAGGACGATGGAACGGTGTGGGCGTGGGGGGATAATTATAATGGAAACCTTGGGGATGGGACCACTGAGGACCGGCTCACGCCGGTACAGGTCGTCGGCTTGACGAATGTCAAGGCGATATCCGCGGGAATCATGACGAGTTTCGCGCTAAAGGACGATGGCACGCTATGGGCGTGGGGGGCTAACTCCCGTGGCGACCTGGGCGACGGTACGCTTGAAGATAGGCTAACGCCGGTACAGGCCAAAGTGCCCGCAAAAGTAGTGAAAATTGGCCATAAAGGCACTTTTGCGGTCACCGATGATGGGGACGTATGGGCATGGGGCAATAATGTGATCATCGTATTCGGCAATGATTCAATATGTGGGATGCTGGGGGATAATTATGGCCAGGTCAGGCCCACCCCTTTTCGGGTAGAGCAGCCCTCTAGCGTAAAAGAGATTACAAACGGTTTGGAACACGTTGTTTTTATAAAGGATGACGGGACGGTTTGGACGTGGGGCCTTAACGATAAAGGCCAGCTGGGCAATAATGCCAAAATCGACGATAAAACAGTAACTACTACGCCCGTTAAGGCTCTCGGCATTAATAACGTTAAAGACGTATCAGCAGGCTATTATTATTCGCTGGCCCTTAAAGATGATGGGAGCGTGTGGAAGTGGGGAGAAGACTATTATACCATTCCTAATATGCTGGGCGTTTACTCTAAACTCGTTTCCGCGCCAGAGCAAATCGGCGGGTTGAGCGGAATTATAGCCATTAGCTCGGGAAACTATTTTTATATAGCCCTTAAAAATGATGGGAGCGTGTGGGGGTGGGGGTATAACGAGAATGGCCAGCTAGGAAGCCATGCCAGCTTTGTATCAGCGCCAGTTAAAATTATCGGCGGCTCAACCCAGGCATCTACGCCAACAGCGTATATCTCCCCAAGCGCTAGCGTATCCGCTAATCCAAGTACTGCAGCGCCCACTAATACTCCAATAGTTCCATCCAGCGCGACGCCAGCTTACCCCGTATCGGCTTCACAGAACTGGCTTGACCTGAGACTCCTGGGCTTAATAGGCCTCATCATAATAGTCATAGGCGCCGCATACGTACTATTCACGAGAAAGTAGGCGATATAATCATTCGCGGGTAGCGGCCTTTATCGCGTCTCCCCGCATCTTATCCATCCAGATGCGGATGCCCAGGGCGCTCAGGGCTGCGATGGCCGCCGACCCGAAGTAAAGGATGGCCACGCTGAACATGTAAACGAGGCCCCCGACGGTTGGCCCCAGGATCCTGCCAAGGCTGTTGAACGAGCCGAGCACGCCCATCGTCGACCCCTGGTGCTCTGCATCAGTCCTCTTCGATACGAGCGTGTTCACGCAGGGGTTCACGAAACCCATGCCTATGCTTATCAGGCAATTGCATAATAGAAGCGTGGCCAGGTCGAATACGCCTACCAGGAGAGCCATTCCCACGGCGATCATGGCGAGGCCGGCCATGATAGTCTTTTCCTCGCCTATCCGCTGGACGACCCTGCCGATCAGTATCCCCTGGCATACCACGCTGATGGCCCCCATCAAGGTGAAGGTTATGCCCGTGACGTTGGGGCCGGTGAGCATGACGCTGGCGCCAAGGACCGGCATCCTCGAAGCGGCCTCCGACAGTCCGAACTTATCCATGACGTAATAGGACAATGTCCCGTCGATGCACGCCATCGCGAAGCTGACGAAGAACATCATGAAGAACAGGCCGCCAAGCGGCGTTTTTAGTGAGGAGATGAGGGGCGCCTTTTTCGCCCTGGCCGTCGGCCAGCCACTTTTCTTCGACTCGGGGAGGAACATGGCCCCGAACACGAAGGTGGCCATCGCGATCGCCGCCGCCGCGAAGAACGGCACGTTAAGGCCCCATATCGCGCAAACGCTTGAGATTGACGGCCCTATGATGATGCCGAGGCCGCTCGCCGCCCCCAGCATGCCCATCAGCCTTATGCGGCCCTCATGGTCCGTGATGTCCGCGATGTACGCCGTCACCGATGGGAATATGCCAGAGGCGCAAACCCCTGCGAGGGTCTGCGAGACGTATACCATCCATAGCTGAGTGGAAAAGCCCGTGATCGTGAACGATACGCCGAAGCCAAAGAGCCCCATAAGGATGACGGGCCTGCGCCCAATAAGGTCTGATATCCTGCCCCATAGCGGCGCGAACAGGAACTCCATGGCGGAGAACAGGGCCATCAGGATGCCAACGTCAAACGATGTGGCCCCCATGTCTCTCGTGAAATACGCCAGCACAGGCACGATGATGCCAAAGCCCAGCGTAAATATGAACATCGATATAAAAAGTACCATTATCTGGCGGTCTCTTAGTTCCATGAGGATTGCTCCTGCTCCATTTTTAGCGCCTTATCCCCTGGCACTGCCAGCGACATGAAGGCGGCGACTATTGTTATGAGAATTAGAGAGAGCACGCCGTTGAATATGCCAAAGTGGTCAGAGATGACGCCCGTGAGGAGGACGAGCAGGCCCCCGACGCCGTTGGCAAACCCTAAAATGAGGCCGCCAGCCATTCCCTGAGTCTTTGGAAGAAGCTCCTGTGCCTGGAGCACCGTGCCCGGGAACGCTGCGTAGATGAAGCCGCCAGCTATGGCCATGAACGGCCATACGAGCAAGTCGGGGCTGGTGAAGGCCAGGTAGAAGAATGGTATCGAGCCGAAGAATGAGGCCACCAGCACCTCTTTTTTGCCGTAACGGTCTGAGGCCCAGCCCCCAATGATGCCCCCTATGGCGTTTGCTATCAGGAAAATAAATAAAGTGATGCCCGGGGCAGCGTATGATATGTCGGCGCCCATGAATGTCCACCCATTGAAGTGCAGCGAAAAGTACAGCGGGATGAAGGTGATCATGCCCGTACAGACCCAGCTCCGCAGGGAGACGACCGTCACCAGCGTCCATAGCGGCACTTTCACCCGGCCCATGCACTGGAGCATCTGGCGAAGGTCGACGTGATTCCTCGCGCAGTCCTCCTCCATGTCGGGCGCATACCTGTAAAGCAGGTAGGACACGATGAGGCCGGGCCCGATCAGCAGGGGCAGCGAGTGCAGCCCAAACCAGCCCACTATCATGACTGCGAAGAGAGGCATGAGCGAGTAGCCTATGCTCCCGCCTGCGGCGAATATGGAGACCCCCACCCCTTTATGGTCTCCGCTCACTTTCGGAACCATGGCCGCCCCCTGGGGGTGAAACATGGCGGAGCCTACCCCCGCAAAGGCAACTATCGCCACGATGGCCGCGTAGCCGGGGGCAACCCCCAGCAGGCACATTAATATTGAAATCCAGGCAACACCCAGGGCGGCTATCCACTTCTTGCCATAGCTATCAGCTATAAAGCCAAATATGGGCTGAATCAGCGTCGACGTGACGGCAAACATCGAGGTCAGGCCGGCGGTCGCGGCATAGGAAAGACCGTACATCTCCTTAAAAATTGGCAATAGCGGGGGCAAAAGGTTTGCATAGACGTCCACCGTGAAGTGGCCCAGCCCTAACAAGAAAACCCTGAGCTTATCGAACCCATTATCGGCCGTTTTAACACCCCTGGAGGGATTACTGGATTGCCATGTATGGGCTGATACGATATAAAATTTAGCGGGCCTCAACCTCGCCCTCGATCCCCACGGCGGACAGGAACCTGCGGGTGACGGCCTCCTCGGCGAGCTTCAATAGGATAGCCCTGTCCTTTACGCCGCTGAACAGCCCCAGAGGAATCTGGGCCGCCGCCGTCTTATGGTGGCCCCCGGCCGAGCCGATATCGCCGAAGGCCTTCTGGACGACGTCGCCGATGTTTACGCGAATATCCTTACTCCTGGCCGATATGACGATGCGATCGTCTATGATGCCAAAGACGAGCACCGTGGAGATGCCCTCCAGCTTGAGAAGGTAGTCGGCGGCCTGGGGAAGAGTGTCCCTGTCATGGATAAACCCTACATTTGAGATGAGATAGCTCCCCTCAATCTTCTTATTCCTTATGGCTACTCCGAGGACGTCCATGGCCTCCGGGGACATCGATGGGGTCTCAATCTGCGCCAGCAAATCCTGATCGACGAACCCATACAGGTATGCCGCGGCGTTCAGGTCGGTCGCAGAGGTGTTCCGCTTGAACTCGCCGGTATCCGTCCTTATGCCATAGAGGAGGGCGGTGGCCAGGGTGCTGGACACCTCAAAGTCCAGCTCCTGGAGGTATCGGGCCATCATGGTCGAGGTCGCCCCCACGTCCGGCCTTATATCCACGAACTCGGCGTCGAGCTCCACGCCCTCCGGAAGCTGATGGTGGTCTATGACTATGTTGACGTGAGTGTCAGGAGGGAGAGAGTTGTTCTTCCCGGGCGTGTTGCAGTCCACGAGGGCTATGACGCCGTACTCCTTGGGCACGCCATCCGTGATGTGCACAAGCGGTATGTCGAGCAGGTTGACGAACGCCCTGGTCTCGTGGTGGCCGATTATGCCATAATAGAGGATGTCGGCGCTTTTTCCCAGGCTCTCTGCCATGGTCTTTAGGCAGAGGGCGCTGGCGAAGGCGTCGGAGTCGGGGTTATCGTGCACGATGATGGCCATGCGCTGCGACGGGTCGAGCGACTTCAGGTAGCTCATGAGCTGCCACGCCGCCCCCCTTAGCTCCATCTTTTGCAGCTCTCCAAGCGCTTCTTCCGCGACGATTGTGGGCGGGTGGAGCACGACGTCTGCGCCCGCCCTGTATAGCTCGTCTATGGTGAGCACGTCCAGGGCGCGCGCCATGATGAGCGGCGGCGGAGACAGGCTTTTCACGTATTCGAGCGCTTTCATGTTAGCTGCGTGGCTGTAGCTCAGGATGAACACGCACTCTGCACCCTTCAACGGCAGCCCCTTAAGCGTTGCTTGGGAGCCGATGTCCCCCTCTATCGCCTCGTAGTCCTGCTCTCTTAGCGCCTCAACCCGCGCCGGGTCCGAGTCCACGATGAGGAGCTCCTTGCTCGACTTCGCCAGCTCGCGAGCCAGGGCTACCCCAATGCTGCCTCCGCCCAGTATGAGATAAGAGTACTTTTGCCTGTGTACGGGTATCTCCCCTAGCTGTTTAGCCTGAACGATAAGCCCCCCATTCTAGACTTTTCATCTTTGTAAAAAGTGTTATAGGTATGATGTGAGGTGATATACTTTTCGCGTTTTGCTTTATACCACAATGTATATATCTTAGATGTGACTTATAAAAGGTTCGCTGCGCCTCATCATGTAGTGTTGTGACGGCGCCGTTTTTGTGTCTTGGGCCCTTGGCTCAGTCAGGCAGAGCGGCGGACTCTTAATCCGCATGCCATGGGTTCAAATCCCATAGGGCCCGCTACGATAAAAAGTTTTGAAAGGCTGGCAGAAAACTTTTTTTAAAAATGGGGGGTCCACGAGGTATAAAATGAAAATGACACTGACACCCCAACTTTTATAACCAAATATGTTGTTTATGTACTACCATCAAGGTGGAATAATGCAATTACTACTCATCCATTCAGACTTCATAGAGTACGAGGCCAGGAAGAGCACGCCGGTCGCGGAGAAGATAAGCGAGCCGAAGGACAGGATGGAGGACGCACTCGTCGCCTTTATAGCGGTGGAAAAGCAAGACGAGGCAAATCCAAAGTACGTAGTGGAGAAGGGCGCAGAAGCAATAGCCGGCGTGGCCGGACAGGTCAAGGCCAACCGTATAATGCTCTATCCTTACGCGCATTTAAGCTCAAGTTTATCCTCACCAAAGGTGGCCGTCGAAGTCCTCACGGCGCTTGAAGAGGCGATGAAATCGAAGGGATACGAGGTCAAGCGCGCCCCCTTCGGCTGGTACAAGGCCTTTACCATAAAGTGCAAGGGGCACCCGCTCTCCGAGCTCTCCCGCACCATCCGCCCTGAGGGCGCGGAGTCTATCAGCATCTGCGCAGGGGAAAAGCCAGAGGCTGTCTCGGAGGCACTGAAGGCAGAGGAGAAGCTAAAGAGCTATTTCTATGTGCTGGACGTGGATGGCAAGCTTAAGGACCCGAAGGCGTTCGACTATAAGGGCCACGAGAAGCTAAAGGCCTTTGTGGACTATGAGATGGCAAAGAAGCGCGCAGTGGACAGGGTGCCGCCACACGTCGAGCTCATGAGGCGGCTCGAGCTGGCCGACTACGAGCCAGGCAGCGATCCTGGAAACATGCGGTTCTACCCGAAGGGCAGGATGGTCAAAAGCCTCCTGGAGAGCTTCGTGCTCATGGAGGCGGCGAAGAAGGGGGCTATGGAGGTAGAGACCCCCATCATGTACGACATGGAGCACCCGACGCTAAAGAAGTACCTGGACAGGTTCCCGGCCCGCCAGTACACCGTGGTCGCGGACAAGAAAAACCTGTTCCTGCGGTTCGCCGCGTGCTTCGGCCAGTTTTTGATGAGCCACGACATGACCATAAGCTACAGGAACCTGCCCCTGAAGATGATAGAGCTCACAAGGTACTCCTTCAGGAAGGAGCAGAGGGGAGAGCTTGTCGGGCTTCGCCGCCTCAGGGCCTTCACGATGCCGGACATGCACACACTGTGCGCGGACATGAGCGCCGCCATGGAGGAGTTCAGGGACCAGTATGAGATGTGCATCAACACGCTTGACAGGATTGGCCTCACCCTGGACGACTATGAGGTCGCCATCCGCTTCACGAAGGAGTTCTACGAAAACAACAGGGGCTTCATAGAGGGGCTGGTGAAGAGGGCTGGCAAGCCAGTCCTGGTCGAGATGTGGGACCAGCGGTTCTTCTACTTCGTGCTGAAGTTCGAGTTTAATTTCATAGACTCGCTGGATAAGGCGAGCGCCCTCTCCACGGTGCAAATCGATGTAGAGAACGCCGAGCGGTACGACATCGCCTATACGGACCAGGATGGGGCGAAGAGGCGGCCGGTCATTCTGCACTGTTCGCCCTCGGGCGCAATCGAGCGGTGCATCTATGCATTATTAGAGAAGGAGTTCATGGAGGGCGAGCGGGGCCTGGTGCCCATGCTGCCCGTGTGGCTCTCGCCCACCCAGGTGCGCATAATTTCATTGAGCGACAGGCACGTCGAGCGCTGCAGGGAGCTGGCCAAAAAGCTGGGCGGATTCAGGGTTGATATAGACGACAGGGAGGAGACCGTTAATAAGAAGGTCAGGGACGCCGCCAAGGAGTGGGTCCCATACGTGGTCACCATAGGGGATGCCGAGATGGGCAAGGACAGGCTCCCTGTGGTGGTCCGCAGCGAGTCCAGCCCAGGCAAGCCTGCCAGGGTCGAGATGACCATCGAGGAATTGATAAAGCGCCTCAGGGATGAGGTAAACGCCATGCCGGCGAGGCCGCTGCCCCTGGCGGAGAGCCTTGCGAAGCGCCCCAAGTTCGTCGGAAGCATATAAAGGCGTCGCCGCATGACTTATAGGGCGGCTTTTTCTGGCGATTATGCTGAAAATTTTTATAAACCTATGAGTTTAATCTTCGTCCATGGCCTCATAAGAGGCCATGGCATAAAATAAACCTGTGTAGCAGATAAGTGTGGGTTTGAGGAAGGATGGAAAGCCCCCGGGCTGGTCTGGAGCGAGCGAGCCGCCTCTCCAGCCCGGAACCACAATAATGAAAAGGAGCCATCAAAATACACGTATTTTCCGTAACTGCTCAGCCTGTGGGTCTCTTCTATCTTAGGATATGGTTTGTGGTGTGTAGGGGTGTCTTTCGAATGTTTTGACAAGGGAGGCTGATATTGGCTGATTTTTCTTTTTCAGGGTTGACATATCCTCTGATCCGGCAGAGCCACGCCGCGCCATAGTCGCTTCGGCTTGTGCCGCTGCTCTTTTGCTGGAGTTTTACGATAGCAGAGGCCATGGAGCGGAGAAGGCCCACGAGCTTTAGCCATGGGAGCAGTCACCATCTCGAGTCTTCCTTTAGGTATACGCTGGCACCTATAGCGTTGATTCTTTCAGCGTTCGCGCGAATCGCGTCATATCACGTCGCCTCATGTGCCGTTTGGTATGGTGGCCCATTGGCCTTTTCCATGTACTTCGATATATTGGACATATGGGTCTTTGGATGCACGGTCAATGAAGCCTTTCACATCCTTCGTCTCGTACGAGACCCATTGTAGCCGCAGGTTTGTCTCGGTTAGGTCGATCGGTTTTCCCCCGTACTTCTCGCCGAACTCATCTAGCGATGGCGGGAGCCTCCAGAAGCCTACGCAGACCCTGTCAGGTATGACTTCGACACCTTTCTTCTCAAGATCTTCCGGGTATATTAGCCGAGGCGTCATATCGATCTCTTGTCTTGGGTCCACGAACATGTACGTGTCCCTTTTAACAGATTCTACCCGAGGATCTTTAGAGATCCTTTCGATAGCCAGCGCAGTCTTCTCGCTTACCACGCCACCAACCATCACCGGGTCAGATTCGAACGCCGCCATCCTAATATCCCCCTTAACAAAAACCGGCGAGACGCCATAAGAGGACGCGAACTCGCCCACCGACACAGGCATCTCCTTGAAATAGACGATCACAACTTCTCTATATACAGGCACATTAAAGGGCATTGATGTATTAACGTCACTTAACCCATCGCTTGTGACATTTGAAGTCAACGACAGGTTAAAACTATCCACCGGCGTAAACGTGAACGACCCCACACCCGATGCATTGGCGCCTTTTGGCAGTTGATTATCGTCCGCTATCTTCGACGGGTTCCATATGATGATAGATGCGAGAATTACTATGAGAAGCAACGCTATAAGCGACAACATGGACAAGAAGTGTTTCTGCAGCCACTCGTTCATATCTAACCCTCCGTAGTAAATCGATCTTTATATTTTTAGTACACGAATCGCAACATGGCAAACTCTCCGATTCCGCTTTGTGAGTATACCGTGCTATAGAATGTTCCTGTACCGTACACAGGGCCAACGATTTCCTGTGCTGCAGGGGTTTCGCTCTTCGCATCATATACATATGGTGAAGCTATCTGGTTCCATTTTACTGCTAGGTCGAAGTTACATCCATCAGGGCCCGAGTTGAAAGCATATCCTTTACCCCAGCCCTGACCTCCACTGTAATAACCGTAACCTTGCTGGAGAGTATCGGCAACGAAGCTACCATCTGTCGGGGCTCCGCTAATCGAACACAATTTGAAGTTACCGCCTCCACTAAATGCGTATACTAAGATATATAACGTTCCTGAGCCTCTGGTTAAAGCACGTTCTAGAGAATAATTGCTGCCACTGGCCGCATCGTAACTTGAGAGCGTGGGTGGTGAGTTCCATTTAAGTAATATATCAAGATTCGAGTTTTCATTGCCAACCATAATCGTATCGACATATGAGTCCGCAGGAACGTAAAGGGAAGTCTGTGCCGCATAGCCACTTCCTGGCAAATTACCGGTTCCAACGGCTCGCATTTGACCATACATCACTGCACCATAAGCGTTCACGATACCATAGCCAAACTGATCATCACGTCCCGAAGCGCCACGATCATCAGCAGAGTTATATAAATACGTAAGTATTCTATCCCTGAGAGTCGTAGGATTCTGAGACCATACGAGGGCCGCCACCCCAGAAACCATCGCTGCCGCCGGAGAGGTACCATCTATAGCAGCATACATACTGCCCATACTAGTGGTACCAATATCTACTCCAGGCGCCGATAGGTCTACAGTAGGGCCAAAGTTAGAAAACGATGCAAGTTGATCTGATCGATCTGTTGCACTTACGCCGATTACATTATCGTAACCTGCAGGATATAAGGTATTATTGGACGCATAATTACCTGCTGCAGCTACTAGAATGCATCCGGCAGAATAAGCATTTGCTATACTCGTTCTTACATTGATATAGTCACTAGAGAACCCAAAGCTCATGCTAATAATTTTTGCACCATGATTTACTGCATAATCTATTCCTCGGCTTGTCGCGTCGGGATCTGGGCCGTAGATGTCGCCGTTTTTTATTGGTAATATTTTTGATTTAGACATGCCAGCATACCCAATACCATTGTTCCATGACGATCCTATAACACCAGCCATGGCTGTGCCATGTCCGTAGTCGTCACTAGGGTCGCTATCGTTGTTGAGACAATCATATCCATCGTTAGTAAAACGTCCTGTAAGGTCTGGATGATCAAGCTGGACTCCTGAATCTATCAGTCCTACAATAATACTCTCGCTACCAGTTTGATAGGTCCATGCTTCAGGTGCATATACACGCCTTTGGCCCCACGTGTATGTGTAATTTTGACTGCTACTGTTCCAATATTCGTCGTTTGGTATGGTGGCCCATTGGCCTTTTCCATGTACTTCGATATATTGGACATATGGGTCTTTGGATGCACGGTCAATGAAGCCTTTCACATCCTTCGTCTCGTACGAGACCCATTGTAGCCGCAGGTTTGTCTCGGTTAGGTCGATCGGTTTTCCCCCGTACTTCTCGCCGAACTCATCTAGCGATGGCGGGAGCCTCCAGAAGCCTACGCAGACCCTGTCAGGTATGACTTCGACACCTTTCTTCTCAAGATCTTCCGGGTATATTAGCCGAGGCGTCATATCGATCTCTTGTCTTGGGTCCACGAACATGTACGTGTCCCTTTTAACAGATTCTACCCGAGGATCTTTAGAGATCCTTTCGATAGCCAGCGCAGTCTTCTCGCTTACCACGCCACCAACCATCACCGGGTCAGATTCGAACGCCGCCATCCTAATATCCCCCTTAACAAAAACCGGCGAGACGCCATAAGAGGACGCGAACTCGCCCACCGACACAGGCATCTCCTTGAAATAGACGATCACAACTTCTCTATATACAGGCACATTAAAGGGCATTGATGTATTAACGTCACTTAACCCATCGCTCGTGACATTTGAAGTCAACGACAGGTTAAAACTATCCACCGGCGTAAACGTGAACGACCCCACACCCGATACATTAGGTTCAACGGCACCTGCTGACGATGCGATCGTGGCAGTAGCGACCATTAGGGCTATACTTAAAATAATACAAGTTTGTATTATCTTGCTAATAATTCAATTCCTCCAGGTCTTTCTTTTCGGTTGGAGTCAAGCCAGAGAAGCTATAAATATGAAATATGCTTACACTGCTATGCCTCTATAGGCCATGGTCTCCGACATTCTCGGGACGAGCGGTCGGGGCCCGTGTGACACTTAATCAAGTGTTAGAATAATAATCTATTGAAAAATATTTATAGCTTCTCTCACAATCAGTGAACCAAATCAACCCGTTGATGAGCCGTTTGGCGCAGGTGTAAAGCATGAAAAGCGTGTTTTTGTTTTTTGGTGTTGGTGTCCTCATTAGCCCGATTTTTTTCATGATAGCGAAACAAGCCCTATGCAGCCCGATTTGCAAATGTCTTTCATAAGACACAGAATAAGAACGAGAGTAAAAACAGAACTAACACTCGTGGCAAGACAAATCTAGGCATTCCACCAGATAACTCAAAAGAAAAACACCAGGCAGGGCTGGTCTGGAGCGAGCGAGCCGCCTCTCCAGCCCGGAACCACAACTTTTTCATGTATGTTACATAATATGTCACATAATCATTAAATATGCGCTCAGCTTTAATTTATTTTATATGAATGTTACATATTATGTAACATCAGCTTGAAGGTTCCCCAGATGTACGCGCCGGAGTGGATGCTTGAAAAGGCCAAGGTCGTAGCGGGCGAGATAGTGAACGCCGAAGACCGGGGCGCGATAATCCAGGCCTACAGGGAGAAGATGGACCTCACCCAGGAGCAGCTTAGCCGGATCATGCGGCTCCGCCGGGAGACCATTTCCCGCATAGAGCATGGCAAGGTGACGCCCACCCTCGCCTTCATCCACACATTCTCGGGCATCGCGACGCTGATGGAGGCCGTAAAGTCTTACCGCTCGATGAACCGGGCCGTCGAATACCTTTATTTTATCAGGATCGGGGCGGAGCTCGGCGTCCCCCAGGAAAACGTCGTGTCAATCGTGGACACGGCCTTAATGAACTATGAAAAGAAGCGCAGGAAGGCTATACGCTTTCTGGAGAGATGATAATGGCTAAGACAAAAGCGATCATGAGAGAGGTAACCATGCCATCCAAAAAGCTAGTCGTATGGCTTGAAGAAGTAAGGAATACGGACATCCCCATCGTAGGGGGTAAGGGCGCAAGCCTTGGAGAGATGATAAGCGCAGAGCTCCCCGTGCCGAGGGGGTTCGTGGTGACGGCCCAGGCGTTCAGGGAATTTTTGGAGTCCACGGGAATTGCGGAAAAGCTGTTCGAGGGCCTGAAAGTGGACGTGGATGACGCGAAGGCGCTTGACAGGGCGGCCTCTGAGGCGAAAAAGCTGATACTCGACACGCCCATGCCCGAGAGCATAGAGAAGGCTATCAGGGAGTACTACGCGGCGCTGTGCAAGAGAGAAGGGGGGGAGGTTTACGTTGCCGCCAGGTCGAGCGCAACCGCTGAGGACCTGCCGGAGGCCAGCTTCGCCGGCCAGCAGGAGACCTTCCTGAACGTGAGGGGCGCCGACGACCTGGTTAAGGCGGTTCACGACTGCTGGGCGTCGCTGTACGGCGCCAGGGCCATCTACTACAGGGTCAAGCAGAGCTTCCCCCACGAGCACGTCAACATCGCCGTGGTCGTGCAGGTAATGGTCGATGCCGAGGAGGCGGGAGTGATGTTCACCTCCCACCCGACGACGGGCGAGGACGTGACCATAATAGAGGCGGCGTGGGGCCTGGGCGAGTCGGTGGTCTCAGGGGCGGTGTCGCCGGACACTTACATGGTGAATAATAAGGACTTCAGCATAGCCCAGAAAAAGATCGCCACCAAGCAGACCATGATAATCCGGGATAAGAAGACGAGAAAGAGCAAGAAAATAGAGGTGCCCGAGGAGAAGAAGAACGCCCAGGTTTTGCCCGACGATATCATCGTAAGGCTGGCCAAGCTCGGGCAAATCGTGGCCGAGCACTATGGCAAGCCCCAGGACATCGAATGGGCCGTGAAGGATGGGGAGATCTACCTGCTCCAGTCGCGGCCAATCACCACCATCCAGAAACGTGAGGCGAAAGGAGGGCTGGCTGCGGGGGAGGTCATCTTAGAGGGCCTGGGGGCATCGCCGGGCGTCGCCAGCGGCAAGGTCAAGATAGTCCAGAGCATGGGCGAGCTGGACAAGGTGCTGGACGGCGATATACTTGTTACAAAGATGACCACGCCGGACATGGTGCCGGCCATGAAGCGCTCAGCGGCAATAATCACAGATGAGGGGGGCATGACCTGCCACGCGGCCATCGTGTCCCGCGAGCTAGGCACCCCGGCGGTGGTGGGCACCATGGATGCCACCAGGGTGCTGCAGGACGGCCAGGTTGTGACAGTGGACGGGGAGAAGGGCCACGTTTTGCTTGGTTCCCTCAAGAAGCCCGAGGAGAAAGCCCGCGAGGAGGCGAAGGCTACCGTTGCCCCGGCCACAAAGCCGATAACCGCCACCGAGGTCAAGGTCAACGTGTCCATACCCGAGGCGGCGGAGCGGGCGAAGGCCACCCTGGCTGACGGCGTGGGCCTGCTCAGGATAGAGCACATGATACTGGGGCTGAACACCCACCCGAAGGTCTACATCGAGAGCGGCCGCTCCGATGAGTACGTCGCCGAGCTCGTGAAGGGCATCCGCACCGTGGCGGACGCCTTCTACCCGAAGCCCGTGTGGGTGAGGACCCTCGACGCCCCGACGGACGAGTTCAGGGCGATGAAGGGCGGCGAAGGGGAGCCATATGAGCACAACCCCATGCTCGGCATGAGGGGGATCCGCCGCGACCTGAGGGAGACGGAGCACTTCAAGCTCGAGATGGCCGCCTTTAAGAAATTGTTCGAGATGGGCTACGACAACATCGGAATCATGCTCCCGCTCGTCCAGCACCCGCGGGAGCTGCGCCGTGCCAAGGAGCTCATGGCGGAGTGTGGCATCGACCTGGAGAAGGTTGACGTCGGCATAATGGTCGAGATCCCGGCCTCCGCAATAATCATCGATGAATTTATTAAGGAGGGCATCGATTTCGTATCGTTCGGCACTAACGACCTGACCCAGTACACGCTTGCCGTGGACCGTAATAACGAGCTGGTCGCAGACCTTTACGATGAAATGCACCCCGCCGTGCTAAAGCTTATCGAGTACGTCATCGAGCGGTGCAGCAAGGCGGGCGTGAAGACCTCGATATGTGGCCAGGCGGGCAGCAGGCCCGAGGTGGCCCGCAGGCTCGTGGCAATGGGCATCACGAGCATTTCCGCAAACATAGACGCTGTCGAGGCGGTCAGGGAGATGGTCGCGAGGACCGAGCACGAGATAATTCTAGAAGCTGCCAGGAAAAAAGTGGTGTAAGCCGTGATGGAGCGTGGGGTCGAGGAGGAGCGAATACTCGAGGAGCTCGAGGATGCGGCGCGGCGCAACATACCGTATGGGCGGGTGCTCAGCTCGATGTGCACCGTCCCACACCCCATCGCCTTGAAAGCGTGTAAGAGGTTCATCGTCTCCAACCTTGGCGACCCCAAGCTTTTTCCCGGGACGGCCTCGCTCGAGCGTGCCTGTATCGGCATGCTTGGCGAGCTTTTACATTTACCCTCGGCGTCGGGCTACATAACTACGGGGGGCACCGAGAGCAACATCCAGGCGCTGCGCACCGCGAGGCAGCTGAAGAAAGCTGACCCTGGCAGGGCGAACATCGTCCTTCCTGAGTCGGCGCATTACTCCTTTGATAAGGCGGCCCAGATGCTGGGCGTCACCCTGAGGAGGGCGCCCCTGGACGACGAGCTAAAGGTCAACGTGGATGCCATGAGGGAGCTCATCGATAGGGATACCATAGCCCTCGTAGCCGTTGCGGGCACCACGGAGTTCGGGCAGGTGGACCCAATAGAGGAGATAAGCGGCCTGGCCCAGGACGAGGGGCTGTTCCTCCACGTGGACGCGGCGTTCGGCGGCTTCGTCATACCATTCCTCGAAGACCCCTCGAGGTACAGGTTTGACTTCGAGCTTCCGGGCGTCATGTCCGTCGCCATCGACCCCCATAAGATGGGCATGAGCACGATACCGTCCGGTGGCCTTCTATACAGGGAGGAGGGCCACATGAGGGCGCTGGAGATAAGCGCCCAGTACCTGACGTCTCAGGTGCAGTTCTCGCTTGCAGGCACGAGGAGCGGCGCTTCGGCGGCGGCCACCTACGCGGTCATGCGGCACCTGGGCAGGGAGGGCTACAGGCGAATCGTGTCAGAGTGCATGGCCAACACAAAGCTGCTATATGATAGGCTTAAAGCTATGGGCCTGGAGCCCGTGATAAAGCCAGTGCTGAACATCGTAACCTTTAAGGTGCCGGATGCCCAGAGGGTGAGAAAACGGCTATGTGACATGAACTGGTACGTTTCAACGACCTCCCGCCCCGAGGCGCTCAGGATGGTCGTCATGCCGCACGTCACCCGTGAGGTCATCGAGGCCTACGTAGCCGACCTAAAAAAAGTGCTGGACGTGGTTTGATGCTGAAAAATCTTAAAGAGACGATGAAAAACGCCCCCATCGTGAGGAGGGGCACGTATAACTATTTCATCCATCCCATCTCAGACGGCGTGCCATTGGTGAGGCCCGAGCTTTTACGGGAGGTCATCGCCTGCATCGTTAAGAACGCCAACCTGGAAGTCGATAAGATAGTGACGGTTGAGGCGATGGGCCTGCCCCTCGGCGCGGCCCTCTCGACGATGACGGATATACCTTTTATCATCATCCGCAAGCGTAAGTATGAGCTCCCCGGCGAGATAGCGGTCCATCAGGCCACGGGCTACTCCAAGGGCGAGCTTTACCTGAACGGCATCAATAAGGGCGACCGCGTGCTTATCGTCGATGACGTCATAAGCACGGGTGGCACCATGAAGGCGGTCATCCAGGCCCTGGAGCAGGCTGGCGCCATCATCGAGGATATCGTGGTAGTCATAGAGAGGGGCGAGGGGAGAAAGGTCATCGAGGACATGGGCTATAGGGTCCAGACCATTATAAAGATTGACGTGGACGAGCATGGCGTGAAAATCCTGGGTTGTATTGACGATAAATTATGAGCACGCTGACAATAGGCCATCTTTCTACGGTTTATCATACGTCTTTTATACTTGAGGGCACGGATTGGCTGCGGAATATGGGGATAGACGCCAGGTGGAAGCTCTTCGCCTCTGGCCCCGACATCGTGAAGGCGTTCGAGGGCGAGGAGATAGATATAGGCTATATCGGGCTTCCGCCGGTAATCATAGGCATCACGAGGGGCGTGCCCCTCAAGTGTATCGCGGGCGGCCACGTGGAGGGCACGGTCATGCTGGCCCAGAAGGAGTATAAGGGGTTGGGCGAACTGGGGGACATTGCAGCGGTTCTCGCACAGTTCAAGGGAAAGGCGATAGGCACCCCGCCCAGGGGCTCAATCCATGACGTCATAGCCAGGGACCTCATAGCAAGGCTTGGGTATGATATCGAGGTGAGGAACTACCCGTGGGCCGATTTCGTGCTGGACGCGCTGGTAGATAGGAAGATACCGGCCGCCATGGGCACCCCGCCCCTCGTGGTGGCCGCGAGGCGTTTCTGCGGCGCAAGGATTATAATTCCTCCCGGCCGGCTCTGGCCGAACAACCCCAGCTATGGCATCGTGGCGAGGGAGGAGCTTTTAAGGGAGGAGGATGCAATCCTTCGCTTCCTCGAAGCGCATGAGAGGGCCTGTAACTTCATCCGGGAGAGGCCCGCAGAGGCGGCGAGAATTGTGGCGCGCCTCACAGGGATAGTGGACGAAGGGTTCGTGCTCGAGGCGTACCGTATATCCCCAAAGTATTGCGCGGCGCTCTCGCCAGAGTACATCGAGTCTACTATGGGCTTCGTAGAAGCGCTAAAAGGCCTTGGATACATTTCTCGTTCCGTGTCAAAGGATGAGATATTCGATACCCGATTCATCGAAAAAACCCATCCAGAGCGTCCCCACTATGGCATGTGAACAAGAAAACCCTTAAATATTAATAATCGTAATAGGTCGGGGTATTGGTGAATTGTAATGGATGAGCATGTCATCGAGGGCCTCGGCAGGGCCAGGATCGTGGTCAGAGACGGCAAAGTCGCCGAGGTGGGGGAGCCACTGCTGACCTATTGCCCAATCTTTGATAAGCATAGGGGCATAAAAAGGATAGACAGGGACGTCATCGCCAGGAACATCCAGTTCAGGATTGACGACTTCGGCATGTGTACGCCTCGCCGCGTGTTAAAGATGAAGGACTTTTTGTCATTTGGGATATCGGAGATAATCTGTACTGCCATGAGGCAAAAAAAGGTCGACGTGGCGGTGCTGGTCTGTGAAGGGTGTGGCACGCTTCTCGTCACAGACCCTGACATGGTCCAGGGGATAGGCGGCCGGGTGTCAGGGCTGGTGAGCACGACGCCCATACCAGAAGTGATCGAGAAGGTGGGCCGCGAGTATGTCCTGGACCCGGCGACGGCGCGCATCGACCAGGTGGAAGGGGTAAAGAAAGCCATTGGCATGGGCTTCAAGAATATAGCGGTCTCCATAATAGACGGCACGACGGCTAAAAAAATGAAACAGCTAGAGGCGGACAACCCCGGCGTCAACGTGTACACTTTCATCGTGCACACGACTGGCATGTCAAAAGAGGAAGCCTCCCTTGTGTTCGATTATGCCGACGTGTCCACGGGATGTGCCTCTAAACACATTAGAGAGGAGGGGGAGAAGAGGGCGCTGTGCAAGGTGGGAGACTCCATACCCATTTATGGCATAACGCCGAGGGGTAAAGAGCTTATCGAGGAGCGCATCCGGTTCATGGGAAGGCCCATCGTCCCGAAGCCAGACGCCCCTCAGCCGGACCGTCTCCTATAGCTATTTTAAAAAACGATTATTTTTTAGTTTTATATGCCATTTTTAGAAAGTATTTATATTATACGGTTATTTCTAGGATTACTACCACAGGAGGAGTAACCAATTAAAAAACGTATACTGATTGTCGCTGCCATATGCATAGCGCTACTGGCCAGCGTGCTGCTGGTGAACGCAAGCATGCCGGCTGTCTCCACGAAGAGTGACAACGGCAACTACATCGTAGTGTTTGAAGGCCAGGCCAGCGTTATGGATGACCAGGTGGCGGCCTTCGCCTCGGATAATAACGCGACGGTCCTTTACCGGTATGGCTCCATAAACGGGATGGCCATCCACGTGCCGGGAGAGGACGCCATCGCGAAGCTTAAGGCGCTAAAGGGCGTCAAATACGTCGAGAAGGACGTCAAGTTCTACGCCACGCTCGACAGGGCCGCCCCCATCATCGGCGCCCCGCAGGTATGGGATACCGGGTACACCGGTAAGGGCGTCAAGGTGGCGCTCGTGGACACGGGCATCGACGGCACCCACCCCGACCTGAAGGGCCGGATTGTCGGATGGAAGGACCTGATTAATAACAGGGACACGCCTTATGACGACTACGGCCACGGTACCCACTGCGCCGGTATAATCGGCGGCAACGGGGCCGCATCGAATGGAAAGTATAAGGGCATCGCCCCGGAGGTCCAGTTCGTCGGAGTAAAAGTCCTCGGTAAGGACGGGTCCGGCGACCTTTCAACCATAATTGCGGGCGTGGAGTTCGCCGCGAACAGCGACGCCCAGATAATATCCATGTCGCTCGGCTCGAACCAGCACTCCCAGGCCATGGACGACGCGGTAAAGGCTGCGGTCCAGAAGGGCAAGATAGTGGTGTGCGCTGCGGGCAACAGCGGCCCGAGCCCCAGGACCATAGGCTGCCCCGCGGACACCCCCGAAGCCATCACCGTTGGAGCCACGGATAAAAACGACCAGATAGCGTCCTTCAGCTCCAGGGGCCCCACCAAGAGCGGCCTCCAGAAGCCCGACGTGACCGCCCCCGGCAAGGACATAATATCGTGCAGGGCGACGGGCATTAAGGAGGGCAGCGCAATCGATACGTACTACCTGTCCATGAGCGGCACCTCGATGGCCTGCCCCATGGTGTCCGGCTCTATCGCCCTTCTCGTGCAGAAGAAGCCCGGCCTGACGGCCGCAGAGGCCAAGGACATCCTGGAGAAGACCGCGAAGCGCCTTGGGTCGGGCACGCCTAACTATGACTATGGCTATGGCAGGATTAGCATAAAGAACGCCATCGACTACCTGGATGGCAAGTATACGCCCGAGCCGGCGCCGTCTCCGACGCCGACTCCAACGCCCAGCCCGGGCAACCCTGGCTACCCGTATCCTGGCTACCCAGGCTACCCATACCCAGGCTACCCGGGACAACCGATGCCGACCCCAACGCCCAGCCCGGGCAACCCTGGCTACCCAGGCTACCCATACCCAGGCTACCCATACCCTGGCTACCCATATCCGGGCTATGACGACGAATAAGCATATTCCAGGTCCAGGCCGGTGTGGCCTGGACCCCTTCTTTTTAAAATATCCGGGCTTCTGCCATTACATGACGCCCCAACCGCAGGTTAGGCTTTTCACCGCGAATACATACACCTCTATAAGGTGACGAGGATGGTTAAAGACCCCGTGTGTAACATGAGCGTCGACCCGGAAAAGCCCGGGGCGACCGAGACGTTCAACGGTAAGACGTATTACTTCTGCAGCAACAAGTGCAAGGCCACCTTCGACAAGAACAGGGACGCGTTCATCGAAAAAGCCTAACCATGGGCCAATGCAGTATTCTTTACTTCTTTTTTAGTACTACGATTGCACCGATGATTAATGCTGCCAGTACCAATAACCCGAACATCTTAGCAGGGTCTGGATTAATCAAACCAGACGAATTACTCGCAGGCATCGTTGTATTGTTATTTGCTTGGCCATCGATGATGCTCCCATTTTGATTTTCTGGTATCTCCACCATTACAGGATATCCCACGATAGACCCGTTGCCAGAGTTCCCGACCTCGCCGTTACCATTCTGTCCCCACGCCCACAAAGTATCATCGTCCTTTAAGGCCAGCGCATGTAAGCCGCTGAACGAGATCATCGTCACGTTGGATATTGAAACCTGTATGGGAGTTAGATACTCTTTAGCATCTGTATCCACATTCCCAAAGCTTCCAATACTATCTCCCCACGCCCACACCGAGCCATCCTTTTTAAGGGCCATACTAGCAGTCTCTCCACCGCTGATGGCAACAATGTCTCGCAACCCGGATACCATGACAGGAACGAGGCTGTCCTCAGTCGTGCCATCCCCTAGCTGGCCGTCAACGTTTCGCCCCCACGCCCACACGGTGCCATCATCCTTCAAGGCCAGAGAAAAGAATATCCCAGAGCTAATCGCCGTAACATTCGATATAGGAACCTCGACAGGCGTAAGCGCGTTACTCGTAATCGGGGTGGCATACGTATTATTCTCGTGGCCTTTATAAATGCGTCCCCACTCCCACACCCTGCCATCCTCATCCAGGGCCATAGAATAGCCGTAGCCGGCGTGAACATCCTTAACGTTTTCCAATCCTTTTACCCGGACAAGCCGGCTACTTTTATTCGTGCCATCCCCCAGCTGGCCATAATAATTACTCCCCCACGCCCACACGGTGCCATTATCACACAAAGCCAGCGTAAAACTATCACCGGCAGACACCCTCCTCACGCCACTAAGAGGGACTTTAACTGGCGGAAACGTTACCAATGTCTCATCATAGCCAGGACTTTGATCCTCATAAAAATTCGTGTGGCCCCACTCCCACACCGTGCCATCACACTTCAACGCCACCGCATGCAACTTCCCACCGGACACAGCCGTAACATTAGATACAGCGACCTTCTCAGGCGTATATACATCCTGAGCGTTCGCGACACCGACCTGTCCATGATGATTGTTGCCCCACGCCCACACCGAGCCATCGCTCATAACGGCGAGCGAAAAACCGCCTTTAGCCGCGTCCACGCCAGCTACGCCCGGATCTGAAGCCATACATGGCTCGATCAGTAATGCTAGCCCGAGTATTATTACCAGATATCTCAACGATCTAAACAAGATTTCACCCTTAACCGATTTTACTGGCGATTTTCATAGATCCTCTCTAACAGTGAACACGAAACAATTCAGAATAACGATTATTATTACCTCAAGGACCATGAGCACGATGGAAGGCAAAGCAGCGTTAAGCCACGTGCTAAAAGAAAACTGCGGGTTTAATAAGCTTACATCGCCTATAGCAAACGCCGACAATAATAGCCGGTATGGCGAAAACCACAGGCCAATATGGTATGCAACTTGCATGTACCATTCCAGGTATAAGTAGGACACACAACAAATAAGCACTCCATACAAGTTTTTTATCAGAACCCCGAAAAACATGCTCAATCCCACCGCAAGACTGGAATTCAAAAAAATGAGGATGACTAAAAAGCCGAGTCTCAAGGCTATATCCGTTATAGAGCTAAACCCATGCCCCTGGTACATAATGAGATACATCGAAGCTAATAGTCCTATCTCGAGAAAGACGACGAGGAATATGAAAGAACTCATTCCCAGAAACTTGCCCAGTATAATATCCTTCCTGTAGAGGGGCTTGGTGATGAGCACCCTGAGCGAGCCGTTCGAACGTTCTCCGGAGAAGGCCGTTATGCCAAGGAATAAAGACAAGATGGTAAGATACAGGGACGTCTTGAAAAAAATGCCTCCAATGCCGGTGTACAGCATATCATCAGGGCTCCATTGATACTCAAAGGCGTATTTCACGGGCTTGATCAACAAAGAAGCGGCGCCAGCCCCGGTGACCAGCGTCATAACCAGAAGGACGCAGACGACGATCATGGCCATAGGATGCCCGACTATACGAGAAAACTCGTTCGTGGCGATCACAAAGACCGAGTCGGCCTCGCTCATGAAATATCACTCCTTAGAAACGCGATATAGCATATAATGATCATCACCACCACATATAAGACGAGTTTAACCAGATTAGCGTCAGGAGGGAAAAAAATCGACACGATACTCGTCGGATGGCTCAGAATATTCGAAGTAAGCTCGCTGTTTATAAAAAATGGTGTCGCCTCGGCTACGAGATTACACATGTTGCTATAATCGGCCAGCCCGAGAGAGTCAAGTATAACCCATATGCCACTCAAAATATTACCATCGACAATTTCAAATAAAAAAATGCTTAGTATTAAGGCGTAGCTTTGCCCTTTGGTCACAATTGATAATAGCATGGAAAGAAAGAAGAATATCAGCACGTACGCGAGCGATGCCACGAATAATGGGATTGTGCCCATTACGAATTCCGGGATGATCGAGCCAAACGAGGCGCCGAAGAAAACTAGAAGTAAGGATAGGTATAGCATCGTGGCCATGATAAACAGGCACACGAGATATCCTAGAGCGCCAATAAACTTACCATTTATGATAGTATCCCTGTAAACGGGCTTCACAATGAGAGTATTAAGGGCATTACCCCTAAGTTCCGAGGATACTGCCATAAATCCGATGACTATCCCTATCAGCACGCCATAAAAGTCTATAGCCATGTAATAATGCGAAGTGGCTAATCCAAAAAGGCTCTCGTCAGGCGAGGAGCCCGGCGACCCGTTATGAACGTCGTAAACGGCGTATGCCACCATGAAAAAATAGAGGGCCAGGACCACTAGAATATACCTATTATTCACCAGATCGCTAAACTCCTTCCTGGCTATGTTTAACACGTTACCCACAACACCACCAATCAATTGTTTATTAAATCCAAGTTTGCTTAAGCATTACTATTAAGCTAATAACCGATTAATGAAGCTTAAATAAATAAAATTTTTATAAACAGATGGGCCATCAAGCCCGGCGGCGAGTGGGCGTTACATGCCCCTTCCGCCCAGCTCGATGTTCTTCTTCATCTCGGCCTGCAGGGCGGGCGGCAGCCCCTCGATGTCCACTTCCAGGAACCCTCGAACGATGAGGGCGGTGGCCGTGTCCGAGTCGACGCCCCTCGCCATGAGGTATTGAATCTCTTCCTCGTTTATCTTGCCGACGGCGGCCTCGTGGCTCAGGTCTACGCCCTGCACCGTGCCCAAAAGCTCCGGGACGGCGTAAATGGTACCCTCGTCAGACAACAATAAGCCACGGCACTCCAGGTGCGCCTTCGTGTCGGGCACGTCACCCTCGATGAGGCCCCTGGACGCGATGTAGCCACCCCTGCTGATAGTCCTGGCAATGATCTCCGCCTTACAGCCTTTAGCCTTGAGCACGGCCTTCGAGCCGAGGTCCATGTGCGAGCCCTTCAGGGCCACCACCACGGTGTTATACCGCGCCACGCTATTCTCCCCCTCCATGATAGAGGAGGGGTACATCTGTATGTCCTTGACGGGCCTCATGCACACGTAGTTGCTCATGAACACCGCGTTCTTGCCAATCCTCGTGCTCGACCTGGGCCTCACGATTAAATTCTCCGCCCAGTTGTGTATCATGGTGAAAGTTAGTTTAGCGTTATCCTTCACGTAGAACTCGGATATGCCAATGTGGACGCCCTGCGTAACATGCGTATCTGACGTGCAGCCCGAGATGATGTGAAGCTCGCTCCCCTCCTCCGCTATGATGACGTTGTGGACGTTCTGGATCATGCCCTCCCTGCCCATATACAAACAGGCCTGCAGCGGGAACTCTATCTTGGCCCCGGGGAGCGCCCTTATGAAATAGCCGGCGACTTTATGGGTGGCGCTATAAGCCGTATACTTATCCTGGTCCGGCTGCACCAGCTTGAAATAATAATCCTTCATCCAATCATACTTTTCAAGGGCCTCGTTGATGTCCATGACCTCGAGGCCCTCCTGCATGGACTTCGAGATGAGGACCGTCTGGTCGTGCTGGAAGAACGAGCCGGAGCGGTACGCCTCCGTGGCGTCCATGCCTATCGTCAGCGCCCTCTCCCTGATGCCCGCCGATAGCTCGCCCAGCGTAGTTATCCGCTCCCGTATGGGCACGTCGTGCAGGTACTTATCCAAGTCAACGTCGTTCCCGTAGGCGGCCTTCTTGTCCTTTGCCGCCTCCGCCCTCCTCCTTATGTCCTCTATCATTACCTGCTCAAGCATGCCAAACACTCCGAGTACCCATGGTGCCTGATATCCTCTAAAAGCTCCACCGGGTTGCCCTGGCAGAGAACGGTGCCCTTCATCATCACATATGCCTTGTCGGCCTTAACGTAGTCCAGAATGTTCCCGAAGTGCGTTATAATCAGGCCGGACTTGGTGCGGTGGACCGTCTTCCGGTCCTTCTGCAGCAGCTCGTTTATCGTGTTGCCGACGAGGCCGATATTGACCAGGTCTACGCCGCTGTCCGGCTCGTCGAGCAGGACGAGGTCGGGCCTCTGCGCCAGCAATTGTAATAGCTCCGAGCGCTTTATCTCGCCTCCCGAGAAGCCAAGGTTAACGTCCCTTGAGAGGAAGCCCTCGAGGTTGAGCTTTTTTGCCAGCTCTTTGACCTCCTCGTCGGATACCTTTTTCTCCCTTAAGCGTTCCATGCTTATCTTTACCATGTCCATGAGCTTAACGCCCCTTAAAACGGGTGGATGCTGGAACATGATGCCTATCCCGAGCTTTGCCCGCTCGTCCATGGGCGCGTCAGTAATATCCTTGCCCTTGAAGAGTATCTTTCCTGACTTTACCCTGTACTTGGGCACTCCTGCGATCGTGAATAGCAGGGAGGTTTTGCCCGACCCGTTAGGGCCGAACAGGGCGTGGGTCTCGCCCTCCCCTATATGTAAGTTCACGTCGTTTAATATGCGCTTGCCGTCTACCTCGACGGTTAAATGTTCTATGTTGAGCATGAGGATGCACATCCTAAAACGCGAAATATGCCTTACCTCATATATTCGGCTTTATTAAAAACGTTTCTGGCAAAAAAGAAAAGGCAATAAGGCCATTACAGGGTAAGCTCGCTGATGACGCCCACGGCCCTATCCACCTGCTCCCTGGTGATGACGAATGGCGGGACCAGCCTTATCACGGTATCGCTGGTCACGTTGATGAGGACCCCCTTTTCGCGGGCCTTATCGACCAGGGAGTTTCCATCCTTATTAAGCTGAACGCCAACCATCATGCCTACGCCCCTCACATGGTCCACGAAGTCCTGCTTACAATGGATGGACAGCTCTTTCTTTAGGTATTCGCCCATCACCCTTGAGCGCTCAAGCAGGTTCTCCTCCTCGATGGCCCTTATCGTGGCCAGAGCGGCGGCGCACCCGAGAGCGTTACCGCCGAACGTGGAGGCATGGTCGCCCTTCCTGAAGGCGCTTGCGACGCCTTCCTGGGCCGCCATGATGCCCATGGGGAAGCCCCCGGCTATCCCTTTAGCGACGCACATGATGTCAGGCTCCACCCCGGAGTGCTCCTTGGCAAACCACTTTCCGGTGCGCCCCATGCCCGTCTGGACCTCGTCGAATATCAGCAATACGCCGGCCCTGTCGCACGCCTCCCTGACCTCCTCTAAGTAGCCATCTGGAGGCATCCGCACGCCTCCCTCGCCCTGAATCGGCTCGAGCACGACCGCAGCCACATCATTGTCCAGGGCGCGGCGAATGGCGTTCGCGTCCCCGTAAGGGACGAACCTGGCCCCGGGCACAAGTGGCTCGAAAGGCTCCCTATACTTAGACTTATGAGTTATGCTCAAAGCCCCCATGGTCCGGCCGTGGAAGCAGTGCTCGGCGGCTATAAACCCTTTCTTGCCAGTGGCCTTCCTGGCGAGCTTAAGGGCGGCTTCTATGGACTCGGTTCCCGAGTTGGCGAAGAACACGCGGTCCATCTTAGTTATCTGCGCCAGCTTTTCGGCTAGCTCCGGCTGTATGTCAGTGTAATACAGGTTAGAGGTATGCATGAGCCTGGCCGCCTGCTCCTGGATGGCCGCCACCACCTTCGGGTGGCAGTGCCCGAGGTTATTGACGGCAATCCCCGCCACGCAGTCCACGTACTCTCTGCCGTTCACGTCCCATACCAGGGCGCCCTTTCCGCGCGAAAGCACGATGGGCTGGCGCCCATACGTCTGTATCACGTACCTGGCGTCCTTCGCTATGGCCTCCTCCGCGGAGAGCCTTACCTGTTTAGTGCGTGCCATTCTTTCTCACTTTCTCTTTATTCGAACTCTATGGTGGCCGGGGGCTTGGGGGTTATATCGTAGACCACGCGGGCCACCGAAGGAATCTCCGAGGTTATGCGGGAGGATATCCTGTTGAGCGTCTCCCATGGCAGCTCCATGTGGTTGGCCGTCATGGCGTCCCTGGACTCCACCGCCCTTACCGCTATTATCCACCCGTGGACCCTGTTGTCTCCCTTGACCCCGGTGCCCTTTCCAATCAGGGCCGCGAGGCACTGCCAGGGCCTGTACCTGCTCACAAGCTCATCCTCGACTATGGCGTTTGCCTCCCTCACCACCTCTATCTTATCCCTCGTGACCTCCCCGATGACGCGGACGGAAAGCCCGGGACCCGGGAAGGGCATGCGCTCCGATATCTCTTCGGGCAGCTTCAGCGCCCTTGCCACCTCGCGCACCTCATCCTTGTAGAGGTCCGCGATGGGCTCCACAATGCCCTTGAATTCTATCACCGAGGGCATGCCTCCCACGTTATGGTGGGATTTGATTCCCCCCTCTGACTCTATCCTGTCAGGGTATATGGTGCCCTGGATGAGGTAGTCCACGTTGAGGTCTCTGGCCACCGACTCGAATACCCTTATAAAAGTCTCGCCAACCGCCTTTCTCTTCTTCTCGGGGTCAGTAACCCCCCTTAAAGCGCTGAAAAACCGGTCGCTAGCGTCCACTATGCGGGGCTTCATGAAGCTGAAGACGCTCTTTATGCGGTCGGTCTCTCCCTTTCGCATGAGGCCCGTGTCTACGTATACGGGTATTAGCCGCTCGCCCAGCGCCCTGTGGGCTAGCACCGCGCAGACCGAGCTGTCCACCCCGCCCGATAGCGCGATGAGCGCCCTGCCATCTTTCACCTGCGCCTTAATGGAGGCGACGGCATCCGTTATGAAATTGTCAACGTCCACCTGGATCATGCTCCGATTGCTGGTCAAAATAAGGATATTCAATATTTAAAAGTATCTGATGTGATGCTTTGTCGAATATCTTTTTCTGAGACAAAAAGCGAAGCCCCCTTTAGCCTCAAAATAAAAAGAACCATCTGCCCGACCGTCTCTTTCTTATGATTAGACTTATTTACCCTTGCCGACGATGATGCCCTCGCTCCCCTTGCGGCAGGCGTACTCCACCCCGGCCTCGCCTAGCTTCCGCCCCACGGCCTTCGCCTGCCTGAGCGCCCCCTCGTCGGGATTTCCCTGTACGGCCAGGCCCGGTGAAAGGATGTCGGATTTCTGGATGAGCATGGCCTCGAACAGCTCGAGGATGGCCTCGATGCTCTCGACGCACTTCGACTGCCCCCCGTTCCCTGTGGCAAAGGCGACCGTCGGCTTGCTATAAAATGAGTCTTTATACAAAAGGGCGTCATCAAATAGGGCTTTCAGCTCTCCGCTCATGTAGCTATAGTATGTGGGTGAGCCGAAGGCCAGGGCACACGCTTCCTCAACGTCCTGCCGCGACACATCCCTGGCCTTTTTTACCACGACTTCCACGTTCCTGTTCCCGGCCTCAGCCGCCCCTTCGGCCAGTGCCCTGGCCAGCGCCTCGGTGTTGCCGCTCCGGGAAGTGTACACGACAAGTATCCTGGGCCTATTCATGATTCAAAAAATAATAAAGGCCACAGCCTGATAACCATGCCTGCTGAAAAACGCGCTCAGCCTAGGGCTTAATCAGTTAAAAATTTGCGCCGCCAGCCTAGGCCACATTAGCCAGGAGCATGAGCTCTACAGCCGTCTCCCTCGAGACCATCTCGAACTGCTCGTAGTACTGCCCTACCGCCTCGAAGTCCTCCGGCGCCTCAAGGTAGTATAATGGGGCCACTAGCTCCATCGTTTCGACCATCTCCTTCGGAAGCACGGGGACGGCTATGGCCACCTCGCTGGCGCCCTGATCCCTCACGGCCTCCACCGCGGCTATCATCGTGTTGCCTGTGGCTATCCCATCATCGACTATGATGACGACCCTGCCAAAAAGCTTGGGGAAGCTGCCAAGCCCAACCCTTAGCTCGGCGAGCTTATCGCTCATCTCCTTGACGAGCTTCCTGGACACCTCGTTAACGTACTCCCGGGGTATTTGCCACTTTTGCATCATGTCCTCATCGAGCAACACGGCCCCATTCCAGGTCACCGCCCCTATGGCCAGCTCCGGGTTGAACGGCGCCCCTATTTTCTTGGCCATGATCACGTCAAGCGGCGCCTTGAGCTCCCGGGCTATCTCGTACGCCACGGGTATTCCGCCCATGGGTATGGCAAGGACGATGACGTCCTTGCCCTTAAACGCGCCGAGCCGCAGCGCCAGCAGCCGCCCTGCCTCCGCGCGGTCCTTGAACTTCATCCGCCCTCCTTAGGCCTGCGCCGCGGTGGTCCTGGTGGCCTGGGCGAGGCCCTTCGCAAGCTCGCTTATCGTGATAGTGGTAATATACTTATGAAGCTGAAGGAACCCCCCTATGGAGTCGAAGCTCTTAACCTTGCCCTGTATGGACTTCTGCGTAGCCGGGTCGGGCACCACGAATATCAGGTGGTCGCAGTCAGTCCACAAGGATTTCATGGCGTTCGAAGTGATTATATCCGGGTCCACGTCCCCCCGCTCTGTGAGGATTTGCACCGCGAACTTCATCTCCGGCAGGTTCGGGTGGTCCTGCCTCGACCACACCTGTGTTATGCTCCCGGCCCCGAGGTTGACGTTGTGCTCCACCTTGTAGCCGAGCGCCTGTGCGACCTCCTCGCAGACCGCCTCCATGCTCTTTTCCAGACTGGCCTCCAAAGCTATCCCTTCTATTTTCTATTAATTTAGTATCGACCGCGGTAGACTAGAAATTTAGCAGCGTATTTAGCGGAACGTTTTTCCGGCTTTTCTGTCAGTGAAGCTTAAAGTGAGGCGTAGGGTATGCTTTTATTGATATGGCTGGCGTTGGAAGGAAGTCCGATTTCGGCAAGCCCACGTTTACCGACGAGGAAGTTGAGAACAGGCTGGACGCCGTTGACCCGTTTGTGGAGGAGAGCCTGACGTACCGTGAGAACGTGCAGAGGCTGGTGTCCTGCGGCCTTTCCGAGGAGATGGCCATGAAGTGCGTCGACATGATCATCATAAGGCGCCATAAGGATAAGGCCAGGAGGGAGGGCATGATGCGGGAGGCCACCGAGTTCCGCAAGGAGATCGGTGACCTGGAGTCCTGTAAGGCGGACGACGAGAGCTGCCTGCCCGATGATGAAAAGGAAAAGAAAAATGAGCAATAGGTATCTTTGTCGTTTTTTATTAGCTTCTTTTGCTAGTCAATGGTGAGACTTTTTAGGGTTTAGCGTCGCTAAGCCAACGGTTCCTCTTATATTAGCTTGTCTGAAGGACAATCGAACATGGGGGGTCCGCGAGGGGGCGTAGCGAAGCCCCCCTTTATCCTCTAGAAAAAGAAGATACATAATCAAACCATCCATTATCTGATAGACCCCTATAATCCTTAAAATTTCACGGTCTACCTGATACACGGCACGGTAATCGTATTCCTGCAGTATCTGCTTATCAGGGCAGCGATATAATCAAGTTCGCCATTATAGAGTTCTCACATGCTTCTAAAAGTCTATGGTCTCGACCGTACGGTACTGCATGATCTGCCTTACCTGGTTGGCCAGCCGTACACCAATCCAGCTTATGACGACGGCCGAGGTGATCGTTATCCCAAGGTTCAGGAACGATATCAGCCCGGCCGGGATGAAATCTAGATTAATATATGGCACAATAAATTTGGCGTTGTTCATCTTGAGGTAGTATTCCGCGCTGCCCCAGATCAGCAAGCCAGCCGCTATTAGGAAGAAAGGTGCCGCCAAGTACCTATAGAGCGTGTCACTCTCATCCATGTAAGCGTCGATGATCCAGCCCGTAACGACCGACAATAGCGCGGCGATGAACCATAGGATCGAGTAGTCGACGAAAAGCGCCGCATACCCGATGACTCCCGCCGAGCCGGGGCCCAGAGGAAAATATATTTGCACGATCCTTGTGTCCGCCATCGCCATGCCGCCCTGGATTAACGCCATGATGATCAGCACCAGCGAAATGATATAGGTGACGAACGTCAGCTTCGACTCGCTGAAAGACCTCCGCAGGTTATAGACGAAGGTGTCTATGATGTTGTCAAGGCCGACTCCCCTGTACACGAGGTAAATGCCCACGAAGAGCGCTATTGTGCCGAGCGACCAGTCAGGGTGCCCCAGCCCCACTGTGATGGCGTAGACCAGCAGTATGAGCCCGATTGGCACGAATATGAACTTGGCGACCTTCGGGTCATTCACGAGCTGCTTAATAATATAATAAGTACTCTCAAGATTCTGGGCCTGCTTTACCACGACCCGCCTCACCGACTCTATCTTAAGGCGGGACTGGAGGATGGGCAGTACCGACTCGTCCTCCGCCCCGTCGGACACGAGTATGGCCTTCTCGGTGGGATACTTTAAAAGTATGTCGTCTAGCTGCGCGGCTATGGCCCGGTCCGACTTCATGCCCAGCTCGCGGTGGCCGGCGATGCAGACTAGCTCGACATTATGGCCCTCTTCTTTTAACTGATCGTAGACCTGTATGCCGCCGAATATCGTGTTCGTATCCGAGTCCTCGGGGTCGGCAATCCCCAGGCGTGAGGCTGCATCGAGGCATGCAGCCCTTCCTATCACGGGGCTCTTGACGCCCGCCTTCACGCCTATGTCATCATCCTTATCGATACAAATCACTAGTATATCCATTGTGACCCCATCGTCACTCTATGCCGTTTCAACAGGGCCGACGCTATAAAGGACGCGGCCACTGATACTTTTTTGTACCTTGGACATGATAAAGCTTCTCTCACGATAAAAATATGATACAGGCTCACGATGCACAAAATGAAAGAATTGAGGAGGTTCCTGGCTTTAGGAACCCGCGCGTTTTATGTTATGAGCGTAACTTACAGGAATCCGGAGCGCTGTAATAAGAGTAGATCCTCGGTGTTGAGCTTCTCGCCAGCCTTAAACTGGGCAAAGACGTCCTCGGCCTGCTTCTTGTACTCGGTCTTATCCTTGGACTCCTTCTCGGTCTTGGCCTTCTTCTTCAGGCCCACTATTACCTTGTCGAAGTCCCTGATCTCCTTCTGGACTTTCAGGAATTGCTTGTGGTACTCGTCCGCCGTCTCCTGCGCCTTGACGAACTCCTTGTGCTGGGCGTCAGCCTCAGCCCTGACCTTGTCCGCCTCCCGGAAGCACTCTATCATCTTATCGTGGTACTCCTGGGCGAGGTCCGCGTACTCCTTGACCTTCTTGTGGTACTCGGATGCCTGGTCCCTCAAGCTCTGAGCCTCAGCGAGCAAAGCCTTAAGCTCCTGGTTCTGCTCGAGCTGCTCCTTCTTGCGCTTGAACTCTTCCTTCAATTCTGAGATGCGGTCCACCAGGGCGCGCTCCTTCTCGGTGGTGAGCACTTCGGTCTGCTGCTTAAACTCTAAGTGCTCGATCTCCTTGCGGAGCTCGTTGAGCGACCGGCCGCTCCCGATGTTGTCCTTCTTCCTGAGCGAGTCGACCTTAGCGTATAATTCGTTGGCCTTCTCGTTCAGCTCGTTGCGCTTCTCCTTGTTCTCGCTTACCTTGCTGTTGAACTCGTCTCTCTTCGCACGGTACTCTTGAGCCTTGTCAATAAGCTCTTTAGTCTGCTTATTTAACTCATCCCTCCTCTTTGAGAATGCGCTGGCCTTGGAGTTCCACTCGTTCCTGTTCTTCTTGAACTCCTCCGCCTCTTTAAGGTATTTTTGTTTCTTTTCCTGCAGTTCTTTTAGCATGTCGAATGTATTCCTCCTTTATCACGGGAATCAGCGATTCCATGTTTTTGCCGTCCACGATTAGATCGGCCGCCTTCTGGACGACGGGCTTCGCGTTGAAGGCGATGAAGGTGCCGACAACGCCCTTCCAGCAAAGGTCGTTCGACCCGTCGCCTACGGCGATGCAATCGCGGGGGCTTATGTTTAAACTCTTGCAGATCTCTTCTAGAACCTCCTTCTTTGAGCTCTGCCTCGTCAGCGGCCCCATCACCTCTCCGGTGAGCGCCCCGTCGTCGACGACAAGCTCGTTGGCATAGACTTCGTCCATGCCGAGCCGCCTGCCGACGCGGTTCGCGATAATCGTGAAGCCGCCTGATATGAGGACAGTCCGAAAACCTAAAGACTTCAGTTCCTTCATCAACTTTTCGGCGCCGGGCATGAGCGGTATGTTCTCCGCCACCTCTAGGGCCTTCTGCATGGGAAGGCCCCGTAAGAGCCTCACCCGCTCCCTGAGGGCGTGCTCGAAGTCGATCTCGCCGTTCATGGCGCGCGCCGTCACTTCGGCCACGTAGTCGCCCACGCCCTTCGCCCGTGCCAGCTCGATGATGCCCTCTGCATCGATGACCGTTGAATCCATATCGAAAAATATGACAGGCTTCGATCCATCACCTGAGGATAAACTCATAGGCACCATCGCCATCAAAACAGTACTGTACTGTTTGATACTGAGACTTTAAGTGTATCACATCCTTTTTAACCTTTTCGGGTTCCTCCCTGTCTATCGCGACCCTTTTTATGAGCCTCGCGACCTCTTTCATCTCCCGCTCCTTCATGCCAAGCCTGGTCAGCTCCTGTGTGCCGAGCCTTATCCCGGACGGGTCGTCCTTGCCCGCCTCGGCGTCCCACGGGAACAGGTTCTTGTTCGCTATGATATAGGCTTTTTCAAGGTTCGCCGCGACCAGGCTGCCTCCCCCTATCCTGGAGACGTCCACGGCCACCTGGTGGGACATCGTGTAGCCCTGGTCCTTGCATAGCACGCTGAAGCCCATCTCGTCAAGGTACGAGGCGAGCGCCTGGGCGTTCCGGATGGTCTGGTCCGCGTACGCCCTGCCGAAGTGCTTCATCTCGGCGAGGGCGATGGCCAGGCCCGCCTTATGATGCGGATGGAAGTTGGACACGGTGCCCGGGAACACGGCCTCGTCTATCTCCTCAGCCCACTTTTCCTGGCACATTATTATGCCGCCCTGCGGCCCCGGGAAGGTCTTGTGGGTGCTCGCGGTCACCACGTCGGCGCCTTCCCTTAGAGGGTCCTGGAACCGGCCGCCCGCTATCAGCCCCGCAACGTGGGCAGCATCATAGACTATGGAGGCCCCGACCTCGTCGCAGGCCTCCCTCGCCTCCCTGACTGGATGGGGGAATAAGAAGAGGCTGGCCCCGAACATGACTATCTTTGGCTTAAGGCGCTTGATCTCCTTAAGCATCTTATCCGTGTCTATGTTCATTTTGCTATTATCGTAGGGATGTGCATAAATTTTAAGGCCTCTTATGCCGGCCGCCGAGTACCTGGCATGGCTGATGTGGCCGCCGCTCGGCACCGCCAGCGCCAGCATGACGTCGCCCGGGCGGGAGAGGGCGAAGAACGCCGCGATGTTGCTGTTTACCCCGGATATGGGCTGGACGTTGACGTGGGGCGCCCTGAAGACCTCTTTGGCGAGCTCGATGGCCTTTGCCTCGATGACGTCAATGAAGCCGCAGCCCTGGTAGAATCGGTGCCCTACCTTGCCTTCTGCGTATCGGTGGCCCAGGTCTGAGGCTAACACCTGTCTCACTAAAGGGCTTGTGATGTTCTCGCTGGCTATCATTGGCAAAGCGTTCTTAAAGAATTCCTGGTTGCCTGCCACCGCGTCGATGACGCATTGCACGTCTGCGTTTTTGGCTTTCAAAGAGGCTACGGGGTTTTTGACAACATCCGGCTTCAACACTAATCCTCCATTTCTCGTGCTAGTATGCTAATATTTAACAAAGATAAAAACGTTTGGGTGCCCTTGCTGTATTGAATTATTAAAAAGACATGGTTGGGCTGATCGTTGTAGATATGTGGATAATGGCCGGGCACATGGTTCTTCTATTTGAGGCTGAATGGGGGCTTCGCTTTGCTTCGCCTCCCCCTAGTCTCTAGAAAAAGAAGATGCGCTACCAAACCATCCATTAACGAATAATAAAACCACATTCAATCAGTGACATCCTCCCGCCAATGAATTTGGCGGGCATCCCATGTTATGCGCTCGTGCGGTTCTCCGCCGCGTTCATCCGCACTTTCAGCCTGTCATCCCGGCATCGAAGAGCTATGTTGTACGCCGCGTTGAGGTCCGCGTCGAGCTTCGAGCCACAGGAGTGGCACAGGAGCCACGAAGCACCGTCAAGATACTTCCTCGCGACCAGCCTGCTCCCACAACGGCACGTGTTCGACGTGTTCCTCTCATCGACGAGCATCGTGGATAGTCCGCGTTCGGCCCGCTTATGGGCTATGAATATCCTCTGCCTGCCGTAGCTCCATTTGCCTATTCTTTTTCGGAGCGCTGGCATCCCATTCCCACGATACTGCGCCTGCCTGAACCTCGTGTTCCCGATGGCTATTGTGTAGCCGGCGGTGTACTCGGCAGCCTTGTTAGCCAATAGCCAATCGCGGTACACGGACACGTTGTTCCTCTTGCCTCGTAGCTGCTTGAGCTTCCTCGTCTTCCCTGCTTGTTGTAGCGACGCGATGATAGCGTCGTACTTGTCCAACAGATTCCTCTTCTCGTCGTACATTAGCTCTTCACGGGGCACGCCATCCCCAGTTGGGGGTAGCAATACGATTGCCAGCGTCCTGTTCAAACCCTGGTCGACGCCCCCATAGGAACTTGTTATTCTATCATCCACGAACCTCGTCGTGGATACATGAGCGTAGTATCTGCCGTTCTTCCGTATTATCTCGAAGTCGCTTATCATGGCTCCTTCGAGTTGCTTGAGATGATAATAAGAAGGGTTCATGGGAACGTCCATCGTCTCCCCCTTCACGAGCGTGCTGACATGCATCCACAACCGGAAGGTGTTCTCGCCGCGCTGGATGGTGCCTGTCCGGCAGTCCAGTCTACACGAAGTCTTTTCCTCGAACCTCGGTGTTCGCGGCTCCTTCTTTTCCAGCTTTCGCAGTCCGGTCTCCGCCCTCATCTTTTCCTCGTCGTCCCTCGCAGATTCGAGCCTGTCCAACGCCCTGTTGTACCTGTACTCCCACTCCTTGTGGAGTGCCCTATACGACTTCCACGCCCACAAAACCTTGTCGATACACTGGTCAACGAAGCCTGAAGAAAGTTTTGCCTTCTCTACGACATCGCTCTCCTTGACCAGCTTCCGTAGGGTGGGGCGGTCGAGTTTCGTGTTCGCGGTGACGAGACCATTAATTAATGATATACAATACGTCAGCCGAGCGGTCAACCTATCCAACCTATCAATCTTGCTCTTCGTCGTCCTGTAGTGGACAGGTATCCTGACCGTCTTCCTGACTTCCATCACAGTCCCTTTGTCTTCTGCATTTCCACGTACCGCTCTATGACATCCTCGGTCACGTCGCCCATGGTGCCGCAGTAGTACGATGGGTTCCACAGGTGGCCGCGGTGCAACTTCGTCCGCAATTCCTGGTGCTCCTCGAAGAGTACCTTGGCGGTGATGCCCTTGAATATCTTGACGATGGTTGCAGGGGGGTACTTGGGATGAGCGGTGATGATTAGGTGCACATGGTCGGGCATGACTTCCTGCCCCTGTAGTATGATGCCTTTCTCCTTGGCTATCTCCTCGTGGAGCTTAATGAGCCGGTCGCGTACTGCACCATCGAGAACCTTGCGCCGGTATTTCGTACTCCACACCATATGATAGTTGATGTTGTAGACACATCCTCGTGCGCTTATCCAGTGTTCCTGCTTCATTACCATACACATGGTATACATATGTATTAAGGTTTACGGTTGCCCGCAGAAGACTCAAGGGGCGGATTCATCCCACCATTGAAATGATAGGAATTCTCCGCCCCACGGCCCCACAGTCCTAAAACGCCCGAACGATGTCCCTTCTAGTGATGATCCCCACCAGGCGGCCCTGCCCATCGAGGACCGGGAGGGCGCCAATATCCTTATCGACCATGAGCTTCGCCGCATCCTTTAGAGACGTCTCAGGCGTGGCCGTGATCACGTTGGTGCGCATGATGTCCATGGCGATTAAAAGCTCAACGTTATTATCCTGCCGGCTCTGGGGGGAGTGCTTCTTGATGGAGCGCATCGCGTTCGCCACGTCGGTCTCGGAAACCATGCCCACGAGAGCGTCCCCGTCCATGATGGGCACGCGGCTTACCCCTTTTTCCATCATAAGCTTCCTTATGTGTGAGACCCTGGCGTCGGGCGGAGCAACGATGGGGGACTTCATGATGACGCCCACGGCGCCCTCAGGGACGAAATGCGCCAGCACCTCTTTAGCGGTGACCTGGCCTGCCACGTTATTATCCACCACGATGACGCAGCCCACGCCCTTCAGGGCTTCCAGGGCCTTGCCCGCGTCTTCCTCCGGCCCCACGATGGCGTAGTCGTCGCTCAGCGCGTCCGCCACGTGGAAAAGTGACGGGGGATGGTTATACTTCCGCCTGGACCCCAGGGCGCCGCAGATGCTCCGCAGCGTGACGATGCCCTGCACACCATCCCTGTTCTTCACCACGAGGCGCCGGCAGTGGTACTTTTCCATGAGGTCGAGGGCATCGGATATGCGCGCTGACTTGTCCACTACGCGCGCCTTAGACATTATATCCTTCACCTTCATTCAAGGGCCTCCGACAGCCATCTAATGATGCTTTCCACGCTGAACTCGCCCAGCAGCTCGCCGTCGATGACGGGAAGCATGTCATAGTTATGCTCCAGCATCGTCTTCGCCGCCTCCACCGCCATGGCGTTCTTGTCTACTGACACCAGCGGCACGCTCATCACGTCCTCGGCGACCATCATCGCCTCCCTCACGCCCCTGAGCTTCTTGGGGCCAGCGCGAACCGCCCTGTGCGCCTCCTTTATGGGCTTCACATCCCGGAAATCCATGCTGGCGAAGCCCAGGTCATCGAGGGTAATCATGCCCACGTAAGCCGTTAGAGGCCCCCCATTCCTGACAATGACCCGGTCGACGCCATTCTCTTCCATGATTTCGATGACGCTGTTGATAGTATGATGCCTGCTCACGGTGACCACCTTCTCCGACATCATGTCACCCACCCTGAGAGGACATCCGACGAGAGTGAAGTACTTCACCATGTCGTGCTTGGTCACAATGCCGAGGATGCCCTTATCGTAGACTACGATGCCGGATATGCCATGGCTCAGCATCGTGGAGGCGACGTCATGTACCGGGGCGTCCGGCTTAGCCGTTATCACTTTGTGGGTCGCCACGATGTCCACCGGTATCTGGTCGATGGGGCGCCTTCGCCACTGCGGCTCCGCCTGGCTGAGCCGCTTTCCGATGTCCTTTTTCGTGACTATGCCCTTCAAGTCGTCCCCTTCCGCCACCACGAGGCGGGATACCCCGTACCTCAACATCAGGTTCCTGGCCCTTGCCACGTTGTCCTTAGGGCTGACCGCGTACACTGGCGCGCTCATTATCTCGCTGGCCCCGGTCATCTCACCGCCCCTTTCATCGATACGAGTATGTCTCGCTCTGTGATGATTCCCACGAGCTCGTTATCCCTTATCACAGGAAGCGACCCTATCTTATTCTGGCGCATGATGCGCGCCGTCTCGCCCAGGTCCTGGTCAGGCCCGACGGTGACTATCTCTCCCTTCATTATGCTGCCTATGGGGGCAGATAATGCCTCGTCGACGTGGCCCGTGACCAGCTTCTTGAACGCCTCTCCCTTCCCCAGGTACCGCATTATATCCGTGGCCGTTATTATACCGCAGACGTAGCTGTCGGCCACCACGGGCAGCCTCCTGAAGCCGCTCGATATCATGGCCTTCGCCGCCGCCTCGATGGGCATGTCCGGCGGCGCCGTCGTGACACGGGTGCTCATTATATCCCCGACCTTCCTGCCGGAAACCAGGTCGCCCATAAGCCTCACGATGTCTCGCTCGGTGATTATCCCCACGATGACGCCCTCATGGCCTATTATGGGCACCCCGCCCACTGACTTCTCTATCATCGTCTTGACCGCTTCCTCCAGCGAGGCGCCGTCGCCTATCGTGACCACTTCGCTCTCCATTATCTCGGTGATGGGGCCGTTAATCGCCACGATCATGTTGCCATCGTATACCCGGTCGATGATCTTCCGCTTCTCACCGCCTCCCAGGAAATTGATGATGTCTACAGCCGTGCAGATGCCCTTTATCCTCTTCGTGCCGGCGTCCGCAACCGGCAGCCGCCTGTACCCGTACCCCACCATGGTCCTGGCCGCCCCCATTATAGTGGTAGTCGGCGGCACCGTGACCACGTCCCTCACGGCCACAGCCATGACGCCGCCCTCGCGCTCCGCCAGGCGTTGCTTGAAGTTCAAGTCCTTAGTGGTCTGGCTCTCCCGGAGGTCGTGCTCGAACTTTCCAGTATTAACCCTGCGCTCTCGCCTGTTCTCGCCGAACTCCTTTATGCCCTCCCTGCTCATCCTGTGGCCACCCCCTGCAGCGCCCTGCAGGTCCGAATCACGTCATACCTGTCAATTATGCCGGCTAGCCTGCCATCCTTGACCACCGGGACCCTCCCGATGTCCCGCTCCATGAAAATCTTCGCCGCCTTCTTCACCGAATCGTCCTCTTTAACGGTGATGGCCGGCGTGGACATTATCTTCTGCACTGTCGTGGGCGTCCGCCTGCCATCGCTCTCCCGCTCGATGCGGGCATATCCCCTCTTTAGTACGTCCTCCCTCGTGATCATGCCGATGACCTCGCCTTTCGGGCCGACCACCGGGAAGCCCGTGAGGCCGTAATTGATCATGTTGAGCCACGCCTTTGACACGCTGTCCTCCGGCCTGCAGACCACCACTTCCCTCGTCATAAGGCTGCCCACCGAGACGTCCTCCAGCTCCAGCTCGGAGAGCCCCTTGAAGATGTCCTTGACGCTGAGCATGCCGACGAGCCTCCCGTTGCCATCGACCACGGGCACCCGCCCCTCGTCAGTGCCGATTATCACGGACGCGGCCTTAGCAAGCCCGGTCTCGGGAGACAAAGCCGGAACCGTGAGCCGCATGTAGCCCGTCACGGTCACGTCAGACCTCGTCGAGGTCACGTTGATGATGTCCTGCAGCGTGACCATGCCGACCACCCTGCCATTCTCCACCACTGGCAGGCTCTCATAGTTGTACTCCCTCATGATCTCCCTGGCATGGGTGACGAACTCGTCAGGCCCAATATACTGAGGATTTGTTGACATTATATCGCCGACTTTCACCCCTCCGCCTCCTACTGGTAGAGCGGGAGCTCTTCCCTGCATCTCGTGCACACGTAAGCCCCGTCGATGTACTCCAGCGATTCTGCCAGGTTCCCGCACACCTCGCATATGCCCTGGACGAACACTGTGGGGGTCTTCTCCTCGGCCTCCCACTCGGACTCCACGGCAAACTCACCCTCCGGGTTGTTCTGCCTTATGATGTCTCTTAAGATTTCGCCGAGCTCCGACGAGACCAGGATGAGGTCTGAGTCTGAGACCATCCCGATGAGCTTTCTATCCTGGACGACCGGAAGCCTTCTGATCCTTCGGCGGGCCATCTCCCGCGATGCGAGCTCTACGCTTTTATCCGGGGGTATGGTTATCAGCGGGGTGGACATGATGTCCTGTGCCTTCACCTTCGACGGCTGCCTGTTCTTAGAAATGATCTTCACCACGAGGTCGCGCTCGGTGACTATGCCTATCGGATGCCCCTCCTTCGTAATAATGATACAACCCACCCCGGCATCGGCCATGATCCTGCCCAGCCTGTCAGCAGTTTCCGATACGTCGGCCGTGATTAGCCTGCGCGACATGACGTCGCTCACCGATAGGTCAGTCTCCATTTATACGCCCTCTACTATAAATCATCTATGTAATATAATCATATTAATATTATCCATATTTTCACTTTTGAGCATATGCTTAATATAGTTATGACACGTTATTTTATACTAGTAGGGGAACAGGATGGCATTGTTAGCTGAGCTTAAGGAGAGCCTATCAGGCTGGCTTGGGCGGGTCTTCAAGAGGAAGGCCTCACGCATCGGCATATACGGGCCTCCTAACGCGGGCAAGACCACGCTGGCGAACAGGATATTGATGGACTTCACCGGGGAGACGATCGGGGCCGTGTCCAGCATCCCGCACGAGACGCGGCGGGTGCGCAGGCGTGAGGGCGTGACAATAAAGGGCGACGGCTACTCCGTGACGCTGGACATCGTGGACACGCCTGGCCTGGCCACGAAGATCGACTTTCACGACTTCATGTCCTACGGCCTTGCGGAGGATGAGGCCAAGAGGCGGGCGAAAGAGGCCACCGAGGGCGTCATAGAGGCCATAAAGTGGATGGACAACCTCGACGGCGTGCTCCTGGTCATGGACTCGACCGAGGACCCGTACACGCAGGTCAACGTAACCGTGGTGGGCAACATGGAGGCGCGGCGCCTGCCAATGCTGATAGTTGCCAACAAGATGGACCTGCCCGGGGCGTCCGCGGAGCGCATCAAGGGCGCTTTCCCACAGCACACGGTCGTGCCCATATCGGCGCTGAAGGGGAAGAACATGGAGCTGTTGTATGAGACTATAGCCAGCAGGTTCGGTTGACATGGGAGACGTCCAAATAAACATGATATCCGCCAATAAGCTGCAGTCGATGAGCACGATGGATAAGATACGCCTGATCCTTGATGACGTTTCTAAAGGGCGGATAGTCATACTTGAGAAGGGCCTCGACCCACGCGAGGAGGCGCAGCTCATCGAGCACACGATGCTGAAGATAAGGGATTCCCAGTTTTATGGCATCGAGATACAGAGCTATCCGCGTAGCCCGTCGCCCTGGAGCATCCTGAGGCGCGATGGCAACCGGCTGACGGTCATCGGCCCGGCGGACCGCATGAAAACGGTAAAGAGGGAGAGGGACGTAATAGAGGCCATAATCTCGTGAGGGTGTAAATGCCGCACATGTGCGTGGAGTGTAAGCATATCCTGGAGAGCGGCGAGCTCGACCTCGACAGGGGGTGTCCGGTGTGTGGGGGCAAGAAGTTTCAGTACATCAGGCCGGCCAGGAAGGACGTGAGGAAGCTCACGGTTGCCGAGTACGTGGCCCTTGCCGCCATGGAGGAAGAGCAGGCCCCGGAGAAAAAGGAGACGCCAAAGGCCCCGGAGAAAAAGGAGGCCCCCAAGGCCCAGGATCGCGTTGAGAGCGTCCGCATCCTCGAGAAGGGCAGGTACGACATCAACCTCCCGGTGCTGCTAAGCCGGAAGGAATTAGTCATGTCCAAAGAGGAAGGAGTCTACATCGTGGACCTTCCCTCAGCCATGAAGGCGCCTAAAAAGGAGAAGAAAAAGAAAAAGTAAAGATATTTATATCCAACGGGTGAAATTTAGCCTCGAAATGAGCCTGAAATACCAGCCCATAAACGCCAAGATACAGTCGATAATAGACGCCCTGAGGAGAGAGTACCCTGGGTCGGCCATCGAGGCCCTCGGCTACGATTTCGACTCGTATGACCTCATCCTCGAGGACGGGAAAAACGTCCACGTCATAGGCATCAAGCTCACCAGGGCCACCATGCAGACCGTGTTCAAGCTGGCGCTTTACGGCAAGATGGTGGCACAGCGCTATAGCGGCAATAAGGTGTGCCTGAAGCTTTACGCCCCCTCGATAGCCGCAGAAGCTAAAGCGGCGTTCATCAAGGCCGGCGGGTCCTTCCAGAAGCTAGGGCTGGCCAGGCGCTTGAAGGACCCGGTGAAGATATCTTCGCCAGGCTCATGGAAGGTTGTGTGCTACTTCTTGAGGAATGACGGGTCGACGATAAACCAGGCTTCGGTGAATACGGGCGTGTCTTACCCCTGGACTCGCTCGGTGGTGAAGAAGCTGGTGGAGGTGGGAGCGTTTACCAGCAAGGGCCGTAAAGTCCACGTCACAGGATTGGACGCCCTGTTCCGGCTGGTCGCCTGGGAGCGCCCCATTAATAGCCTCAAGGGGCTGGGCTTCAGGAGCGCCTACGATGACGAGCGGGAGGCGTTGAGGGAGCTTTACGCGAACGTGGAGGGCATCATTCCCGACTCTGCCTGCACCCTGTTTACCGCCGCTGACCTCTACCTTGAGGGGGTGGCGTCCGGCGGATGTATCCAGCTCTATGCCGACGAGAACGCCGCCCGGATGGTGAGGAGCCTCATGGGTGAGGGGAACGGGGTGAGCTTTCAGATCTATAACCCGGACCGTGAGATGGACGCCTTTGCCATAGATGACATACCCGTGGTCTCCATGGAGCAGGCGATCCTCGACCTGGCCGGCCTTGGCTCTGCTGGCGCGGACGCCGCCACCATCCTTCTCAATGAATATAAGGCGACGAGGCCTTAAGGCCCGCGGAAGGGGCGGGTGGAGAGGAGGGCCAGGAAGGGGAGGGCTAAAATCCAGTAGTGAAGGTACTGCCTTATCAAGATGGTGCCAGCGAAGAGCAGAGAGGCGAGGACGAAGTACTCTTCAAGGGGGGAGAGATGCCCATCTCTGACCACGCTTGCGGCGGCGAAGAGCAGGAGGGATGTGAACACGGTCACGGCCATGATTATGTTGGCGGCGAGGATGAGGGGGTCCGTCGCCCTGTAGCTCGTCACGTCGCCCATGTTGGACTCGGATAGGTAGGTGCCCGCCACGCCATAGCTCCAGTAGAGCGAGGCGGCGCCCGCCGTAGGCCCGTAGGCCAGGAATATGGCGCCGAAAATGATGGCCAGCGGGATCAGGATGCCGACGAGAAGCTCCGGCGCCTTTTTCAATTCTCCCCTCCTGTACATGAAGAAGAGCAGCAAAGGTATAAGGAAAAGGGCGTACTGCTTGAACCCTATCCCGACGCCCGCGCTCAGGCCGGCGAGCACGTATTTCCACCTATTTTCTGTGAACATGAGAGCATAAGTTGATAGCAGTATAAATGTTAGGGCGAAGGGCTCGGTGAGCACGAAGTATCCCTGCGCCCAGGCCACGTTAAGGGTGAAGAGGAGGCCGGCGAGCAGTCCGGAGAAGCGGCCATAGAGCCTCCAGGCCATCGCCATCAACAATAAAGCGCTGGCGAAATTACTTATGCCTACCAAAATTAAGCCTCCAAGGAGCTTTTGCCCGAGCAGCGTTGGAACGGCGAGGGTGAAGAAGATGAGCGGAGGCTTGGGGTCCTGATAGTCCAGGTAGGGGGTGGCGCCGTCCACGATGACCTGGGCCATGGCGTAGAACCGCTGCATATCATAGGTAGTCCACTCGCTCTCCATTAGGGTGCTGGTCACGAGGACGAGGCCGAAGATGACGATGGCTAAGAGCATGGCCGAGCCGATGAAGTACGCCCGGTCCGATACGTGCAGGTTAGGTAGCCCTTCTCCCTTTTCGCCCCCGTACATGGTTCACCTATCCCTAATCACCGGCGCTAAGCTACTTAAAGCTTGTTTTTCGGCCGCATATGTATCCATCGATGCTTTTTCGGGCGCCTTGAAGGCGCCTGCGCATAGCAGCGCTAAGAACGGCAGGGCGATGAACCAGTACTGGAGGTATTGTTTCAGCGGGATGGCCAGAATAAAGCATAGCCCGACGGCCAGGCAATACTCCTCCAGGAGCCCGTGGCTCCTTGAAAAGCCGAGCAGGGCAAGCGGAAACATGGAGGTCAGCATGCATGCGGAGAGAGCGATGCCTGCAACGGCCATGAGCGGGTCAGGCGGGCGGTAGCCCTCGTCCGTCAGAAACCCAACGGCCTCGAAGCCACTATCCGCGGCCATCGCCAGCGTGCTATTGCCGTATAGCACGAAAGCCGTGGCAGCGACGGCGAGCAGCGGAAGGGCCGCCGCCACGATGAGGGCGAAAGCCGGTCTCATCTCTCCTTTACGCCACATGATAGCCATGGTGACCGGCAGCAATAAGAGCATCAGCGGCTTGAAGCAAGCCGCCAGGCCCGTCAGGAAGCCTGAAAGGGCGTATTTGCCACTCCACACCATGGAGTAAGCGGAAAGCAGGGCGAACAGTAGAGCCAGCGAGTCGCCGATGGTGAGGTGGCCCTGCGCCAATGCCATATTCATGGTAAAGAGCAGGCCGGCCAGGAAGCCGGCCACGCTTCCGTATGGCCTCCTGCCCATCTCCATGGTGAGCAGGGCGCACGCCAGGCAAATGATGCCCACGATGAAGACACGGTAGCCGGATAAGGCCCCCGTATCGAATAGAAGTAAGGAGGATGGCGCCCCATCGCCCAGGATGGCATAGATCCTGGGGACCGCCGAGGAGGCAAGGCCATAATAGGAGGCTATGTCGAAGGGCATCCAGATGCCTCGCATCAAAACCTCTTCGACTATGGCGAGTGCGAGGAACAAGGCGCCGTAGGCCACTACGGCGATGCCGTACAATGTCAATGCTTTTTTCATCCCATGTCCGCCCCCCTTTTTCTATACGACCTGACGCATAGCAGGATGATGAATGGCAGGGCCAGCGCCCAGTAGTGCAGGTACTGCCTGATGGCCAGCGTGGACAGGAAAGCCGCCCCTGATAGCGCAAAAAACTCATCATGCGTTGACAGGGGCCGGTCCAGCAGGAGGCTCGCCGCGGCCACCACTAGCAGCATGATGAACATGCCAGCCGAAAGCCCCAGGTTCGCCAGGGCTACAAGCGGGTCTTCCGCCCTATAGGCCGGTACGTCCCCCAGATAGCTGCTCGTGACGTATGCGTCGGCCACGCCGAAGCTCCAGTATAGCGACGAGGCGCATGCTATTGGGCCATAGGCGAGGAAGATGGCGCCGTACACGATGAGCAGTGGCAGCGCGATGCCGGCGACGAGCCGCGACGCTTTCCTGAGCTCGCCCCCGCGGTAAAGGTAAAAAAATGCCAGCGGTATGAGCAATAGGGCATATTGCTTGAAGCCGATGGCGATGCCGGCGGATATGCCCGACAATAGCTCATTTTTCATGAAGAGCAGGGCGTATACGGATAATAATATGAACAGGAGGGCGAATGGCTCTGTAAGGATGAAAAAGCCCTCGGCCAGGGCCATGTTTACCAGTAAAAGCAAGCCAGCGGTGAAGCCCTGAAAACGCCCGTAAAGCTTCCAGCCGATGCGCATGGCCACGAGGGCGCTCAGGAAGTTGCACGTGCCGACAAGCAGCAGGCCTCCGTAAAGCTGCTGGCCTAGAAGCGCTGGCAGCGCGAGGGCGAAGAAGATCAGAGGGGGCTTCGGATCCTTGAAATCCACGTAGGGAGTGCCACCGCTAATGATGACTCCTGCCATCCGGTAAAAAAGTTTTGTGTCCCCGATCATCCAAATGTTCTGCAGGAACCAGGCAGCAATGAGCAAGAGCAGCAGGGAGACGATGGCGTAAGCGATGACTGATAGCGCCAGAAATGCGCTATCAGACGGATGATGACCGACCCTGCTCATAAGACTAGCCTCCAATACGATAGCCGCTAGAGGTATGATCGGGGGATATGATAATGTTTATGCCATAATAGCAATCTCTCTCTTTACTATGGCAACTTTGATCGGTAGAAGCGGGGCCGGCGACGACCTCATCCGCAAGCTACACGACATGGGCGTATCGCGGAGCTGCACTACCATCAAGCAAGTGATGGAAAGGCGCGATGCCATAGACCGGATCATAGCGCTGGAGAGGGAGAGGCAGGAGCGCCTCCTCGAAAGGGAGATGAAGATGCTCAGGAGCGGCATGAAGAAGTATAAGCTGCTGGATTCCCTGCTCTTTTTCAGCAAGAATAAGAAGAGCGAGGAGTACCTGAAGCGGATCGACCACCTGCAAGCTAACAGGGACGCTATCATAGAGAACAGCCTGCTTTACCTCTACCGTGAAAAGGATATACTTGACCGGCTGACGAGGGAGTACCGGAGCGAGCTTAAAGGCTATTACGGCGAGCTCCTCGTCCTGGATACGCTGGAGCGGCTTAGCGACGACTACTACGTGCTGAGCGACGTCCGGATCACCCGCGAGTTCGGCCATAAGTTCGATGGGAAAATGCTGAAATCCGCCAGAGTTGACCATGTAGTAGTGGGACGGAAAGGCGTCTACTGCATTGAGACTAAAAACTGGAATCTCAAGTGGAAGAACGAGGACCGCCCTACGCCAGGAGAGCAGGCCAGGCGGGCCTCCTACCTGCTGTACAGGTATTTGAAGTATACCTGCAACATCCCCGGGGTACGAGTGATGAGCATCGTGCTGTACACGAATACCACGGTGAAGGGCAAGGAGGACTTCGTCCGGTTCCTGCGGTACGAGGACTTTCCCGCGTACCTCGAGGCCAGGCAGGAGATCCTGTCCGACGATGACGTTAAGAAAATCGTGGAGTGCCTTAAGGATAGGGATATCAGGTTCGACGACACGCTTCCAGAGAAAGAAGATGAGAGGGAAGATGCTGCTGCGGACCTGAAGCTTGTTGAAAACGCCTCTGGCGGAGAGACGACGTGACGCTGCCCCATGGCGCGCCACGTCCTTTTTTATTTTGTCTCGCGTACCCCGTTGAGGCTTTCTTTGTGCATCTCTATGGCCTCGTCGAGCGTTATCTCGCCTTTGGCTACGCGCCTGGCAAGGTACTTGGGTATGGTGGCACGCCCCTCGGATAGCGAGCGGCTTGACTCCTGGATGACCCTTATCTCGCCCCTGGAAGGCTCGACCTCCATCCTGCCCACGGGCTCGCCCTTTATCCTCGCAATGTTTATCGCGGCTATGATGTCCCTGACCTGGCTCGTGTGGATGCCCCTGCCCACGTAGGGCGTGGTGCCGGTCTCGTCGACCAGCTCTACTTTATAGCCCCCCTCGATTAGTGCGTTTATTATCTGGGCGGTCATGAGCCTGGCGCCGCTGCCAATCCTTACAATGGAGATGCTGGCGTGGTACTCTTGCTCTATCTTCTTTAAAAGGGGCTCGACCTCTGCCACGCCTGTCTGGTAGACAGCTACGACCGTGTCTCCGTGCAGGACTGCTATGCCCGGCCTCCTGCCCGGGTCTATGCCTATGACAAGCTCGTCGAAATGGCCCTGGCCTCGGAGGGCGCCGATCGCTCGATCGACCGTGGCATGAGGGTCATCATAGACGATGAGGTGCTCGCCTTCCCAGCGTATTTGAGGGGCTTCCTCGGCCGTCGTGATGACCACCTTCACGTTGTAGGGTATCGGGTCTTTCAGCCTTAGGGTGATGAAAGGCGCCTGGCGCTCCTTAAGGCGGGAGACCACCTCCTCATACACCACGAAGTCCGACGTGATCAATGCTATTATGTCTCTTTCTCTCCTCCAGGACCCTCCACAGTTTAGTAAAATACATGTTATATATTGCTTTTTAGCCTAAAGCTATTTGGCTGGTTTGAGCACGCAAAGGCCGCCTCCAACAACGATATAAATGAGCAGGTTCACATTGTAGCAGGACGAAATGGCGACAAATGAAAGGCTCATAAAAAGGCTCCCGACGGGCTCGAAAGCCCTCGACGGCCTGCTGGGCGGAGGCTTCGAGGCCGGAACCATCTCACAGCTATTCGGGGAGCCCGCTAGCGGCAAGACCAACATATGCTTACAGCTAGCCGTGAACACGCTGAGGTCGGGCAAGCGCGTCATATACATAGACACCGAGGGGTTCTCGGTCGAGCGGTTCAGCCAGATAGCGGGCGAAGATGCAGAAAGGCTTGCCAGGGGCCTGCTCCATTTTCAGCCCACCAGCTTTGAGGAGCAGTACGCAGCCATAAAGGAGACGGAGAAGATCGCAGGGCAGAACGTGGGCCTCATCATCCTGGACTCCGCGACGGCCTTCTACAGGCTGGAGCTGGAGAGCAAGGATAGCATGCTCCTCAAGAGGGAGCTGGCGAACCAGGTGACGGCCCTGCTTGGCATTGCCAGAAAGCATGACATAGCCGTGGTTATAACCAACCAGATATACATGGACGTGGATAAGGACGAGCTCCGGGCGGTGGGCGGGAACATGCTGGAGCACATCAGCAAGGCCATCGTGCAGCTCTCACGCACGGGGATGGGCACCCGGCTGGCCGTGCTGCGTAAGCACAGGTCGATGGCAGAAGGCCAGACGGCCGAGTTCAGGATAACCGCAACCGGCGTGGAATGATCAAGAAATGCGCACAAATCGCCGCCATTATGACAAAAACCATAATAAAACGAGGCATGTATATATATTGGTAAGTAGTACTGGTTTGTATCATCCTATCGCTTGCTTCGGCCGAAGCAGGCAAGACATGGAGGGTCTTAGATGAAGGCGTGCATTCTCTGCGGCGGCGCCGGTACCAGGCTTAGGCCGCTTACGTTCGAGAGGCCGAAGCCCAGCATACCAATTTTAAATAGGCCGTCGGTCGGGCACCTCGTCGAGCACTTATCCAAGAACGGCTTTAACGAGATAATAATCACCCTTGGCTACATGGGGGAGGTCATCGAGAAGTACCTGGGCGACGGCTCCCTTTTTGGCGTTGACATCAAGTACGTCTACGAGAAGGAGAAGCTGGGCACCGCGGGCAGCGTTAAAAACGCCGAGAAGTACCTGGACGATGGCCCGTTCCTGGTCGTGGGCGGCGACCACGTCTTGAACTTAAACCTCAGGGAGCTTTACGACTTTCACAACGTCTCGGGCGCGCTGGTGACCATCTCGGTGCTGAGCATCGACGACCCCAGGGAGTTCGGCATCGTCGACCTGGATAATAACCATGTCATACACAGGTTCAAGGAGAAGCCAGGCCCCGGCGAGATCTTCTCGAACCTCGCCTCTACGGGGATATACGCCCTCAGCCCTGAGGTGCTGGACTATATACCGAGGGCGAAGTATGACTTCGCCAAGGACCTCTTCCCCAGGCTTCTCGCCGAGAACAGGAAGATAAGCGGGTGGCTGGCGCGGGGCCAGTGGACCGATGTGGGGAACCCGAGAGCCTATCGTGAGGCCCAGCGCTGGATGCTGGAGAACATGCCCGGAACGTACATACATGGGAGGATGGTCAACGAGGGCGCCAAGCTCAACGGCCCTCTCGATATAGGCAATAACGTGACCTTTGGCAGGCATTCGGTCGTGGTCGGGCCTGTGTACATCGGAGACGATACGACCATCGGCGATAACGTGCTCATAGGCCCATATACATCCATAGGCGACCGTTGCCACATCGGCAATGATTGCCGCATACTATCATCTTACATATACAACGGCGTAAAGATAGGCGCCGGCTGCTCGGTCTCTGGCGCCATAATGGATAACGACATAACGCTGGGCAAGGGCTGTATCCTTGAGAATGGGGTCGTCATCGGCCCCAGGGCCATGATAGGCAATGACGTGACGGTTCACTCTGACGTGCGCATCTGGCCGGAGGTAGTCATCAACGCCGGCACGAGCGTCTCAAAGGATGTCATAAACGACCACTTCGCCACCGATATAAACGGCTCTTAAAGTAAAAAGTAAAAAAAAAGGAGTTACTGACGCGGGCTCAGTGGCATCCGCCACAGTCAGGCCCACACGTCGCATTCGGGTTCCGGACTATGAAGCCCTCTCCATAAGGAGTCTTGATGTAGTCAAGCTCGAAGTCCTTGAGGTCCTCCTCCAGGCTCTTCTCATAGACCACGTTGATCCCGTTCAGGTTGCTGACCACGTCCTCATCCTTCTTCTCCATCTCGAGGGCGGGGGCGTACTGGGGCCCGCTACAGCCGTATCCAGCAAAGTAAATGCGAATGAGCGAGTCCGTCTTTTGCTCCTTTTCGAGGAACGCCTTCAACTGTTCCGCTGCCTTATCTGTTACCTTCAATGCATATCACCTAAATTGAGCAATCCTAACTTTTAAACCTCGCTACAAATACTTTATGCATGGTTAGAGTATCTCGGCCCCGTCATCGATGGGCATCTTCGTCGGCTTGCCATCGTATGCATTTATCTCCATGTAGCCCTTATGGCTGCGCACCGCCCAGAACGGGATGTATAGCAGCTCCATGCTCATCTCGATGTCCTGGGGCCGGGGCTGGAACTTTTTATGCTCCACGATGGCGGCCTCGCCCTGGGTGCCCTTGAACCTCACCGTCTTCGTGTTCTCCTCTATAATGTTTTTAATCGCCATGGCGTTGGCCTCCTCCCGTGTGACCACCGACTCTTCCACGTTGTAGGGGGCGTCGGGCAGCTCTACCGACTCCACGGGGTCGGCGGCGGGCGCAATGCTAATCTGCTTGTTGATGGCGTTTATGACCTTCGAGCCCTTGCTGCTCAGAGGGATGGTCAGGTCACGGTACTTGGACTGCACGTCCAATGAATAGCTATACTTCCAGAAGGGTATGAACTTCAAGGAGACCTCAACGTCCTCCGCCCTTCCGATGGCGCCCGATATCTTCACAGCGTCGCTCGCCTTAATCCGTATTGGTATGGCGTGCAACGGTATGGCCACGCCCTCAGGCTCTGGGGCGGGCTTAGCCTTCGCCTTCTTTTTCGCAGGCTCTTCCTCGGCCTCTACCGCCTCGACTTTATCCGGCATGGGCCTTTGCGGAGACGGCGCGCTCCTGGCGTACAGCTCTCCGGTAAGCGAGGAGAAATCGCTGGCAGGCTTGATGATGTCCTTTGGCGGCACTGACGTATCGCACCCGTAGAGCACGGCCTTCCCTATCTGCCGCTCCAGCTCTGCTCGATCCCATAGCAAGACGTCTCTCTGGCCGCAAAGCTTCTTCACCTCGTCGGAGAAGCTGGCCATCGTGATAAAAAGTACCTTGATGTCGTTGCCCTTGAGGCCATCGAGGAGCGTTTTTAGGTCGTCCGCGGAAGCGTCGTCCACGAGCTTTATGCCCACCCTGTTGCCCGGCTTTTCCGCTATGAGGTCAAAGCCCTGCTGCGATGCGCTGACTGAATAATTGTAGGTGCTAAAGACCTCTTTTATGACATTTAGTAAATTATTTGACATCGTAACTCCTTTTGGACACTATACTATTCCAAAAATAGATAACCTTTAGGGATAAATAAATTGTGGGTTGCCTCATGTACGAAGCGTATGAAGAGATGATGTTCACTAAGGCCAGGATCGAGGAGATAATGTATAGCGTCACCTTTAACCCCAAGACGAGGGAGGGCGACATAGTCGTGAACCTCTCCGTGGTCGACAAGAAAGACCTCGATGAAGTGCTCGACATTTTCAAGCAGGTCATGTATAGCGGCCTGTCTGTCTGCTCTTACGTGAAATTGTTCGATGAGGGCGAGGCTTTCAGCGGCTATGCCATCCCTGAGGGCAAGGCGGGCATCGCAACTGCCTGTAGCATAACCATCGATGGAGTCTTCCTGAAGCATGGCATCCCCGTTCGCCCCAAGTTTGGCGGGATAGTCCAGGTCAAGGACCGGCAGCCGGTGCGCTTCACCGATATGATAAGGTATGACTGTACTACGATCGACCCCCTGGAGGTGCTCATGTCCCAGGAGTTGACCTCGATTAGGGATATGATGAGGACGGGCTCGGGCAAGATCCTGGCCAATTTTAGGGAACTTCCCATGACTGCCAAGGATGATGCGGATCACGTTTTAAACAGGCTTTTGACGGCGGGCTTTTATGGTATCCTTGAGGTTGGAGAGCCCAACACTCCCGTGTTGGGCGTGGACGTTGACCGTGACCACTTTGGGGTCATTATCACCGGCGGCACGAATCCCATGGCAGCCGTCCAGGAGTCTGGCATCCCTATTTTGACTAAGGCCATTAAGGGCACGCTTGACTTCCATGAGATGAAGAAGCTTGCTTGATATGAGAAGATTTGAAATTTGGCAGCTCAGATGGTTGGCGATGAAAAGATACCTATAACAACCAGGACATGGCCGGACTTAAAGGGGGCGTAACGAAGCCCCCTTTAGCCTCTAGAAAAAGAAATACCTTTTGGCCGACCATTGTTTTCCATCGTGACCTTCTCTCCCGATTGAAATCGGAAGCATCCACCTTGTGCGTTCCATCCCTTCTCCGGGGATTTCATCCGCACTTTCAGCCAGTCATCCCGGCATCGGGCTTAGCCCATGGAAGCCTATCTGATTAAAGGCGGAACACGGTTCCGCTTTTGCTATTGCTCCCATACGGTGGAACTTTAACTTTATATTGTATAGTACTATTAAATAGTTTTTGGTTTTTATACTTATAGTTTGGATTCAAGGAGCAGATTCATCCCAACATTAAAATAGCGGGGATTCTCCGCCCCATGGCCCCGTTATCCTAAATGTCATCCTCGTCCAGGTCGCTGCTATCACTACCGGCGGCGTGCTCCTCATCCTCGAAGAACCCGGGCTCGCCCCGCTCCTCCTCGAGCTCCTCAGGCGTCGCCACGATCTCGTCGGTGGCCAGCGGAGTCATCTTCTGTTTCTTGGCCAGGCAGAAGTACTTTGAGAACGTGTCCATGTCTTCTATGACTATTAGCTCGTTTTTGTGTATAGCGATCGGTATATACAAATCCGTGACCTCCACTTCGGCTTATCACCGACTTTGCAATCATCTATTATATAATATTATCGGGTGATTTTTGCGGTTGAAAGCCCATGTGTGAATTGAGAGTCAAGCGTTTCTGGCATATACCAAACTTTAATTTTAGGATGGCATTTTATTTTGCTGATGAAAAAGATCCTGGACGGCTTTACCCATAGGAGGGGCATGCATTGTGACACGACCTCCCTGAGGGACGTGTTCTTGTACGCGGGCCACGACATGCCCGAGTCTGCGCTGTTTGGCATGGGCGAGGGGCTTGGCTTCTACTACTGGGAGAGCAAAAACCTGAGGCACCCGGCCGTGGGCGGACGGATAAAGCCACTGGAGCTGGACAGGCGCGTCTGCCGCAACCTCGGGGTCTCTTTAAGGATACGCACGTCTACAAGCCCCAGGCGTGCGTATGACGCCATGAAGGCGATGCTGGCTGAGGATACGCCTGTCATGATACGGGCTGACATCTTTTATCTAAAGTACAGGCGCTCTAACCATCATTGTGGAGCACATAATATAGTTGTAGCAGGGCTGGACGAAGAGGCGGGCATAGCGTACGTGGCGGACAGGATAGCGGATGGCCTCATCGAGCTTCCAGTGTCCCAGCTCATCGATGCCAGGTCGTCGCCCCATAAGCCGTTCCCGCCCAGGAACGCCTGGTTTGAGTTCGGCTTCCCCGTGGAGGTGAGGCCCGACCCCGTGAAGGTGATGAGGACGATAGGCATGAACGCCGTGGAGATGCTCAACTCGGACGTGCGGAACGTGGGCGTCGGCGGCATTTACTATTTTGCGAGCTGCCTGCGCAGGTGGAAGGATGGCTTCACCAAGCCTGAGCTAAAGATGGCATGTGACGCTGCCTATGGGGCCATCCAGGCCAACGGCACCGGTGGCGGCCTATACAGGCACATGTACGCGGAGTTTTTAGAGTATGCCAGGGGCGTCACGGGGTTTAGCGAGCTCGAGGGGGTGGCCGCAGGCTACCATGAGGCGGGTAGGCTGTGGTCTGAGGCGGCCATGATACTGAAGAGCGTCCCCTGCGGCTGCGCCTCCCTTTCCGAGGCCTCTATCCTTGTTGAGGAGATAGCTGCTAAGGAGCACGAGCTGCTCACCGACCTCCTGTGCGTCGCCAACCTCTGCTGTAAGAATAACGGGCGTGGCAAAACCCGCTAGCCCTTTTTAATAAAAACCACAAAGAATTAATCATATAAGATATCACATCATGGCTCAGCAAACATGAAAGACTGTTTTGAGATGCTTGACCCCAGGATACGGTCAGCTTTAGCCTCGATGGGCTTCAGCCGGCCCACTGAGACCCAGGAAAAGGCCATACCAGCCATAATGTCGGGCGACAACGTCCTGGTAATAGCCCCGACGGGAACGGGGAAGACCGAGGCGGCCATGCTGCCAGCCCTACACGGGGTGATAAATGGCGAGAAAGGCAAGGGCTTCAAAGTGATATACGTCACTCCGTTGAGGGCACTCAACAGAGACATGCTGAAACGCCTCACCCAGTGGTCGAAGGAGCTGGGCGTATCCATCGAGGTCAGGCACGGGGACACGCCCCAGCACGAGCGAAGGAAGCAGGCGCTCAGCCCGCCAGACGTGCTCATCACCACGCCGGAGACGCTGCAGGCCATCTTCCTGGGCCCCCGCATGAGGCATCATCTCAAAGCCGTCCGCTACGTCATCGTCGACGAGGTGCACGAGCTCGCCTCGTCCAAGAGGGGGTCCCAGCTCACGATTGCGTTAGAGAGGCTTGCCAGGTATGCCGATTTCCAGAGGATAGGGCTGTCTGCGACGGTGGGCTGCCCTGAGGATGTGGCGAGCTTTTTGGGCGGCGTGGGCAGGAGGGTCCGCATCGTGGAGGTCTCCATCGAGAAGGCGCTGGACTTCCACGTCACCATTCCTGTGGCCGGGAACGAGGATAAGCGCCTGGCAAAAAAGCTGCTGACCGACCCGGACATAGCCGCCCAGATAAGAGAGATGGTCAGGCTCATCCACGAGAACAGGTCTACCCTGATGTTCGTGAACACCCGCCAGTCTGCCGAGGCTATAGGCGCGAGGTTCAGGCGGCTCGGCGAGGCCATAGCAGTCCACCATGGGTCGCTCTCGAAGGAGGCGAGGATTGAGGCGGAGGACGCCTTCAAGGAGGGCCGGGTGCCCGTCCTGGTGTGTACCTCCTCCATGGAGCTGGGGATAGACATTGGCGATATAAGCCACGTCATCCAGTACATGTCCCCGAGGGAGGTGTGCCGGCTGGTGCAAAGAGTGGGCAGGGCTGGGCACCGGGTTGGAGAGACGTCGAAGGGTACGATCATCGCCATAAACGAGGACGACGCCAGCGAGGCGTGGGCCATCGCCAGGCGGGCAATGGCAGGTGAGATAGAGGGGGTTAGTCTGCACGACAAGCCTTACGATGCCCTGGCCAACCAGGTCTGCGCAATAGCCATTGAGTATGGTGAAATCAGCGCCGATAGTATCTTCGAGCTGGTTAAAAAGGCATACCCGTATAGGGGCTTATCAAGAATTGAGTTCGACCTGGTTTTAAAGCAGCTAGCGGAAGAGCGCGTCATCTTCGTGAACGAGGCTGGCGTCATCAGCAAGAGGGGCAAGACGCGGCCATACATGTACGAGAACCTGTCGATGATACCGGATGAGAAGCGCTACGACATACAGGACGTGATAAGCGGCCGCATGGTGGGCACGCTGGACGAGGCGTTCGTGATTAACACTGAGGTGGGGGCGGTGTTCATCACTAAGGGGGACATGTGGCGAATAGTCGAGATCACCGAGGACAGGGTGAGGGTGGAGCCGGTTGAGAACCCCCAGGCTGAGGTGCCGTCCTGGACGGGGGAGGAGATACCCGTGCCCTTCGCAGTCGCCATGGAAGTGGGCGCCGTCAGGCGCGTCGTCGAGGAAATGAAGGGCGGCTCCGCCGTAAGCCTCATCATGGCCAGGTATCCGACGGACGAGCACACCGCCAAAAAGTTCGTCGATTACGTGAGAAGGCAACTGGATGAAGGCTGCCCGGTGCCTACGGACAGGAGGGTCGTGGTTGAGGAGGCTGAGCGGACAATAGTGATAAACGCATGCTTCGGCCACAAGGTGAACGAAACCCTTGGCAGGGTCGTCACGGCTTTACTGGCTTCGCGGCTCGGCGGCGGCGTGGCCATGGAGATAGACCCATACCGGATAAAGCTCGAGCTCCCGAAGCGGGTGAGGGCAATTGACATAGTAAAGCTAATCAGCGACCTTGACCCGGCCTTCGTGGAGCCCATCATCGAGAAGACCCTTAAGAATACCATGCTGCTTAAATGGAAGATGGTGCACGTCGCCCGCAAGTTTGGGGCGCTATCCAGGGACGTGGACTACGAGCGCATAAGCATGGGCAAGCTGCTAAAGGTATTTGATGGCACGCCCATGTACGAAGAGGCGGTCCGGGAGATCTTCCACGATAAGCTGGACGTGGAGAACGCTAAAAAGGCCCTGGAAATGATCAGGAGCGGCGAGATATCCCTCGTGGCGGGGCGTTTGAGCCTTATTGGAGGCTCAGGTTTCACGGGTGGCCGGGAGCTGATGGCCCCCGAGACGGCCGACCGCTCCATCTTGATGGCCCTGAAGGACCGCATCATGAACGACCACGTCCTTCTCTTTTGCCTGAACTGTAAGAGGTACTCCGCTAAGAAGAGGGTGGAGGACGTGGAGGACCCTCCTGTTTGCCCCGTGTGCGGCTCCAGGTTTATAGCTGCGCTTAAGCCGTGGGAGAGGGAGGATATGGAGATGGCGAGGCACCCTGAAAAGCTTAAGACGGAGGACGAAAAGTTGAAGGTTAAGCGCGTATACCGTAACGGCAATATCGTCCTCTCTCATGGTAAGAAAGCGGTCATAGCCCTCGCCTCCAGGGGCCTGGGCCCTGAGTCTGCTTCCCGTGTCATAGCTAAGCTCAAGGAGGACGAGGACGACTTCTACAGGGACATACTGAGGGCCGAGCGCGAGTACGTGCGCACCAGGCGCTTCTGGGTATAAAGCCGGGCTGGCATAGCCTTATAAGCTACGCCTTAAAGGCAGAAAATGACTTATATAATGAGATTATTAGTTTTTGCCCGATAACATGTACAGGGTATTCTGGGCGGACTCCATAGCGGACGAGGTCATTGAGAGGTACGGCAGGCAGGAAGTGGTTGTAAAGTGCGCCGCCTCGCCATCCGGCGGCAAGCACATAGGCAACCTGAACGACATCTTGAGGGGCTACTTTATAAGCGAGTCGCTCAAGAGCATGGGCGTGAAGACGAGGCACGTCCACACGAGCGACGACCGGGACCCGCTGAGGAAGATCCCGGAGCGCATGCCCGACCGCGACGGGAAGTGGCACGTCCTGAGCGAGGAGGAGCTTAAGCGTCTCAACAAGTATGTAGGCATACCTTATGTGCACGTCCCCGATCCTTTCGGGTGCTGCTCCTCGTGGGCAGAGCACTTCAACAACGTGTGGCTGGACGGGGCCAGGGCGCTGGGCGTACAGGTAGAGGACTACAGCAACGATGCGTTATATAGAGAGGGCCGGTTCGAGCCGCCCATGCGCACGATACTGTCGAACATACCCCTCGCCAGGGAGGTCATCTCAAAGTTCCAGAAGAACACCCCTGAGGACTACATACCCTTCAACCCGATATGCGAGAACTGTGGCAGGATCACCGCAAAGGCGACGGCGGTTGACCTGGAAAGCTGGTCGGTGGACTACGTGTGCGAGGACAAGTCGCTCGCCGGCGAGTTCGAGGTACCAGGGTGCGGCTATCGGGGCACCACGTCCCTTAATAATGGCAAGCTGCCCTGGCGGTTTGAATGGCCCTCCCAGTGGCAGATATTCGACGTCAAGATGGAGCCCTTCGGCAAGGACCACTACGAGGGCTCATGGCCATCCGGGCAGGAGATATCCAGAGTAATCTTAAAAAGGCAGCCTCCCGTGTACACGGTCTACGAGTTCTTCTTGATTAACGGCGCCAAGATGTCCACCAGGCACGGCAACGTCTATATTACCCAGGACATGCTGGAGATCATGGAGCCCGAGGTGTTTTTATATTTCTATTCGCTCAACCCCATGAAGCAGAAGAATCTAGATGTCAGGAATATCAACTTTATAGTGGACGCCTTCGACAGGTTCGAGCGGGTATACTATAGAGAGGTGGAGACGCCCGACGCCGAGGAGAGGGAGCTCGCCGATCGGGTGTATCCGATGCTTAAGGTCGACCACCGCAAGGTGCGCATCCCCTACACTTTCGCCGCCATGGTGAGCGTCTCCAGGAATGACGAGCACATCTTGAGGACACTCAGGAAGACCGGCCACCTGCCACAGGATGCCACAAGGCAGCAGGAGCTGGACGCCCTCGCAAGGGTCTATAAGGCCGGCAACTGGGCACATAAGTATGGCCCTGAGGAGTATAACATAGAGATTAAGGAGAGGCTGGAGGCGCCGCCCGACATCGACCCCGCTGAGAAGGAGGCGCTCGCCGAGCTTGCCGGGTACGTGGAGGCGAAGCACAGCGAGGAGGAGACCCAGTACGAGATATTCGAGATTGCGAAGAGGAGGGGCATTAAGCCTGCGAAGCTCTTTAAGACTGCGTATATGCTGCTTCTTGGAAAGCCGAGGGGCCCGAAGCTGGGCCCGTTCTTGCTGGCCCTTGACACCGACTTTGTGGTGAGGAGGCTCCGGCTGGAGGCCTGACCGGGCCTGGTTTTTTATGTTTTTTGGGCATTGCTCTGCGTTTTAAAGACGCCTGCCAAATCCATTCGAGAGCTGTTCGATTATTGAAATAGTGGATGGCAAGCCCAAAGGATAGATTTTTACATTATCAGAGCCAATAGACGACCGAAAATTATGATTTTCGACGGCTTATCCAGGCCCCGCATAGCTGAGACGGCTTTCGTGTCGAAGACTGCGTGCATCGTGGGTGACGTGCTCCTCGGGGAGGAGAGCAGCGTCTGGTATGGGGCCGTGCTCCGCGGGGACGAGGCCTCCATAACGGTGGGAAGGAGGACGAACGTCCAGGACAACGTGGTCATACACGCTGACAAGGGGGAGGACGTTTTAATAGGAGAGGGCGTCACCATCGGCCATGGGGCGATTATCCACGGCTGCACGATAGGCAACTATTCGCTGATAGGCATGGGCGCCATCATATTGAGTAAGGCTAAGATAGGAGAGCGCTGCATCATAGGGGCGGGGGCGGTGGTCAAGGAGGGGGACGTCGTACCCGACGGCTCTCTGGTAGTCGGCGTGCCCGGGAAAATAATAAAAAAGCTCACGCCGGAGCAGGCGAGGCGGCTCGAGTATAGCTGTGAGGAGTACGTGAGGCTGGCCCGAAAATATAAGGAGGCGATGGGATGAGGGTGGCGGTAGGGGGGACGTTCCAGCCCCTCCACGACGGACATAAGGCGCTGCTCCGAAAGGCGTACGAGCTTAGCAGGGATGTGGACATTGGCCTCACCTCGGATGAGATGGCCGCCAGGGGGCGCGTCAGGCCCGTTAAGAGCTACCAGGAGAGAGAGAAAGCCCTCAGAGATTGGATAATAAAGGAAATAGGCGTTGAGCCGCGCATCTTTAAGATTAACGATCCATATGGGCCCACCTTGACCGAGGATTACGACTATATAGTCGTCTCCCCAGAGACGTACCCGACCGCCCTCAAGATAAACGAGCTGAGGAAGGCGCGAGGCAAAAGGCCTATAGAGATATACAGGGTGGAGTGCGTCCTTGCGGAGGACGGCAAGCCGATATCCGCGACGAGGATCGTAAGGGGCGAGATAGACGTGCATGGAAACCTGTTGAGGAGGCGTGGGGAGTGAAGGTGGCAGTCGGGTCGACCAACCCGGTGAAGGTGAAGGCCGTGGAGAACGTGTTCAGGAGAGTGTACGGGGAGGCTGAGGTTGAGGGCGTGAAGGCGATGTCTGGCGTCCCCTCGCAGCCCTTCGGGGAGGAGACCATCATTGGAGCCATAAACAGGGCTAAGCGCGCTTACGCCCCGGAGAAGTTCGACATGGGAGTAGGGATTGAGGCTGGCCTGTTTAGGGTTGGCGAGTTTACCCTGGACGTGCAGTATTGTGCCATCTACGATGGCTCGTGGCTGACCCTTGGGTGCGGCAGCGGCTTCGAGTACCCACCCACCGTCCTCGACGAGGTTTTGGCCGGCAAGGAGGTAGGCGACGTCATGAGCAGGGTGGCCGGAATCGAGAACCTCGGGGAAAAAGAGGGAGCTATTGGTTTTCTATCACATGGGATGCTCACCCGCACCCAGCTTACCGAGCAGAGCGTGCTCATGGCACTCATACCACGCCTCAACCCCATACTATACCACAAAGGACACAGAGACTGATAATCACCACAGAGGACACAAAGGCCTTTTTATTTCCTGAAAATGGGGGAGGGTCTTGCGCCCCCCTCGGAGACCATCTTATCCATAACAAGTCAATCGTTTTTAATAAAATGATAGTTATCTTAAAAAGTTGGGGGTCTCTCAGGGGATGCAAGCCCTCTTGAGTATATAAGAATCCTCTGCGTTCTCTGTGGTGATTATCAGCCTCTGCGTCCTCTGTGGTTTAATCCCTCTGTGCCCTCTGTGCCCTCTGTGGTGATTATCAGCCTCTGCGTCCTCTGTGGTAAAAACTGAGACGGACGGGCTGTCTCTTATGTAGAACCTCCATGGCTTATCCCTGTACTCGCCAGCGTATTCCACTCCGACGCGCCTGCAGCTCACAATATCAAAGCTCTCTGCCTTACCATCTTCAACATACAGGGGGCCCTTCTTACACATGTCCACGCCATTGAGAGACCTGTCTATGTCCATCGCCATGCAAAGCCTCCCGGGGCCGGATGCCAAGTCCTCCATTTTCCTGGCCTTCTTTCTCATGCTCCACATGGCGTCGACGCCCTCCAGCGGCTCCCCGGCCCTGATCAGCACAGCGGCGGGATACCCCTCACGCTCAGTTACAATGTTAAGGCAGTGGTACATGCCATAGATGAAGTAAACGTAGGCGTGGCCTGGCTCGCCGAACATGACCCTGTTGCGCTCGGTCATGCCCTTGCTAGCATGGCAGGCCTTGTCGTGGGGGCCAACATACGCCTCAGTCTCCACGATCTTTATGGCCATCCGGCCCGCCGGCGCCTCGCGCACCAGCACCTTGCCTAAAAGCTCTTTTGCGACCTCGATGGTATCCCTATCATAGAAGCCCCTTGGCAGTGGTGTCATCGGTATCCTTCTAGTATTTCATCGGTTAATAGTACTCAAGTTATTTTTTTATTGTTGTCTAAAAAATTACTTTTCCTTTATTTCCTCTATTATTCATTTTGAATTGGAGTCCTCCAGAATAACTATCGCTATAAATCCTATAATGTCCATTGAGCCCTCCGATATTCTACAGATGATTAATTGGATGCGGGTTTTGGATTATGGATTATTTTTGATAACAAACCCTCTTTGGAACCATGTCGATATATCGTTTGCCATCCTGGCGTCTCATAAACAGAAGGATACGAAAAAAATTAAAAAGGCTAATATCATTGTGAAATATGAGCTATAGGTAGTTAATAGTATATTTTGTCATCATATACACGCATGGTAACTGTCCACTCTAAAATACCATGATTAGTTCCAAAAACGCAAATAGCTGTATTTGGTCCACACATATGCCTTATTTCAAGTGCAATTTCACTTAATTGTTCATAAATTAGTGTCCTATTATCGTAATTTTTTACTTCGGTTATTATTCCGATTGCTACATATTTATGAGGAACAATGTCATTTGGCTCACATTCTTGAGCAAAATGAACATATCCCATTTGTAGATTTGGATAACGTGACCAATTTATATTGTTTATTATAGAATCATTAGATGGAATATTAATCGAATTATTATCAATTACAGTAGAATTTTGATTTGATTTATTATTAATTTGATTTAAATTACTATAGTTATTATTTTCTATATTTAATAAATGTAGCTTACTACTAATATTTATGCCTATAAAGATAATTATAGATATAGTAATTATTAATATAAGTATTATTTTTAAATTAATCCTCACTTGTAAAACCCCTTTAATCATTATAATATATAATTAAAAATTTATTTATAAAATATCACCTTTCCTTTATTTCCTCCATTGTTCATTTCGAATTGGAGTCCTCCAGAATAATGGTCAACGTCGTTATAAATCCTATAATGTCCGTTTGGTCCTCCTATATCCCAATCCGATCTAGGGTTATTATCACTGCTTGCACCATAACTAGCCCTTTCAAAATGATTACCTAGTGGACCATCATAATAATATCGTATAGGTCCAGTATAATCGGGGTATCCATTATAAAATTTCAATAGCATTTTTCCGTGTGCGTTGTATTGCGGCTCCGGCGTGGGCGTAGGCGAAGCTGGCGGCCTGGATGTAACATAATATATGATATTGAGGGTTTTGAAATATCTATGTATTAGCTGTGTTTTAAATTTATATTAGTATGCTTATGTTTGTATAGTAAGTGTTATATACTTTGAAGCCAGACTACTGGCATGTCTTATTTGTATAATCAGGGCTTCAAGCAGTATTATGACGAGTTTCTTAGGCAGGATGACAGGCTTGATCTTGTGAAGCAGGTTATTGATTGGGAGGCTTTCCGGCCTATTATTGCCCGTGTTTTTGATGATGGGCCTGGCAAGGCGGGGAGGCCTCATAATGACGAGGTGGTCATGTTCAGGTGTCTCGTATTGCAGGCCTGGTATGGGTTGAGCGATCCTGGATTAGAGCAGCAGTTGAAGACGAACATTTGTTTCATGAATTTCGTGGGCTTCGACGCCCGGATACCAGATTACAGCACGGTGTGGAGGTTTCGGGAACGATTGGCACGGACAGGGTTGTTTGCTGATTTGTGGACGGAATTGCAGAGGCAGCTTAAAACTAGGGGCCTCGTGGTCCGGGAGGGAGTGATCCAGGATGCCACGTTCATCGAGAGCGACACGGGGCGGAAGAGGATGAGCGAGGAGAAGAAGAAAAAAGAGAACCAGGAACCTATAATTTACACTGAGAAGCAGCTCAGCCACATGGACGATCATGGCACTTTCACGGTGAAGAACGGCCGGGTGTTTCACGGGGACAGGCTGCACGTGCTCATGGACTCCAAGTCGCAACTCATCGTCGAGTTCGAGACGAGCACTGCCAGCCTGCACGACTCACGGGTCTCGCTGGTTAGAGAGGGCGACATGTACGTGTTCAGGGATAAAGGCTACGCCGGGTGTCATGATTTGCCCGTGGGTACGGTTGATTACACCTTGCATAAGATGGCGAGGAACAAGCCGCTCAACGAATACCAGGCCGTGGAGAACCGGCTCATCAGCGGTATCCGGGCACTGGTGGAAAGGCCGTTCTCAGTGATAAAAAGAGTCTTCCATAATGGTAGGACGAGGCGGAAACGCTCACACCGGGTACACGCCGAGAACTTTTTCAGGTGCCTGGATTACAACCTGTACCAACTTGTCACCATAAAAAAGAAAAAACACGGGTAGCGCAAGCTATCTAAAAAAGCGGGAAAAAGGACGAAGAATAGATATGATCAAGCATAAAAACAAGACAAAAACCCCCATATCCACCAGAAATACATCCAAAAACACATCACCAAAGACCGATTGCACAGAAAACACTTAAATAATCAAAGTCCTCTATTATAGTATGCCCAATAATTAAACGCCTAACACGCCCTCAACCACCTTAACCGAACACCCATGTATTTATCATTACTTTTTAAATCAAAATGTAGGCGGACAGCTTCGTCCATGTTCCTCAGGAGCTTTAGCCATGTTTTTGCTTGGGTGACAATCGCATAATCAGCTGCATCTGCTACAAAGTACCCATCGCATTCCTCGACGTTAAACTTTATACTTTTCATTTCAAGTACTGACTTTGGCTTTTTGAGTTTATAAGGTTGGCCACTTGATAAAATATGGGATTGATTTGCTGTCCATGCCTTTATGGAGCCACTTCTTTAGCGATCGTCGTAGTATCATTCTTTATCGTAATATGTATAAAATCATGATTTGGCCTTATAATTGTAAAGCCGTTTAACCTCATTATTAACGTATTTTATCTTCATAAGGTAAAATAGAGGCAAACCATCTTGCTATACCATCTTTTGTACCTATAATATCAATACTGCTGCCAGGACCATATATTTTTTTAGCTTCTTTAGCTACACCTGCTAACTGTTCTTTTATAATTGTTTTATTTTCTGTATTTTTAACTTCTGTAACAATTTCGACTTCTAAAAATTTATATGGAATTACATCCGTAGGTTCCGATATACAAGCAGTATATACATATCCCGTTTGTAAATTAGGATATGATGACCAATTAATATGATTTATAACATAATCATTTGGCGGAATTGTGAATGAATTATTTGGTTCAATAGTGTCTATTTGTGTTAAATTTGTAGTTAAATTCAAATCCACAGATGAATTATTTAAATTATTATTAATTTTATAATTATTATTTAATATTATATATGTACAAATTATTATAATAATTAAACCACTAATTATTACTATTAAATTTAATCTCATTATTATCACCTTAAACTATACCTAAAATAATTTATTGTTGTCTAAATACCACCTTTCCTTTATTTCCTCCATTGTTCATTTCAAATTGAAGCTCACCAGAATACCCATCAACGTCGTTATAAATCCTGTAATGGCCATTCGGTCCTCCAATATCCCAATCCCACCTAGGATCATTATCACTACTTGCTCCACGACTAGACTTCTTAAAATGTTTTCCAAGAGGGCCATCATAAAAATACCTTATAGGTCCTGTATACTCAAATCCATTTATATGTAATAGTGTCATCTTTCCGTGTGCGTTGTATTGCGGCTCCGGCGTGGGCGTAGGCGAGGCTGGCGGCCTCTGCGTAGGGGCGGGCGTAGGAGTCGGCAACGCTTTAACATTAATAGTACAGCCGGCTACTTGTCCGAAGGCATAGTGGCCATCCCAAACCATCCGATACTGAGTGTAGTAGCTACCAGGCGAGGGGGCCTTAATAGTAAACTGGAAAGTATAATTATTTCCACTCCTCACCACGCTGCCTGGTGCCATTAGTATGCGATCACTGCTCCCGTTAAACTTGTAAGCGGCGCCAGACGTGCCGTCCACCATCCACAGGTAAGCAGTGCCGTTCCCCTCGGCAAACCAGGCAGCACTCCCCATGTTCTGCATGACTATGCTAACGAGTCGAGTCTCACCCACCGTCATCTCTGCGGGCATGTCCATCGAGACTACCCGGGCATCATGATAAGACTCCAACACTTTCACCTTTTTAGAAAACTCTTCGCCAAACCACTCATAATCGGCACACCACATCCTGTAGCCCACCGTGTAGTCGCCCGGAGAAGGAGCTACCATTGATAGGCTGAAAACGTGGCTAATGTTAGGCTCAACCTGGGTATTCAGTCCTATTGGCGGCAAACTCATGGTTGAGCCGCTCGGGGAAAGCCTGTAACCGCCACTACTATTCCAGGATAAATAGCCCGTATTACTATAGTTAATGTGAACACTATAAGGATCGCCGGCGGTCATGACCTCTGGGATATCATCCCCCATGTAGGCGGCGTCGGGGTAGGGCCTCCATATCGTCTCGAAGGCGCTCGACGCCGTGGGCGACTCCATGCCCGTACTATCGTAGGCTATCGCCTCGACGTGATAACTCCCCTCAGGGTACCGTCTTGCTTCGCCAGTCCAGTTATTATCACTAAGCGCCGCCCGGACCCACGGGCCCCCATTAAGCCGGTAGTACACCTGGCTGGCATGCCGGTTGGGGATGGTTTGCACGCTACCCGAAACACTCGTATAATGGTCCGCGTAGAACCGGCTGCCGTCAGGTGGGTTTATAATCGTCACGAGGGGCGCATCCGAGGGGTAAGAAACCTCGTTATCGGCGCCCCACACCTTGAACTTGCCAAAATCCAGCAGGCTCAGGATAAGGTTATCCCCGACAAGGTTTTTTATTAAAAGGACAGCCATGATTAGTATTGCTAGCAGGACCAAAGTGTCCTGCAGCTCCGAAACAGCGTCTTCAGCACGTTTCCTCCTAAAACCTGACATGACAAACCACTAAATTACAAATATATGAAAATAAGTAGCATTCATAAGATAAAAAACTTACGCCCACAAAAACAAACACGACAAAAATCCGCCAAACATATAAAGTCATAGCTGCCGGGCAAGCCAGCGGAGCGCCTCGGCAGCGCCCTCGCCATAAGGCTTCACGGCAACATAGTCGGCGACATCTTTTAGCTCCGGCACAGCGTTACCCACGGCAAGGCCAAGGCCCGCAGCCTCAAACATTGGAAGGTCATTGGCAGAGTCGCCAAGGGCCGCGAACTCCTCCGGCTTAAAGCCCATCATCGAGGCAACGTTCACAAGGCCCGTACCCTTATTCACGCTCTTATGCTTCAAATGCAGGGCGAACTGTGTGTCCACCACCTCGAGGGAGGGGTACTCCATATCAAGGGCCGCCCTTAGCTCATTCGCGTCGACAGTTCGCCTGAAGGCCAACTCCGAAAGCCTGTACCTGGCATCAAGCTGCTCAAGGCCCGGAAAGCGCCGCTGGAGGAGGGCGGCGGCACGCCTGCACTCCTCGATATCGGCAAAAACAACCGGCGGGGAGTCATAGCCAACCTGGACGACGCCGCCGTTCTCGCCTATCATCGCCTCGCTAGCCCCTATGAGCTTGCTCGCCGCCCTCATGAAGCAGATAACGTTTCCGGATGCGAGCACCACGGGTATGGGAAGCTTACGGATCGCCACTATCGCCTCGACGCTGATGCGCCTCTGCATGTCTGTCAGCGTGCCGTCGATGTCCGCCACGACCGCCTTAATCAAATGAAAACCCCACCCTTTATCCGCCCTAAAAATAGATATACGTGATGGTCGGGCCTATTTAAGTATCAGCATCGGAACCTCCGACCTTCCAGCCAGGCTCAAAGCAAGCCCCATCTCTGTCCTGGCATCCACCATGATAATCGAGGCCTCGACCTTTTCAGCCGCCCCCATTATCTCCTTCAAAGGCGATTTTTCTGCCTTTATCGCCATGCTATCGAGGCCCACGCCCTTCATCTCTCCCATCAATTCCATCGGGCTAACGTCCTCAGAGAAGCATAAAAAGGCTATCCTGCCCAGCCTCGCCTCCTCCTTAAGGGAGCGAATCGCCTCCAGCTTCAGCGATGGGTCCCCCACTATGGGGCACAGTACGCTGCGAAAAAGGTTAACGCAGTACTCGTCAATTGCGTCGGAGCCCTTATCCACCATATTCGAGGACACTGGAGTCATCACGAGCATGCTCCTGTCGCAGTTCCTTATCAGGTCCATCGTAGCGCCATCCCCGCCTCCCCCCGGCCTATGATAGCTTACGGCGATAAGGGACACGTTCAGCCTCCTTGCCACGCCGCATATCTCATGGGCCGGCACTCCGGGCATAATATGGATATCGACCTCCATCCCCCTGCCGCGCCCTGCCAGCGATTCCTCCAGAAAGCTTTTTGCCTCCTGCATCTGATGCTCAAATTGCGCGGGGTCGCCTCGCGCGCCCTCGCCCACAACGTGTAAAAGGTGAATCTTCCTGGTCTTCCCTACGACGCCCACGCAGGGGAGCATGAAGGGCGACTCCGAGAAATCGGTAGCGTACAGGATATTCTCGAACATCATGATATGATTGGCATATAAAAATATAAATTATTGTTTTTTATTCACGAAATCCTCTATAGCCTTCCTGATGCCCTCTACGCTGTCTAGCACGGTTATGCTCTCCATCTTTCGTATCTTCTCCACGTTCTCCACGTCGACCTCTCTTATATATATTGTAAGCGTCCTTCCGCCGGGGAGTATGGTCTCGAGCTCACCGGGCTTGTTATCAGGAGGGAAGATGTAGACGGGGACGCGGGCCTTGGCGGCCTGGGCCACGGCGCTGGACAGAAGGGTATCGGCTATGCCGTGCGCTATCTTGGCAGTGGTGTTCGCGGTGGCCGGGGCCACGAGAAGCATGTCGTAGTGGCCAGTCTGGAGCTTACCCACCAGGAAAGGGGAGTTAGCGTCCACCTCGGCCCTTATGTCATAAAACTCGTCCTTTATAAGGTCCCAGAGCTTGTACCACTTTAGCACCAGCCTCGCGTTCTTAGAGGTGTAGACGTCCACCTTGAGGCCATACTTCTTCTTAAGCTCGATCATGAGGTTGACGATGGCCTCTATCTTGTCCCCGCACCCGGTGATGCCCCACGCTATCCGTATCGTCATGCCATCCTCCTCTCCTCGAGCACGCCGTAGAAACGCTTAAGCGTCATCCTGAGCGAGCGCAGCCCCTCCTCGTCTGCCGCCACGCCCTCGGCCCCCTTATCCTTCGACCACAGTGATGCGCCGAGGTTTGCGCCGAAGGCGCCACCACTCACGGGTATCATCTCATTAATGACGAAAAAATTATTAATCAGGGTAATCGCTATCTCCTGGCCCCCGTTTCTGTCCCCGCCAACGGCGAGGCCCATTCCCACCTTGCCCTTGAAAACGTGGGGGTCCTTTGCCACGAGGGCGCGACACCTGTCCATCATCGCCTTGAGCTGGCCTGACAGCGTGCCCTGGTAGCACGGCGTGCCCATGACGACCCCGTCCGCCCACTGCATGCCCTCGTAAAACTCCGCCAGGCCGTCCTTCTGGATGCAGCCCTTTTTCTCCTTCATGCAATAGTCGCAGTGTATGCAAAACCTTATATCCTTCCCCCTTGCCGAGAAGTACCTCGTCTCGCAGCCCTTATCCTTCAAGTAGTCCAGGGCGTAGTTGACCGCGTAGTGTGTGCCCCCCAGGCGGGGGCTTCCGCTGATGCCGAAAACTCTCATGTGTGCCTCTTATGATAAAAATAGTTGGGCGGGCGATATTAATAGTTTTCTGGTTTATGCTCGCCTACGCTTTGTCTTGATGTTCCCGTAGGTCCTCACCTGGTTCTGGACATTCAGGACCCACTGCATCATTATCCTCTCGTCCCTTGGGGACACCTCGCCCCTGGCGATGGCGTTGCCGAACGCCTCGATGGCGTCCTGCACCTTCAGGAACTTTTTATGGGCGATGCACTGGTCTATATAAAGGGGATAAACCTCGTCCGACAATCCGTATAGTTCCCTGATTGGCTCCAGCTTCTTCATGAGCTCCGACTTCATGGCGCCTCTCTGGCCGCTCGACAGCCCCCTTATGAGATAAGAGAAGACGGTCGCCGCCATCTCTTCCTGTTCCAGCTTATCCATCCGAAGGTACACCTCGGGTATGCGTACCTTTCCATCAGGATACCATGATAAAGACTTTTCGATTTGAGGTGAAGCTTAGTCCCTGAGCCCTTCGGTGGTCACCGAGAAGATGGCCTCCCCCTCGGGCAGGTTGGGCGAGTCCACGAGCCTAGCTATCCTCTTCTCGCCCTTCGACTTTCTAAGGTACACCCTGAACGTGGCAGTGTGGCCAACGATGTGTCCCCCGATAGGCCTCGTGGGGTCGCCGAAAAACGCATCGGGCTTAGCCTGAACCTGGTTCGTAACAATTATCGCCGCGTTATTGATGTCCCCGAACCTCATGAGGTCGTGCATGTGCTTATTCAGCTTCTGCTGCCTGTCTGCCAGGGTCCCCCTGCCCACGTACTCACTCCTGAAGTGGGCGGTAAGAGAGTCCACAATGATGAGCCTGACGGGCTTATCGCTATCCTTCAGCTTCTCGGCAAGCTCGGAGGCGCTCTCGACCAGTAAAATCTGGTGGTTAGAGTTATACGCCCTAGCTACGTGGATGTTCTTCAAAAAGTCCTCAGGGTCGTAGTCATCGCCGTTCTTCAGCCCTTTGACCATCTGGGCTATCCTCTCGGGGCGGAACGTGTTCTCGGTGTCGATCATGATGACCGAGCCATTAAGGCCCCCCTCCTCAGGGGGAAGCTGCACGTTGACGGCGAGCTGGTGGGCCACCTGGGTCTTGCCGCTCCCGAACTCTCCGTAGAACTCGGTTATCGACTGGGTCTCCACTCCGCCGCCCAGTAGCTCGTCCAGGGCGCTCGACCCGGTCTTGAGCTTGCCCACCGCCTTCCGCCGCTCGAATACGGCGTCTCCGGTCTCGAACCCTCCGATGTTGGAGCACTTCTTGGCCGCAGCCACTATCTTAGCCGCTGTGTTCTCTCCGACTTCGGCGGCCGCTGCCAGCTCTGCGGGCGATGCGACAGCTATCGCCTCTATCGATGTGTACCCTGCCTCTTTGAGCTTGTCGGCGGTTGCAGGCCCCACGCCAGGTAGATCCTCTATGGTCATTCTTTCTGCTGCCATTTTGAAACCTCTAAAAGCTTATTATAATAAAGCCCTGGCCATATATAGAACGTTATCCATGCGGGCTGAAAGTAATATGAATTGGGCTTGTATGTATACTTTCTTTTGCTGTGTTAAACTAAATATGATGGTCGGACAAGTGGCTCTTTTGTCTAGAGGCTAAATGGGGTTTTTTATAGTGGATGGTTTGGCATCACATCTTCTACTCAGCAGATATGGCAGCGTATACCAAAAGTCTATAATTTTGACGTGAACATATGATGTAAGGGTGCCCTATGAAAGTCGAAAGCCTCATATCCAGGCTGGAAGAGATAGCCCCGCCAGGCCTGGCGGAAGAGTATGATGCGGGCAGGATAGGGCTGATACTGAAAGGCTCGCGAGAGGTGGGCAGGGTGGCGGTAGCGCTCGACCCCACGCCCTACGCCATCAGGCGGGCGGCAGAGGATGGCGCCGGAATGCTGGTCACCCACCATACGCTAATATGGGACCCGGTAAGCCGGATAAGCGAGGAACTGGCCCATAAGCTACGCCTGCTGCTGGATAATGGCTTATCACTGTATACGATGCACACGAACTATGACAACGCCCCGGGCGGGGTGAACGACGTCCTGGCCGGCCTGATAGGCCTCAGAAGCCCCGAGGCTTTCTACGGGGGAAGGGTGGGCACCGTAGAGGAGATGAGCCTACGAGAGCTCGCCTGCATGGCCTCGGCCCGCCTTGGCTGCAGCGTAGAGTACGTGGGCGAAGAGAGCCGGATGGTCCGGCACGTCGCCACCGTGGCCGGCAGCGGCTTCAGGCTCGCCCTGGAGCATGCGAAAGAAAACCGTATAGACGTAGTCCTATCCTCCGAGCTCAAGCATGACGTCATAAGGGGCCGCGGCGAGGTGGCCCTCGTGAGCGCGCCCCATTACTATACCGAGGCGCCGGCGATGAGAAGCCTGGCCGAGAGGCTGAACGCCATCGTGCCCACAGTATTTATAGACGACCCGCCCCGCATAAAGACGATAAAATGGGATGAAATACGTGAGCGTGTTTGACGATGCGAGGAGAGAGGGCCTGACGCCCGACGTTGAAAAACGCCTCGTGGAGGAGTACGGCTCGAGGGGCAAAAAGGCCATAGATGCCGTGAGGTCTGGCAAGGTTAAGAAGTACAGGGACTTCTTCGTGGTGAGAGGCTTCAGCGGCGAGTACATCGTCGAGGACGATTTTTGCACCTGTAACGATTACCTGTACAGGCTTTCGGTCAAGGGCGGCATATGCTATCATTCCATCGCGGTCCGCCTGGCGAAGACGACCGGGGTTTATGAGGAGGTCGACCGGTGGTACCTGGATGCGTTGAGGTGAGCGTTTTCCGCCAGGCATTAAAAAAGGTACCCGAAGGCCTGGGATACGCCCTGCTGCTCTTCGTGGCGACCCGTGCGGCCCTGATGCTAATAGGCCTCATATCACACGACGCCTTCGGCGGGCGAGACCTCAGCGAGTTCCCACGCTGGTTTGACATGTGGAACGTGTGGGACTCTAACTGGTACATCGATATAGCAAAGAATGGCTATTCGACGGCCACGAATTCCGTGAACATGGCCAACTATGCCTTCTTTCCGCTATACCCGATGGCGATGAGGCTGGCGGCAGCCTTAATAGGGGACTACTTCGCCGCAGGCCTCGCCATATCTAACGTTTGCCTGATCATCGCATGCGTATACTTATACAAGCTTGTCAGGCTTGACGATGATGAGCGGACCGCGAGGCGGGCCATAAAATACCTGTTCCTGTTCCCCACCGCTTTCATTTTTTCAGGAGTGTTCACCGAATCCACCTTTCTGGCGCTGAGCCTGGCGTGCTTTTACTATGCGAGGAGGGGTCGCTGGCATTACTCTGGCGTGCTGGGCTTTCTGACTGCGCTGACCCGCCCCTACGGCGTGATCATAGCTTTGCCAATGGCGTACGAATACCTGCGGTCAAAGGACTTTAAGCTCGGCGATGTCAGGCCTGACGCGCTACTCCTATCGCTGCCGCTCATCGGCCTTTCGCTCTTTTGCCTTTATAACTATTGCCTTACCGGGGACCCGCTGGCATTCATGCACATCCAGTCGGCGTGGGGAGGCCGTCTTTCTAATCCCGCCGTCGAGCTTTTGGGCCGCCTGGCCAGCCATAGCGGCGACGTGCGCTTCGAGGCCCTGTTCACCCTCGCCTCGCTCGCCCTTCTAGCCGCATGCTTCAAAAAGATCGACATCTCTTACCTTGCCTACGGCCTTCTTCTGATATTGATCCCCCTCTCGACGCCTAACTCTACCTGGAGCATGGCCAGGTACATACTGGTAGTTTTCCCTGTTTTCATAATACTGGCAAAGATAGGCGAGAATCGCGACCTTGACCAGGCGATGACGATAGTATTGGCGATGTTTCAGGGCCTGCTTATGGCCCTCTGGACCATCTGGAGCTATTATATCATCTAGCAGCGACCTTGTATTTCCATTCATCTTGGTTTCACCACGAGGTACACAAAAAACACCAGGCTTTTCACCACAAAGAACACAAAAAACACTAGGCTTTTCACCACTAGGTACACAAAAAACACTAGGTACACAATCTCTTTATTATTTAAAAAAATTGTGTACTTTGTGTTTCCTTGTGTACCTTGTGGTAAAAAAAAGTGGTGTTAGCTTTGTGTACCTTGTGGTGAAAAAAGTAGTTACTAGACGTCGATGCGTTTGCCGACCTCTTTAGGGTCATACATGAGGGAGACGAGCCGGCTCTGGCCCCTCACGCCCTTACCCGTATTATTGAGAGAGACCAGCTTCAGCCCCTCGAGGCGGTTTACCATCTCATAGAACGACGTGTAGCCCAGCCCGGTCTTCTCCCGGAAGCGATCATAAAGCTCCCCCGACATCATCTCATCCTTACCCGACTCCACGATACACTTCAATAGCGCCTTCTCCTCCTTCTTGAGGCTCCTTATAGTATAGTTCAGGTGGACATACCTGGACCCCTCGTAGGCCCTCTCGACGTCCTCCTCGGATATGGTCCGGCTGGCGCGACGCTCGGCGTTCAGGCCGGCGCGCTTCAGCATGTTTATCCCCACCCTCAGGTCGCCCGTCTCGGCCGTATACCTGGCCACGCGGTCTACGAGCTCCTCGGAGATCACGCCCTGCATGAAGCCGTACTTAATCCTGTACTTTAAGATGTCCTTGATCTCTTCCAGCGAATACTGGGGGAACAGTATCTCCTCCGGGAGGAATACGGATTGTACCTGTGGCGTGAGGTCCCTTGCCATGTCCAGCGTCAGGTCGCTCAGGATGGCTATAGCGCCAGCCTTGGCGCCCGGCTGTACCTCGTGCATCCTCAGGAGGGAGTATAGCACCTCGTCGGCCTCCTTGCTAGCCATGAGATAGTTAAAGTCGTCCAGCGCAACTATAAGGACTCGCTTCTTCTCCACGAGGTGCTTCGCTATCTGCGAGAATAGCTTTTTAAAGGAGATCCCCGAAGACGGGGGAGGGTAGCCGAACAGCTTCTTAAATATTTGGGCGAAGATGGCATACCTGGTGGAGTCCAGCTGGCAGTTGATGTAGACCGGTACGACCTTCTGGGTGGCGTTTTCCAGCTCTGAGAATACTTTCAGCACGGCCGATGTCTTGCCCGTGCCCGGGGCGCCCCGGCAGCAGGCGTTCAGGGGCGTCGAGCCCCGCAGGGCGGGCGACACGCTAAACTTGAGCGAGCGCATCTGCGCCTCACGATGCAGGAGGTTTTCCGGCAAAAAATCCAGTTCGAAGTATTCCTGCTCTTTGAATACGGTCTGGTCCCAGAGTAGGATATCTTTAGTCATGATGGTTCAAACTTTCACTCCAGTGATACAATGCGTGTGCCCATTAATATACTATGTGGAATGCGTGGTGAAAGTATTACCTTTCTCTCTTCTGGAAGCGCTTTATTTATTAGCCCGCCTTCGGAGCGCTATGGCCATGTATTTTTTATGCGGGATCATCATCTCAGGGGAGGAATACTTTCAGCGGGTAGCTGGTTGGCGATGATAATGTGCCGCCAAGCCATCCTAGAGCCCATTCATAATACGAACACCAAAAGCTTTAAGCGGCTGCCTATCAATTAAAAACTAAGGGGATGATGAAGTATGGATAGTGCAGCACCCACAATTTTCGAGCGAATAGAGCAAAAGCTAAACGCGATGGGCGCACACGTTGACAACACGGACATCAACGAAGCGCTAAAACAGGTCGAGGCAAGGCTAAACGACAACCCGGAAGACATGGACTCCAAGCTAACCAGGCTAGAGCTAAAAGTCGTAGAGCTGGCCAGGATGCTGGACGCCGCCCTTGCCGCCGGAAACGGCAGCGTGAGCAAGGCGCCAGCCGAGGCCGAGCAGCACGCTCCGCCAAAACAGGGCGTAAAAAAGATCAAAAAACTTCAGCAAAACCCTGCCACAGGCGTCATAGAAGAGGTCGAGGTGGAGGACAGCCCGTCCGAGCACTTCATAGTCGCGGATAGCAGGGGAAGGTTTACCGCTTCAGGCGAGGCTCGAAAGGAGAAGAAGACGGTTTTCATCGCGGCAACCGACGACGAGCCGGTCAACGCGGCCAAGAAGTAACCGCCCGGCGATAAACCAGGCCTTTTTGGTCATGGCACCAGTAGCCCTGCCCATGGCGAAAAAACGCCTTATACCCCTTTATTTCCTCTGGAAGCCCATCCGCCGAGGCCCGCTGCCAGGCGAACGCAAAGCTTTTATCCCATTATATAAAACACATTTAATGCCTCAAGCAGTGGCAGGTAACCTAATGTTGACGCGTAGATACCTTATCGCTTTATTAATGGCAATCACTTTTATTGCCCCGGCGCTCGCCGCTGAGCCGACCCTCGACTGGGCATATCAGGTGGGCCAGCCGGGACAGGGCAGCGCCTACATATCAGCATCGCCCGTCTATAACAATGGCATGCTATACGTCTGCTCCCTCGATGGCATTGTATACGCCATCCACGCCCAGAGCGGCGTCCCACAGTGGAAGTTCAAGGCCGGCTCCACGGTGCTCGCCAGTCCCGCCTTCCACGATAACACCCTGTACGTGGGGACGGCCAATGGCATGTTTTACGCCATAGAGACATTTAGTGGAACGGAAAAGTGGAGGTTTAAGGCCGCGAGTAACGTCGACTCGACGCCGCTGATCATGAACGGCATAGTCTTCGTGGGGTCCGATGACGGGCGCATATACGCCCTCAAACCGTCAGACGGCGAAGAGATATTGAACGTGAGCGTGGGAGGCGGCGTATCTACCGCTCTGGAGGGCTACGATAACGTGGTGTACGCGAGTACCCTCAATGGCAGGGTCGTGGCCGTCGACCCCAGTTTTGGCAAGGTGAAGTGGAGCGTCAACGTAGGGGAGAGGGCGTACTCGCCCCTCGCCCATGATGGCTACCTATACGTGGGCACCTATGACGGCAGCGTAATATCGATGGAGACCTACCAGGGGAGCATGGCCTGGAAGAGCCAGGCGGGCGGCCAGGTCGTCTCAAGGCCAGAGTACTATGACGGCAACATTTACGTCGGGTCGTGGGATGGCAACCTGTACGCCTTCAACGCCACAAATGGCGAGATGGCGTGGAAGTTCTCCACCGGCGGGCCGATCAAGGCCTCTCCGTTTATCGATAAGGCCAAGGGCATCATATACGTCGGATCGGGAGACAGGTGCCTGTACGCGGTCGACGCCAGATACGGCCTGCAATACTGGAAGTTCCGGGCCGACTCGCCAGTCTATTCCACGCCCATCATGGTGGACGATAAGCTCTACTTTAGCTCTTATGGCACTAGCTCGGGAGGCGGCACTGTGTACTCTCTCACCCTTCCCGCGTCCGTGGCGCTGGCCACGCCCACTCCAGGCCCGACCGCCACTCCCACCCCTACCGTGGCGCCCTCTGAGGAGCCGATCGTGGCCACCTATAAGCCATCTCCAACCTCATCGCAGTCGTGGTGCCCCGTTCCCGTGCTTTTGGGCGCTTCCGTTATAGGAGTTGTGGCCGTTGCCGCCCATCGCCGGCGACGTTAAGGCCTCTAAACCCTAACAATGTGGATATTCAATAACATGCCTGATACCCTCTATATAAAAGCCATTTCTTCCCTTGTTAAGGGCTGGGCGTTGATACGTTAGAGTTCTTAGTGTTTTGACCGTGTCTTCGTGTGTTAGTGCAAGTCCTGTTTCGTGTTTCAAGCTATGATAGCAATCATTATTCAATGCAGCAAATTAATAGAAAGGTTTATCGTATTTCGCGTAGAAAAATATAAATATAAATGAGGCGCGCGCCGTGGAAGCTGACAAATACAAAGAAAAAGTATTAAAAAATATAAAAAATGATATCGTTGAAAAATATATTTTGCTATTATTAGCTTCTTCTAACTGTGAATTGATTGATGGAAAAACTAAATTAATGAAAGAATTATTTTTTATATCTAAAAATGTCCCTAAACTTGAAGAGAAAGCTGATTTTCAGGCAGACAATTTTGGCCCTAGCAGCGATATAGTAATTGAAAGATTAGAACAATTAAAATCAATGGGACTTATAGATGATAGAAATAATAAATATATATTAACTTCTGTAGGAAAAGAGTTCTTAACTGAACTTTATAAAAATACTAGCATGAATGATCTAAAAGTGATAGATCACATGAAAGGCCTTTTTAATCAATTAAGTGAGGATGAAATACTGGGAATTGTGTATACTGATTATCCAGAAATGACTCGTGCGTCCTTAGTAAAAAATAAAATAAAAAATAAAAAATTGAGTATTGCTATAAATCTACTTAAAAAAGGGAAGGTTAGTATAGGCAAAGCTGCAAAAATAGCGGATATGCCAATCGATGTTTTTTATGATAAATTAAAAGAACTCGGCGTAAAAGTTGAGATGGGTTATTAATGAAGCTATTGGATACATCAGTTATCCTATTATTTATAAAGGACATAGATGGGAAAAAATATTTTAGCGCCTTAATATCTAATGGAGAAATATTAAAAATACCTCCATCGGTCTATAATGAAATTAAAGATACAAATACAAGGACTGAGCTGGATAATTTGTTATTTCAACATATAATAGGAAAAGTGGATCATAATGATATGACAATTGAAAATGTTATTAGGACCAGGTATCCTGAGTTAAATGATGGGGAAATTAATGTAATATGTTCTGGTTTGAAATTAAAGGAGAATGGGGTCCCATTTTTTTGCGTTATTGATGAAAAACCAGGAAGAAAGGCAGCACAAGAGCTTGGATTACCGCTCACGGGCTCTATTGGATTACTCAATATATTAAAGGCAAAAGGCCTTTTAGATAAAAGCCAGCGAATTAAAATCACGGATGAGATAAAACAGTCGGCATTTTGGATTGACGATGAGATATTGAGGGTGTTTATTAATGAGTAAAGAAATAAAAGTATCGAATACGGATATAGCCGATGACTTGTTATTAAAAAAGCAATTGGTTAATATCAATAGTAAAAATATCAATACTCCTATTAAAACAATAAGCGCAAGGAATTGTCGTTCTGATATTCAAATAAATAATGATGTTAAAGGTTTAAACGAAATTTATACGTCTTTTAATGAAAAAACGCTATTAGAATATTTAGATGGCAAAAGAAGCTATTTAAAACAGAATAAAAGAATTAAAAACATGATTGGTAAAACTAGAGAAGATGAAGTGGTGCTTACTTTTGTATCATATACAGGATATAATTATCCTATTAGGAAGGGTATAGATTTTTTAACTAACATTTCCTATCTTAATTCTGATGCTACAGTTCTTCCTTTACTACCTTATATTTTTAAAAATGATAATCGAGATTTCAGGGATAAATTAACTGATTATACCAAGTTTATGAGAGAATGTATTGATTCTATTAACCGATTAAACAATAAAGCGATTATCGGCGTTATTCCTGCTGCTATACCTCCTCCACTTATTAGTGAATTAATCGAATTTTATTATGATAATAATATTAAATCATTTGTTTTCGATTTTATGGGAAATAAACCTAATGTTGTCGATCTACAGGTAAGAGAAATGATGGCCTGTCTAAACGGCCCTGAATACCAATTATTGGGTAAGTCCTTTTTTTATGCTATAAATGCTAATAGCGGTAAATTGTTACATGATTTTCCAGTTGTTGAGGCAAAAGAGTATTTAGCTTTTGGATATGGGTTTGATGCTTTAGGGGATAATCATTTTATAAAACGAATTCCAAAAAATGTTAGTGAACTTATTAGATTAGTTAATCGTGGAAAAGACCCAATCCGTAGATTATTTAATAATGTTGATTATGGATATTATAAAACGAGTGAACTTAATATATTAAAAAATGTTTATCCTGATGATACATCTATACCGTTTAGCGTTTTTGAAAATTATAAAACTAATAAAGTAAAGGCAATAGATGCTCAGATATTGTATAATAATGAAAGATTGGGCATCGAGGCAATAAAATATAGAGATTTAATAAGAGAAGAAAAAGAAAAGACATCTGAATACTTTAAGAGAAAAACCTATGTGAACAATAGAGAAATACTCAATCTTCAAGAATTTAGAAAGAATGTTGATCTGTGAACATATTTGTTTATTCGCTAATCAGACCGCATGAAAGCCTAGATGGAAAGACACCCGCAGACTTGACAGAACCTAAAAAGACAACTTTAATATACTGGAATGGTAGTCACGTTCATTGCCGGAGGTAATAGGATTGCTAAGCGTTATCGTCCCTGCCTATAACGAGGAGAAGAGGATTGAGAGGACTTTGAGGGATTATAGCGAGGGGCTTCGGGCTTCAGGCAGGGATTTCGAGATTATCATCGTTTGCGATGGCGTTGATGATACTGCCAGGCTTGCCTCGCCCTACGGGAGGGTTTTGGTTTTTAATCATCGTCTGGGGAAAGGCGGGGGCGTCTTAGAGGGCTTCAAGGCAGCAAGGGGCGATGTTGTGGGGTTTACTGATGCCGACAACTCCCTTAAAGTGGACCAGTTTTTGCGTCTTGTGGAAGAGATGGAGCGCACGGGCGCCGGGTGCGTGATAGCTGACAGGAAGTCCAAGGAGTCGATCATACTTGAGGGCCAGTATCTTGTGAGGAGGTTTGCGAGCGAGGCCTTTAACTTCTTGCTGTCTCGCGCTATTTTCGGGCTGAGGATAAGGGATTCGCAGTGCGGCGGGAAGGTCTTTAAGCGGGAGTACATAGAGAAGGTTGCGCCCCTGATGGTCTGCAGGGGGTTCGAGTTCGACGTGGAGCTACTATGGCGTCTCAAGAATGCGGGCTGTGAGATAAGAGAGGTGCCCGTAGTGTGGAAGGACGACAAGAGGAGCACTTTTAGCTTCAAGTACGTGCCCTCCATGTTTTTTAGCTTGATGAAGGTAAGGCTGGGGCTTTATAAAAGGGTATAATTTCAACAGGCTTATTAATGATGGGATCGTATTCTTTTCGAATCGATGGGTTGAGAACTTGAAGTCATGAGACCATAGAGGTGGAACCCCCCGTTCAGAGACGGGAAAGCAGGGGAAAGGATAATTGAGATTACCCACCACAAGCTAAACGAATGCTAATACAACCCTTCCAATACCACAAAATGTTTATCGCATATAAGCAATTGTTTAAGGTAGATATACATGACTAAAAGGGCGCTTATTACAGGCATCACCGGACAGGACGGCTCATACCTGGCAGAGCTATTATTAAAAAAAGGCTACGACGTATACGGGCTCGTCAGACGGACAAGCAATATAAACACTTCGAGAATTGAAAATATACTGGATAAAATCAATCTCATCCAGGGCGACATGGCCGACCAGAGCTCGCTAATAAGCGCGGTCAAGCAAAGCCAGCCGGACGAAGTGTATAACCTGGCGGCACAATCCTTTGTTGGCTCCTCCTGGTCCCAGCCCATATTCACGGGAGACGTGACAGGCCTTGGAGTCGCCAGGCTGCTGGAGGCCATAAGGGTCAACGAGCTAAACGCGAAATTTTACCAGGCCTCCTCGAGCGAGATGTTTGGTAAAGCCGTCGAGACCCCACAGAATGAGAAGACGCCATTTCATCCTCGAAGCCCCTATGGCGTGGCAAAGGTGTATGGACACTGGATAGCCGTGAACTACAGGGAAAGCTACGGCATGTTCGTGTGCAGCGGCATACTCTTTAACCATGAATCGCCCCGCAGAGGAATGGAGTTCGTAACCAGGAAGATATCGAACGGCGTCGCCCGGATATACCACGGCCTGGACTCGGAGCTGAGATTGGGCAACCTCGACGCGAAAAGGGACTGGGGCTACGCAGGCGATTACGTGGAAGCCATGTGGCTCATGCTTCAGCAGAAAACGCCCGACGACTATGTGATAGCGACCGGGGAGACGCACACGGTCAGGGAGTTCTGCGAGATAGCGTTCGAGGCAGCCGGGCTTGACTGGAAGAAGTACGTTAAGATCGACCCGAGATTTTTAAGGCCAGCGGAGGTCGAGCTGCTGATGGGCGACTCTTCAAAGGCTCGAAAGGCGCTGAAGTGGAAGCCGAGGGTATCTTTCAAAGAACTGGTCCGAATGATGGTACAAAGCGACATAGACCTTCTTGCTAGAGAGAGCCGGCAGAAAGCCGTCGCGCAGGATTATTCGCCAGTAAAATCAGGCCGACTAAAAGTGAACTAATAGTTTTATTCTGGAGCGTTTGTGACCATGCCATGGAAGGGGGCGCGAGTACTCGTCACAGGGGCGAGCGGCTTCATTGGCGGGTACCTCATGGACGCTTTGGCGCAGCATGGGGCCAGTGTGACCGCCCTGATAACGGGCCGTAAGGGCCTGGGAAGGCGTGACGTCGGCCAGGCCATAGGTAACGTCGCCGATCCTGCGTCGCTAAAAGGCGTCTGCAGGGATGTAGACGTAGTATACCACCTCGCCGCGATATCGAACGTGGCCAAGGCCGTCCAGAACCCGGCGCTGACACTGAGCACGAACACCTTTGGCACTATGAACATGCTGGAGGAGGCCCGCCTTTCTAATGTGAAAAAGTTCGTATACGTCAGCAGCGCTCATGTGTACGGCGCTCCGCAATATTTGCCGGTGGATGAGGCGCACCCGGTGGTGCCGAGGGAGCCTTACGCGGCGAGCAAGATAGCCTCCGAAAAGATCGTAGAAGCGTATGGTAACGCTTATGGGATGGACTATGCTATAATAAGGCCTTTTAACGTGTATGGGCCGGGACAGGATGAGAGCTTTCTCATACCTGGCGTCATCAAACAAGCCCTGAAAGGTAAAGAAATTAGGGTGGGCAACGTGAGCCCTACGCGGGATTTTCTTTATGTTGAGGACTGTGTTGAGGGATTTCTTGTCATAGGGGATGCTGGCTCGGGCGTGTACAACATAGGCTCCGGGGAAGAGATACGCATACAGGACCTGGTGGAAAAGATCAGGGACATGATAGACCCATCGATCCCTATCTTGAGCGATAATGAGCGGATGAGGGCGGGTAAAGTGGAGATACCAAGGATGCTGGCTGACGTGTCGAAGCTGAAAAGGCTGGGATGGAGCCCCAAGATAGGGCTAGAGGAAGGCCTCGCCAGGACCATCTCAAAAGAACGCTACAGGTGAATTGCATATATATCAACCATTAATTTAGCAATTATACAACAAGGGATGTTCAAATGTCGCATTTCAAATGCCTCGTGACGGGCGGAGCAGGGTTTATTGGGTCACATATATCTCGTCGGTTGGTTGAGTTAGGACATGAAGTCATATGCCTCGATAATTTTGATGATTATTACGATAATCGGTTGAAAGAAGATAATATACGGCCACTGCTCGCATGCTCGAACTACCGGCTGGTCAGAGGAAGCATCCTCGATGAAAAAATATTGGAGGAATGCATAAAGGACATAGACTTCATCTTTCATAATGCGGCCCGCCCGGGCATCAGGGAATCCATCAAAAATCCCATGCTTACCCACGAGGTGAACACTACAGGAACATTGAGGGTGCTTGAAGCCGCACTGGCAGCAAACGTGAAAAAAGTGATATATGCTTCATCTTCGTCGGTATATGGTAATGTCGATCAATTCCCCCTCAAAGAAACGTCCCCGACCCGGCCCATATCGCCCTACGGTGCCTCCAAGCTCTGCGCCGAGAACTATTGCGAAATCTACCGCGAGGTCTATGGGCTTAAAACGATATCGTTAAGGTATTTCACGGTTTTTGGCCCTGGTATTCGACCTGACCTTGCCATATCAATCTTCACACGAAAAGCGCTTGCTGGAGAGGATATAGATATCTTTGGCGATGGGAACAAGAGCCGTGATTTCACATACATAGACAATGTCATCGATGCGAACATCCTGGCCATGACGCGGGGTATGGGAGTCTATAACATTGGCGGCGGCCATAGTATTACTATCGATGAACTCGCCAGGTCAATTATCCGGTTAACCAGTAGCTCCTCGAAAATAATCTACGGGAAAAACGTGCCCGGCGACGTTGAGCGCACCATGGCAGATATCGATAAAGCCCGGAGAGAATTGGGCTATATGCCTAAAGTCGATGTAACGGAAGGGCTTAAAAAATATATCGACTTTGTACAGGCAAATCGGCCATAAATACAATAGATGATATGAGAAGGCAAAAGACCATAGCTTATTCCGATTTAAAGCTTTTTTTATCTAGTATTTGAAAAACATGGTCTGAAATTATTGCGTATACTCCAAGCAACGCGGTAAACATTAAAATCATTAGGTGTATGGCAAAAGCGGAGGATATAGCAGCATCCTTGGGCGCCCCTAAGGCCATTAAGGCCGCTGATAAGATCAGTTCTGTCGTGCCAAGGCTCGCAATCCCGTGGATCGGGAGAGCGCTGAACATAACGGAGATCATTGTTGCAGCGATGATTGCCCATATGCCAATGCCTAAGCCCATGTTCACCGCCAGGATGCTAGTAGACAAGGAAGCCATTATCCAGATGAGGAGCGAGAGCCCAAAAATAATAAACACTTTACTCTGTGAGTCGGAAGACGAATAATACTCCACGACCTCCTTTAGCTTCGACCGGATGAGCGGAAGAGGGAGCCAACCAAAGACCTTTATCCTAAGCAAGCGATTGGTCATATCCAAAAGCTGCGGGCCATACCAGATAACCAGCATTATGCCAGCGATCATCAGGACAGCCATCACCAGCACTAAAGGCTCGGCCTCAGTAAATATATCCGTCTTGCCCCGTGTCATCACCAACGCCAGTACGAAGAGCACACAGACGGCCAGAGCATCGAACATCCTCGCAATGGCCACAGTCGCCAGGCCGATGCCGGCCTGGAGGCCCATCTGCACCTTGGACAGGTAAACGAAAGCAAGCTCGCCGGTTTTGAAAGGCAGGATGCTATTCGCCAGCATGTGCATGCAAACGATGTTGAACATGGTACAGTATCCTACCCTGCTTTTAAGCATGAGGCGGAACCGGACGGCTCTGAACACATATAATAATACATATAGAGCGAAGCTCAGCACCAAAAACTTTGGACTAATGGATAATAAAGCGTTCACTATGTCCGAGAGCGATATCTGCACTAGTAATATGACGACCAATAATAGAGTAATTGGTATGACCAGCCAGCGTGCCAGATTCTTTTTATTCATATACCTACCAACCATAGGCATAACCGATATATAAGCATAGGGTGAATAAACCTATGCTTTCAGAAGAGGGTAGTTGAGGTAAAAATGTCGGGTGATGTTGCTACTGATGGGCATCCTTCACTTTCGGTAGTAATCCCAATTTATAATGAGTCAGAGAGCATCGTTCAATTATATGACGAGCTTACGGCGGCCCTTGATAAGTTAGGGCAATCCTATGAAGTCATATTCGTAGACGACGGCTCCACTGATGGCTCGTTTAACGTATTGAGCGACCTCTGTAAACATTCGAAGAATCTTAAAGTGATACGCCTAAGGCGTAATAGCGGGCAGAGTGCAGCGCTGAGCGCCGGATTTGACTATTCATGCGGGGACTATATCATAACCATGGATGGTGACCTCCAGAACGATCCTGCGGATATACCGCGATTACTTGAGAAGATGACTGAAGGCTATGATGTGGTCTGTGGCTGGAGAGTAAACCGTAAAGACCCACTTTCCAAAAAACTTTTCTCGAAGCTCTCAAATATTTTAAGGCAAATTTTAATCAAAGATAAAGTCCACGACTATGGCTGCACTCTCCGTGTCTACAAAAGGGAATGCATCAATGACTTCGAATTATTCGGCGAAATGCATCGCTACATACCCGCGCTGATGGTCGTTAACGGCTATAGTGTGGGTGAAGTCAAGGTTAACCATCGGGAGAGATGCCATGGAAAATCGAAATATAACTGGAAGAGACTATTTAAAGGCTTCACCGACCTGATTGTAGTGACGTTCTGGAGCCGGTTCGCAACACGGCCAATGCATATATTCGGGACTGCTGGCCTTGCCATAGGGGCGCTGGGGGGTTTTGTCACTCTATACTACATCTTCGGCAGAATATTCTTAAACATATCCCTGGCCGATAAGCCCATGTTTATTCTATCAGTGCTCTCGATCATCATAGGCCTACAGTTCATTGTCTTCGGTATACTGGCTGATATTTCCCTCAAGACATACTATAATCAGAAAAAATTCAAGAATTATAGGGTGGAAAAAATCATAGGGTTCTCTGACGAGCCACTGAAGGTTTCGATGATAAAACAGTTATAGTGAGGTCCATGAGAATACTTATCATTAATTACGAGTTCCCGCCGCTCGGTGGCGGCGGAGGCATCGCCTGCCGTCTGTTATCGAAGGAACTAGCAAAGAGGCACCAAGTGGACTACATTACAACTGGCTTTAAAGGCCTGAAAAAAATAGAGGTCGTGGACGGCGTCAACGTTTACAGGGTGCCAGTACTTGGTAGAAAAGATTTAGCCACATCAACTTTACTATCTATGCTCACATTTTTTCCATCGAGCATGTTAGCAGGTATAAAACTCTGTAGAAAAAACTGCTATGATGCAATCAGCGCCCATTTCGTTGTGCCATCAGGTCTCACGGGTGTCCTGCTATCCAAGCTATTCCATGTGCCAGTGATCACATCAGTATATGGCGGCGACATTTATGACCCCAGCAAGAAATCGTCTCCTCATAAGTATTTTTTTTCGAGGAAGGTCATCACGTGGCTTCTGAACAATTCAGAAAGTATAATAGCAGAGTCAAACAACATAAAAAAGCTTACGGAAAAATATTACGGGCCTAAAAAGGATATAAAGGTCATCCCAGTGGGATTCGAGAGGCCATCATTCAACCCAACAACCAGAGAAGCCCTTGGTATTTCGTCAAAGGACTTCATTATTATTTCTATTGGTAGGCTAGTCAGGAGGAAAGGTTTCGACCAGGCCATAAGAGCAGTGGCGCAATTACCTTATGATAATTTGAAATACCTCATCATCGGGGAAGGGCCAGAAGATATCGCCCTCAAGGAGCTGGCAATACAATTAGATGTCAAAGATAAAGTAAAATTTTTAGGATACCAGCCTGACGATAAAAAGTTTCAATACCTTGCCTGCGCAGACATCTACCTTTTAAGCTCTCTGCACGAAGGCTTTGGTATCTGTCTCATGGAGGCTATGTATAGTGGCTTGCCCATCGTGGCAACTAACAATGGAGGTCAAACCGACCTGCTAGAAGAAGGTAAAAATGCCTTGCTGGCCCGGGAACCAGGGGAGCTCGCGTCTAAAATAAAGGTTATGATGGAGGATAAAGGTCTCCGGGAAAAAATTGGAAAGAATAATAAAAATGACATAGAGCGGTATTCTCCAGAGCGCATAATCAGTGAATACCAAAAAATATTATCATGGTGAGTCCATGAACCAGAGAGAATACTACGATAGCCATGCCGTGCAGTTTGACAAGGGCGCATTATTTGCTAGGGAAAATAGGAACCACCTTCAAAAGATAAAAGCCATATCTGACATGCTCGGCCTAGAAGTCCTGGACGGAAAGAAATGCCGCTTACTGGAAGTTGGTACAGGGACAGGAATACACGCTAGGTATATCATGGATAATTTTAAAAATGTAGAATATGTGGGTGTCGACATATCTAGAGGCATGCTTCTAGAGGCCAAGAAAAGGCTTCCAGGCTGCCGCACGCTACTGGCCGGAGATGGGGAAAATTTGCCATTTAAGGCTGGCTCTTTTGACTCGGTGTATATCTCGGGAAGCCTGCATCATTTTGGAGATCCTAAAAAAGGGCTTTATGAGTTAGTGCGAGTCGTCAAGCAAGGTGGTAATTTATTAATAATGGAACCTTACTGGCTTTTTCCAACAAACTTCCTCGCCGGATTAACAAATAAAGCCGAGCGGGGTATCTTTAATATTACGGAAAAGATGCTTTGTTGAATAAATTGGGGTATTCTTTTTTGCCTGGTGTTCTTGCGGGCTTGGCCTATATCATGTTTAGTAGTATGTTGTATGCTAATAGTTTTGTTCTCATCTCCCGGTACATTCCTTGTATGCTGGCCGCTCTCACGGTTTCGCCGAAGATCCTCTTAACTACGGATATGACGCCTTCTACGCCCCATCGTTTTCCATAGCCCTTCTTTTTGCTCCACTCCTTGTAACCCAGGTTTTGCCTTTCCCTCACGCACTGGGCCCGGTAAAGCGAGCCATGGGATTTCGTGCTGGCGTTGCTTCTCGTCTTGATCCCCGACTCTATCCCGCCTTTTTTCAAGAGGTTGAAGGCATGCCTGTCATCGTAGGCGCCGTCAGCCAACACTTTTATTACGCCCTTCGAGTTGGCCTTGCTCTGCTCTAACAGCGAGGGGAACATGTCAGCGTCGCCGACCTCCTCGTTGGTTATCTCCAATCCAAGGATTTGTTTGCTCTCCACGTCCACGCTGAGGTGCACCTTGATCCACCCCCGGTGGTTGTTCCACTTCTCCCGCATCCACTCCCCCCGGTTGGTAACACGAATGCCCGTACTATCCACGGCTATGACCACGTCACTGCCAGCCACGATAGTGCTGGAAAGATCCAGTTTCAAACCCTTTATCCTCTTAAAAAGGGTCGTGTAATCAGCCGGCTCCAAGGGGGCGTGCTGTGACAAAGCCCTGAGAAACCCTTCCATCTGCCTGAAGGGCATGAAAAACCACACGTGCAACAGGGCCATCCATTCTACGAACGCCTCCGGGAAACGAAAGGGCCGACCCCGCTTCCCCTCGTTCATCTTCCTTACTTCCTCGCCCCACCGCTCCAAGAAATCAAGGCTCAAGTACAATTCGCCCCGCCTTACCAGTTCCTCGTTATACTCCTTCCAATCCCGCTTATCCTCGTACTTCTTACCCCACCGCCCCCCACGTTTTTTACGCATAAAAACAACAAAAAACCCATAAACCAAATACCCTCGCAAGCACACCAACCAATTAAAAACCACCATTTATTCAACAAAGCAGGAAAAGAACTTTAAAAAATGGTCCATGAATGTAAACACACGTAACGTAAAGGTAAGACACATGCTATATACCCCTCCAGTGCCCGAAAGGCTAAACCAGGTCTATGACTTGATCGATGCATACCTAGCATGTATACCCGCCATTTCTAAATTATCAATTATGATATGTCTATATATAGAAAAAAGTTAATTATAGCAATATAATGGCACTATTAAAAGTTCACTGAAAATAAATAAAATGTTGAGGACTTTGATTATTTAAGTGTTTTCTGTGCAATCGGTCTTTGGTGATGTGTTTTTGGATGTATTTCTGGTGGATATGGGGGTTTTTGTCTTGTTTTTATGCTTGATCATATCTATTCTTCGTCCTTTTTCCCGCTTTTTTAGATAGCTTGCGCTACCCATGTTTTTTTCTTTTTTACGGTGACAAGTTGGTACAGGTTGTAATCCAGGCACCTGAAAAAGTTCTCGGCGTGTACCCGGTGTGAGCGTTTCCGCCTCGTCCTACCATTATGAAAGTCTCTTTTTATCACTGAGAACGGTCTTTCCACCAGTGCCCGGATCCCGCTGATGAGCCGGTTCTCCGCGGCCTGGTATTCGTTGAGCGGCTTGTTCCTCGCCATCTTATGCAAGGTGTAATCAACCGCACCCACGGGCAAATCATGACACCCGGCGTAGCCTTTATCCCTGAACACGTACATGTCGCCCTCTCTAACCAGCGAGACCCGTGAGTCGTGCAGGCTGGCAGCGCTCGTCTCGAACTCGACGATGAGCTGCGACTTGGAGTCCACGAGCACGTGCAGCCTGTCCCCGTGAAACACCCGGCCGTTCTTCACCGTGAAAGTGCCATGATCGTCCATGTGGCTGAGCTGCTTCTCAGTGTAAATTATAGGTTCCTGGTTCTCTTTTTTCTTCTTCTCCTCGCTCATCCTCTTCCGCCCCGTGTCGCTCTCGATGAACGTGGCATCCTGGATCACTCCCTCCCGGACCACGAGGCCCCTAGTTTTAAGCTGCCTCTGCAATTCCGTCCACAAATCAGCAAACAACCCTGTCCGTGCCAATCGTTCCCGAAACCTCCACACCGTACTGTAATCCGGAATATGGGCGTCGAAGCCCACGAAATTCATGAAACAAATGTTCGTCTTCAACTGCTGCTCTAATCCAGGATCGCTCAACCCATACCAGGCCTGCAATACGAGACACCTGAACATGACCACCTCGTCATTATGAGGCCTCCCCGCCTTGCCAGGCCCATCATCAAAAACACGGGCAATGATAGGCCGGAAAGCCTCCCAATCAATAACCTGCTTCACAAGATCAAGCCTGTCATCCTGCCTAAGAAACTCGTCATAATACTGCTTGAAGCCCTGATTATACAAATAAGACATGCCAGTAGTCTGGCTTCAAAGTATATAACACTTACTATACAAACATAAGCATACTAATATAAATTTAAAACACAGCTAATACATAGATATTTCAAAACCCTCAAACATAAGCATTAAAGATAATAATTAAATACTTGTATGATAATAATAAGTTTTACAATTATGGGGTATCACAAAATATGATATAATTGTTGATTTAATAAAAAATTTTTAAATATTTTTATGAAACTAGCTAATTCGATCATCTGATCGAATTAACAGTGAGGAAGGGAGTAAAATAACGCAGACAAAAAAGAAAAACGAGGTGTGAAGATGATTTACTCAATATAAAAATGGTAATCAAATAAATAATTAAGTGGGGAATATTAGGTATGAATTTAAGTAAAGAATACTTAAGGATGATGTTAATAACCATTTTAAGTATTTCTATTATAATGTCTACAATATATATTGCGCAGGGGAGCTCGAATTTTTCAAATCAAGCTTATACAAATGTCTCAAGCACCAGTAATGCAGGAAAGCTAAACGAGACCATATCAAATGTTTTATATGAGCCTCAAGCCCTCGCCAAGGGGGAGTTTGATAAATTCAGCTTGACGCCAGGCCAAAAGAAACTTAGCACGGATCTCTTAGAGCTTATCAATAGTGACTTTATCCCTCCAGGCCAGAGCCGCGAGGATATTCGTGCTAACATGATGCGATTAAACCAGCTTTCGGTCGTGCCCGGAGCTACTATTCAATCAAGTAATGATACTTTATCAAACGATCTTGTATATGTATATGTCTATCTTAATCCATCATTCAATACTAGTATAGTAGATGCATATGCGTGGAACGTCACCGATAGGGATGAGACGAATCATATAGCCGTAGCATGGGTAGAGGTCAAAAAACTTGAGACTTTAGCGTCGCTGGATGGGGTACGCAGCATTCAAACAGTTATGCCTCCCATAGTAAATTCTGGATCAGTGACCACACAAGGTGATTCTATATTACATTCATCAGATTTGCGATCTAAGCTAAATGCAACAGGTAAAGGGGTCAAAGTTGGCATTATCTCTGATGGAGTTGATCATTATGCTAATGCTGTAGCCACAGGCGATTTGCCTTCCAATCTTCATATCCTGAGCAATACTATAGGTGGCGATGAGGGCACGGCTATGCTTGAGATAGTTCATGATATGGCACCTGATGCAGAGTTATATTTTCATGATTATGGTAGTAACACGGTTGCATTTAATAACGCGGTCGATGAGCTTGTCAATAATGGATGTACTATAATATGTGATGACATCGCATGGTTAGGTGAGCCTTACTTCCAGGACGGAACTATTGCAACTTATATAAACAATATAGTCAACAACAATCATATAATATATGTGAAATCGGCCGGTAATTATGCTCAGGGGCATTACCAAGGCATGTACTATAATGATGGCTATAATTTTAATGACTTTAGCCACGGAACATCAACAACAAATAAATACATGTATTACGATGTCCCTAAAGGCGGGACAATAGAAGTATTCCTCGAGTGGAATGACCCTTGGGGCGCATCAAGCAACGATTACGACCTATTATTATATGATTACACTGGTGGCGTATACCATGGATATCCTATAGCTTATAGTATTAATGTACAAAGCGGCACCCAAAACCCTATAGAATACATTACATGGACTAATACTCTTGATTATAATGCGAGGCTTGAGCTCGACATTGAAAATAATTATGGGGCAGCACAGACTAAAATGCTGGAAGTATACACCTTCATAGGTAGGAACTATGTTGAATCTTATAATACGAATACTGCTGACTCAATATTCGGGCATGCCGCCGTCCCTGGCGTCATATCAGTAGGCGCAATCCCAGCATCCAATCCTAATAGTATTGAGTCCTTCTCAAGCCAGGGCCCGGTTACAATAACTTACCCCAGCCAACAAAGACAAAAACCTGATATTTGTGGTATCGATGGAGTGAGCGTGACGGGATCTGGCGGATTCTCAAATCCATTCTATGGCACGAGCGCCGCCGCTCCGCATGTGGCTGCAATTGCAGCTCAGCTCTGGAGCCTTTACCCGACGAAGAGCAATACAGAAATTAAAAATTTAATCTATAATAGTGCCGTCGACCTAGGAACGTCTGGATATGATAATATCTATGGCTACGGGCGCGCCGATGCCTGGAAGGCTGCAGTATTAGTAGCGGCCCCAAGCTCTTATGTCCAAACCAACACCATACCGTCTACGATGGAAGCCGGAAAATCCTACAATGTATCCATAACAATGAAGAATACTGGCAACATACCCTGGACGTATGCAAACGGCATAAGGTTGGGCGGAGTGGGCGACGGTAGCGGTGACGCCGCAAAGTTCGGCAGCGCCAGGTTCGACCTGGTGCCATATGCCGTCGTACAGCCTAACCAGTTCTACACGTGGAATTTCACGATGACTGCTCCTTCCACTCCAGGTATATACAAGCCGCAGTACCAGATGGTATGGGAAAATTACCAGTGGTTCGGACCGATGGTCAATAACACGATAAACGTCATATATTCGCCAAATTCCACGGTTATAGCTTCGAATATGAATGACACGATGATCGCAGGTTATAGTTACCCTGTATCTATAACCATGAAAAACACTGGCAATATGCCTTGGTCTTCGAACAATGGGGTTTATCTCGGAGCCGTAGGAGACGGTAGCAGTGACGCGGCGAAGTTCTCTCCCATCAGGATTGCCATGTCGCCCAGTGCTAACGTATTGCCTGGCCAGAATTACACCTGGAATTTCAATGTAACTGCGCCTGCCGCTGGCACTTATAAACCGAAGTACCAGCTTGTATGGGAAGGCCACCAATGGTTTGGCGAAATGACTAACAAAACTGTCACATCAATGTGGCCGGGAGCTATTGTAGTAAGTAACACGATCCCTGATACAATGTTAGCAACGAAATCCTATAATGTCTCGGTGACCGTGAAAAATACTGGTAATATGCCATGGACTTATGGTAGTATGAATCTGGGTGGTGTGGGGGATGGTAGTGGAGATGCAAGTAAGTTTGGCTCTACCAGGTTTTCGCTGCCTTCAGGTACGACGATACAGCCTGACCAGTCATATACGTTTAACTTCACAATGACCGCCCCTAGTACGGCTGGTACGTATCACCCGACTTATCAGATGGTATGGGAATACCATGCATGGTATGGCGACACATTAACAAAGAGCATAAACGTGATTTATGTTCCGGATGCGCAGCTTGTTTCAGCTTCTATACCAGCGCCGATCATATCAGGTCAGCAAGCTACCGCTTCTATCACGATGAAAAATACGGGTAACGTTCCATGGTCTGAGTCCACTCAGTTCAGACTGGGCGCCGTTGGCGACGGCAGCGGCGATGCATCAAAGTCCGCTCCAATCAGAATCGCTATTTCACCTGATAGAATAGGGCGTCCAGGCGAGACATACACATGGAATTTCAATGTAACAGCGCCCGCGGCGGGCACTTATCCCCCCGCCTACCAGATGGTATGGGAAGGCCACCAATGGTTCGGTGAAGTAGCCAATAATACAGTCGTATCGATGTGGCCTAATGCCGCTATGGTTAATAGTAATATCCCAGTTAACATGTACACTGGCCAACAATATCCTGTCTTTGTGACTGTGAAAAATACTGGTAATATGCCATGGACTTATAATGATATGAATCTTGGTGGTGTGGGCGACGGCAGTGGGGATGCGAGCAAGTTTGGCCCTATCAGGTTTTCGCTACCCCCAGGTACGACGATACAGCCTGGCCAAACATATACCTTTAACTTCACAATGACCGCACCCAATACCGCTGGCACGTATAACCCCGCCTACCAGATGGTATGGGAACACCATGCATGGTATGGCGACACATTAACAAAGAGCATAAACGTGATTCAACCCACGCCTGACTCCATGTTTATATCCTATAACTTGCCTGATAGCCTTGAGTCTGGTCAGTCGTACATTGCTTCGGTCACGATGAAGAACACGGGTAATTACCCGTGGTCCGAGGATAGCCGGATCCGTTTGGGTGCTGTGGGCGACGGCAGTGGGGATGCGAGCAAGTTTGGCCCTATCAGGTTTTCGCTACCCCCAGGTACGACGATACAGCCTGGCCAAACATATACCTTTAACTTCACAATGACAGCCCCTTCCACACCAGGCACATATAAACCACAATATCAGATGGTATGGGAAGGGAAGCAGTGGTTCGGTGGAATAGCTACGAAGACTATAACAGTACCTGTGCTTGCTAATGCCCAGGTAATATCTATTGACATACCGGACTCGATGGTTGAAGGTCAGCAAGCTACCGCTTCTATCACGATGAAAAATACGGGTAACGTTCCATGGTCTGAGTCCACTCAGTTCAGACTGGGCGCCGTTGGCGACGGCAGCGGCGATGCATCAAAGTTCGCTCCAATCAGAATCGCTATTTCACCTGATAGAATAGTGCGTCCAGGCGAGACATACACATGGAATTTCAATGTAACAGCGCCCGCAGCGGGCACTTATCACCCCGCCTACCAGATGGTATGGGAAGGCCACCAATGGTTCGGCGAAATCTATAGTGTGAACGTGAACGTTATCTAAACAGGGAGCTATTCCCTTCCTTTTTCTTTTTTTAATACATTTTTAAAGTTGCCTTCAACGGCAAATATGGAATACTTAATGTAGATATCGTTTATACTAATAATTAGGGTGTTGTAAAATTGTTTCGGAGCGCTTGAATGCCTTTTTATTTTTACTTGTTTTCCATGCAGGCTGCATGTCGGAATTTTTCTACCGTAAGATGCTATTAAGGTAGTGTTAATTATTTGCTCTAATTATATTATTGCCATGTATTCATATATTGTATTAGGGGTTGGCAAAGATATGAATACATAGTTAATGGATATCCTGCTTTTGTTCATTAAGTATTTTGGGCAGGATGATGACGGCATTAAGAATGTTTTTGCCTGGGTCTACAATTCTATCATGTAGGTGGAGGCGGAGGGGGGCTCAAGCCGGATGGGCTGCTTATGAGAGGAGTGACGGTCGTAGGTTGCATCGTAATGGCTATAAGCAGCGGGGGTTGACCGCTTTGTATGGGGAGTAGGGAAGAAGCCCCAGTTCCGGGAGGAGGATTTTAAAACAGTGGTGTTCGAGTTTATTCGCGGGTCGAGAAAGCGGTGCTAGGCCTTGTTGGAGAATCCTGCCTATAAGGAATCAGTACCAGGAGATAGAAGACGTTCTCAACTGGGTATTGATGGGTTCTCTGCGAGCGTGTCGAAGACTAGCAAGGAGCTGGACGGGCAGGTAGGCGAATTCCTCAGTATGCCGTTGGGCAGGACCGTGTATGTACGTTTACGCAGTGTATTTCCACGTCCTGGTGGGGCCAAGTATGTTAGCAAGGCGTTGTTGATCGCGGTCGGCGTTGGCATGGACGGGTACAGGCGGGTGCTCAGGGCCAGGGCCTGCGAATCAGAAAGCGAGGAGTTCTGGACAATGCTGTTCGAGGATTTGAAAAGATGAGGCCTGTAAGGCGTCCTCTTGGCTATTAGCGACGGCCACCGGGGCATAAAGAAGGCCGTAGAGAACTGCTTCCCCGGTTGTTCATGGCAGTACTGCCAGGTGCACTTCGTGAGGAACGTGCTGAAAAAGATACCCAAAAGAGGCGGAAAGAGATAGCAGAACGGACTAGGGGTTGCAGGGAAGACCCCAATGCAATGATGACCTTATCAAAACAACTACTAGGGATGGGCTTTCCGAGGCAGCGAGGATGATAGACCAGCATTACAAGGGACCTGTTCAACTACATGGCCTTTCCAAAACACCATTAGAGTAAGATCAGGACCACCAACCTCCTCGAGAACACGAATCATAAGCTTAAACAACGAGGCAAAGTGTCTAGAGCCTTCCCCAACGACACATACTAGCTCGCCGGTACCTTGCTCATGGACCGCGATGAAAAATGGAAAACAAAGTACAAGCTTATACCTGGAAGAAAATCCAATTGATACAGGGCTAATAATATAAATTACAACAAAATATTAACGCTGCCCTGGCCTGCATCTATGATGCTTCTATACAATTCAGTCCACGTTCCATGGTTAGGCCTTATCCAAATAATTATTTATTCTTCGCAGTAAACCTTGTCATCTTATCCTTTATGCTATACACCTTTGATCAGGCCATCAGCAAAAATTTTTGTTTGAGAAAATAGAGGAAAGACAACGGTAGAATCAATTAATACCATTGATCTCCATGCTAATAAAAGGACTTCAAGTCTGTTCCGAACTGTAGAAATTCAAGTACCATCGAACGGATGCCTGGATGCCATCCTTGATGTTCACAGTCGGCCTATACCCTAACTTTTTGTTGGCTTTAGAAATATCGGCAACGAACTTCACTACCTCGCCAGTCCTATTTTCTTTCACAAAGATCATGTTATCGCTACCCATAACATTCTGAATTATTTTCGCTACGTCTATGATTTTAATACCCGTATTCGAGGCGATGTTATATACGTCGTTCTTTGTTTGGTCGAATTTTTCGATGCAGCTGATCACGCCGTTCACCGTATCATCGATATATGTGAAATCAAGTAGCTTATCTGCGCCATATACTTCGAGATCCTTCTTCTCTTTGGTCAGCTTGATGAATAATGGTATGACACGATTGCTATCATCGTACATTCCATAAACATTAGAAAATCTTAGTATAATAAAATCGATATCAAAGCAACGATGATATGAGCGCACCAGCGCTTCGCCGGCGATCTTAGAAGCACTATATGGGCTCTCGCTTCGGTCGAAGGATGCATCATCCTCTTTATAGATGATCTTGTCTGAATTACCATATACCTCTCGACTCGATGAGAAAATGAATTTTTTAATCTTGTTAATACGGCAATATTCCAAGACGTTGAAAATCATATCGATGTTATCTCTAGCTAAGGATGGATCGAGGACAAGGTCATATACTCTCGCGTTTGCAGCCAAGTGTATTACTAGGTCGATGTCCTTTGGCAATTTTGCGATGTCTTCCTTCCTTCTCAAATCGACAATCGTCGTAAGATTATCAATCTCCCGGTTCCATTTGTTAGGCTTTATGTCAGCACCACAAACTTCATATCCACACGATAGTAACTTTTCGCAGAGTCGTGTCCCTATCGTGCCATTGCTTCCAGTTACCAAGATCTTTTTTATCACATAATCACCTAGTCATAAACATATTCTCTTATATAGGTCGAATTTTTAACTTTTCGTTTTTACCAACGGAGTGTTCAACATTAACAGGCTCTCACCATATTTATAGTAAGCTTTCGATCCCATTTTCCCGAGCGCCACGCGTTCTTTTTCGTGATCAACTATGTATTCGAGGCAAGCTTCTGCTTCCAGAGCATCACAATAGTATAATCCACAGTTCATGCTCTTACATAAGGCTTTGAGTTCGCTGTTGGCACAGGGAACAAGCAATGGAATACCATCCTTAAGGCTTGCTATAATCGTCTTTCTATTTGCGTCTTTACTAACGACCCATAGCAATTTTACATATTTAAATTGTCCGTCTCGGAGCCAATCGCTCATAATAAAATAATATTTGCTCTCTCGCCTATTGTTATGAAAGCTAAGCATTGCCATGGTACAGCAAGAGTTCATCTCACTACCTGTACAAGCGATCAGTATATCCTTAGGAAGCATTTTCTGCATATCGGGCGATATTCCTTCATAAACCCGTAAAATTTCTTTCACTTGTCTTTCAAGCGTATTGCTCTCAATCTTTTTATAAGCGTTATCGCCGAATGTCTTAACAAGATCAGGGTGCAATATGAATTCAGACATTTTAGCTGCTAACTCTCTCGAATTACCAGGCTCAAACATATAACCGGTCTTTCTCTCGTCAACGAGCTCAGGGATACCACCGATGCGTGAAGCTATCACCGCTGTCCTTGATGCCATAGCCTCCGTGATTGTGACTGGCTGGTTTTCAGGCCATATAGAAGGTAGGATCAAGACATCCGTCTCACGTAAGACTCTCTCAACATCGTTGATCTTACCCCAGAACCTAACGATGCCATCTAGGCCAGCGGACTTTACCATCTGCTTAAACTCACTAAGGAGGTCGCCCTCGCCTACGATGTTTACGATTATCTGACCCTTCGCGTTGATGTGCTTAAGAGCATTCAATAATATATGGACACCCTTATGCTTGCCTATATATCCTATGAATGTAAACCGCATAAATCCATTATTCGGTATCTTTTGTATACCGGAGAACCGCTCGATATCAATGCCATACCATATGATATGGAATTTCTCCCGTGGAAAGCCGGCTTTGATATACGCGTTGGCGAGATACTGGCTTGGCGAGATGAAGGCGTCAACGTAACGCATTTGCATGGCAATGTAGTCGCTTCGCATCAATATCGGAAGGTTTTTTCCCATTTCATCTTGAATATATGGCATGCACTCCTTGCATTCCGTAAAGCTTGTACAAATCTCGCTATCACGTCGGATAATTGTGTTTTTAAAACAAAATCCCCAGTGGTCATGAAGTGTAACGACAGTCCTCGCACCATTCATTTTGGCCAAACTGATCAAGCCCACAGACAGGCCGATAAGGTTATGAAAATGTACAATGTCGGGCGAAAGGCTATCTAGTAATTCGCAAAAGCGGTCTTCTACGGCTCGATGTGTAAAATTTATACAATTTGAAGCATAATCCTCCGGAGTCAACTTTATCCTGTATACTGTCAGGCCCTCATACATTTCTATTCTTAATGCATGCCTTTCTCCGGGAGCATGTTGATCACCCGCAAAGACTATGACCTCATTTCCAAGTTTAGCCAGCATTTTCGCTTGCTGGTGTGCAATGAGTTCTGCCCCGCCTATAAAGTTTGGGGGGTATACATTACTACAAATGATGATTTTTTTTCCCATACTCATTAACCCTGATTATTTAGCACTCGTATATATTCCTCATTAAAGGTCCTTTTCGGATATTTGGCTTTAGATATACTAGAGCCAGGCCTCCATGTATCCGTCTATCAAAGGTTGGTATAAAGTCAAGATCGACGAGGTACACATATGGTGAACCATTCCAATTCATATTAATCAGCTCTTTCCTCACATCCATGTTATAGCTATCATTCACTAGCACTATCAGGGGCTTTTTCGGGACGAATGTGAGTACGCTGTTTAAGTTGGCCTTGACCTCTTCCCCACACCGGCATCCATTGATTAATATAAGGTCTACGCCAATTCCAAAATGATCTAATTCTGTTAGTAATATAGATAGTGCATAAGATGGTGGTCCGCTCACGAATGTCACGTTCTTCGGGTATTTTAAGTTATCGGGGACCTCGGGGCCGTTATTTATCGAAAATACAATTTTAGAATGCTGTGAGATGAGCAAAAGGCTTTCATCATTATACGGTCCAACCTCTATGCAGCATAATGGCGTTAGTATCGACAAGATAGATGCTAAGGCTAAGCGCTCTGGATGGTCCATCCATAATCTATCGCACTTATAGTCTGGATATGGGATTTTTTCTAAGTCATTTTCGCTTGGTTGAGATTGTACGGTGCTTTCCCGACTAAGAATCGATAAAAATTCGAGCGTATAATCATTCCATGAGCGTATCTTTCGTTCGATCGCCTGCTTAGATAATCTGGCTAATAATCCCCTATCTGTCGCCAGCCTATATATCGCATTGGCCAATGCCTTTTCATCATGGACATTCGTCGTGAGGCAACCGCCTTCGGAGGCTAGTTCTGCCATCACGCCGTCGCTAGAGCAGATGCACGGTTTTCCATGCCATATGCTTTCTAATATAGGCATGCCGAACCCCTCAATTATTGACGGATATACGGTAAAGGCAGCCTTCATATATAATCTATGTAATGTATTATCATCGACAACGCCCAACCATTTAATGCGGTTGTGTCTAGATGATATAGATTCGACATAATCAGCAATATCCTGCGACCCTGCAGAGCGGTTACCAACCAGTGTTAAGCTCCAATCTAACTCTGGATGCTCCTTTTCCATGAGCAGGCAAGCTTCCAGGAGCTTACGGTGATTTTTCCGTGGCTCTAGCGTCGATACGCACAGAATATCTATCTTTTCAGGCTTTTGAGGCTCATTTATCCTAGGATAGCCACCGAATTCACCTGGAAGTATATTTGGATATACTTTAGTGCCAGTAATATGGTTATTATGCCAGTAACGCTCGAGGCATTCAGCTGAGAACTTCGATATGGGGATGACTACATCACATTCCGCCAGCCCTTTCATATAATTAGCATGATTATTCTTAATCATCATGTCCTTGCACATCTCGGGGTTTATAATAGGTATGGCATCATAAAAAATCGCGGCCAAGTGAATGCCATTTTGCCTAGCGTACCGGCGGACAATACGAGCATGCGTCTCATCAACTGTTTCAGTGAACAACAGCCATGCCGGGTCGTTGCTTGTTATAGGTAAATAGTCTTGTAAGGTTATCCTGTATCCGTCATGGGATATACGACGCTCATCTGTGATGATTGGCCCGTTGAATTGTCCCAGCTGTTCGTATTCGCACCTTGTGGGCAATACATAGCCTTGGATGGCCTCATCCCAGATAACGAAAATCGGATCTATGTAGCGTTGCAATTCCCTGCTCAAGCGGCGTGTGACGCGGATCACACCGGAATTAGCAGGGTCTTTCGAAGCGTTGGTCACGTCGATGATAAGTCGTAATGGTTTTACCACATGATGATCGACATTATCATTTAGCAGCTTTTCAAAAAGGTCGCTATATTCTTTGATAGCCCGGCTCCACGTAAAATACGAGTGGAACTTCTCCAGCGACCGCTTATTAGCATCCTCATCGAGACCGTCGCCACTGAGTATCTTGATCGCCTTTTCAGCCATCTCGTCGTTATTCTCACATAAGTACCAAGGATGCACGATGACCTCCGGGTGGGCACCAATATTAAATGCAAGAACAGGCTGGTTAAGCCACTGCATCTCTCCTAGAGGTAGGTTAAAACCTTCCCACCGGGAAACTGAGAGCCCGAGGTCGACCTGTGTCATGATCTTTTTTAGCCCGCTATCGTCGGGGAATCCGATTGGTATGATACATTCTTGCATGCCATTGGGCAGAGTAACGTCTTCCGGATTTGCCAATACCACCATGACACATTCTGGTATGACCTTCAAAATCTTTGGCATGATATCAAAAGCGGCTTCTACGTTCTTATAGCAATTGATTTCCCATCTGCCCAATAGAAGGATCACTTTTTTTCCTTCCGCTTTTAGTGCATTAACTTTATTGAGCGCCTGCTCGGTCTGTCTATTCATATGCAGACTTTCAGCTTTCCACAAGCCCATATCTAAATGGTCCACACCATTCAATATATGGCATATTAGCGCGCCTTTTCCAGTTCCATACGGAAGACTCTGAGACCTAACTATGAAATCGCTAACCCCTACGATGGCTGTAGAATCACCCAGATATTGCTTTTTGAGCATTTTTAGCTTATTGAGCGCAATAAGCTGGCTACCTGAGTATCCTGATAGTGGAACAATGCCATGATCGGAAAAGACCACTCTACAACCCTTCTCGCGGAAAAATGGTATAGCTTTAAGGAATGGCCACCCGCCAACCACCACAATATCGGGTCGGTCATCTGAGCTAAAAATTTTTTGCCAATTATTTTTCAACCATTCTAGCGTAAACTCGTTCTGAGCTAAGAAATCGTTGCCAGCAGGAACTTCTATGATCCGAGATGCTATGGGGCGTAGTATCTCACGGTCAAATCGGTTACCCATGAAATATATAGTATGGCCCTTTTCCTTTAGTCCTTTTCCTAGTATGATCAATACCCGGTCGACGCCATAGCGAAACAGGAATCTTTCATGACAAATGAGTATTTTTATCGCCAATTCCTCCGCAGGTCATTTCTTGCCGATAACCGAGTAATCCTGGTACCCAAAGAGCATATCATTCAGCCTGTCAATATTCTGGTTATAGATCGTAAATGCCTTTTGCTCATTTTCATTAAGCCCCGAGCCTATATCTATCTTTTTTAGCCTGAATCGGTCTTCGACAGGGGCGGTAAACTTCACTTCCAATTCCCTGAAGCCCGCCATTGAAAATAAGAACCTTAGCGTTTCCGGGTGAACAGGGCGCTTATGCGTCATATCGATGTAAAAGTTTGCAAATGAAGTCAGAGAAAGGGGGTTCACGGTTTCGGCGCAGAGATAGTATCCGAACTTAAGCTTATCAAAGCATAGCTTTAGCATCCTAATTAAATATTCAGGCTCAAGGTGCTCTATAACCTGGTCAATGAAGATACCATCCAGGCTTTTATCTTCAATCCGCTCCAAATATGCTATAGCATCAATCTTTTCGACATCAAGCCCTTTCGACTGGCAATAATCGATCATGTCGTCGTCGATATCGATACCTCGGGCCACGATTCCATTCTCTCGCATCATTTCTAAAAATTCGCCCCTGCCACAGCCGATGTCTAGGACGTTCTTGCAGCCTTTATAATAAGGCAGGAAAATTGCTTGCTTTTGTTTGATATCATTCGACGAGCCTCTAAACCGCTCCTCGAAGACAAAATAGTTTATGTCTTTAATCGATTCTCCTTTCCCTGCTGTACTAGAGACTTCGAGCCGATCATTTATCCTTCGTTCCAATAATCCGGCAAGCCATGCCTTATTTTCGATATCCTTATTTATGTCGGACAGCACCTCCTTTACCTTTATATTCGCATCGTTGGAAACTTCTACCTTTAATTTTCCAATGCGATCCTCTATCAAAGACTCGGTCTCGAACTTCAGCGCTTCGATGCTCGTCATCATTTTTTCATTTGCTGCACTAATATTTGCAGTTGTCTGTTCATTTAAGGCTTTGATACTCGCCAGCGTTTGCTCGTTTATAGCCTGTATGTCAGCCTTTATCTGAGATTTTATCTCATTCTTAATCTCATCCGTCCGAGAATCTATGATAACGGCTATATTGTCCATCGTCTGGCGAGCCAGGTTTATGCGCTCTTTATTGAGATCGACAATTGCGTTGGCCACATGGGAATTGAAATCGTTTTGCCTAGAAATGATTGGATCCATATACCTCTTGATTTCCCCAAGTACCAGTTCTCTGCCTTTGATAAGCACGGGCCCCACAAATTTTCTATGGGATGATATCTTGTAATCATTATTATGAATATACCAGTTATTTCGGATATATGCTAGATCGGCGTTTTCGGGCACAGAGTCAATGCAAGCGGCCCCACGAGGCTCTAAAGTATTTTGGGCGAGCGCCATTTTCTTATACACGTTCTCTTTTATCTTTTTCATGATCTCTTCAACATTTATCTCTTCGGTTTCAAGATTGTTGCCCATATATCCATTCACTCCTCAGATCTAAGATTCCATTAACTCTATTTGTGCTAACCACGATGAAAGAGTATTTTTTATCATGCCAATCATATGGTACGTGGTCTTTCGCGTGGGCTGCTACTGTCAGCAGGAATTTTCCTGTTAACAGCGAGAGCGACGGGATGGCGATATCAATAATACCATTTCCCCATATGGTTCCGAGGGATAATCCTTGGATATCTGTATTCGTGCCGTAACATAAAATATTACTATCGTTATAAATAGCAATGCCAAATACCGGATCATCGATTGGATCCTTTGCATTGAACGAGATGCGGATCCTCATCGGGTCTCCGCTATTGAACTTATCGTTCTCGCCACCGTATTTATCCATTAGCTGGACTGCAGTGATAACGACTTTTTGATTTCCCCATCTGTCTTTTTTTTCCAATTTTTGATTAATATCCTGTGACTTAGACATTTCATCGCTTTGTTGCATATCACATTTTTGGATGTTGGGTTTCGCTTCCGATTTATCAACACCATACACGTACCGATCAATGACGTCGCCAGTCTTCCCGTAAGCCAGCATTTCACCATTCTTCATCAATATCGTCTTATCGCAGAACCGCCTCACGGCCCCAAGATCATGTGACACAAACAGCATTGTGACGCCCTTCTTCTTATACTCCGTAAAAACGTCGAGACATTTCTGCTGGAAGTCAATATCCCCAACTGCTAGCACTTCATCCACCAGCAAAATGTCCGGCTCTTTCTGAATGGCGGTGGCGAACGCAAGCCTCACCTGCATCCCATTCGAAAAGTTCTTAAGCTTCGTATCCCGAAACTTTGTCAGCCCTGCAAACTCCAGCACATTATCGATATTCTTTGCAATCTCCTTCTCGGAGAGTCCCATGATGGTGCTGTACACCTCGATGTTCTCCCTCGCCGTCAGGTCGGGCTGAAATCCAACGCCAAGCTCCAGAAAAGGTGTAATGCGGCCATTCACTTCCACGCTCCCTCTCGTGGGCTTCAATATTCTAGAGATGATCTTGAGTAAAGTGCTCTTTCCGCTCCCGTTGTCCCCGATAATGCCGATGGACTCGCCTTTTTCCACGGTAAAGCTGATATCCTTGAGCGCGGTGAAAGTCTCATAGATGGAGGGCCTGAAGACGCCCTTGATGTTCTCAAAGAGAGTCGTCTTCCGCTCGTGGGGGATGATGAACTCCTTGGTGACGTTTTTTACGATGATAGCGGGCTTTTCTGAACTCGCATTTTTCTTTAACATGGCCTGCTTCTGGAACAAGGCTATACCTCCTCCCCAAACCTGGGCTCAAGCCTACTGAAAATGAACACTCCTATAGCCATCATAACAAGTGCGAAGGCTGTCGCATACGCCATGTCATTTAGAATAGGGGCTGGCCTATTAATAAAGATATATCGCATCGAGTCAAGGATGGCGGTCATAGGGTTAAGCTGCAATACCCACGCATGTGGGATTCCATTGAACAAGTCAAGCGAGTACATGATGGGAGTTAAAAAGAACCCCGCCTGCATGACGACCGGCCATATCCACTGCACGTCCCGCCATATCACGTTTAATGATGATATCGCCAGAGAGACGCCCAGAGCTAGCATAAATTCGATCAATAACACGATGGGGAAGAATATGACCAGCCACGTTGGGAGCACGCCGAAGGCCAGCATGAAAAAGCCGAACACGATGAACTCGATTAGCGACATCATAAGCGCAGTCAGGCAAGCGCTAATTACCAGCACTTCTCTGGGAAAGTATATCTTTTTTACCAATTGTGGCTTTCCCACGACGCTGCCGAGGCTGAACCCGGTGGCCTTATCAAAAAAGCCCCATCCAATGATGCCCAATAATAGGAAAAGCGGATAATGCTCGATGGAGCGGTTAAGCATCAATCCCGTGAATACAATAAGTAACACGAGAAACATCATGAGCGGCTGCAGGAGCGACCAGAGTATGCCAAGCACTGAGTTCTTATAGCGAACCTTGAGGTCAGTGATGGCAAGCTTTTTTATTAAGCCGCGATATTCCCATATTTCCTTTATACCTACCATGCCGCTCACCTAAAAAAATTAAGAAGTCCTTTGCCAGCCATTTATTAAATCATCTATAGTCGTTATATATTTTTTCCTTACAGCGTCCATAGAATAATGTTCCATGACGTATGCCCTTCCCGCCTCGCCCATACGCTTGCGTAAGCCTGGATCGCCTAACACGGCGTCAAGGGCATCTCTGAACTCTTCATAAGAATTATAGCACATGCCTCCCCTACTTTTTTCGCAATGCCCCTTGAGCACATGGCATTCACCGTTTACCAGCGTAGGAGTACAGCATAGCATTGCTTCTAGCATGGAATATGAAAAGCTCTCGTACCGCGATGGAAGTACAACGGCTATAGCTGCCCTAATGGCACCATACTTATCCTCTTCCGGCATGAATCCGGTGCACACGACGCCATCCTGGCTCACCTTCAAAGGCCCCGAGCCACATAATACGAGCTTTATGTCGTTCTTCCGCTCCATGCGATATCGCTCAAAATAATTTAATAAAACTTGCACATTCTTGAGCTTATCCACCCGTCCAACATACAATATAAACGGGGAAAATATGCCATATTTCTCGCGGAAGCCGTTGGCGAATGCTTCCAATTCTTTAATAGGGGCTCCGATGACCGTCCCCTTCTTTTCTGTGCCAAATATGCCGTCAGTGAGCGCTTTTTCTTCCTCCGTCAGGAAAATCAGCCATTTTGCAGCCCCGAAGATGTCACGATAAATCCTAAAGTGAATGTAAGGCTCGTTATGGGCGGTAGGCAGCAGTATCGCCTTCTCGGCGACATGAGGGAGGCAATAAAAGGTCGTCCCATACAAATAGGTCACGAAGATGAACGTGTCATACTCATTGCGTCGCTCCTTCACATAGTTAATGAGCCCGGATGAGTAGGGACCCTGCATGCGAATCCACACCTTCTCCATCCACTCAAAGTGCGGTACATACATCAATAGCCAATTCCAGTAGCTGAATAAAGCATGTCTGGGCCGGTCCACGGCAAAGCGCCTGACCTTTATGCCATCCTCTATTGTCGCACCCTCAGGAAACTCATTCTTCCAGGTGACGTAATCTTTAGCGCAAGTGGTAAGCACCTCCACGTCATAGACTGTTGAAAGGCATGCTGCGACGTCGGCGGCCAGCGACTCTGAGCCGCCCAGCACTTCTTTGCCATATCTCTGCACCACTATTGCTATCTTACGGGCCATCAGTCGCACCTTTCACGATATCAATAAATTTATAGGCCATGCCCTCTATGGAAAATTTTTCCTCTACCTTTTTCCTCGCCGACATATCCGTATTATCTTCTTTTAGATATTTGATCAGGGCGTCCTTGAACTCTTTCCGGTCGTTAGCAAGCATGCCATGAAACACGACCTCCGGGTGCGAGCAATTATTAAACGCTACCACGGGCTTACCCATATACTGGGCTTCGATGACGGGCCTATCCTGGCCTTCCCACTCAGAGCAAGTGGCATATACGGACGCGTGCTTATAATAGCTCCACACTTCCGGCACGTATCCGAGCATGTGCACGTCGCCTATCTCCGAGGCCAGGGCCTCCAGTCGCTCCTTATACCCCGCTTCCTGCGTGCCTATTGTAACTAGATGGACGTCGCCAACCTCCTTTTTCACCTCACGGAATATCTCAAAAAGCGTGTGGACGCCCTTATACCGAGTGTGCCTACCCACATATAGTACATATTTTTTATAAGCCGCCTCCCCGGACGGTTCCTGCACTGGAAATTGAATGCCATAGGGCAGTACCTTCATACGCCCGCCATAGCAGTATTTTCTCTTGAACTCTCTGCCCAGGTAGTCAGATATGGGGAGGACGCACTGCGCTTTGCCTGCAGAAAGGAGCCTGGTCGTATTCACGATGAGCCAAAAGCGTTTTTCCCTTATCCACCGCAACTTCTTGAAAGGTGGCACCCCAGGGTCATGCAGGTAATGAGGTATTCGGGTACGCGATGCGATTAGGTCGAAAGGAGAGTAATGTGTCGATATGAGATCGAAGTGATGCTTATCGAGGTCTTTTGCTGCACCTAAGATGCCATCGCCAAAGCCGATGCGATACTTTAGGACGTCTATTTCATGGAGGTCCATATCGCTATGCATCACTGCTATCGTCACGTTATGGCGTTTGGCAAGCTCACGGGCAAACTGGTATACGGATATGTCGATGCCATTCCCTTTCGCAAGCCTGTACGTTCCTATACAAATGTTAAGCGTCTCCAAAGGCCGTCCCCCGAACGCAGGGCACAGTGTGCATCCCGTGCAGTTCTGAGGCCGTTACGAGCTTATAATATTTATGGTGGCATCTTTCGAGGCGACGGTACGCGTGCCCAGGTATGGATAAACCTGGATACATCGCTTTTGCCTCCGGCCCTCCCGGCCGCCATCGCCGGAAGTCCTTTAAGGGCATCGACCTTTGCTCGAAGCGCAGCTCTACCATGCCCTTTCAACGCGTAGTATGGCAAGACGGCCAGGTTACGGCCTATTGCCCAGATCAAAGAGGTCAAAAGTAATGGTGCAGGGTAATTTTTTATGAAGTTCCAGATGATGTTGCGATTGCCATAATAGACGGACAAGTCAGACATGTACCCAGCAGTGCCGCCGTGGTGATGATATACCACTGCATCGGGCACGTAAAGGCACTTCCAGCCCTTTAAGCGTGCACGGAATGCCAGGTCGACGTCCTCCATATATGCGAAAAAGCTCTCGTCGAATAGCCCCACCTCATCGAGCATGGTTCTCCTGTATAGTGCGGCTCCGGCGCACGGGCCGAATACCTCTTCGATAGAGTCATATTGTCCACGGTCCGGCTCAAACATTCCCCTATCCCAGCTCGCCCCGCTCCTTGAGATGCAGATCCCCGTTGAGTTAATGACCCGGGGGCTATTCATGAAGAGCATCTTAGACGCGCACATGCCCACGTTATCTTCGGATAGCATGACATCGACGAGGGCTTCCAGCCATCGGGGCCGTGCCTCCGTGTCATTATTCAGCGTAGCGATAAACGCGCCTCTGGATGCCGATATGCCCACGTTGTTGGCCTTTGAGAATCCGAAGTTCTCATTATTTGATATGATGTGCACCTCGGGGAATCGACTCTTTACAAACTCTAGCGACCCATCGGTTGAGCCGTTATCGACGAGAATCGTCTCGAAGTGACGGTACGTCTGGGCTTCTACGGATGATAGGCATTTATCTAAAAATCTCTTGCCATTATAATTAACGATGATCACTGATACTAATGGACGGATTTTAGAAAGTGCACCTGGCCCCATCACTTAGTATACATTTATTTTTATAATTATATGGGTTTGTCTATTTATTATCGGAATGCAGGCGTCTTTATGCCAATATTAAATGCCGGGCCTGGAAATAAGAAATGATTTATTTTAAATTATTATAGCCGTGAATCTTGTATGACGCTTTTAATGTTTTTTATAAATACGCTCACGTCGAACTCTTCGGCTCGCTTGATACAGGCTTCCTTGAAACTTGAAGGGTCTTTTGATATTGTCTTTACGGCTTTTATGAGGGCTTCTGGGGTGCATTCGATGAGCAATCCCGTCTCTCCATCTATTATAGACTCGAGGTATCCCCCCTCCCTGGGGGCGATCACGGGCTTGCCGCTCGCCATAGCCTCCACGGCGGTCATGCCAAAATCCTCTTCAACAGCGGTCGAAATCACCCCCCTACACCTTCCATACAAGTCAATCAGCTTCTCCTCAGGCATGTCGCTATAAATGCTCACGTTCGGAGGAAGCATGGCCTTCAAATTTTTGGCATATGCCACCGAGTGGTCCCCGTTTCCACTATTACCGACTATGATTAGGCGCTCGTCAGGCATTCGCTCAAATGCTTTTAATTGTATCTCGATGCGTTTTTCCGGATACAGCCTGTTTACGGACAGCCAAAAGCCGTCATCGCACAGGTAATGAAACCGTGACGTATCACAGGGGGGATATACGACCACAGCCCTACGATTATAATACTTCTCGATGCGTTTTGCTGTGTTATTGCTGGTTGTTGCTATCCTCTCTACGCTTTTTATGGATTTTTTATCAAAGCGACTATGAATTGATGTCCAGATAGCTGCCGCCAGCCTGGCCAGCGGATTCTTCAGCGAATTAATTGTATTACGGCGCTGGTCATAGAAGACCCTTACTGGCGTATAGCAGTACATCAGGTTTGGCCTATGCCTTTTAGCCGCATAGTGTGCCCAGTTTCCGCTGAAAATGTAAAAATCATACTTTCCTCTAAAATCGCATGTGGCGAACTTCAGCGTGGCCTGTATCTGCTTCAGGGGCATGGCCTTTACCAGGGAGCCTAGGCTGAGCACGTTCACGTCGCTAAAGCCCATCTTAGAGATGAGTCCCCGCTCCACGTCAGTCGTTATGACGTCAGCTCCAAGGTGGCGCGCAAGCGTCAGCACGAGCTTCTCCCCTCCACCGATAAAGCTGAAGTAATCGTGAAAGATGGCAACCCTCGTATGGCTCACCTGCCGGACGATGAAAGAACTCCATCGAACGCCATATACCTTTCGCAGTGTAGCTTTCTATCTCAACACGACATAAGGTTTATCTAAGTTAGGGCTTTATTATCGCATAATACTGGCTTTGTAACGCCGGGGAACCTAAAAATGCAAGGCTCTACGCTCGTCAAGGTAGTCACGGCTATGGCGATCATTATTTTCATATCCGCCCTAGCCCTCATGGCATACAGGCTGGGGGGAGCGGCGCTCAACTGGGAAATGGGGGGAGACGACCCGGTATTAAAGATATACCCGGCGAACGAGAGCCTTTACGTCATAAGCGCCTCCAACGTTTCGCTGGTGAATGCGAAAGGCTCCATCATCTGGGCCGTCCGGTACCCAGACGTTCTATACTCTGCATATTATAACGGCACGCTCTACGTCTATTCTATGGGCCGCGGCCTCAGCGCCATATACGAGAACGGGACGGTGAGAGCGCTGACAGGCATGGGAATGGACCATCCGCCGCTCATAGGCCCCGATGACACCATCTACCTCAGATCGGGGGCCATTTTGTCGGCCATCGACGCCTCGGGAAAAGAGAAGTGGAGCGCCTCCCTGGTGGTCTCAGACCCGGTTGTGGATGGCAGCGGAAACGTCTACTTTTTCATGCGCCCTCCGGGCCGCATCGCCGAGGTTTACCTGTGCTGCATGTCGCCTGATGGCGGCACTCTCTGGTCCTCCTATTGCGAGAAGTATACTGCCAGCATGAGGCTGAGGCCCGCGAGCATTGGGGGCGTCCTCGTCTACGACGAGTATTCTGGAGTATTGTATCATGTCGACGCCAGCGGGAACCAGACCTGGGACCACTCGATGGCGTACCTGGGCCAGTACAGCCTGGTGGTAGACGAGAAAAGCCGCCTATACCTCTTCTACCTATGGGGCACCGTCCACGTCCTGAACGAGCGGGGCGAAATGATAGGCAAGTTCAACCCGGTGGTCACTAATAACGCCAACCTGAGCTACACGCCTGCAGTTTACAACGACACGGTGTACGTCATCGGAGACTCTGGTAAGGACCTGGCGACGCTTTATGCGCTTGACCTGTATGGCTCCCTCAAGTGGAATCGGCAGTTCAATAGCAGCGCCGCGCCCCTCATATACCCTGGCAGGGACATAGTATGTATCGACACGGTATCCAATAGCGGCGGCCAGCCATCCCCTGTGCTCTACGTCATCGGAAAGGATGGAACGCTCAAATACACGTATAGCTCAGGGGACGGGAGCCGATGGGAGCAGGTATATATAGGGCCTGACGACACGGTGTATGCGAAGACTGATGGCGGGAAGCTGTACGCACTGAAAGGTTGATTCGAAAAGAAATAAATACTCATGGCTCGATGTACTTTTATAAAAAGGTGGGATGCATGGGGCTTCTCGATAAGTTGATGGGTAAGGGCGAGGAAAGCCCGGGCGTGGACGTTTCAGGCATGTTTGACGGGAGCCTGAAGGACGTGAAGGACCCCCGGAACGTTAATGATAGCCCGGCCCTCTCGAAGGCCATCATGGACTACCAGAGCCCGAACAACGTGGATAAGCTGGAGGTCTTCACTTTTGAGAGCGAGATGCGTAGGATGCCCGACTTTTACCTGCCCTATTACTGGGCAGCCACGTATCACTTTGATAAGGGTAACTTCGAGGAGGCTAAAAAGATACTCCTGGATGGCATAAGGAACTGTAAAGTGAAGAGCGTGTTGTGCAGGCGCCTCGGCGAGTTTTACTTTTTAGGAGGCGACGTCGAGAACGGCCTGTACTGGTTTTTTACCACCATGATGGCCGATACGGGCAACATTGATTATCATTCGCATTTGTATTTGGCCTACGTTTTTGAGGCCTACGGGATGAAGAAGGCCGCTGCATGGGCGATGCGGCGAGCAAGAGGAATATCATATAAGCTGTTGATGCAGGCCGCCGAATACTCCGCTAAGAAGAAGGAAAGGATAGTCGGCATCGCCATGAAGAATAAGAGTGAGCAGATTGCCAGGAAGCTTGAGGGCTTCTACACGTATGCGAAGCCTGCTCTTAAAGACCTTTAATGGTCTGGCACGCCGGCAAGCGTGTCCTTGTTTAAGCCCCACGACACCTATTATTCAGCACAGCAATAGAACCGAAATATTAATATGACAGGTGTTACATCTCTGCATTACATGCCTCGGTGGCTTAGCCGGCATAGCGCGTCCTTGGTAAGGACGAGGTCGCGAGTTCAAACCTCGCCCGAGGCTTACAGGTAGGGCCAAACCCTACCAGCCATTTTTATATAATGCCTTTTAGCACGACACATGGAAGAATATATACTATGAGCGCTAAGTAGTATCTGGCAGGGTGATGGTATGACCTCGATGAAGGATAGGCGCGCCTGCAAGGAGTGCGGGCGCGAGTTCGCGGCCAGCCCAAAGTGGGATTACGACCTATGCGAGGACTGCTCAATTCTATTGTACGAGAAGATGGAAAAGCTCTGGCTCACCGAGTCTCTAGGCTACAGCGAGGTGCTGGAAAGGTTTTTGCCTTCCTTGCCCCGTCGCCTCTTCGACATCGCCTTGAAGAAGTACGCCACGATCGGCCAGTACGACCTTGGCGAAGCCTATACGGATGGCGAGATCCAGAAGGAGCTCAAGGCAGCCGCTGCCGCCGAGAAGGAGCGGCTCATTAAAAAGGCCCCGTTCCGCACGGCGAAGTGCAAGAAGTGCGGCGCGCCCTACTCCGTGGACGGCATATGGCAGTATAGCATATGCAAGGATTGCGCCGTGCGGGAGGTCCTGGACTGGAGGGCGTACTGGGCACGCCAGGTCCCGGGAATAGGCACCGCCCCCACGGGCTTCGACATACCGCCCATCGAGGTCTCCAGATTCTATATCGATACTTAACGCTCGCCCTTAACCTCTTTCTCTATCTCGTCGAGTATTCGTGCCATCCGCTCATGCCTTTCCATGGCCATTTTCCTGCCACTGGCCGTGTACATCTTATCCTTGAGGTATTTCAGCTTGATGTGCCACTCCCGCTGGGCGGAGTCGACCTCGGCCCTGTTATCTTCAGGGTCGACGTGTGCGTACTCCTCCTCGGGATAGTAGACGCCCCTCCCGTGCTCGCCCAGCCACAGGTAGGAGCGGGCGACTCCCACCGCGCCCAGCGAGTCGAGCTTGTCGGCGTCGAACAGGCACTTGGCCTCGAGCGTGCGCGGCTCTTCTCCCCGGCGGTGCCTGTGGGCGGCGATGGCGTGTAATATGGCGGCTTTTCTCTCCCCGGACACGCCCAGCCCGTCCAGTATGGGGGAGGCCATCCTGACGCTAAGCTCCTCGTGGCAATCGTCTGCGCTGCTCGCCCTGGCCTCCTCCGCCCTGCCTATGTCATGAAGGAGCGCGGCCATGCGGACGACGAAAAGGTCCGCGCCCTCTGACGTGGCGATGCGCTCCGCCAGCCGGTACACCCGCTCCACGTGCGAGAAATCGTGGCTCGGGGCGAGGCCCCTGTGGATTGATTCGGATAATTCACGGGCCCTGGCAACTATGTCCTCATCATCCATGCTCCGGCCTCTCCGGCTTAAAGTTAAGCAGGTAAATGGCCCGATTTTTCCCCGCTGTAAAAACCCCGAAGTAGCACCTGTCTTCTTTGCCGTAGCCCTCGGGACCGGCTATGCCAAGCCGGACGAGGTAGCTGGCGTCGTCGTCGATCGGAAGCGCTTTTTCGTGCACTTTCCTGCCCTCCATCTCGAAGTACGCTCTCTTCAGCGTGTCGAGGATGTCCTCGACCACCCATCCCTTCTGGCGGTACGCCGCCTCCTCGTGCTCGTGGCCGCAGACTATGGCGAAGCCCGGGCCGCCGAACGTCGGCCTCACCGCGTCGAATGCGTCCCCGGGAGTATAGTGGTAGCCGCTCGCGTCCACGTACCTGGATGCCGAGATGCGCTGCCAGGGCTGCGTGTAAAGCCACGCCTCGACTCCGCATGACCTTGGGGGCGTGATCGCGCAGGGGTCTATCGGCCCGCCATGAACGCAGTACAGCCTATTCCTGGCGTCAACGTAGCACTTACCCATGCCCCTGAAGAACTCCTTATACTCCCCCGTCCTCCTGTACTCGCCGTGCACGAGCTTGCTTTCGAAGTCGCTGCCCGACACGGGCATCCCGTACAGGAACGCCTCGTCGTGGTTGCCCAGGATGGATTCCAGGCCTTTCAGGCCCATCAGGCGGCGGACCACCTCCGCGGGGCTGTGGCCCCTCTCCAGAACGTCGCCAAGGTTTATGGCCTTTTCCAGGGGGCCGTAGCGCTTAGAAAAATCGCTACAAAAAGCCAGTCTAAGTATCTCCTCGAGGGCGCATACGTCGGCGTGCACGTCTGAGAAGAGAAGGATAGATCCCATAAGTGCTTTTTATATGTCTGGCGACTACATAAAATATGCCTATACCAGCCTCTTCTCCCTTGAGTCCCAGCGGAACCTTCTAAGCGGGCTGCGGCGATGCCGCTTTATCCCGTCAACGTCGAGCATGGTGGCTTTCGCCTCCCACGCTGGCACGCAGTACATGTAGTCAGGCCTCTCCGGCGTGCCGCCCAGGCCTATTACTATGAAGAGGAGCCTGCCCGTCTTCTCCCTGTACCGGCTGTACTTTTTTAGCTGGTACTCCTTGGCCCAGGGCAGCCTGCCCATGAAATGGGAGGCACGGTACTTGCACTCCACGCCGAAAACGTCCCCTGTCTCTATGTGCTCTACCTCGAGGTCGGGGCTGAAGTCCACCTCCTCCTTCGTGGCCCCCTCGCGCATCCACTTTATCTTAAAATCCTTGCCGAAGAGGCCGATCACGTGCCGCTCGAAGGCCAGGCCCGCCTCGTGCGTATAGTCCTCGCCTGACATCGCTTCCACCAGCGCGCTGTATCTTTTTTGCTTGTTTTTAGGGCACATACGCCACTTTTTACGGGATAACGTTTTACTCTTATGTGGCAACCGTATCACAGGGGATTATGGATGAACGTAAAAAGTCTCGCCATATCTTTGCTCTTTGGTGCCTTTATATTGAATGCGGCCTTGCTCACGGCTGGCGCCCAGGACTGCGTGAACCAGCCGTATAGCGCTGATCAGCCTTACAGCCTCATGCCTCAGGCGGGCATGCCGCTTATGGAAGCCGCATCGGAGCCATTTTTAGGCGCTCCAGTTGCGGCGCCAGTCGTGCCGGGCCCCATCTCTGGGGTGGCCGCATGCGGCCCTTATACCAGCGGCTTCGTCTATAGCGCGCAGCGGT